>JAUIKY010000015.1 GCA_030430535.1 Bacteroidia bacterium
TTTGGTTTTAATGGTTTCGTAATACGAATCGGTGATTTTATATCGGAACATGAGTCCGCCCATAACAACATGGAATAGCCCTGGGATGACCGTTAACATCAGTGCAATGCCCCAAAGTGCATATTCAGTTTGTGTTTCTGCTTTTGGTACATATTCAAAGAAATCCAATAAATAACCCACAGCAGCCCCAGCTATGCCCATACCTAATTTTTGTGCGAATGAAATCCCCCCAAACGATAGCCCGGATACACGCTTTCCCGATTCGGCATGACCGTAATCTACCGCTTCGGCAATGGCCGACCAAAATACCGGTGCATGCAAATCGACCACAAAAGAAAGTATAAAATACAATACGTAAGCCAATGCCATATTTCCGGGGTTAACCACTAAAAGCATAATTAAACTGATGACTCCAACAGCAAGCTGTGTCCATTTAAAAAGTTTCACCTTGCAATAGCGCTTGGTTATAAAGGTTGATGCTGGCATGGCCAAAATAGCCGCCACTACACCCGTTGCCATAAACGAAGACTGTACACTGGCATCGCCACCCAAAAAATATTTGGCATAAAAAATAGCCACCGAATTGCGGATAACATAACCTACCGTGCCAAAAAAGCACACCCCGAACAGGAGCGTCCATTGCCCGTTTTGCAACAATAATTTGAGTTGTTCAAATAGCGGTTTATCTTCCACTTTATGCTCTACGCGTTCTTTGGTCGTAAAAAAGCAGAATAAAAACAGGGCGGTTCCCATTAATGCCATAAGCCCCATGGCCAATTGATAGCCTTTTGAAATATCATTTTTACCTAATTTTTCAGCCAAAACAGGCACCACAATAGACACCAAAAAAGCGGCGATTTTAGCAAAAAACAACCTATAGCCATTGGCAGATAAACGTTCTTGCGGATCGCTGGTTAACACCCCTATAAGCGATATATAAGGAATGGTAACTGAAGTAAACATAATGGTGACAAAAACATAAGTTAAATAAGCGTAAATCATTTTACCGGCATAATCGAAATCTGGAGTTGTAAAGGTCAAGAACACCGAGAGACCGAAAGGCACCGACAAAAACAAAAAATAGTGCCTGTACCGTCCCCATTTTGTGGTTATTTTATCGGTAATCATTCCCATGAGTGGGTCGGTAATCGCATCGATAAACCGCACCAATAAAAACAATAGTGCCATGTCTTTAGGCTTTAGCCCAAATACATCGGTATAAAAAAAGGTGATAATAAGAAACATGGAAGATATCACAACGTTTACCGCGGCGTCTCCCGATCCGTACCCTATTTTTTCAAGGAGACTTAATTTTTGGTTTTCAGATTTCATACATCAAGAATATTTGCTAGCCTTTACTTATTCCATTGACTTTAGAGCAGGCCACCCCTCATGCCAAACCACTTCCTTAACAATCAATTTTGGAGCACCTTTATCATTAGCATCGTAGCCATGACTGAAATAATAATCTTTCCCATCGAAGCTGTACACACTATTGTGCCCAACGCCATGCCAGTTTTCATCGCCTTCAATAACCAAACTTCCGCCTCCATGGTTAAGAAGCTTCCCTTCCTTATCTACATAAGGCCCTGTAACTGACTTTGAACGGCCCACCACCACTTTATAAGTACTGTTTTCGCCGCGACAACAATAATCCCATGACAAAAACTGATAGTAATAGCCACCCTTTTTAAATATAAACGGAGCCTCCAAAGCTGCATTTCCAGGATTGGCGTCTTCAAGTTCATAATCACGCTCCCGACTAGCAATGGTATACCATTCTTCTGGTTGCGCGGGTTCTTTCAAATCAGTATTCATTTTCACCATTTTCAAACCGTTCCAAAACGAACCGAAGGCCAGCCATGGCGTTCCATTTTCGTCAAAAATCAAATTCGGATCGATGGCGTTCCACATATCCCGATTTGGTACGGACTGTACAACCATCCCTTGGTCTTCCCACTTGTAGTTTTCATCGTTAGGATTTAAGGAAGCATTGGTTGCCAACCCAATAGCCGAAGTATTTTTTCCAAAGGCGGAAATAGAATAATACAAATAATAAATACCGTTATGGAAGCTAATATCTGGTGCCCAAATGTGATTTTTAAAATTAGGCACCACACGGTCTGTCCACTGTGGTTTTTCAGAAAATACCGATGACTCTTTCTTCCAGTTTTTTAAATCTTTTGAACTAAAACAACTTATTCCCCAACCTGTACAAAATAAATAAAATGTGTCACCCTGTTTTGCTACCACAGGGTCGTGCACCCTAATATCTTGAGCAAATGTACTTCCCGAGATGATAAAAAAAAGAAAAATGGTATTTAGTACTTTCATAATAAACGAAGCTTTTTTATTGATTTTGGATGCCTTCGGAAGTCATAATCACACGTTTCAATGTACCGTCTTCGTTATAGTAAAGTCTGTCCACACACACCGAGCGCCTAAAACTGCCACCATGCGTTGGAATGCTTCCGTTATGGTATATAAAATAATCCTTCCCTTTAAATTCGATAATAGCTTGGTGGTTAGTGTTGCTGTTTCCAGCCACCTCGTTTAAAATACCCTTAAATTCCCATGGCCCGTTAATGGATTTGCTCATGGCATAGGCTATTTTTTCAGGAAATTGGTAGGCATAAGAGAGATAATACCAATCGCCTTTTTTGTGGATGAATGGCGCTTCAGTGAAATTGGGCAAATCTACCGTCATGATTGGGCCATCCAACTCAATCATATTGTCCTTTAGTTTGGCATATTTACAAACCGTATTTCCCCAAAATATATAAGCCTGGCCGTCATCATCAATCCAAACAGTAGGGTCGATATCATCCCAACTGATATTGGTATGTGTGGTCATATTATTTGTTATCAGTGCTTTCCCAATAGCATCTTTAAACGGCCCTGTTGGGCTATCGGCAACGGCCACACCAATGGCTTTTCCGTGAATGCTTCCGTGCTCTACGGTTACATACCAGTAAAATTTTCCGCTTTTTTCAATCACTTCGGAAGCCCAAGCACTTCCCGAGGCCCATTTAAAATCGGTGGGTTTTAATGGTACAGGGTGTTCCTGCCAATGCACCATATCTTCCGAAGAATACACCAACCATTCGTGCATACGGTAAGCATTAACATCGTTGGGCGCCTGATCATGGCCCGCATAGAGATAAACTTTGTCGTTGTGTACAATAGCTGCTGCATCTGCGGTGTATTTGTCTGTAATTATAGGGTTGTTGAAATTTAGATTTTCGTGGGCTGAAGATGTTGTCTTTTCTTTTCCAGAGCCACAAGCAAAACCAATGAATGCAGCTACCAATAAGATGAATATTTTTTTCATAGTCCTAGTTTATTTTCTTACCCCAAACTGGCAAACCAACATTTGTTAAACCCGAATAGGTAATGGTTACTTTTCGGGTTGAAGCTTCCCAGTCCCAAGCATCAAGCACTTTACATTTAACCCCATTAATATCCAGTGTTTTATTGGCACTATCGTAAGACCATGTTCCCGTAACATCGCCAGATACCGTATTATTATTCGACAATACTATTGTTGAAGCTTCTTGAATGGTTTTGTATTGATACTGCATTTCTATATGCTCCCAAGTCCCCACAAAAGAAGCTTCAGTAATTTCGGTTGAAGGCACTCCCGCATAACGCTCCGGAGCTATTACTGGCCAACCATCATCGGTCCATTCAATCTCTCGAACATGCCCCATCATCACAGCGTTGGATACGTTAATACCTGGAACACCTACCGGCAAACGGGCCTGCGACGCATAAAACCATTGGTTGGTATCGGGGTTCTTAAATACCGTATTATGTGCAAACCCTACCCACCCCGTATGGTTCTTAAAACTATAAGGATTCGTTAACATAGGATAACAATCGGCTCCAGCCGTTACATTGGCTCCATTGATGCCCAGGTATGGGCCAGTGATACTTGTAGAGCGTGCTACCCTAGTGTTGTAGGCTACAGAAAGTTCGTCGTAAGCCATAAACAAATAATAATAGCCTGTGTCTGGATTGTACATGATTTCTGGACCTTCGGAAGCTTGCCAACGGCTATTGCCACGCTTCGCAACCGTTACGCCATAATCTTCCAAAGTTTCCAGTTTATCAGGCTTGCCTGTTTCTGGATTCAATTTTAAAGCGGCTATTCCAGAGTGCCAAGAACCATAAATTAAATATTGCTCGCCTTCTGGCGTTTCAATAAAAGTGGGGTCGATGGCATTGTATTTAAAGTATCCGCTCCAATCGTTGCCGCTTGTTCGGGTATAGGTTTCCAATCCGTCGGCCACCGAGCAAACCACCATACCTTTATCAACCCAAGCATTGGATGCCAAATCATTTGTCTCCATTAAGCCGATAAAAGCCCTTTCTGACCATGAGGTGTTAAAATCTGAGCCCACAATAGGTTCAATCACCACAATACTGTAATACATCCTGAATGTATTACCTGCTTTTTTTACGCAGGGTGCCCAATACCCGTAATTTGGGCTAGCAATTGGAGGTAATGCGGGATCCATTCTTGCCCTCATGTTGTTCAAAGAATCCTTAACCCAAGCAGGGGCAGTTACCATGGTACTTCCTCTATACTCCCAATTCACAAGGTCTTTTGATCTTCTATGGTGAAAATGCCCATGGCCATCGTGGGCATTACCATAAGAAGCATCGGTTTGGTACATGTAATAGTACTCTCCGTCCTTTACTACCGTGGGATCGTGCACATTTGCCAAATTCCATTGCGATCGGTTGTTCCATGAAGCTATGGGCGTATAATTATCGGGGTAGGTTGGCCCATTGAAAGTTTCTCCGGGAGCTTCATAACCACAGTCTATTGAATTTTCAATACGGCTTATTGTAACCCCGCCATTCCCATCAGCATAGGTAATTATCTGTGTAGTTCCAGAACATTCGGTATCTAACACCGTTCCCTGTTTGGGATGTTCCATTTCATCGCTTTTAGAGCAACTGGCCAATATCAGTACAGCCAATAGCCCAAGGAGTTTTATTGTTTTCATCTATTTAAATTTTATTGAGAGCCCGTGGTTCAGAAATTTATTTATCTTGATGGGTAATAACCTCTGTTTGCCAAATGCCCATTATGGGCTTTCATAGCAAATATGTTTTATTTTCCTTCCAATACCACTACTGAAAAAGGCGGCAAGGTGAGTTTTAATTTTCCTTTTTTGAGTTTGAAATCTTTAAATGCTGAAGGCCTCACTTTATCCGGATTATCGAAGGTATTATGGTCTTGCAGTTTATCGGATTTCAAGATTTCCCCGGTAACATTTTTAATACCCAGTGCGTTTAGATCTATTTCTATTTCGTTTTCTTTTTTGGAATCTATGTTAACCAACGAAATGTGCACCAAACCATTCTTATCTTTTGATGCTGAAGCTGAAATGGCAGACAAAGTTTCGCCTTTATAGGTATACTTTGGTGATTCAAAAGACAATGGCAATAGTTTGGAATCTTGATGAACAGCGTACATCTTCATAACGTGATAAGTGGGCGTAAGCAGCATTTTTTCATCCTTGGTTAAAATAGCTGCCTGAAGCACGTTTACGGTTTGTGCCAAATTGGCCATTTTAATTCTATCGGCTCTTTCATGAAACATGTTCAATGACAATCCCGCTATCATGGCATCACGCATGGAGTTTTGCTGATAGGCAAAGCCTGGGTTTGTGCCTTCTTCTACGGCGTACCAGCTTCCCCATTCATCAACCACCAAAGCCACTCGCTTTTTGGGATCGTATTTATCCATTATGGAAATATGGGTGTCTAAAATCTCATTAGTTCTTAGGCAGTGTTTCATGAAAAGAAAATAATCAGACTCATCAAATTTTGTTGCCGAACCTGTTGGTGGCCATCCGGTTCTGGTGTAATAATGTACCGAAAGTCCCCACATCATGTTATGAGGCACATCACGCATCATTACTTCGGTCCAATGGTAATTATCGGAATCGGCTCCAGATGCTATTTTTTTAATATTTACTCCTGGGTAGTTTCTGGCATAGGTGGCATACTGCCTGTATAAATTTGCGAAATATTCTGGGGTCATATTACCTCCGCATCCCCAGCTTTCGTTACCAATGCCCCAATACTTCACTTTCCATGGCTCTTCACGTCCGTTGGCTTTTCTCCAATTGGCCATAGCGGTATTGCCATCATAATTGCAGTACTCCACCCAATCGTTCAGTTCTTCAACCGTTCCGCTGCCTACGTTTCCTGCTAAATAGGGCTCTGTTTCCAATAGCTCGCACAATTCTAAAAACTCGTGCGTTCCAAAGCTGTTATCTTCTTCTACCTCGCCCCAGTGCGTATTTAAAATGATAGGTCTATCCCCTTTGGGGCCCACACCATCTTTCCAATGGTACTCATCTGCAAAACAGCCTCCCGGCCAACGCAAATTTGGAATTTTTAAGCCTTTTAAGGCTTCGATAATATCATTTCTTACACCATTGGTATTTGGTATATTACTGTCTTCCCCCACATAAAAGCCTCCATAAATACTGCGCCCCAAGTGTTCGGCGAAATGGCCGTAGATGTGTTTACTGATGGTTGGCGCTTCTTCATCAACGCTAATTGAAATGGAAGTCGGCCCCTCTTGAGCAAAAAGACTTGCAGTCGCCATAAAAAATAGGGCTATTGGTTTTACTAGTTTAGTTTTTAGAATAGTCATGGATTATTGGTATAAAATTATAATATCTTTTTTCACACAAACACTACAAGTGTTTATTTTACACTTACAAATAAATTAAAAAAAAACTACATTTCAAAAGGCTATCGAATAAATAACCGAAACAATACTTTTATTGTATTTGAATATTATTAATTAACGTAACTTTTTGTTTATCAAGTAAGATAAAGACTCAGAAATTATTAAAATAAATCATAAGGCAGGTTTGATGATAGCCTGCCTTATGACAATTGACTAACTCAAAAAAAACAACTTTTTAATACCCTCCATTTTGGTCATTAACCAAAGGGTTATTATCTATTTCTGTTTGTGGAATTGGGAAATACTCCCTTCCAACTGAATAAGTTTCAAATTCTGGATCTCTAGATTTTAGCCAATCTAACCTAGTTGGGTCTTCCAACCACCCCCAACGGCGGATATCATTAAAACGGTGTCCTTCAAGAGCAAACTCCAAAAATCTTTCGTGAGCAATTTGATCGCGCATTTCCTGTTGAGACATACTTGGTTTTGTAACGGCTAAATTGGGTAAATTAACGCGATTTCTAACCTCTTGAATATATGCGTATGCCTGATCTGTTGCTCCTGTTTCATTCAAGGCTTCAGCATACATTAACAATACATCTGCGTAGCGCATAATTCGTTCGTTAATTCCAGAACGCCAATCGAACTCATCTGGCTGGCCCCCATCTGAATTTTGGTATTTTCTACAGAACAAATCATTTAAATCATTTGCATTGGAGCCATAAACAGTTGCAAAATCCTGACCATAAAGCATCATTCCGCCAGGTTTGTTATAAAACATTGTGGCATCCAACCTTGGATCAACCTCATCGTTAACCGTTTTTTCAATAAGAAAGTCGTTGTACAAAGCAAATGTAGGCTGCACATCGGTAAACCCAAAAGCACGAGGACCATAAGTAATTGCCCTTGCCGAAGTTTGCCCCCATCCGGCAGTGGGGTTAGACCCCCAACTTAAATCAACTCCGCCAGCATCTCTACTGAATTGAACTTCAAAAATGGATTCTGAGTTGTTTTCATTATCTACAGTAAAATTATCTCTATAATTTGGTACTAAAGAATATACCTGCAAATCAATAACCTTTTTAAAGGTGTCTCTAGCATTTGGGAAATCTTGAGTGTACAAATAAGCTTTCCCTAAGTATGCCAATGCTGCTCCTTTGGTTGCTCTGCCTACATCTCCAGCATCCAAACCAGAAACATTATTATATGAAACGGGCAACAAATCGGCCGCTGCTTCAAAATCGGCTTTTATTTGAGCCCAACCTTCTGCCTCAGTTTTTTGTTCGTGTACTAAAGACGAGTTATCCAATGGTAACGGTACGTTTTTAAAGAAATTAACCAAATGGAAAAAATAAAGACCTCTTAAGAAATGGGCTTGCCCCTTAATTCTATTTCTTAATCCTGAATCTTCAAAATCAATCCCTTCAATATAATCGAATACTTGATTTGCCCTAAATACACCTTGATAAAAATCTCTATAGGCCCAACCATAAATAGCATCATCTGCTAAACTGGTATTAAAGCGCCCAACGTTTGCCATGGCCGGCCATGGGCTATTACTTCTAGCCCCATCACTTTTAAGGTCCAACAACAATGGTGTACTTCGCATGTAAGTGCCATCTATATGCATACTTCCGTAAATGGCATTGGTACCTTTTAGAAAATCTTCATCTGTTTTCCAAAATGAAGCTTCGGTATCTAAGTTGGGATCTACCTGCACCAATTCTTCGTCCTTTACACAGCTAAACAATGTAATAAGCAATAAGCTTAAAGCCCCAATTAATTTATATTTTAAAATATTTTTCATGATAATCTTTTTATAGCATTAAAACTTTACATCTATCCCCAACGACAATGTTCTTGGGTTAGGAAATGAACCAAACTCAAAGCCTCTCGAAAACAATCCGTCACTAATAAAATCTGGATCGTAGCCTTTGTACCCGGTTAAAGTCAGTAAGTTTTGTCCAGACAAATAAACTCTTAACCTGTCTATAAGTTTTACATTTTCCATTGGCACATTGTAACCTAACTGTAAGCTTTGAAGCCTAATGTAATCTCCATCTTCAATAAACCTATCTGAGCCCCTTGCATTGGCGTTGGTTTCCAATTGGTCTGGACGTGGAATATTGGTATCCAAATTTGTTGGAGTCCAGAAATCTAACATATCTGTATGGTGGTTTAAAAGTCCTCCTATCATTAAACCATTATAGGTACCATTGTATATTTTATTTCCTGCGCTACCTTGCCAAAACATTGAGAAATCCCAGTTTTTATAATTAGCGCTAAAGTTAAAACCGTAACTTAATTTTGGAATGGTAACACCTTTAAACACACGATCTTCATCTGTGATTAACCCATCAGTGGCATCTGGTACGCCATCGCCGTCCGTATCTACAGTTATTTGATCTACAAACCTAACATCACCGGGTTGTGCACCCGGCTGAAGGGCATGGGCAGCTACTTCTTCTGCAGAATTAAATAACCCATCGGTTTCATAAACATATAACTCACCAATAGACCTGCCTACTTCCGTTCTAGAATTAACGCCTGGTATTGGAAGGTCGTTTTCACCAATTTTCAAAACTTCATTTTTTAAAGTACCCAAGTTCGCCGAAATATTGTACTGAAACTCATTGTCGCTGTTGCTGTACGATAGAGCAAACTCCATACCTGTATTTTGAACATCGGCAGCATTTTTAACCACCGCAACCGTCCAGTTATCAATTGTACCCGATGAAAGGGGTAGTGGTACATTGGCTAAAATATCTGAAGATGTTTTTCTGTAATATTCCGCTGAAAACTGTAATTTATTATTGAACAAACCTAATTCAATGGCAGCATTAACCGTTTCGGTATCTTCCCATTTTAAGTCTGGATCTTTTGCTGAAACGACCGTTGTTCCAGGTGCCAGTTCATTTCCAAAAACATAACTGGCAAACGGATTTACAGTAGCAGTATAGGCATACGGGCCAACTGTATTGTTACCCAAGGTACCGTATCCTCCTCTAATTTTTAAGGTATTCCACCAATCTGGCAGATTGATAAAATTTTCATTATGAACTTTCCAAGCTCCCGAGAACGAGAAGTAATCGCCCGTATTATTCATCTCGTCAAAAAGCGAGGTTTTATCCTGCCTGTAGTTTGCAGTAATTAAATATCTATCGTCAAAACTATAGTTAATTCTACTTAAATAAGACTTGCCCGTAATAGTACTTTCATATTCTTCTGCCCTAGAATCGTACGCATAATTTAACTGGCTGATGGCATTATCATCAAACCCAACCCCCCGCGAAAAATGTCTATTAAAGGTTGTTTTTTCTTGAACAGAACCTACTAAAACATCAATTTTATGTCGGTCTATCTCAAGGTTATAAGACAATAAGTTATCCATTATTGTCCTTGTACGGTTTCCACTGGTTACATCCAATGAGGCTTCTTCGTTCGTTGTAATGTAATACCAACCCAAATCGCTAGGCGGAATAAACAACCTATCTTTAAAATCTAAAACATCGGCACTAACCCTCAATTTGTATTTTAGGCCTTTTAAGATTTCCAATTCTCCCCAAGCATTACCTACAAATCTGTTTCTCTTGTTTGTGTTTTCCAATAAGTTATTGTAACCTATAACGTTTAAGGTAATTGCCCTTTGGGTGGCATTGTCTGCGCCACCGTATCCCCCCAATCGGTTTTCATCATAAACCGGCATTGTTGGGATAGCCTGGAGCAAATACATAATAGAAGACTCCCCTGCATTGTACTCATTAAAGTTTCCTTTGTTAGAATTAGTGTAACCTAATTTTGAACCATATGAAAACTTTCCTTTTTTGCCCGTTAAGTTTAGTGTAGTTGAATAACGCTCGTAGTCTTGCGGTGCATCAATATAACTGCTGTTTTTAAAATAATCCAGATTTAAGTTGTAGTTTAAATTCTCTGCACCACCAGCAAAAGAAATCGAATGGTTTTCTAAAGTTCCTGTTTTATAAGCTGCATCCTGCCAATCCGTATCTACATTATCAATAAAATCTGGACTGCTTGGATCATTGGCGGGTAAAATAGCCTGACCCGAATTCACATAGGCCGCATTAGTTATTGTTTGGTATTCTACTCTATCTGTTAGAGGTATTGTTTTTGCTACATTTTGGAAACCAAATGAACTCTTATAATTAATATCTATTTTTCCTTCCTTGCCTTTTTTGGTTGTAATGATAATAACGCCATTGGCCCCTCTTACACCGTAAATTGCCGCTGCAGACGCATCCTTTAGCACTTGCATCGATTCTATTTCTCCAGTTGCAAAATCGTATGGATCGTCTAAAATAATTCCATCAACCACAAAAAGTGGATTATTATTTGTGAATGAAGACACCCCACGAATCTTAATATTTACAAATCCGCCAGGTTCACCTCCAGATTGCACCGTAACACCCGGCACCTGACCCTGAATCATTTTTGCAACATCGTTGGTAATCACTTTTTTTGCTTCATTAACATCAACTACACTTACCGAACCTGTTAAATCAGATTTTCTTTGTGTACCATATCCCACAACTACAACCTCATCGAGCGCTGATGCATTTTCCCTCAGTACAATCGTAAATGAATCTTTCCCATCTATTGGTATTTCTCTAGTACCATACCCTACATACGATACTACAAGGACGGCATTGGCACTGGTTACCGTTAATGAAAAATTACCATCAAAATCTGCCTGAGCGCCGTTGCTTGTTCCTTTTACCAAAATATTTGCCCCTGGTAATGGTACTCCTGACATATCAACTACTTTTCCAGATATGTTTATTCCTTGAGTTTCGTTGATTACTACCTCTTCTTTTTTACTGATAACAATGGTATTGTTCTTCGATACCTCAAATTTCAAGTTGTTAGCAACAAGACTTTTGTTAAGCAAATTTTGGATTTTAATTGTGCCTTGCTTTAACTCAATTTTTGGCGCATTTTCAAACAAGCCTCTTGGGTAAATAAAGTGGTAGTCGGTCTGTTCTTTAATGATTTTGAACACTTTATCTACAGTCACTATTTCATCTTGAC
Organism: Bacteroidia bacterium; assembly: GCA_030430535.1. Taxonomy (GTDB): domain Bacteria; phylum Bacteroidota; class Bacteroidia; order Flavobacteriales; family Flavobacteriaceae; genus Flavisericum. The sequence continues at coordinate 11,765 of JAUIKY010000015.1, forward strand.
TGATGAACACTTCTTCCTGTGAGAAAACATCGGATGAATTGAAACTAAAAACTGCGGTACAAAATAAGAAGATGAATGACCTCATGATAAGTAATAGCAGCCGTTTTCGCATAAGCGAATGGCCCGTAATTAATTTAATTTTCATAATTTAGTTGTCGGATTAGTTAAACATTGGTTTTAATTAATTTAGTTGGAGAGAGACGAAGTTCGATACCGCTAAATGTCAAAACTTCGCTCTCTTTTTATTTTAAAATAATGGTCTTATCGTTTATTTGGTAATCGGAAATAATCCCGAAATTCTGGATACTTTTTAATATCTCGACTATACTCTGTTTTTTCCCTAAAACGCCTACAAACTCTTCTTTTTCGAGTGCTTTATTTTCAAAAACCACTTCGGTGTCGTACCATCTGGAAAGCACCGTCATAATCTCTTTCAAACTTTTATTTTCAAAGCTAAAAATGCCTTCTCTCCATGACGTTTCGTTATAAACATCTACTTGATACACACTGAATAAATTAGTCTGTAAATCGAAATTGGCCTGCTGCCCTGGTATTAAATGCTGCTTTTTGGCATCATACCCCACTTCTACTTTGCCTTCCACCAAAGTGGTATAAATGTTGAACTCTTCGTTATAAGCCTTCACATTAAACTCGGTACCCAAAACCTTAATTTCCTGTTTGTTGTTATAAACCTTAAACTTCGAACCTTTGTTTTCGGCACTTGGCGATACATCAAAGTAGGCTTCACCATAAATCAATTCAACTTTGCGAGTATCTCCATCTACAAAACTTACCGGATATTTTAGTTTAGATTCAGAGTTTAGCCAAACTTTGGTGCCATCTGAAAGCTCAACGTAAAATTGCCCGCCTCTCGGAATGGTTAAATAATTGTAGGCTATTTGTGTGCTTTTTGTATTGGGTTTATTGTAGATCAAATTTTCACCATCACTACTCGCATGGGCTCCTTTAAAGGAAGCACCTTTACCTAACTCAACATGAGTGCCATCTTCTAAGGTTAGTGTAGCCTTGTCCGATCCCACTTCAATATTATTAGCTATAATTTGTGGCGGTTCTTTGGGAGCGAAATTTTGCTTAACCAGATAACCCACTGCAATAAAAGCAACCAAAATGGCCGCTGCAGCATAATACCAGTTTATTCTTCTTACTGGATTGGTTATTTTTTTGTGTACCACTTTCCAATCGGCTTCGGCATCTATTTGCTTCAACAAGGCGTTCTGCTTTTCAACAGCTTCCTTGTTGGTCAATTCATTTAGTATATAGTTCTTATCCTCTTCTGAAAAGAGATCCGATTTAAGTAACTTTTTTGGGGGCTTGTTTTTAAGCAGCGACTTTGCTGTTTTATTTGAAAGCTTTATGATTTTATTGAAAACCGACATTAAAAATGTGTTTATTTAACCTAATTGTGTACTTAATTATCCTTAAGACGACAAAATACACGAGGAGGGTTAAAAAAATTTTTAACTTTTTTTAAGAATTCTTAAAACACAAGGCTTTAAAAATGCCATAAACCATTGATATAAAACATAAAGCAGCACAAAATAAAGGATTGAAAAAAGTTATTTTAATGCAAAAGCTATAAAAAGGAAGTACTCTTTTAAAATGGGCTTGAGTTTTTTATAGGCTATTTTCTTTTGAGCCTTTACGGTATTAATTGAAATATTAAGTTCTGTGGCGATGTCCTGATTGCTGTATTCCTGGATACTCAACAGTAAAATTTCAGCACACCTTTTTGGCAATGTTTCTATAGCCTGTTGAATCACTTTAGAGGCTTCGATTACCACAACTTCCCTTTGGAAAAAAGGCTCACTTTCTAATTTTTGAATATCCAACACCGAAAGTTTGTCGGTAGCCTTATACCGCTTACTTTTAAGATAATCTAAGCTTCTATTCTTTACAGCAGTGTACAAATAAGCCTTAACGTTGTTCTCGTTTTTAAAAGTTATTTTTTCCTCCCAAATTTTCACAAAAACATCCTGTACAATGTCTTTTGCGAGCTCTAAATCGCCAGTATATTTATTCGCAAACAAACACAAAGACATGTATTGGTTATCAAAAAAACCCTTAAACTCCTTTAAATTAATGCTATACATTTACTACCGAGTTCCTTAAACAAGAATTTGAAATTATCATAAAAACAGTACTCACTAATTTACATAATTACCGTTTCAAAACATGAAAATTAGAAGTGAAATCCTTTTATGAATACTTCTACTGTTGGTTTTATTTTTAAAATTACTATTTGAAATTAACATAAAAAATACTAACCGCTCATTTGCATAAATAGCAACAAAAATTAAATATTCATAAAATTCACCAAAATAAATGTAAAATAAACACTTATATATCTGTGTGACTGTTCTTTTTGTATGAAATATTTATATTTGCTGAAAATAAGAGATATGTACAAAGGATATATTCCTGAAGATAAAGTTTTTCTTGCCGTAGATTGCATCATTTTTGGATTTGATGATGAAGATTTAAAGGTACTTTTGATCCAAAGAGATTTTGAACCCGAAAAAGGGAAATGGTCTTTAATGGGCGGGTTTTTAAAGCAAAATGAAACTTTAGATGATGCCGCTTCCAGAATTCTATACCGACTCACCGGGATGCACGACATATACATGGAACAACTTTACGCCTTTAGCGAGGTTGATAGAGACCCTGTAGCAAGAACCATATCTACATCTTACTACGCGATTATTAACATTGAAAAACACAACGAAAAGCTGATTGAAAGCCATAATGCCAAGTGGTTCAGCCTTTCGAAAGTTCCCAATTTAATTTTCGACCATAATGAAATGCTGGACAAAGCCATAAAACGATTAAGGCGACGTACCTCCATAAACCCTATTGGTTTCGAACTCTTGCCTGAAAAGTTCACCATGCGCCAGCTGCAAAAATTATATGAGGCCATTTTAGACAAAGAACTCGACAAACGCAACTTTATCAATAAAATACGCTCCATGGATATTTTAATAAAGTTGAACGAAAAAGATATGACCTCATCCACCAAAGGTTCCTACCTACATATGTTCGACCAGGAAAAATACAACCAGAAAAATGATAATGATTTTTATTTGAAGTTGTAATAATAATTTAAACAAAAGCTTATAAAATAAAACAGCCCGCAAATTGCGGGCTGTTATGTAAATAGCACTAATTAAACTACTACTCGGATGCGTGACCGTATCCTTGTGTTATCAAACCATTTGAGGCTGCTAAAGTTGTAAAAGGTATAGCTCTATTGTATCGAGGAGGCTGTCCTTGATCGTAGTACTCGTCTGGATATCCTTTAAAAATATCAGACGTATATTGACTTTCATTATTTATCATGTTAATACCCCATGGAGACATTTCGTAACCATCAGCTTCCAAAGCGGCTGCTACTGGTCCATCAGGATCAATATACTCATATAATCCTCTAATAGCCAAATTAACCTTATCACTTGAAAGGGTAGAAATGTAATCTGTCCATAAATCACTTGTCCCTCTCCAGCCAGGCACCAAAACTGGATAAGTTGGGTCTAGAGGAGTAATACCTTCTGGTGATTGAGCAGTCAACAAATTCAATGAAGGATCAATATCCTCTTTTATGTTTACATATTTAGTCCAAACATAGTTAGAAATAGTCATGCCTGTTTCAGGGAATGTATAATATCCGTCAGTTTTAAGTCCTTCAACCATATCTATTTGTCTATCACGTAGTTTTTTAATACGCTCAGGCATTGTTCCGTAAAGCGTCATGTCCCAACGTGTTTTTCCCTCTCCAGCTAATTCTAATTTTCTTTCAAAAGCAATAGCATCCAATAAATCTTGACCAGACAAACCACTAATATAACCTGTTACATGTGTAGCTTGATCGGCTGCTGAAAACGCTCTGCTTCTTACTTTTGTTAAATAGGTTTTTGCCGTAGCTTCATCGTTTGTAGCTGCCGCTGCATAGGCTAAATCCAGCATCACATCACCCATTCTTAACTGTTGCCAGTTACAACCTGATTGACGCTGACGTACCGTGTAAGGGTCAGCAAAACGAGCTTCATCCAACTTATTCATAGCCAAACCACCTTTTTCACGGCTTCCCGGCTCAAAATTCATTAATCGCTCTGAAGCCGCACCAGAATTAGCAGTTACACAAGCTGTAACATCACGTCTTTTATCGTTTGGCAAAAAGTCTCCGTAATAGAAACTTGCATAAATTCTAGCCTGCCCATAGTTTTTTGGAGGATAAGCATTTGAACCTCCACCACCTGAAGGACGACCAAATGAATATGGAAAATCTGAATTTTTCCCTCTGGTATAACCCGATTCGTAAATGGATTCTGGACTTACTTGAAGATCCATTAAATACTGGAAATTACGCTGAAATGGGTTATTAAAACCTGCTCCTCTTTCATCATTTTCTATTAACATAGCAGAACCTGGGTTATTAACCACATTAAGGTAGTGCTCTTTAGCTATAGCCATATAAGTGGTCCAATCTGAACGTCTTACATATTTAGCTTGCCAAGTTGTATTATCAATACCTATTTGGTCGAAAGATACGTTGCCATAATCAAAATCGGTACGGCGCGTTTGGTAACCAGCTGCATCAAATGCCAATCTACCAATCAAAGCATCTCCGTAAGTTCCAGAGAAACGTTCAGCAGTAATTCCATTTTCCCCTAATCTGTACATTAAAGGCACGGCTTCTTTTAACGCCGCTATTTCTCCATCATAGATTTTATCTCTAGAGGTTAATCCTATTGTATCGGCCTGAGCTGCAGATCTAATAGCGTAATCAAAATAGGGTACATCACCAAAATAACGTACTAACAGCTTAAATGCTGTGGCACGAGAAGCCAAGGCTTCACCATAAAGCTGAGTCCACGCACTTTTTCTGTTTGCTGCTTTATCTGCTTGATAATCTTGATTGGTTTCAATGCCCTCAAGAATCATATTCGCTCTTGTAATCACTTGGTAGCATTCACGCCATGTGGTTGCTGAGTTTCCGTCGTTAATGTTGAATTCACTAGCAAATAAGCCTTCAGGGATATGACGCCCTTGAGAACTGTAATTTTCTGGGTGGCGTTCTGAGTCGGAACCCACAACCTCTGTTTCGTAATAAAGTAAACGATCTAAATCGTACTGAACATCATATATCCCAGCCATCGCCTTTTGAGCTTCATCGGGCGAAGAGAACAAAAACGACTCATCGAGACTCGAAGGTTTTGGAGTCTCCAAAAAGTCTTTTTCACAAGCGGTAATCATCATTACGAATGCCGCTAGCATTAAATAACTAATTTTTTTCATAATATTTTTTTTAAAATTCAATATTTAAACCAAGTGTATACGTACGAGACCTTGGATAAGAACCATAATCTAGCCCTGGAGTTGGGTAGTTACTACTTGCACCTTCATTAGCATTTACTTCAGGATCAAACCCTGTATATCCCGTTAAAGTAAATACATTGAATATAGAGCCATACACTCTTAATCTACTAAACCCTATTTTTTCTAAAACAGAATCAGCTACAGAGTACCCTAAAGTTAAGGTATTCAATCTTAAATAAGAACCATCTTCAACAGAATAAGAACTTACAATTGCACTTTCTGGATAAGGCAAAAAGGTAGTAGCATTAGCATTAAGCGCGTTTAATGCTGCTGGTTCAATTACCTTAGTCAACTGCCCGTTTACAATATCATAAATTTTGTAATGCCCCGCTAGTTCTTGATATCTGTTCCTAAATAAACCTGACTCCTTGTTTCCTAAATAAGCTTCTTGTCTGGTTGCATTATAAATATCGTTACCATAGCTCCAAGTAAAGTTTAAACCAAAATCAAAATTTTTGTAGTTACCACTTAAGTTGAAACCTCCGGTATGAACAGGGTTTGTATCACCAATGGTTGTAATATCGTTATCATCAATAACACCATCTCCATTAATATCTCTTACTTTTTGAACACCAGGAAAAGCAGTTTGAGCACCCGGTTTATTACTGAAAGTTCCATAAATATTTGGCAATACACCACTTGCATAATCAGCCTGATCACCATTTAAGGTATATATTTGTGTATTTGCATCATAAGTAAAATCATCAGTAGTGTACCAACCTTCATGAACATATCCTCTAAGTTGACCTATTGGCCTACCGACTTCAAAGAAGTAATCGTTTCTTGGGTTTAAACGAACACCTCCCCAGTTTGAAGAATATTCACTAAAAATTCCGTCAGCCAGTTTCTCAACATTATTTTTGTTAAAGTTAATATTGAAGCTACCCTGAAGATTAAAGTCTTCTGAATTAATGATATCCCCCCTTAAAGAGAGTTCCACACCTTTATTACTTGTTTCTCCTACGTTTCTAACTTGCTGAGAAAAACCTGTAATCTCTGAAAGTGATGTATCAATTAAAAGAAGGTCTTTTGCAGAGTTCTTATAAACCTCAACAGTACCTGATAATTTGCTATTGAACAAAGTAAAATCCAAACCAATGTTTCTAGTAACTGTTGTTTCCCATGTAATATCTGGATTTGCCAGGTTAGAAGAGGCTGGGACATATAGTGGCTGCAACACTTCGTTTATAGAGTAGGTACCTACACTTGGAGAAAATAAATTCACATACTGTGAAGAGGGAATTCTATCATTACCAACAGTACCATATGACACACGAAGTTTCATATCATTAATCCAATCAGCATTATCCATAAAACTTTCTTCAGACAAACGCCAGCCTAATGAAGCGCCTGGGAAATACCCCCATCGATTACCTTCAGCAAATTTTGAAGATGCATCAGCTCTAAACGTACCGCTTAAAAGGTATTTATCTTTAAACGCATAGTTCAACCTACCAAAATAAGAATTATAACGAACTGGCTCTGATATGTTTGAACCTAAGCCGTAAAATTGCTGTTCGGCAACCAAATAGCTGTCTATATTGGCCCATGCACGTTCTGCATCAAAGGAAGCAGGATATCTTTGCCCACTTACCGATGTACTTTCTGAACCTCCATCAATAACTTCCATACCAGCAAGAACAGAAAGTTTGTGGTCTTCCCCTAAACCTTGAACCTCATAATTTAAGGTATTGTTCCAGGTTAACCCCCAACCTTCGGAAGCAGAAATACTCGCATTTCCACCATAAATGGCATTTCCATCACCATCTATATAGTTATTAGCAATGGCTCCAGACCAAGATTTATTCCTGTTCCAAGACGTTGTTAAGCTTAAATTTGTTTGGGCGGTTAGTCCATCAACTATTCGCCAGGTTAGCGAACCGTTAGCCACCAACTCACGCCTAACATTTTCAGAATCTCTATCGTAAAGTTGGGATACTGGGTTAAACACATCATTAAGTAAACTTTCATAATCACCTAATTGGGTGTTACTTGTAATGTCTGAATCACCCAAAATATCATCCGTTCCTATAGGCCGGAAATAGTATGCCGTAGAATTACCGTCGTTATTTCCTGTACTAATGTTTGAGAATCTAGTATTGAAGTTAAAATCTACCTTATCCCCTAACTTTTGATCTAACTTAAATTGAAGGTTGGTTCTTTTAAAGAACGACCTTACCTTGTTTCCCTCTTGGTCGATATGATTTAATGAGAGAATGTATCTGGATTTTTCGCTCCCACTAGAAACTGTCACATTATGATTATGAGTAAAGGCACTGTTGTATAGTTCTTTTGTAAAATCTCTGCTCGCAACATTTCTATAATAATCGATGCCTTGCGAATTGCTTCCTTCAAAATCGCCAATGGCCCATAAACGCTCCCATGCATCTCTATATTGGGCACCAATAGCGTCAGCATAAGCCCAGTTGTAAGCGATATAGTCATAACCATTCATAACTGGCACATATTCTGGGATAACACTAAACTGAGAATACCCATCATAAGTTACCTTAGTCTTTCCACTTACACCACTTTTAGTAGTTACAATTACTACCCCGTTAGCACCTCTAGATCCATATATAGCAGTAGAGGCGGCATCTTTCAACACGTCGATACTTTGAATTTGGCTTCCAGCAATGTTAGTGATTGATGACACCGGGAATCCGTCAACTATAAAAAGTGGATCATTTGATCCCGAAATAGATCCTCCACCACGAACTCGGATTCTGATATCTGCCCCTGGACGTCCATCTTGTGTGGTAACATTTACACCTGGCAATTGCCCTTGTAAAGCTTGAGCAGCATCAGGAACTGGTATGGCAGCTAATGTTTCTCCTTTAACGGACGCTACAGAACCTGTTAAATCCCGTCTAGCAGAAGTTCCATAACCAATTACCACAACCTCATCCAGCACCCCAGCTTCCTCAATCATAGTGACATTAATAGATGATTTTCCGTTCACAGGAACTTCTTGTTTTTTGTAACCTAAATAGTTAAATACCAAAACATCGTTTGCTGATGTACTGATGGAATAATTCCCATCAAAATCAGTTGTTGTTCCCGATGTACTGTTTTTAATTATAATTGAAACTCCGGGCAGTGGCACTCCGGCCTCATCAGTAACGGTACCCGATACATTTATCTGGGCTTGTGCGTATATTGGAAGACATAACAGCACCCCCAATAGAAAAAAGTAGTGTTTAAAATTCTTTTTTGTTTTCATTCTTAATTGTTTAGTTTGTCATTTTTAGCAAGTTATTTTTGATTAAGTCTAGTCCTTCTTTCACATAGGCATTTTAGTTTTATTTAGTTAGTATTTATTGATTTAAACTTCATTTAATTAACCTCATCTCTTAGGTAATCGATTACAATTATAAAAAAAATAAAATCCTTAACAAAATATTAAGAGTTATTTTATTTTATTGTCAAATATTCAATTATTACCTATCTTATTTCACAAATAAGCATGTTTAATGTCATTAATTAAATTCAAAAAACAACATTCAGTTAGTAAAATAAAACGATATTAAAATTGCAGTTAAATTGATTAACCTCCCTCTAGAAATGTGGGGTTCTACACATTACTGTTTGATGTGCCTAACCAAAACAGGTAACTTTATTTTCAATTCTTCCAACGCCAATTTGGCGACTTCGTTGGCGCCTAATTTTGATAAATGGGTATTATCCTCCTTACCATCTTTGTAATAAGGGTGCTCACCGGGCTCAAAATGCAAATGCAGTTTTTTAGAGCCTTCAAGGCCGTAAGATTCTTCTAAATTTTCGGTAAAATATTGTAGGTCGATAAAAGGCACATCATACTCCAAAGCCACCAATCGGGTTTCCAACGGATACTCACCATGGGTATCTATCAAGGTGCCGTGTTCGTTAAAATTTCTTCTAACAATGGACGAAAACAAAACCGGGGTCGCCCCTTTTTGTCGGGTTTCCTCAACAAAACGGATTAAATTGTGGCGGTAGGTAACGTGTGGATTGGTATAGCGGTCGGGCGATTTAAATTTTTGGTCATTGTGCCCAAATTGAATAAAAACATAATCGCCCTCCTTTAAGGTTTTTAGGATGGAATCCCATCGGCCTTCACCAATAAAACTCCTACTGCTCCGTCCATTTACTGCTCGGTTATCAATGGTAACATTATCTGTAAAGTACTCGGGCAACACTTGCCCCCAACCATACTCTGGATTTTCATCCGGATTTTTTTTGTTGGCCATGGTTGAATCACCAATCATATAAATTGTAAAGTTATTTTTTGCACTTTCTTTTTCAGTACTTTCTGTTTGACCTGTTTCATTTTTACAGCCAAAAATTACAATTAAAAATAAAAGTGAGATAGTTTTAAAAACGTTCATACCAGTTTAATTTCGATTTGTTATTCGTATTAGTTAAAATATTATGTTTCGTGTATTGTTTTGCTTCACGCTTAGTAAGTTGATGCGACCACCCTACTCTTTTTTGTGGCTGATAGCCCTCACCCGAACAATTATACTCTGCATAGAAAGCCTGAACCTCGGCTTCTTTTTTTCCCCAGTTATGCCAACCTTCCGGACGGATATGGCTTCCCATTTCGCATTCAATAAAAACCGTTTTGGCATTAAAGCGCCAAGGCCTTCCTAAATAAACGTTTTTCACGTTATCATCAGCAGTGAGTTTACAGTTTTTAAACACATAACCAAACTCCTGTCCTTGTGGCGTTGATGCCGCTGTAATGTATGAATCTGATTTGCTATTTAGCGTGCAATTCTCAAACAGCACCGTAGCACCTCCAAAAATAAAATCGACACCGCCTTCTATATAACAATCCTTAAAATATTGCTTAAAGCCCTCGCCCTCCGTATAAAGTGTATCTTGATACCCCAGTAACGCACAGTTTTCAAAATAACAGTGGTTGGCACTTACCGACAGCGCCACAGCTTGTCCAACAGGTCCTGACGTATTTTTTATGGTGAGGTTTTTAGCCATAAAATCGTCGCCCTCAACTAAAACAGTGGACGTATGAAAAGTGCTGTTTCGGCCCAAATCTATTTTTTTGAAAAAATCATCGTAAGTGATTATGGTTTTCTCCTTGCTTTCGCCAATTAACGACACATGGGTATTCCACGAATAAACATGCACCTTTTCATTGTAAACCCCGTTTTTAATATGGATAATGACGCGTTGGTACGGGAAAGATTTTGAAGCATAAATTGCCTCTTGAATACTGGTGAAATCGCCGCTACCGTCTTTGGCGACCACCATATTATATTCGTCTTTCGGCTTTTTTTCCTGTTTAACTTTATAATGCTTAGCTTTCCAATTTGGGTATTGCTCCAAAACTTCTTTGGGATCGGTAGTGTACCAAGCGTAGCCTCGTCTTCGCTCTAAGCCAATTTCGGCAAGAGTTGCTTTTTTTATGCCATCCCTATCGCAAAAAAACGGCGTATTGTCCTCCAACTCCATGAAACGCGCCCAAAGCGGTTCGGCATTAGGATTTTTAACGATTTCCTTGTCGACAAACTGCCCCTGTTCGTTAAAAATGTACTCTTGTTTCAACCCAGTTAGCTTAGCGTTTTTAAACCAGGTCACTGCACTATTTATAGCTTTTTTAACATCTTCTGAAGGATTTTCGAGAGACATTAAAAGCAACACAATACCGGCAGATTCCTTCCCGCTTAACGAGGGTAATTCATAACTTCTGGCTTTGGCCGGTTCGAACGTTTTTTCGTCATACTGAGCACACCACCCCGTTAAAATTCCGTTTTGTTTATATTGGGTTTTTAAGATGCAATCGATTCCTTTATTAAAGGATTTTTCTATTTTATTTACAACTTCAGCAGAAGGTTCAATGGAAATATTTTCGTTTTTGTCCATGATATCCTTCAAAAGGTTCATGATATTCACCATAGAATCGTCGTTGTAAGTAATATGGGTGTAGTACCCCTTTTTTAATGGATAAAATTGTGGCCAACCTCCGTTTTCGTATTGTGCCGCCAATAGATAATCGACACCCAAAAGAAAAGCATCCTTATAGCGTTGATCGGGCACTTGCTGATACATTTTCGACAGAAAACGCATCTCTAAAATGGTAGCGCCGTTATCGGTCGTTACGTCTTCCGTACTTGATTTTAAGTTTAAAAGTTGTTGTTTTTCGCTTTCGGTCAACACTTCGTGCATTTGGATGTTTTTGGGCCAGCCCCCAATGTCTCGCTGATAAAGCAACACATTGTCTGCTATTCTTTTTGCCTCTTGCGAGGAAAACCAAGCACTTTCACTTTTATGTACCAACCGTTTCCACGACGTCCGATGAACTTGCGACTGCAAATTCAGACTAAAAAAAACTAAAACTAAGCAAGCTATAATATGATTGGTTTTTACTTTTATTTTATCCAAAACACTTATTTTGATATTATTTTTAAACAAATTCTTTAAAACTAAAGAAGATTACTTTTCACTAATTTAACTAAAAGAAAAAAGGATATCAGTTTATAGTTGATACCCTTTTTACTCATATTTTTCTTGATTTTATCTTGCCAAGAGCTTAACAGACTTTTGCCCTTCAGCTGTTTTTAAGGTAGCAATGTACAATCCTGATTTAACACTAAAATCTGTATCTACTCCAGTTTTTAGCGATTTAATCAATGCACCAGTAATGCTATAAAGGTTTATTTCGGTATTTGATTTTACATCAGACACATAGATTCTGTTCCCAATAGCTCTTGCGTTGGCAGATACATTTGAAGCAAATTTATTTAAACTAAGCGTAGTAGTCCCCACGTTAGCACTAACCTCAATCTTGTACAAACTAAAATTGTTGGAACCAAACACATATATACTTCCTGCACCTCCTGAGTATGATGCATTCACAATATAGGGTGTACTGCTATCGGTAGCTGTTTGGGAACCTAAAACAGCAGTGCCATCAGTAATATAAAGGGTTCGTTCGCTCGAACCTCCTGACCTGCACCATACTGTAATGTCACATGGCCCTGTTACAGCAAATTTAAGGTAACGTACAGTTGGTGTGTATTCACCAGAAGTTGGGTCGGCACCACCACTACCATTGGTTTTTAAACGATTTGTGGACACGTAACCATCACCAAAGTCAACACTACTGCCATCTACTTGCCCCATATTAGTGTTAGAACTGTGTGGGTAAAGCGCTAAATTATCCACAAGCACAGGGTCAGAACCTATACCGTCACTTAAAGGCCAAGTAGCCTCATCTGAAAAGTCCCAAGTTTTTTGGGCTTGCACTGTTACTGTTATAAACAGCACAGGTAAAACAATTAAAAGTAATTTTTTCATCATATAAAATAGTTTTAGTTTAATATCGACTACACTATTGTAATCGATTGCCTAAAATATATATTTTTTTTCAAATAGAGAAACGATTTTTCACTTTATTTCGATTTATATTCTCACAAATCAATTTATAGTCAAAACATTACTAAAAAAAGGGGGACAAATAACTTGTACCCCCTTTTTCAAAAACAATTGCTATTAATCAATGCACTATAAGCTTTGTCGCTTTTTGTGCGTTACTGTCTGTAATGTTTACAATGTAAAGTCCTCTTTTAAAACTAAAATCTATATCCGAATTGGTTTTTAAAGATTTTAGCAATGCCCCACTAATACTGTATATATCTATTTTTATGTTAGATTTAACATTAGAAACAAATATTCTGTCATTGTACGCCAATACCTTAACTGCTATTGGAGCTTCAATAACATCGTCAACACTCAATGTCAATTCCGAAATGGGATCCCAGCCATCATTTCCTTTTGTAAAATTGAATGGCGTGATATCGGTTCCATCATTTAACTGGTCGGTTGTAAGCACGGTAGACCATGATGCACGGCTTCCAGAATGGTTTTCGCCGGAAAGTTCGTTAGTGCTACGTTCGTACATAAACTCAGATTCCCCACCCAAAGAGCTAGTCCACCCCACTGGAAAAATCATGGATTGCCCCGTGTAACTTGGGTTTTGCGATGCATCAATATTGGTTCTATAAAAGACTACCTCACTAGTAGTTGCTGCCCACGGACGACCAAAATAACCAGGTTTACCCCAATTTGTTGACGCCGTTTCTACTCCTGGAACAGCAGATTTCACATTACATTCATACATCAAGAAACCTCTTCCGCCAGACTGTTGTGCTGCGGTGATGTAAGCCGTATCGCTACCAGAGTCACTAGTATTTAAAACAAAGTCGGTTTGATAAAATACAGCTGTCATACCTCCAAAAATATAATCGACAGCCCCCATCATAGCACCTTTGTAAACCACCACTCTAGAACCGTGCCCACCAAAGAAGGAATCTTGGCGCCCAACAACGCGACAATTATTCAAAATAACTTTGTCGGTATTATTGGCTATACCAATAGCTGCAGCTCTTTCCACATACCCCAAACTACGGTCTTGCACCGAAGTGTCACCGTAAGTGGTGGGTCTTGCTCCGCCACTTGGAGACGCGTTGGTTACCTCCACAATATCTTCCGATTCTTTTTGGGATATGTATTGATTGAATGAATTTTCGATAATGATATCTTCAGCAATAAACCCTTCACTTAAAACTACCAGTGTAGCACACCAATAAGATGCATTGGTTGTTCCCGAAACGTTATCGTATGGTTGGTAACCGTTTTCTTTATTTACTGCTAAAACATCGGCATTCCATTTGTTGTCGGTGCCTTGGCTATAGTAATTGTAACCCGTTCCGTAGTAAGATGTTATCCTTACCGCTTCAGCCTCAATATCGACACCTTTATTCAAAAGACCAATACTTGGCGTAGCAGATGCATTTTTAAGCGTTATGTTCGACAGGTTAATCACCACCATTTCATCATAATTGCCCGGATCGATCATTACGGTAACCCTTTCGTTGCTTGGGCGATCCATTTCTGCAATAGCACTCAACGCTTCGTTTATGGTTTGATAATCTTTATCCGCACCAACAGTAACCACGGATGAAAACGCCACAATGGGTTTAACCGCAATATTGGTAAAATAGGTTGTACCACCAGAACACGCTATGGTTACCATTCCAGACGAACCTCCAGGATAAACATATTCTACAGTCTCAAATGTTGAAGTACTTCCACTATTGGTAGTTACCGTATCACCTCCTTCAATGGAAAACTCGGCAGAATAATAATAAGTCACTATCATTTTTTCCCCGGGATTTATTGGCACCATAATCGTGCTGCCATCCCCTCCGGAAATATGTCCTTTGGCTATTTCGTTTTGCATGCCCGACAACGCCAAACCTTTGTAATAAGCATCTGAATTTGTAATCACTTTATCATCGAAACTCCAGTTGGTGACAGGATTGAAAGTTAAATCTTTTGAAGTATCACCCCCCGAAACCGTTAAGTTTGAAGTCAATGCCAATTCAACCGCATATTCATCCAAACCAGAATAATCAATTGTATAAACACCGTCGCGCAGCGCCACCGCCCCTACATCGGTAAAATTGTAAACATAGCCTTCTTCGTTTAAATTACTAAAAGTCAATTCCAACTTACTTAACTGCGTGGCATCCAATGCTGGTGCATTAATGGTGATATTGCGCAAGGGTTTAGCCGTAAAATCAATATCGGCCGATTGGTCCGCATTTCCTATGGTAATGGTGTTCGATAGAATTTCAAAATCGTTTACGCCTTCGGCTGAAATGGTGTATTCCACATTGGGTTCCAATTGTACCGTATAAGTTGAAGCCCCCGTATCAATATTGGGCTCTGGCACAAAAATGGTATTCGCTGAAGCATCAGCCGTATAAGTGATCACTGCATTGGCTATTTCACTGCCCAAGCCCGTAATGTTACCGCTAACGGTATACAGTTCTACTTGTTCGATAGTGACATCCAAGGTTCCGGTTGATTCTTCCAACAGAATAGCATTGGCACTACTGATTACATACCCATTGGCATCAGCCAAACTTAAACTGTAGTTGTAATCTTGCGGCAGGTCGATGCTGTATGTTCCGCTAGACGGCATAACCGACCACGATTTACCCGCTTCATTGGCAAACACAATAGCATAACCATTTGGAATCCCAGCAGCCTGCGTAACATCCACATTTCCAGACAAGGTTTTATAAATCGCATCTTTTCTTTCAATCCTGAAATAACTCGGTTTATCGGCACTATCATAAATACGGTAGTTTCCTGCGGCCTTGGCCACAAACTTCACCATAGTTATCGAACCACTGGTGTTGACATTCACTACATCATCCTGAGCTTCTGGATCAGCCACATAAGTAAAGTGAATTTGTCCACTGGCATTTTGCGCCAACATAGCCAAAGTCACCTCGTCATCCTCACTCAAGGTCAAACTCATATATCGACCTGCTGCTTGGGCGCTGTTCACATAAATTCGGCCCGTGTAACCCGAAACACCACTTAGATTTTCATCATAACGTGTTAAATTGGTATTGGAAGTTCTTAAACGGTCGTTGCTTCCGCCAACCCAACTCAACACGCCTTCAGACCAAGACGGCAACACATTATTTGACGACCCTGGCGTAATGGAACCATCATACCAAGAATTAATCTTGGTTTCGTCCAGTTTATTGTTGTAAAGATTAGCGTCGAGTTGTTCAGCGCCAAAATCCCAAACATCAATTTTTCCGTTTGAAGGCTCAATTTCAGCGGCGTTTTCAATAGACATTCCATGAAGGTAAATCTCCGCTGTTGGATACCCCGAGCTCACCAAAGTGGCCGAAATGGCTCCTGCCACGCCGGTATAACTAAAGGTCATTGGAACACCATCAACAGCTTCAGCTATATTTTGTGCTGGAATTTCACCAATTACAGTGCCATTCGTATCTCTAAACTCTAATACCGCATCATCAGCAACGCCATACCTATCTACAATAAATGTAATTGTCGCGTCGCCGGCCACAATCATATCAAAAGAGTTCCCGGGAAAAAATACACCACCATGAGTAGAATCATGAAACCCAAATTGTCCGGCCTCATCTGTAGTATTACTATTTATCGTTACAATGCCATCAGCCGTTTTAAAAGTTTCATAGCGAAGCGATGTATAACTGGTTTGTGGCAATTCTGAACCATCGGCAAAGTTGTAAATATAAGTTTCGCCGGGATTTGCCGTAACTTCAGAAGAACTATCTGAAATATTGATGATGTATGACGTTGGATTATTTCCATCGTCAGTAAATGTAATCGTCAATTCGCTGCCGTTTACTGAAGTGGAAGCGATATCCCCGCTTAAAGTCGGCGTAAAGGTTGATAAATCGGCACCGCCTAAATCAATTTCAATGGACGCCGTTTCATTTGTTGCACTAAACACTGTGCCTTCGCTTACTGTTACGGTTGCTGCCGCTGAAGCATCTGCTCCCGAGGTGAAATTTATTTGCGTTCCATTAATGGTAATCGTACCCGTTCTTTGCACCCAGGGCGTTAAATTAACCTCGTAGGGTATTGGCGACAATTCTATATAAGGTATATAATTTGTGCTCCCAACAGCAGTTAAAACCACGGTTCCTGGGTCGCCCACGTATGTAAAATCAACCCACGGCCCACCATTTGGACCTTGAGGGTAAGTAACACTGGTGCCATGGGGTTGTTCTGAAATATCGAATGTCCCTGTAGCACTTGAGGCTGCTATAGAAGCCCCTGAGTATTGGTCGCCTGCAACGCGTATTTTAGTATTTCCAGCAACCTTAAGCGTTATAGTATTTTGATTCTTAAAGGTTATGCCGTGTTGGCTACCGTTTAAACTGATACCGTGACAGCATCCGGCATCTATAACAATAAGACCTGCCTCAACATGGTTACCCGCTCCCGCAGGATAAATACTCTCATCCCGTAAATCGAAATAGTAAGCGATATTCTTTTCCGCATCTGTAAAATCTTTTCCCGCCTGCACTGGAATCACCTCTACAGTCGGCAAATACAAATCATTCCCAGAAGCAGCCACGGTAATAAACGTAAGCGTAGTTGCCTGCCCGGAATACACAAAATCGAAAGTATCAGACAAATCGTTTGTAACCTGCCCCACCTGCGTTCCTAAATCGCCATCTTCGGTTGCCGTTCCTTTTACATCCAAAGAAGAATATTGCGATCCTAAAAATCTAACGGTACAACTTCCGGCCACATCGATACTGATAGTAGCCCCCAATTTCATATTAATGCCATAGGTTGCTCCGTGGTGGTTGTAAGTCCCGCCCAAGGTTAGCAAACCATCTCCACTCTGCCCTGCGGCAATTATGGTGCCGTCTCTAAAATCATAGGTCACGGCACCTACATTTTGCCCATACGTTATTCCGAAGGAAAACAAAACGGACATCAAAAGAAAAAAGTAAAGTTTCTTCATAGTTTTAGTTTAGTTATAATTAATAATTAGTCCTGTTTTAACAAAGCAGGCAGATGCAGATGAAAGGCATATCGATTAACCAATATGTTTTTTAAACAACCAATAAACACTTATTGGTTGATACATATTCGTGTAATCGATTACACAAATATATTCAAAAACAATCAATTGCCAAATAAAAAAACACATATAATAAATATTTAACAATTTTAACACGAATAAATTAACATATTATCAATCAAAAAAATCAAAATAAATAAAATCGCCCAAACAAGAACCCTTCATTATTACCGACCCAATAATTACGCAAACCTCTAATAACCATAATTATATATCATAAAAAAAAGCTCATTTTGTCGTTTTTATCATTAAAACACGTAAATGATAGAAATAAAAAACTATATTTGGCGCAATCGATTACGCTAAAACTTAACTACATGACTAAAAAACTACTATTCTTATTTATGCTTTTGCTTTGCATAGGTCTTGCTAAAGCGCAAACCATCACTATTTCTGAGGCCAATGGCTGGCTTGAAACCGCTTATATTAAATGGGAGCCCATTGCAGAAGCCGAAAGCTACAATGTATATGTAACGGGCGAAGGCTTGACAAACCAAAAAATTGACGACCAACTTATTAGATGTTACAGCGACTATTACCGCGCCGATGCTTTGGGATTGGAAGCAGGACAATACACCATGAGTGTAGCCCCCGTTATTTCGGGCGCTGAGGGCAACATTACCACAAGTTCACCAATTACTGTTGAAGCACACGACCGAACCGGTTTTGCTTTTTCAAATGGGCGTGTTCCGGGAGCTTATAATATGGACGGCACGCCAAAATCGGGTGCTGTAGTTTTATATATTTCTGAAAACAGCAAAGACATTGTTGAACTTAACGTAACAGGCGCCAATTCTAATCCGTGTGTTGGGCTTCAAACCATTCTGGACGGTTTTAAAAAAGGAAATGACACCCGCCCACTCATCATTAGGATAATCGGACAAATTACCGACCCTTCCTACCTTTTGAATGGCGACGTAGTGATTGAAAACAAAAACAATGCGTCGAGCCACATTACATTTGAAGGTGTGGGAGACGATGCTGTTGCAGACGGATGGGGCATTCGCGTAAAAAACGCTACCAATATTGAAATCAGGAACATCGGCTCCATGAACTGTAATAGCGACGAAGGCGACAACATCGGGCTACAACAAAACAACGATTACATTTGGGTACATAATGTTGATTTCTTTTATGGCGATGCCGGCGGTGATGCCGATCAAGCTAAAGGCGATGGCGCACTGGACTGCAAACGGTCCACTTACGTCACATTTTCATACAACCATTTTTGGGATTCGGGAAAATCGAACCTTTTGGGACTGAGTGAAGACCCAGCAGACGAACTTTATATTACCTACCATCACAACTGGTACGACCATTCAGATTCCAGACACCCTAGAGTACGGTACTACTCTGCCCATGTTTACAACAATTATTATGATGGCATTTCGAAATATGGCGCGGGATCCACAAACGGCTCGTCGCTTTTTGTAGAAGCTAATTATTTTAGAAACTGTAAATACCCGATGCTAACCTCCATGCAAGGTTCTGATGTGTATGATGAAAATTCGGGGGCAAACGATTATTCGGATATGCCAACATTTTCAAAAGAGGATGGCGGTACCATTAAAGCGTTTAACAATTATATTGAAGGCGCAAGAAGGTTTGTGGCCTACGGCGATACCAACTTTCCTAATTCAACAGTAGATTTTGATGCCTACGTGGTGTCTTCAAGAAATGAAACCGTTCCTGGCACAGTAACGTCTTCTTATGGCGGAAACACTCACGATAATTTTGATACCGACCCATCGGTAATGTACAGCTACACACCAGACACTCCGGAAGAAGCCAAAACAAAAGTGATGCAGTATGCCGGAAGAATGAATGGCGGCGACTTTAATTGGACATTCAATAATGCTACGGACGACACTTCTTATGCGGTAATTACGGCTTTAAAAAATGCTTTGAACAATTACAACACTAGCTTGATCTGTATTCAGGGTGAAGTTGGCCCTGAGCCATCGATAGCCCTATCTGCAAATGCAGGCGATGCATCCGTTACACTAAATTGGAGCGTTAGTTACTATACTGCTTCGTCTTATGAAATTTTCAGGGGTATCGATTCCAATCCAAACAACAGGATTAAACTAGCCGACATATGGGATGCAAACATTAACAGCTACACAGACCACACGGCTATTAACGAAACTACATATTATTATTGGGTAGTTGCCGATGGCACTGTGGAGTCGAATGCCGATTCGGCCACCCCAACGGAAGGCGGCTCTGCAACTGGTGACGAAATCCATAATTTTACACTTTCCGGTTTAAGCAGTACTTTCTACACTATTACAGGTAATCTTTCAGATTCCAAAGGCACGGTAAACTACAACGGACTCACATTGACTGAATGTTTGAAAATTGAATCGAGCACAAGTATCAGCTTTAGCACTACCGCCCCTTCAACCTTAACGCTTGTGTTTAACGAAGGTTACACTGGAGCCATAAAAATAAACGGCACCAGCCATGATATTTCTGGAGGCATTTTAACGCTAAACCTACCCGCTGGCACTCACGAAATAACCAAGGACAACACTGCCAACTTATATTATATGAGTGTTGAATACGAATCTTTAGGAATAAACGATGTTTTAAAAAGCAACATTAAACTTTATCCGAACCCGGTTAACCAAACACTTCGAATCGCCTCTAAAATAAAGGTGGAAAAAATTAGTATATATAATTTATTGGGGGTTTTGGTAAAAACTGTTGAAAGCAACGTGGAAGCCATTGATGTTTCTAATCTGATTAAAGGCAGTTACTTGGTAAAATTCCAAACTCCAAAAGGAGTTATGGACAAGATAATAATTAAAAATTAGTTTCAATCAAAAGATAAACACCAACCTTTGAAACCCCATCTCAAAGGTTGGTTAAAAACCGGGACTTCACTAAAACAAACAAAAAAAAACCTTCTTTTTATAAAAAAACACACGGCTTTATAAGAAATACGTAAAAATTAATTTGGTATTTCATCAAATTATTATAATTTCGTGTAATCGATTGCATCTAACACTGTTTTGATGTAGTTGTTTTTTATAAAAAAACTTTAAACTCAAGTACTAATTAAACTAAAACTCTATGACAAATTATTTATTATTTGATCATCTTTTTTTCTCTTTTAAGTTTAGGAAAAAAGGAGAATGTTTAAATAAGGTCTGCTATGCCTTATTTATTGGAATTTTTATGCTAAGCTCAGGTGCTTATGCACAGGACAATATAAGCGTGAGTGGTGTAATTACTGATGGAGGCGAACTAGGTGGGCCACTACCTGGTGTAACCGTTCTTGTAAAAGGAACGGCTAAAGGTACCTCAACCGATTTTGACGGCAACTACACCTTAAACGATGTGCCTTCAAGTGCTACCTTGGTGTTTTCCTATGTAGGATACAAAACACAAGAAATTGCCGTTAACGGGCAAACAACAATTAACGCTACCCTTCAAGTTGATGTGGGGCAGTTAGACGAAATCGTTATTGTTGATTATGGTTATGGTAAGGTTAACAAACTGGACATGACCGGTTCTACTGCAAGCATTGGCAGCAAAGAACTTTCTACTATACCTATTTCAAGTGCTGCAGAAGCGCTTACTGGTCGTTTACCTGGTGTAAACGTAACTACCGCTGATGGTGAGCCTGGAGCCAGTATTAGAATTAGAGTACGAGGGGGCACGTCATTATCACAGAGTAACGACCCACTTTTTGTGGTTGACGGATTTATAGTAGGTAATATAGACAACATCCCTGTTAATGACATCGCCAGTATTGATGTGTTAAAAGATGCAGCGGCAACGGCAGTTTATGGTGCTCAAGCATCGAATGGTGTAATTGTTGTCACCACTAAAAGTCCCGTAGCAGGAAAAACATCGATTTCTTACAATAACTTTTTTACATTTAACGAATTGCCGCAAGACAGAAAGTATGACGTTTTAAGTCCATATGAATTCGTTTTAGCAAATTACGAATACCAAGCACTAAAAGGTCAGACTGCGGTTGAAGGCTTTGAGAGATATTTTGGAAAATATGGAGATTTAGAGCTTTACAAAGAAAGAAGACCAACCGATTGGCAAGATAGACTTTTTGGCGGCTCTAGATTGTCTCAATACCACAACTTAACTATTGGAGGTGGTACTGAAATGACCAAATTAAACCTTAGTGTTTCTCACAATAAAGACGAAGGTTTGTTATTGGGCTCTGGTTACGAAAGAACAGCTGTTAACTTTAAATTAAACCAAAAAATATCTGATCGATTATCATTTGATGCTCAAGCTCGTATTACAAACAGTATTAAAGATGGAGCAGGAACATCAAACGGGTCTTTAAGTATTAAGGATGCGGTACAAACTAGACCAGTTAATGGTATCGCCGATGAATTGGATATCAATTTAGTAGGGCAAGCCAACTCAGATGACCAATTTGAACAATTTTTAAGGTCTTTAATTGCTCCAGACGAACTGGTAAGACAGGACTGGAGAAAAAGAACAGATTATGATTACGTTTTAAACGCCGCCCTAACTTGGATGGTTACAGATAACATCACTGCAAAATCATCTTTTTCTAGATCAAGAGATTTTAGAGAAGACAAACGTTTTTGGGGACCAAAAACAAGTAGATCTTTCAATGATGGAGGCAACCTTCCGCTAGGAAGATTGGTAAACAGTACCGGCTATTCTTACCGATGGATTAACACCTTAAACTACAAAAAAGAATGGGCTGAAAGCAAATTGGATGTTTTAGTAGGTCACGAAGTATCATCTCGTGGTGGTAGTAACAGTTCTATTTTAGCAAAGTATTTCAGACAATCTATTACGCCTGAAGAAATGTTCGCTAATTTACAATTAGCAGACAAAACTATTCCTCCTTACGAAGTGGGGAGTGAGTTGGAAACAGAAGCTAATAGAAAATCACTATTTGGCCGTTTCGATTTCAATTTGCAAGACAAGTATATCTTTACTGTAACTGCTAGAGCCGATCAATCGAGTAAGTTTAAAAAGGAGAATTCTTTAGGCATTTTTCCAGCAATGGCTTTTGGTTGGAAAATAGACGAAGAGGACTTTATGGATAATGTGGATTGGGTTGACCAGTTGAAACTAAGAATTACTTACGGTGAAACCGGTAACGACAGATTGCCAGACGGTATCACGCGTTTCCTTTTCAATGCAGCAACAGATGGTAGAGGTCCTGGGTTTGGCAACTCACCTAGTAACTATTACCAACCGGCAAGTAGCACGCTTTACAACCCAGAGTTGATTTGGGAAACAACAACAACCAGTAACTATGGTTTAGATTTCACCCTGTTTAACAAGCGTTTAAACGGTAGCTTCGATTACTATAGAAACCAAACCAACGACCTACTATATACCAGACAAATTCCACAAAGTACAGGGTTTTCATCAGAATGGAGAAATATCGGTACAACAGCTAACGAAGGGGTTGAACTTGGTTTGACAGGGTATATTATTGACAACCAAGACTTTACCTTATCTGCTAATTTCAACATTGGCCACAACGTACTTACCATCGAAAAATTAGATGGCACGGCATCAAGGTTTGCACAATCTAACTGGGCAAGTACCGATTTGAGAAACAGAAACGATTATCTTTTAGAAGTTGGAGGTAAAATTGGTAACATGTATGGTTTCGTTACGGACGGGTTCTACTCTGTTGACGATTTTGAAAGCTATGACGAAGTATCTGGTGATTATATCCTAAAAGAAGGTATTGCTAACTCTAACGGTACTGTAGGTGGAGATCAAGTAAGACCAGGTACCCTAAAGCTTAAAGACTTAAACGAAGATGGTGTAATTAATGACTTGGACAGAAGAGTTATTGGTAATGCACTTCCTGATTTCCAAGGTGGTTTTGGGTTTAACGCAAGGTGGAAAAATTTCGATCTCTCAACCTTCTTTAACTACCAAGTAGGAAACGATGTTTACAACACTGGTAAAATTCAGTACAACCAATTGAGAAGAATTACTAATGGTAACTTATTATCGACTATGAGCCTTGAAAACAGGTTTACATATTTAGATGTTGATGGTACTTACACAGGAACACCTGGAGGTATTGTTACAGATTTAGAAGATTTAAGAACTCTTAACGAAGGTAAAAACATCTGGTCTCATGCCAGTCATGGTGTAGCCGCAGCAGTTATTCACGACTGGGCTATTGAAGATGGTTCTTTTTTACGTTTAAATAACGTAACTTTAGGCTATAGTTTACCAGATAACTTAATTTCAAAAGTTGGGTTATCTAAGTTTAGAGTATTTGTAACAGGTAGAAATTTAGCTATCTGGACCAACTACTCTGGATACGACCCTGAGGTTAGTTCTAGTAACGACCCTTTTATACAAGGTTTAGACGAGTCTTCTTACCCAAGAGCCCGTTCATTTACTTTTGGTCTTAATGCAACATTTTAATTTATGAAAAAGAAACTTATTAATATGAAATTCAAATTAATCTTAGCTATTATACCTATGGTTATAATAGCAACATCGTGTGATAAAGATTTTTTAGAACCCGATTCCATTTCAACATTTGATACAGAGTACATTTATTCTAACGTTGATGACGCTCGAAGTGGTGTAAACGCAGTTTATTCACATTTCAATCAGGATGCTTTTAGATCTCGATTATCAAATAACATGACCGGAAACACCGATATTGAAATTGGTTACCAAAATGGTGAATACGATAACGGACGCCGCGAAATTTGGAATCTTGACGCCTTACCTTCTAATAACGATTTAAATATCGTTTGGACTATTGCGTACAGAGCAATTAGAGACGCCAACATAGCCATTGAGGGTATTAAAAATAGTGGTAACCTTGAGTCTGGTGACGTGGCTTTACAAAATACCTTACGCCAGTTCCTTGGAGAAGCTCATACCCTTAGAGCCTATTGGTACAGTATGTTGGCATACTATTTTGGTGATGTCCCTTACATCACACAAGCTCCTGTTGCCGGCGCCAATTTCTTTGTGCCACCTTCTCATAGAAATGAAATACTTTCTCAGGAAATACAAGCCTTAATCGATGTTGAAGAAGGCATGCAGTGGGGAGACCAAGTAGCTAACGGCATAGAACAGGTAAACAGAGAATATACCTTAGGTATGATTGCCCGTTTAGCATTGCAACGCGGCGGCTATTACTTGACTCCAGAACTTAATATGGTTCGCGATAGCGATTACTTAGAGTATTACCAAATCGCTAAAGAGTACACCAACAAGTTAATTGAATTAAAAGACAGACCCCTTCCTGAAGATTTCAGACAAATATTTTATAACCAAAATATATTTCAATCTCCTACAAATGAGGATATTTTGTTTGAAGTACCTTTTGCCCTAGGTGGAGGTGATGTAGGCTGGAACATTGGTATCGACGTTCAAGGTGGCGACGAAGCTAAGCACGACTATGGTTCTGGTGGTAATTATATGTCTATGCCTGCGACTTATTACATGTCGTTTGACAGTGAAGACAAACGTAGAGAAGTAACTTGTGGTTTGTTTAGAGTAACTCTTGAAGATACCTTAGCAGCTGTAAGTGTAGGTGGTATTTCTCAAGGAAAATGGAACAGACGCCTATTACCAAACCCTCCAGGAAAAAATTCAGCCAAAGGTACTGGTATCAACTGGCCAATGATGCGCTATTCAGACGTATTACTCATGTTTGCTGAGGCTGAAAATGAATTGAACGGTCCAACCATGGCTGCACAAGATGCCTTCAGAAGAGTACGTCAACGTGCTTTTGACCAAGAAGACTGGCCTGTAAAGGTTGATGCTTACATGGCTCAAATATCAGCTTCAAAACAAACATTCTTTGATGCCATAGTTGACGAGCGTGCTTGGGAGTTTGGAGGTGAAATGATTCGTAAATACGAACTCATTCGTTGGAACATCTATTCAGAAAAAATACAGGAAACGGTAGAAGGCTTAAAAAGATTGGCCGATGAAGCCTTCGCAGGTATTGTTGATGGTCCTGAATATTTATATTGGAAAACTGATGATGATGGTAACTTTGTAGTACTAAACCCAGACTCAAATGTTCCTGCTGCTCCAGACGATACTTGGATGAGACAATCATTCTTAAGAGGTTTGCACAACGATACTACTACCTATTCGGAGTTTATTTTAAATGACTACGGAAACTATATTGATCAAGGACCAAAACCAGGTGTTGTAAGATACATTTTTCCTAAACCTCTTAGCGCTGTAGACAATAGCCAAGGTACATTAAACAATAATGGCTACGGCTTCAACTTTTAAAAAAAATTAAATGAATATGAAAACGAATAACAACCTATTTAACATAAAGACCATACTGTTTTTGTGTTTGATCGTTAGCATGTTTAATGCATGCGACAAGGACGATGACAGGACTTATGAAAAAACACGTTTGTTCCGTCCTGTTCTAAATGAACCTTTAACACCTGAAGGAAACTCCATTATCTTGAATATGGGGAAATTAAAAGGTGCAGTTGGATACACTGTTGAAGTGAGTCGTGACTCATTCGCCACAGTTGAGTATCAAATTTTAACAGATACCAATTATGTTAGGATTAATGAGAACACAGTTGGTGAAGAACTGTTTTGGAATACTATTTATCAAGTAAGAGCTACGGCCCATGAAGCTAATTCAGAATTTGATAGTAAAATTTCAGACTTCGGAAGTGTGAGAACAGAATCATTCCCTTCTGTTCTTAACAACCCTGCTTCATATGATGTTACTGACGTAGCAGCTAGAGTAAGTTGGGACACTCTCAGCAACAACCGTACCATTACTGGCATTAAGGTTTTTGCAGCCGACGATTTAAGGCTAACTACACCGCTTTTTCCTGAAGCTCCTGTTACTGAACAACAATCTGATGACGGAGAAATAATTATTGATGGTTTAGAACCAGAAACCAACTACCAGATTGCTATCTACAGTGGCGACGAATTAAGAGGTTGGGTTAATTACACGACTCTAGAACAAGAGTTAGATTACTCCACAGTTCCAAATTTAATTGATTTGAGAGACAACCCAGACAGAGGTGCTGTTTCTAGTGCCTTGCAATCAGCGCCAGACGGTGCTACCATCTTGGTATCCAGAGGTTTTGAATACGATGCACCTGGAATGAGAATAGCTAATTCAGTTACCATTCGTGCGGCTTATGGCTTTGGGGAACAAAAGGCCAGACTGATTTTTGATAGTAACTTTGACTTAGAAACCGGTGCCAATATTGATCACGTTCGTTTTATTGATTTAGAGATGAGAGGTACCGATTGGGGCGGCAAATATGTTATTAATATTAGTAAAACCGCTACACTCAATGAATTTAGTTTCGAAAAATGCTACATTACAAACTTTAGGGGCATTTACAGACAAAAGGATAGTCCTTCTGTAGTAAATAACTATATTATAAACAATAGTGTTGTAGATAGTATTGGAGGTTACGGAGTAGCTTCTTGTGACAATGATGGAGCTTCATTAAAAAATATCTCATTAACTAATAGTACATTCAACCATACTGTTTATTTCTTGGTTTCAAGAAACAACTCAGAATCTATTACCATTGATGGTTGTACTATTGCCAATGCTCCAGAGAGTGGACGTCAATTATTTAGATGGCGCGGTGGTGATGGTAAAAATAACGTTACCAATGGTATTACCATTACCAATACTATTTTTGGACATGGCTGGGGTAAACCTGATGATGAAGAATATGGTATTAGAGGAAAGGATGGCTTAGATAACACCGGGTTTACTGTAAACAATACGTTTACCACCACAGACTTCTCTTTTTCAGGAAAT
This sequence comes from Bacteroidia bacterium, assembly GCA_030430535.1. Taxonomy (GTDB): domain Bacteria; phylum Bacteroidota; class Bacteroidia; order Flavobacteriales; family Flavobacteriaceae; genus Flavisericum. Next base: position 39,397 of record JAUIKY010000015.1, read on the forward strand.
GAGATTGGAGAATTTCCACTGGGTAATGCTGGAAAATCCCAACAGGCCCTTTGGGTTGATCCTGAAAACAGTAACTTCAACTTCTTAGGTTCAGACTTCATTGGTAGATTTACTGCCGGTGACCCAAGATGGCGAGTGAAATTATAATAGACTAAATTTAAGGTCTACCTACAGACATAATAAAATGGATACCTTAAAAGCATAATTTTAGGGTATCCATTTTTAATATATCAAAAACTAAACAAACTCCACATATAGCCAAACATTTCCCTAGTGAATTCAAAAAGTTCAAGGCATCAAAAACAACATATAATTATAACATAAACGATGAAACTGTATCTAAAAACCATACTTTTAATATTCCCACTACTAGTATTTGCTTGTAGCAGTAGCTCGCCTTCTGATGATTCCCAACAAGAAGAGCAAGAGGAAGTAGATCCAAATGAAGAAGAGGAACAGGAAGAAGAAAATGAAGAAGAGCAACCCACTCAAGTAGACGAAGAAGCTTTTGCTTTTCCTGGTGCAGAAGGATTCGGAAGACACACAACCGGCGGACGTGGTGGCAAAGTGCTTTTTGTAACCACACTTGAAGACTACGGAAAAGGCAGTTTAAGAGAAGCTGTTAACACACCCGGAGCTCGATACATTCTATTCAAGGTTTCTGGTACTATCCGTTTGTTGTCAGAATTAAAAATCAATAATGGTAACGTTACCATTGCTGGCCAAACTGCTCCCGGCGACGGTATTTGCTTAAAAAACTATCCTGTAACCATCAATGCTGATAATGTTATCATCCGTTATTTACGATTTAGGATGGGTGACGAAGCAAAACAAGAAGGCGACGCCATAGGTAGCCGTTTCCATAAAAACATCATCATCGACCACTGTTCCATGAGCTGGTCAACAGACGAAACCGTTTCAATCTACAATAACGAAAACACCACATTACAATGGTGCTTTATCACAGAAAGTTTACGTAATTCGGTTCACGACAAAGGCTCGCATGGTTATGGCGGTATTTGGGGCGGAAAAAATGCATCCTTCCATCACAATCTATTAGCACACCACGATAGCCGTAACCCACGTTTAGGGGAATATGCGGGATCGTCATTCGCTCTTACCGATTTGGTCGATTTACGAAACAACGTCATCTATAACTGGCAAGGCAACAGTGCCTACGGCGGTGAAGCCATGAATGTTAATATTGTAAACTGCTACTACAAACCGGGTCCTGCCACCACCAAAACGACGCGTATCATGTCTATCGATAAGAATAAAAATGCTGGTACTGAAGTTTATGATATCTGGGGTAAATTCTATATTGATGGCAACTATGTTGAAGGCAGTACGCAAGTGACCAATGATAACTGGAATTACGGTGTTTACAACCAGTTTCATGGCAGCTATGGCACCGTTTCTGAAGAAGACAAAGCCGCTATGAAAATTTCAGAACCGCACAACATTAACAACAATGTCACCACACATACCGCTATTGAGGCTTTCGATAAAGTTATTGCTTATGGAGGCGCTTCCTTTAAAAGAGATGCCATAGATGCAAGAATAGCCGATGAAGTAAAAAACGGCACGTACACTTTCGAAGGTTCAAACGGAAGCACCAAAGGTATTATCGACACCCAGAGCGATGTAGGCGGATGGCCAGAATTAAAATCTGAAACCCCTCCTACCGATACCTCTGGCGATGGTATGCCTGATGCTTGGAAACAAGAAATGAAACTTAAGGTAGAAGAAAACAACCCTAACGGCCACGATTTGAGCACGGGTTACGAAAACATTGAAGTTTACATTAACAGCTTAGTAGCTTCCGTTACAGAAAACCAAAAATAAATTTAAATGCTAAAATACACGTTCTTTTTAACAGCACTATTTTCAATAATTTTTTTTCCAATCCAAGCCCAAAATTTGGCATTCCCAACGGCCGAGGGCTTTGGAAAACACGCCACGGGTGGCAGAGGCGGAATTGTATATACCGTTACTAATCTCAACGACGATGGCGAGGGAAGTTTTAGAAAAGGGATTGTAAAAAAAGAACCCAGAATTATTGTCTTTGCCGTGTCGGGCACCATCGAGTTAAAATCTAAATTGGATGTCAACCCCGGCAAAGGCAATTTAACCATTTTGGGGCAAACTGCCCCCGGTGAGGGCATCACCATAAAAGGTTACCCGTTCACTATTAAAGCCGATAACGTTATTGTGCGGTATCTGCGGTTTAGAATGGGCGATGTTAACGGCATTCAGGGCGATGCTTTAGGCTGTCGCGATGCCAATAACGTTATTATCGACCATTGTTCGGTTAGTTGGGCTACGGATGAAAACGCCTCATTTTACAATAATAAAAATTTCACCTTGCAATGGAGTATTATTTCCGAAGCATTGAACCGTTCGGTACATAAAAAAGGGGCACATGGCTACGGTGGTATTTGGGGTGGCGTTAACGCCTCGTTCCATCATAATTTAATCGCTTCAAACAATAGCCGAAACCCAAGATTTAGCGGCTCTAAAACCACTGAAAATTCAGAAAACGAATTTGTCGATTTCCGAAACAACGTGATTTACAATTGGGGCGAAAACAACATTTACGGCGGCGAAAAAGGCACCTACAATGTGGTGAACAATTATTTTAAATCGGGGCCAGCAACAACCTCTTCAAAACTTGACAGGATTGTGAGTCCTTCCAAACCATACGGAAAGTTTTACGTAGACGGCAATCATGTTGAAGGTTTTGAGAGCATCAGCCAAAACAATTGGGCTGGTGGTGTACAATGCGATAATCCTGAAGCCACAAAATTAAATTCAGAAAAAAACATTGATAGTAACATAAAAACCTCGACGGCTGTAGAAGCATACCAAAGCGTATTGAAACAAGCTGGAGCCAATGTCTTTCGTGATGCTGTTGATACCCGCATAGTACACAACACCAAAGAAGGCAGTGCGAATTACAAAAACGGCATCATCGATTCTCAGGAAGATGTGGGCGGATGGCCATTTTTAAAACCTGAAAAAGCAAAAACCGATTCAGATGAAGACGGCATTCCGGATTATTGGGAACAAAAAAAGGGTTTAAAAATCAATGAAAAAGATAGTCATCTCAATAGCCTGAACAAACATTATTCAAACATTGAAGTGTATGCCAATTCATTAATTGACAGTGCGCCTCAATTAACCCAAATTAATGGTGAAGATTTCCATTTTGTGGTCGATGCCAGTGGAAACGGCAACTTTAAAACTGTACAGGAAGCTATTGATGCTGTACCCAACTTCAGAAAAACAGAAACCAAAATCTTTATTAAAAAAGGAATTTACAAAGAAAAATTGGTGCTCGCTGCTTCTAAAACCAACATTACTTTTGTTGGCGAAGATAAATTCAAAACCATTTTAACCCACGATGATTACGCACAAAAACACAATATATTTGGCGAAGAAATGGGCACTACAGGCTCTACGTCATTTTTTGTTTTCGGCGATAATTTTAAGGCTAAAAATATCACCTTCGAAAACAGTGCGGGTCCCATTGGCCAAGCTGTGGCCGTAAGGGTTGATGGCGATAAAGTTATTTTTGAAAACTGCAGGTTTTTGGGCCATCAAGACACGCTTTACCTACACGGAAATAATAGCCGCCAATATTACAAAGATTGTTACATTGAGGGCACGGTAGATTTTATATTCGGGTGGTCCACAGGTTATTTCGAAAACTGTGAAATTTTCTGCAAAAGCAACGGCTATGTTACGGCAGCCTCCACCAATAAAGATACCAAATACGGTTTTGTTTTTAAAGATTGTAAAATTACGGGAAGCGCCAGCGAGAACACATTCTACTTAGGCCGACCATGGCGAGATTATGCCCAAACCGTGTTTATAGATTGCTATATGGATAAACACATTAAACCCGAAGGCTGGCACAACTGGGGCAAACCACATGCCGAAGAAACTACTTTTTACGGTGAGTATAATTCCACTGGCCCAGGTGCATCAAAAGAACGCGTAAAATGGGCAAAAAATATTTCAAAAAAAGACTTGGAGCATTTCAGTAAAAAAAATGTTTTGGGCGGTACAGATAACTGGATACCAGAATTATAATTAGAAATTTTTTGTTGCATTCAAAGAATCAAAAAATAGAAAGCCATGCAAAATTTAAAATATTGTTTCTTTAAATTATGCCAACGGTTACAACTTTAGTATTTTAGTCAATCGATTACAATTAAACCATAACTCATGACATCAACAACTTTACAAAAGTTACTCCCTACCCTTTTCTTCGGAATGATTTTAATGACACAATCGTGTAAACAAAAGGAAAAACAATCTGCAGAGCCAGACCCTTTTGACCAAGCTGAAGCGATTATCAGCTCTATTAAAATACCCGACTTTAAAGATGCCACCTACTCTATTTTAGATTTTGGTGCCATTGCTGATGGCGAAACTTTAAATACCGAAGCCATTGCTGCGGCCATCGATTCCTGTAGCAACTCCGGTGGTGGAAAAGTAGTGATTCCCGCAGGTGATTTTTTAACGGGTCCCATCGTTTTGAAAAGCAACGTCAACCTGCATTTGGAAGAAGGTGCCAACGTATTGTTTTCAACAAACCATAACGATTTTCTTCCTGTGGTACACACGTCTTACGAAGGTGTTGAATTGATGAACTACTCACCGCTTATACGTGCTTACAAACAAAAAAATATTGCCGTTACCGGAAAAGGAACATTCAACGGTCAGGCTAGCAATACCAACTGGTGGCCGTGGTGCGGAAAAGATTCTTATGGCTGGGAAGAAGGCGCTCCAAAGCAACACGATTCCATCAACCTGCCAACATTACGTAAAATGAACGAAGCTCAAATTCCGGTTTCCGAGCGTGTTTTTGGTGAAGGCCATCACATCCGCCCAACCTTTTTTGAACCGTTTGAATGCGAAAATGTATTATTACAGGGTGTTACGTTTACCAATGCGCCGTTTTGGGTGATTCATCCATTGAAATGTAATTACGTTAGAATTGACGGTGTAACCGTGAGCAGTCATGGCCCAAACAACGATGGTTGCGACCCAGAATATTCTAAAAATGTACACATTACCAACTGTACTTTCGATACGGGCGACGATTGCATCGCCATTAAAGCAGGTAGAAACGAAGATGGCAGACGTGTAAATATTCCGAGTGAAAATATCGTAATTGAAAACTGCGACATGAAAGATGGCCACGGCGGTGTGGTTTTGGGGAGTGAAATTTCAGCAGGCGTTCGCAACGTTTTTGCCCGCAACTGTAAAATGGACAGCCCCAATTTAGACCGCGCCATCCGTATAAAAACCAACACTTTGCGCGGTGGTTTTGTTGAAAACCTGTATGTAAAAAATATTGAGGTTGGACAAGTAAAAGAGGCCGCTTTAAAAATCAACCTTCACTATGGTATTTATGCCAATCAGGAAGGGAAATTCATTCCTAAAATAAACAATGTACATTTACAGGATATGACCGTTGAGAACAGTGGAAAATATGGTATTTTGATTAAAGGCCGCGAAGAAGCCGTTATTCAAAACGTATCGTTAACAAACGTACACATCAAAAATGCAAAAACACCTTTATCGGTTGAGCATTCTGAGCCTATCGTATTTAAAAACACTACCATCAACGGAAAGGAATACTCTAACGAAAAAGAACAATAAACATTAAACAGATGAAAAAATTAGCAATCTTATCATTGGCCTGTTTGGGTCTTGTTGCCTGTAAAGACAAAAAATCGAATACCGAAGCTGTTGAAACCAATGCCGTTTCAGAAGAAATGGCTTCACAAAAAACCTATGCCGAGATTTCTATTGCGCAAGGCGGAACATGGGTTGATGGTCCCAGAGGGCACAAAGAATACGATGGCGGAACATCTTTTAAAAATGTAAATGAATTGCAAGTACCTGCCGAGCATACCGACCATTCGTGGTTTATCCGCTACGAAGGGCCGGGTTGGGAAAACAGCCAAGTGGGCTACCGCTTGTATTTAGATTGGCGAAATGCCATCGATATTTTTGGTAAAAAAGTCGATTCTATCGTGTTGCCTTATGTGGGGCAAGACGGCTTTGATTCGTACCATGAACCTGCTCCTTGGGGACAGGATATTTTAAAAGCCGGAAAATCGATGGGCATTGGTAGCTACGGCCGTATTGTTGCTGATACCATAGTACATTTCCAAAAGGTAAAAAACACTTTTGCCAAGGTTGAAAATTCAGAAGAAAGCTCGTCCGTAAAAATAAATTATGAAGGTTGGGAAACCGGTGGCGAAAGCATCGATTTAACTTCAAAATTGACCATCTTCCCTACTGGCCGCCATACCAAAGCAGAATTAACGCCTTCAAAGGAAATCACCGGACTTTGCACCGGTATTGTTAACCACGGTGTCAGTTTCCATAAAAAAGAAGGCGACACTTGGGCGTATATTGCGACCTACGGTGTACAAACTTTGGCTAGCCCTGCTGATAATTTAGGCATGGCCTTGTTCTATAAATTGGACGAAGTTGCAGAACAAAAAGATGGCCAACACGACCACTTAGTAATTTTTAAACCGACAACAGAGACAGTTTCTTATTACTTTTTGGCCGCTTGGGAACAAGAGCCTAACGGTATTAAAACTGAAGAAGCATTCTTACAAGATATTGACTCAAAATTGACCGTTCTGAATCAAACCGATTCGATGGAATAATACCGATTTCATCAGAAAAGTGATTTTTTTGTCACCCTAAAAATCAAAATACGTAACATAAAATTAAGACCAATAAACTTACTATTCAATAAATACAATGAAAATGAAAAAAACAGCTAAACATATCCTACTTTTTTCTCTTGCATTAGGATTATTCGCCTCATGCAAAGATGCAAAAAAGGAAACGCCACAAGAAGACACTGCCGCTACCGAAAAAGTAGTTCCAGAAGATTTGAAATGGTCTGAGCGTATGATGCTTTCTGAAATACACCGTTTCCCCGAAGCTACAAAATTGGATTTTTCAACAAAACCACGTTGGACGTACACACCTGGTTTGGTATTAAGCGCTTGTTCTAGAGTTTATGAAGCTACGCAAGACAAAAGGTATTACGATTACATTTACGATTATGCCGATACGCTAATTGACAGCACCGGTACAATCGACACCTATTCGTTGGAAAAACAAAATCTGGATATGATAAAATCTGGAGATGTTTTATTATTCCTTTACCCAATCACCAAAGAGGAACGTTTCTTAACGGCGATGCAAACTTTACACAAGCAATTGGAATCGCAACCCACAACTTCCGATGGTGGCTATTGGCACAAAAAAATATACCCACACCAAATGTGGTTGGATGGGTTGTACATGGCAGAACCTTTCCATACGCGATATGCCAAAGAGTATATTGAAGACGAAAAAGAAAAACAAAAAGTGTACGATCACGCCGTATTGCAATTTGACTTAATCCAGAAACACAGTCGAGATGAAGAATCTGGTTTACTATATCACGGCTGGGACGAAAGCAAAGAACAACGTTGGGCCAACAAAGAAACTGGAAACTCGCAACACTTCTGGTCTCGTGGTATGGGATGGTACGGAATGGCCATGGTGGACGTATTGGACTTTTTACCGGAAAGCCATCCTGGTAGAGAGCGCATTATAAAATACTTAAACCAATTTGCTGAAGCTGTGACCAATGTACAGGATGAATCGGGCTTATGGTGGCAGGTATTGGATCAAGGTGACCGTGAAGGTAACTACCTTGAAGCTACTGGAACATCAATGTTTACCTATGCTTTCGCTAAAGGCGTTCGCAAGGGTTATTTGCCTGAAAAGTATTTGGAGGTAGCTAAAAAATCATACCAAGCTTTATTGAACGAGTTGATTACCGTTGAAGAAAACGGAGTTGTAAACCTTAACCAATGTTGTGCCGTTGCCGGTTTAGGCGGAAACCCATATAGAGACGGTTCTTTTGAGTACTACATTGGTGAAACCATCCGCTCTAACGATCCTAAAGGAACCGGCCCTTTCATTATGGCTAGTTTAGAATTAAATAAATAATCCCATTTAAAAATGGTTATTCCTCGTTGTTCGGATAACAATCAGAATGACGAGGAATCTTAAAATTCTGAAGATGGTTTCTTACACCTTTCAGAATGGCAAAAACAGTATGAAATACTTTTTTTAAACCAAATAAATGCAATCGATTTCATTGTCTATCCTATAGATTTTTAATTGTTAAAAACATAAACTATTTCCATGAAACTAAAATCATTAATTTTTTCATTCTTTTTCACCGCAATCCTTTTTGCACAAAGCGACAAACCCTATGTATCAGATGTATGGGTGGCCGATAATGGCGATGGCACCTACAATAATCCCATAATTTATTCTGATTATTCCGATCCCGACGTGGTTCGTGTTGGTGATGATTATTACATGACCTCATCAAGCTTTAATTCCGCTCCGGGTTTGCCTATTTTACATTCAAAGGATATGGTGAACTGGAAACTGATCAACTATGCTTTGGAAACCCAAGTACCCGAAGAACACTTTAGCGTCCCACAACACGGTAACGGTGTTTGGGCACCAGCTATTCGATACCACAAAGGCGAAATTTACATCTATTGGGGCGACCCCGATTTTGGCATTTATATGGTAAAAACCAAAGATCCGTACGGAAAATGGGACGAACCCGTGTTAGTTATGGAAGGTAAAGGCCTAATTGACCCCTGCCCGCTTTGGGACGACAACGGCGATGCTTATTTAGTACACGCTTACGCTGGAAGCCGTCGCGGTGTAAAAAGCTTATTGTCTGTAAATAAAATGAACGCTGAAGGCACAAAGGTTATCGATAAAGGTATTCATGTATTTGATGGCCACGATAACCACGAAACCGTTGAGGGTTCTAAATTTTACAAACGAAACGGCTACTATTACATTTTTGCACCTGCGGGAGGTGTTGCTACCGGGTGGCAACTTATTTTGCGCTCTAAAAACGTGTATGGCCCATACGAAGAAAAAGTAGTTTTAGAGCAAGGTAGTACTAAGATTAATGGTCCGCACCAAGGCGCTTGGGTTGATACACCAAACGGCGAATCGTGGTTTTTTCACTTTCAGGACGTGGGTGCTATAGGTCGTATTGTTCACCTGCAACCCATGAGCTGGAAAAACGATTGGCCGGTTATGGGCAAAGATTTTGATGGTAACGGTATTGGCGAACCCGTTAAAACGCATAAAAAACCTAACGTTGGCAAAACCTACCCTATTGAAACACCTGTGGAGACTGATAATTTCGATGGATTTAACATTGGGCTACAATGGCAATGGCACGCCAATAACGATGTGGTTTGGCACGCCAAATTACCCGGAAACGACTACCTAAGATTATTCTCCATAAAAGTACCGGAAGATGCACCAAACTTATGGATGGTGCCTAACTTATTGCTCCAGAAAATCCCAGCACCAGAATTCACTGCTTCAACAAAAATCACATTGATTCCTGAGGAAGCCAAAGAAGGAAAGACAGCTGGGTTGATTGTTATGGGCATGGATTATGCTACTTTGAGCATTTCGCACAACGAAGATGGTTATTTCCTAAAGCAAACCGAAGCTATAAACGCCATTAAAGGCAACGAAGAACAAGTGAACGAAGAAGTAAAGTTGAAATCGAATTCAGCTTACTTTAAAGTTGAAGTCACTGCTCCTGATACGATGTGTCAGTTTTTATATTCTGAAAACGGAAAAAAATTCAAAAAAATAGGGAAACCATTTAAAGCTAGAGAAGGCAAATGGATTGGTGCTAAAGTGGGCGTATTCTGCATCAGCACACAAGAAGCAAAACGTGGCGGTTATGCCGACGTCGATTATTTTAGAATTTCGAAATAATTCAATTTGAAGATGAAAATTTCAATGACAAAACTAGGGTTAATACTGTTAACCCTTTTTTGTGCCTCAAATGGAAGTGCACAAAACATTAACGAACAAACTATTTACGATGGCGTGGAATTTAATATGCCCAAAGTAAAAACGACGAACTTTCCAGATTACACGGTAAATATTTCCGATTTTGGAGCTAAACCTGGCGGACTGGTCAAAAACACCGAAGCCTTCGCCAAAGCTATTAACGATGCCACTACCAAAGGTGGCGGAAAAGTAGTAGTGCCCAGAGGCATTTGGCTTACCGGCCCAATTACACTAAAAAACAACGTCAACCTTCATTTAAACGATGGCGCGTTGATTCTTTTTAGTGACGATTTTGATGATTATCCTTTGGTTAAAACCAGTTTTGAAGGTTTGAATACCGTTAGGTGTATTTCACCTATAAACGCCAATGACGCTGAAAATATCGCAATCACCGGAAACGGTATCATTGATGGCAACGGCGGTGCTTGGCGCCCTGTAAAAAAATCGAAAATGACCGATAGCCAATGGAAACGCCTTGTAAATTCTGGAGGTGTAGTTTCAACCGACGGTAAAATTTGGTTTCCATCCGAAAAATCTAAAAAAGGCTACGAAAGCACCACCAATTTTAATGTTCCTGACTTAATTAGTGATGAAGAGCTACAATCTGTAAAAGATTATTTGCGCCCCGTAATGGTGAGCCTGGTTAACTCAAAACGCATTCTTTTGGATGGACCCACTTTTCAAAATTCACCGGCTTGGAACATTCACCCGTTAATGAGCGAAGACCTCATCATCCGTAACCTTAACGTAAGAAATCCGTGGTATTCGCAAAACGGCGATGGCTTGGATTTGGAATCGTGCAAAAACGTTTTGATATACAGCAATACCTTTGATGTAGGCGACGATGCCATTTGTTTTAAATCCGGTAAAAATGAAGACGGCAGAAAACGCGGCATGCCCACCGAAAATGTTATCGTAAAAAATAATGTGGTGTACCATGGCCATGGCGGCTTTGTAATTGGCAGCGAAATGTCTGGCGGGGTGAAAAATGTACACGTTTCAAACTGTACCTTTTTGGGTACCGACGTTGGGCTACGCTTTAAAAGTACCCGCGGGCGCGGTGGCGTGGTGGAAAACATTTATATTTCTGACATCGACATGGTAAACATTCCAACAGAATCCATTCGTTTCAATATGTTTTACGGCGGAAATTCCCCTATTTTGGAAGACGACCAAAATGCCGATGACGAAAAACGTGACGAAACCATGGTGCCCGTTACCGAAGAAACCCCTTCGTTTAAAAATATTTTTATGAAAAATATCAAGGTTTTAGATTCTGAAACGGCAGTATTTTTTATGGGATTGCCGGAAATGAATTTAAAGAATGTATCGCTTGAAAATGCCACATTCCAAACCAAAAAAGGGATCACAGTAATTGATGCTGATGGCATTACACTAAAAAACGTAAAGGTTATCGCTTCAAACGATTATGCTTTAACGGTTTACAATACTAAAAATCTGAATGTAGATGAATTCTCATTTTCAAAAAATCAATTGCCAGTAAAAATTTTAGGATCTAATTCTAAAGATTTAGAAATTATAAAAGGAATGTCTTCCGAGTCAAAAGAGGCAGAAGGTTTCATTAAATCAATAAAACTTAAATAGACTAATGTTAAAACAAGTCCCTTTATTGTTTTCTTTGGCACTCTCATTAATTTTAAATGCCCAAGAGGCTATCCCGCTATGGCCCGAAGGAAAAATGCCCAACAGCAAAGGTTTAACGCTTGAACATATTGAAGAACGCGAACGCATCACCCAAGTTTCAGAGCCTAAAATATTGGCTTTTTTCCCTCCAAAAGAAGAGCAAAATGGCAGTAGCATTTTAATTTTACCTTCGGGGGGCTACCAAAAACTCACCTATAATTTAGGTGGCATTCAATTGGCGAAATGGTACAATACACAGGGCATTACCGCCTTTGTGCTGTTATACCGTTTGCCCAATTCGCCCGATTTATTAATCAGTGAAAACGGGCCCATTCAAGATGCGCAGCGCGCTATGAAACTTATTCGGCACAACGCTGAGTTATGGAACTTAGATAAAAATAAAGTGGGCATTTTCGGCTCATCGGCTGGTGGGCATTTGGCTTCTACCCTAGCCACGCATCACCAAGATATTTCAAAAATTGATGATGCCGTTGATGCGCAAGCATTCAACCCCAATTTTATGGTATTGGTATCGCCCGTCATCAGTTTTGGGGAATACACTCACAAAGGCAGTTTGGAAAATTTTCTTGGCGACCACGCTACAGTAGAAAACATCCATAAATTTTCCAATGAATTCCATGTTTCGGAACAAACACCGCCAACCATTTTATTCCATGCGCAAAACGACCATGTGGTTAACCCTATGAATAGTCTTTTGTATTATCAAGCCATGCTGAATCAAAACGTAAAAGGGGCGTTACATATTTTTCCGAAAGGTGGGCACAGCATTGGAATATATAATGCTTCGGAAGTCACAGACCTATGGAAAACCATTTCAACAAAATGGCTAAAAGAGATAGAAATCATTCCTTAAAGTTTAAAAACAATCAGCTAAACAAATAACATGAGTAACACCTTCATTTTCAATCTAAAAAAAATAATAGCACTTACTTTAATTGTTTCCTTTTTTTCTTGCGAGGACAAAAAAGCCGATACGGAAACATCGAACAACGTATTGTGGTACCAAAAACCAGCGGCCAACTGGAACGAAGCCTTGCCTATTGGTAATGGACGCATTGGTGGTATGCTTTTTGGCGGCGTTGAAAACGACCAAATTCAACTTAACGAAGAAACCATTTGGGCCGGTGAACCGGGAAATAATATTACCAAAGATTATTTTAATGAGGTTGAAGCCATTAGAAAACTTCTTTTCGATGGCAAATACGAAGAAGCTCAAAAAATGGCTTTGGAAGTTTTCCCGAAAAGTACTCCCGAAGACAACAATTACGGTGTGCCGTACCAAACGGTGGGCAACCTCAACTTGCATTTTGAAGGTGCAACCCACTTTGAAAACTACAAAAGGGTTCTGAATATTGAAAATGCCATTTCAACGGTAACCTATACTTCCAATGGCGTGAATTACAAACGGGAATATTTTGTATCGTTCCCAGACCAAGTGATGGTGGTTCGTCTTTCGGCCGATAAGTCGAAACAATTGAATTTTGAAGTATCGATGGATACGCCTCAAAAAACGCATAACATTTCCACCGAAAACGGCTTATTGAAATTAACAGGGAAAAGTGGCGACCACGAAAACAAAACTGGTAAAATTAAGTTTGAAACTTTGGTTTATCCGAAATTAACAGGCGGCGAATTGGTTCAAAACGATACTTCATTATCAATTAAAAATGCCGATGAAGCGTTGCTCTTTGTCAGTATCGGCACTAACTTTAAAAGCTATGACGATTTAAGTGGTTCTGCTGAAAAAATAGCTCAAAACCATTTGGAAAAAAGTCAATCGAAACCTTTTTCTGAATTAAAACAAGCGCACGTTTCGGATTATAAAAATCTTTACGACCGTGTATCGCTTCAATTGGGAGACGACACGAATAGCGCATTACCAACTGATAAACGCTTAGAAAACTTCGCCACTACAGAAGATTTATCGTTGGTTTCGCTTTATTTTCAATTCGGACGCTATTTATTGATTTCCAGCTCAAGACCCGGCGGGCAACCGGCCAACCTTCAAGGTATTTGGAACCACCGCCTTTCGCCGCCTTGGGACAGTAAATACACTGTAAATATCAACACCGAAATGAACTATTGGCCTGCCGAAGTCACTAATTTATCCGAATTGCACCAGCCTCTGTTTTCCATGCTGGAAGATTTATCAGTTACCGGGCAGGAAAGCGCCAAAAAAATGTACCATGCCCGTGGTTGGAACATGCACCACAACACCGATATTTGGCGCGTTACCGGAATGATTGACGGTGGCTTTTACGGATTTTGGCCCATGGGCGGCGCTTGGTTAAGCCAACACATTTGGCAACATTATTTATTTACAGGAGATACCGAATTCTTAAAAAAATACTATCCCGTTTTAAAAGGGAAAGCCCAATTTTACGCCGATGTTCTACAGGAAGCACCCGAAAACAACTGGTTGGTGGTTGCCCCTTCCATGTCGCCCGAAAACAAATACGTGGGTAGCGTTGGCGTGAGTTACGGCACAACCATGGACAACCAATTGGTGTTCGATGTTTTTAGTAACGCCATCAATGCATCAAAAGTTTTGGGCATCGATACCGAATTTGCCGATTCCATTGCGGTAATGAAAAAACGTTTGCCCCCAATGCAAATTGGAAAACATGGGCAGTTGCAGGAATGGATAAAAGATTGGGACAGACCAAACGATAAACACCGCCACATTTCACATTTGTACGGTTTGCACCCATCGGCACAAGTATCGCCGTTTAAAAACCCCGATTTATTTAAGGCTGCCGAGCAAACTTTGGAATTCCGTGGCGATATTTCAACAGGTTGGTCAATGGGCTGGAAAGTGAACTTTTGGGCAAGAATGCTCAACGGAAATAGAGCCTATAAACTTATAAAAACACAGCTAACCTTAGTTGAAGATGGCACCGAATCTGGTGGCACCTACCCGAATTTATTTGATGCCCACCCGCCTTTCCAGATTGATGGTAACTTTGGCTGTACCGCCGGAATTGCTGAAATGTTAATACAATCGCACGACGAAGCATTACACCTGTTACCTGCCCTGCCCGATGCTTGGCACAAAGGTTCTGTAAAAGGACTGAAGGCTCGCGGTGGTTTTGAAGTAGATTTAGACTGGAACAATAACCGTTTGAAATCGGTAAAAATAAAATCGGAATTAGGTGGAAATCTAAGACTAAGAACCACCGAAATTTTAGTGGATAAAAACGGAAACGAACTCACAAAGGCTTCAGACGAAAACGAAAATATATTCTACCAAACGCCGGATATTAAAACGCCTTTGGTTTCTGCTGAAGCTGAAATAACACCTTTGGAACTTGTGCAGTACATGGTGTACGATGTGGCCACCGAAAAAGGAAAAACTTATGAATTTCAAGTTCAAACAAAAAAATAAAGGCCATGCATAAACACTTTATTTACGTCATGCTTTCAGCTGCACTATTCCTGAATACCGCATCTTGCAACTCCAAAAAGCAGGAAGATGGACACGAAGAACCGCCAACTGTCACTACCGTTTATTTAATTGGCGATTCAACTATGGCCGATTACACCGGCGATTACGAAGAAGGGAAAGATTACATGAAAACCCGCTACCCCGTAACTGGCTGGGGGCAAGTGTTTCAACCTTTTTTGTCTTCTGATAGTTTAAGTCAAATGTTAAATCTCATAAAAACCGACAGTGCTTTTGTTGATGACAGAGCGCGTGGCGGACGCAGCACCCGAACTTTTTTTCAGGAAGGCCGTTGGCGAAGTGTTTATGAAAATCTTAAAAAAGACGATATTGTTATTATGCAATTTGGACATAACGATGCCGCCGAAAATAAACCTGAGCGTTATGTAAATATTGAAGGCTACAAAGAATTTTTAAGGCTATTCGTTTCACAAACCAGACAAAAAGGAGCCATTCCTATTATTTTAACGCCTGTGGCAAGAAATTATCCTTGGAAAAACAGTAAACTTGAAGATGTTCATGGCGAATACGACCTAGCACCTAAAGATGTAGCTGCAGAAATGGATGTGCATTTAATTGATTTAAACCTAAAATCCCGTGAGTTTTTCACCAAAAAAGGAAAGGATTTTGTAAGTAAAAATTATTTTATGAACCTCCCTGCTGGCAAATATGAAGCTTACCCAGATGGCGCAGATGATAATACGCATTTTCAAACCGAAGGCGGGATAGAAGTTGCAAGATTAGTGTTTGAGGGATTACAGGAAATAGATTCAACCTTAAAAAAATAGTATTATGAAAGTGCTTTTAAGTTTTCTCACCATTTGTGTTCTCACCACATCTTCAATTTTTGCACAAAAAAAAGAAGACTATAAACCCTACACCATTGAAAACACCTATCATAAATTAAAAAAATACTACCCGAACATCAAACCGGTAGTACCTTTGGTTTCAGATAAAATTAAGTCCAAAGAGGATATTACCTATAAAAAAACGGAAACCGGCAAACTAAAATTGGATGTTTATACGCCAAAGACCAACAACCGAAAAGAAACATTTCCGGCGGTATTGCTCATACACGGTGGTGGCTGGCTAGTGGGCAGCAAAGAAAATGAGCGCGTTATGGCGCAGCATTTGGCTTTAAATGGCTATGTGGGCATTCCAGTGGCGTATCGTTTAGGCTTTGAAGCCCAATATCCGGCTGCAGTAAACGATTTAAAGGATGCTGTGGTTTGGGCACGAAAGCACGCCAAGAAATACAACATAAACCCTGATAAAATTGCGGTTTTGGGCGCTTCGGCAGGAGCCCAATTGGCCGCGCTTATTGGCGTCACGCCAAACTCGAAATTATACGAACCTGACCCTAAAATTTCAGATGAAGTGCAAGCTATAGTAAATGTTGATGGCGTCGTATCATTCATCCACCCCGAAGCTGCAGCGGAGTCCAAACCTGGTAAAAAGTCTATGGCGGGTATTTGGCTGGGCGGCGAAAAAGAAGAAAATTATGAGAAGTGGAAAGAAGCTTCTCCCCTTGAATATGTTGGGAAGAGGACGCCCCCTATCCTATTCATTAACAGTTCGCATGACCGTTTTCACGCTGGGCGCGACGACATGATCTCCATTTTGAATGACCATGGCATTTATAATGAAGTCCATACACTTCCTGAAAGTCCGCACTCCTTTTGGTTGATGCACCCTTGGTTTGAAACCACCTTAAGTTACACCGTAAACTTCTTAAATAAAGTTTTAAAAGATGACAACTAAATCAGCTACATTAGCCATTTTTCTCTGCTTTTCAGCATTTACTTTGATGTTTTCCCAACAGAAAAAAACTAAAATTTATTTAGTTGGAGATTCCACCATGTGTTTGTATGACGATAGCCGATTTCCGCAAGCCGGTTGGGGCATGCCGTTCGTTCATTTTTTTGATGACACCGTTGAAATTGAAAACCACGCCAAAGGCGGAAGAAGTTCTCGGTCCTTTATTGAAGAAAACCGCTGGCAACCTATCGCCGAAGCTTTAAACGCTGGGGACTATGTTTTAATTCAATTTGGGCATAACGATGCGCAAAATTCCAAAGACCATCCCGATAGAAAAACTACGCCTGAGGAGTATAAAACCTATATTGAAAAATACATCGCCGAAACGCGGGCCAAAAACGCTACGCCAATACTTATTAGTCCCGTAACCCGCTGGAAGTTTGATGACCACGGAAAAGCCGAAGAAGGCCATGCCCCCTACTTAAAAGCGTTGACGGAAGTGGCAAAAAAGCACCATGTAGCCATGATAGATTTAGACACCAAAAGCCGCGAACTTTTGAATGACATGGGCAAAGCCTGTTCCCGATATATGTACATGTATTTTGAGCCTGGCAAGTATTTTAAGTTTCCCGATGGCTATCCCGACAACACACATTTTACTGAGTTTGGTGCCCGAAAAATGGCCGAAATTGTTTTAAACGAGATTATTGCCCAAGATTTGGAATTGGCAAAACATGTGGTTAAGCCTTTTAAAAGAAAGAAGTAATATTACCACCTTTCAAACAAAAACAACAACACCATTGCGGTGAGGTCTCGGTTTTCAATCGACCTTAAAAAAGCGTACGAGCGTTTCATTTGGGTTTTTACGGTATTAATGGAAATATCGTAAAGTTCGGCAATTTGTGCATAGCTCAACCCATCAACGACATGCGAAATAAATATTTTTCTTCTATTTTCGGGTATTTGATTGACCAATTCACGGATTTTAGCCTCTTTGTTGCTGCCTTTTTCAAAAATAACAGGTTCAACAAATTCTTCGGAGGGCACCTTCGCTGTTTCGGATAACTCCATTTTTTTATATTTTTCAACATATTGCAGACTCAAATTTTTTACCGCTCTTGTAGCATAAGCATTAAACGATACGTTAATTTTTGTCTGTTCTTCCTTTCCCCATAAATAAATAAAAAAATCCTGTACCACATCTTCGGCTACCGCCCTATTCTTGGTAATTTGAAAGGCTACCAAACACAGAAACTGAAAATGCGCTTTGTATAATTTTTCAAATGCTTTTATGTCGTTTTGGAAGGTCATTTTTTCATAAAAATCAATACGCTAAATTGATAAAAAGGCGGGGCTAACGTTGCCAAATATATAAATTTTTCATGGCGGTGATAAAAAAATCAAAATTTTTGTCACCCTAAATTAATATTTACATAACATAAAGGTAACACATGTTATTATGAATTCAAGTAAAAAAATAATCGAGGTGCTTAGGGATATATCCCAAACACATGTTTTAAACCCCAAAAGCTTAAAACACTTAACGGCCGAAGAACAGGAATTGATCCAAAATTTATATAAAGACAATCTGATTGATGAAGCCTTAAGCTTTTCTGAAGCTATTGATGTGAACCAAAATTGGAAGGAATTAAAAACCGCTTTGGTGACCAAAGAAACGCCAGTGGTGCCGCTATGGAGAAGGGCTATGAAATACGCTGCCATATTAGTTGTAGCTTTGGGTTGTTTGTATTTGTTTAAAAATCAGTTTTCAACAGAACAACATCAGCCCAATGTATCATCGGATGCTATTGAATTGGTACTGGAAAACGGCGATATTAAAATCATCAATG
Organism: Bacteroidia bacterium; assembly: GCA_030430535.1. Taxonomy (GTDB): domain Bacteria; phylum Bacteroidota; class Bacteroidia; order Flavobacteriales; family Flavobacteriaceae; genus Flavisericum. Next base: position 58,060 of record JAUIKY010000015.1, read on the forward strand.
TTGCTGAAACCGCTGAAATAGCCAACGAAAAAGGTGAATTGATTGGTTCTCAGGAAGGTGATATTCTAAATTATAATGCCAGTGCTTCTTCAGAAAAATTGGTTTACAACCAGTTAAAAGTACCCTACGGAAAAACCTTCAACATTGTACTTTCAGACGGCACAAAAGTGTACCTCAACTCAGGCACCAGCCTTAAATATCCCATAAATTTCATTACAGGCAACAACCGCGAAGTGTTTTTGGAAGGCGAAGCCTATTTTGAAGTCGCCAAAGATAAAGCCCACCCTTTTATTGTTAATGCCAACAACATGAATATTGAGGTTTTGGGCACCCAGTTTAATGTATCGTCTTACCCCGACGATAGCGAAATACACACCGTATTGGTGGAAGGTTCTGTTAGCCTTTCCAGCGATGTAGCCCCCAATAATACATCATTGTTAAAACCTGGTTTTAAAGGCACCATAAACAGAACCTCCCCAAAAACCATTGTTTTGGAAGAAGTAGACACCAAAATGTACACCGAATGGATGAACGGCGATGTTATTTTCAGAAATTCAACATTTAAGGATATGGTGAAAAAATTGGCCCGTAACTACAATGTAACTATTGAAAACAATTACGAAGCTTTAAACCAAAAACGATTCAACGCCAGTTTCAACAGAAAAATTGAAAGCATTGACGATATTATGACTGCCATAAGCGAAATATATCCGTTCACCTATTCAAAAACAGAAAACCGAATTATCATTAACCCTTAAAACATTTATGCCAATGAAATAAAGTGACTAATTAGCATAATCACTTATAAAAAAGAAAATCGGAAAATAGTACCAGTATTTCCCGATTTATTAAGTGTATTAAACGATCCAACAAACGTTAACCATTTAAACTAAACAAAATTATGAAAAAACTAATTAAGGTAAGGTGGATAATTGCATCCTTTCCGAAAATGGACTTAAAAATGAAACTCACCACCATTTTACTAATAGTTTCGTTATTGAAAGTACAGGCCAACACCTATTCTCAAAATACTAAACTAACGCTAAACGAAAAAGACGCCACCGTAGGTCAGGTTTTCAACCAAATTGAATCGATGTCCGAATTCCGGTTTCTTTACGAAAGTCAGCAAATAGACCTAAACCGAAAAGTTACGGTACAGGTAGAAAACAAAAAAATAACCGATGTTTTGTCGTTGTTGTTTAAGGGCACTAATGTGGTTTATAAAACCAACGATCGTCAAATTATCTTGACTATAAAAGAAAATAATGACGAAAAACCCATAGACGTTAACACCCAAGGCGCCATACAAACCATCAGGGTAGATGGTAACGTAACCGACGAAAAAGGCATGCCACTGCCTGGAGTAAATATTCTGGAAAAAAACACTTCCAACGGTACGCAAACAGACTTTGACGGCAACTATGCCATTGCGGTTAGTTACGGCAATAGCACTTTGGTGTTCTCCTACGTTGGCTATTTAACCCAGGAAATTCTTGTGGGCGACCAAACCTCCATCAATGTTTCCTTAAAAGAAGATGTTGCTAAATTGGATGAAGTGGTAGTTGTAGGTTATGGTGTTCAAAAGAAAACAGATTTAACAGGATCGATAGTATCGATAAATTCCGAAAAGCTTACAAATACACCAGTAACCAATACTTTAGAAACGCTACAGGGCCGTGTTGCAGGTTTAGATATAACTAGAGCAAGCGGTCAAGCTGGTGCTGGCTTAAATTTTACTATTCGAGGAAACAGGTCACTGGTTGCCAACAACGCTCCCCTAATTCTTGTTGACGGCATACAGTATGGCTCATACATAGACATTAACCCCAATGACATTGAATCGGTTGAAGTTTTAAAAGACGCCTCTTCTACAGCTATTTACGGATCCAGAGGGGCAAATGGTGTAATATTAATTACCACAAAAACAGGAAAAAAAGGCAAAACAACAGTTGAATTTAACAGCTACACAGGTTTAAATTCCTTGACTGATTACCGTAAATTTTCGAATACCGAACAATACGTAGCAAAAGCGAGGGAAGCTTATCGCGCTGCCGGGCAATGGTCTAGCCCTGCTGACGACGCTACCGTTTTTGGAAACAATTATGATAACATTACCAGAGGTGTCAATACAGACTGGCCATCCTTAATGCTTAAAGATGGTTCTATTCAAAACTACCATTTAGCATTTTCCGGAGGAAGCGAAAAAACCTCTTTTAGAATTTCTTCAGAATTTTTTAAAGAAAAAGGGCTATTGGTAAATGACCAATTGACCAGATTTGTTCAAAGGATTAATTTAGACCACCAAGTATTTGACAATTTAAAAGTAGGTGTAGGCTTCAGCTATAATGACTCCAACAACGATACCAGAAACACCAGTTTTTGGAATTTAATAAAGCTGTTACCTACTGGCGAACCGTATAATGAAGATGGATCTATAAAAGAATTTCCTTTTCCTGGATCTGTTAATTTAAACCCACTTTTTGACGAGAAAAAAGAAAACTATTACAATAACACCCGAAGCAACCGAGTGTTTTTAACCGGTTATGCAAAATGGAATATTGTTAATAATTTATCTCTGAAATCAAATTTCGGATTAACAGTAAACAACAGTCAACAAGGAGTTTTTGAAGGAACAAAATCTACTTGGGCCATGAACAACAATGGGTTTTCAAAATCATCCTTAACAGATAACAACAGTAGAAACTGGACTTGGGAAAACGTTTTAAATTACAATAACGATTTTGGGAAACACTCCCTAAACGCCATCCTCGGAAACAGTATCTTAACCTACAGAAGCACAATGCTCTCTGGTGAAGGTAGAAATCAAGCCTTCGAATCTTCTCTCTTTTACAACTTAAACACGAATACTGATAACATAAGAACGTTTAGTGATTTAAGTGAAAACAATTTGGCTTCATTCTTTGGAAGACTCAATTATAAGTTTAATGATAAATATTTACTAACCCTATCATTTAGGGCAGATGGAGCTTCGGTACTTGCAGAAGGCAACAAGTGGGCATACTTCCCTTCGGCAGCTGTTGCATGGAGACTGAGCGAAGAAAATTTCTTGGCCGATTCTAATTTTATATCCAATTTAAAAGCTAGATTGAGTTACGGGGTTTCGGGCAATAGTGCCATCGCTCCTTACCAAACGCAAGGCGGCGTTAGTAAATTGAATTTTGCATTTAACGAATCACCTGCTTTTGGTTACATTCCTACAACCATTGCCAATACAGAATTGGGGTGGGAAACAACCGCAACAACCAATTTTGGTTTAGATTTTGGTTTCTTAAAAAATCGCATAACAGGTTCTATCGATTTGTACAAAACACAAACCGACGACCTTTTAATGCAAAGTATTTTGCCTTCGCTAACAGGATACTACTCCATTATTGCCAATATTGGAAAAACCGAAACCAAAGGTATTGATATCATTTTGTCAACTACCAATATTCAAACCGATAACTTTACTTGGTCAACCGATTTTAATTTCACTACTAATAAGGAAAAAATAGTTGAGTTAAGTGTTGGTGGCGACGATGTTTCCAACGCCTGGTTTGTTGGGCAGCCCATCAACGTATTTTACGATTATGAAAAAGTAGGAATTTGGCAAACTGCCGATGCAGATTTGGCTGATAGTTTTGGTAAAGTACCCGGCCAAATTCGAGTAAGGGATCAAAATAATGACGGAAGCATTTCGGCTGCCGACGACAGAATTGTTATTGGCCAAAAGACACCTAAATGGACTGCTGGCATGACCAACAATTTCTCATACAAAAACTTAAACTTATCAGTACTTCTTTATGCTAGAGTTGGGCAGACTATAGATTCGGAATTTAGAAAAATGTACTATGACCCAACGGTATTCAACACTCCTGTTGTTGATTATTGGACACCTGAAAACCCAACCAACAACTACCCAAGACCTGTTTTGGGTGATGACCAATACCTTTCAACTATGGGATACATTGATGGCTCTTTTGTTAAAATTAAAGAGATTACTTTAAACTATCAGTTGCCAAAAACCGATTCTGGTGTTTTAAAAGATTGGGATGTATCCATTTATGGAACGGCAAAGAACTTCTTTACTTTTTCAAAAATTAATGATTACGACCCAGAAAGAGGGGGCTCTGCAACCTTCCCCTTAACCAAACAGATTGTTTTAGGTTTGAATATCAGAATATAATTCATAAATAATAATATAGACGATGAAAAAGTTTAACATATATATATTGACAATTTTAGCACTACTTAACATATCATGTAGTGACTTTCTTGAAGAAGAAGCCATATCAACAACTACGGCCGACGCTTTATACAGCTCAGAAGACGGTATTGAAAGCCTTATAAATGCTTGTTATACCTCTACTCGAAAATGGTATGGTAAATATACCGGCTTCCTTTTAACAGAGGCTGGCACCGACGAATTTGTAATGGGCGGCTGGGCAGGCGGCTACATAGGTTTTTACTCCTACAACACCAACTTGCAGGGATCGGAAGGACCATTCAACCATATTTGGAGTGCTCTATACAAAGGCATAAACGCATGTAATGCTGCCATTTCCAGAATTCCTTCATCTCCGCTTACAGAAAGTACTAAAACGATCCGTTTGGGAGAGGTTCATTTTTTAAGGGCTTTTTATTACCACCTTTTGGTAGAAACTTTTGGGCCTATTCCAATTAAATTAGATGAAACACAATCTCCGGTTTTAGAAGCCACAAGAGCGCCAGTCAACGATGTTTACCAACAAATATTTGACGACTTAGATGTAGCATTAACAAACCTAGACAACCAAATAACACCCGCAGGAGGACGAGTTATCAAACCTGCCGTGGAAGCCTTTTTAGCACGTATTTATCTTACTCGGGGCATGGATCAAGAAGCTTTAAACATGGCCAACAACGTTATAAACAATTACAACTTTGAGCTAAATGAAGATTTTGCTTCTATGTGGAAAATGGAAAACTCAGATGCAAACCTCAACAAAGAAGCCATCTGGTTTGTAAATTATACCGCCGATAATAATTTTAACGATGTTCCGCTAAGAGATGCCCTGGGCTATATGTGGCTTTGGGAAGGAGGCCACCACGGCCATCTTTGGTTCACGCCTTTTTACTATAATTCAAGACCTGGTTTGAACATTTCTTTGGAATATGACAGACCTTTAAACCAAATGGCGCCGTCAAAATATACACTAGGGCTATATGACGAGAATATAGATTCTAGGTATAAAGGTACTTTTAGAGATACTTGGTTGGCCAATGATGAAGAAAATCTTCCTGTTGGTGTTACACTTGGCGATACCATTTTACATGTTTCCAATAAAGTTTTAACCCCAGAGTACAAAAACTCCAAACCCTATGAGATTTTAGATATTAACGATGTATATAACGAAAATGGAGCTTTGGGTGGTGATAGAACCATGTATGCACACATGAACAAATTTACAGACAACCTAAGATCTGACGTAAATGTTATTGAAAGTAGAAGAGACGCCATAGTTTTTAGACTAGCAGAAATGTACTTAATCGCAGCAGAAGCAAGCATGAACCTTAACCAAAACGACAATGCAGCAACTTACATCAATGAAGTTAGAAGAAGGGCTGCTGTTCCTGGAAGCGAACTAGATATGGAAGTTTCCGCAAACGATATCACTTTAGATTTTATACTTGATGAAAGAACTAGAGAGTTTGTTGGCGAACAATTAAGGTGGTTTGATTTAAAAAGGTAGTATCTCACTAAGTGTGTAAAGTTTAAATATCGAGGGTCAATGCTCTCGATATTTTTTTGTTTAATTTTAAATTTTATACACTTATGAAGAAAGAAGATTTTCTAAACGACGACTTTTTAAAA
>JAUIKY010000107.1 GCA_030430535.1 Bacteroidia bacterium
AAAACAGAGATGCCATCTTAACCCGTACCGAAGAAAAAACCGCTACCATTAAAGGCTTTGATATAGATGCGCTCCTGAAAATAGGAGATGAGGCCGCCGTTACCATTATAATTGACGAACAAACGGGCGATAACTTTAAGGTTTCTGGTACCGGAGATTTAAACTTTACCATGAACCCCAACGGAAACATGACGCTTTCTGGAATTTATGAGGTAAAGGACGGGCATTATGAAATGAATCTTTACAACATTGTAAACCGAAAATTCAACCTCGCTCCAGGAAGTCAGGTAACTTGGTCTGGCGACCCGTTTGATACCAAACTAGACATTCAGGCAGTGTATATGGTAGAGGCATCGGCATCGGCATTGATGGCTCCTGTTTTCTCTAATTCGGATCCTACGGTAAAAAACAAATTCCGACAAGTATTGCCTTTTCAGGTGTATTTGAATATTGATGGCGAACTCATGCAACCTAAAATCAATTTCAAACTGGATATGCCAAAAGAGGAGCAAGGTGCCATTGGCGGGCAGGTTTTTGGCAGGGTACAGCAGTTAAACCAGCAGGAAGACGAGCTTAATCGGCAAGTATTCTCGTTGTTGGTACTCAACAGGTTTTATCCAAACCCGGGCAGCGATGGTAGTAGCGGTGGCGTGGCCTCATTGGCGCGCAGTAACTTAAACGATGCCGTTACAGACCAACTTAATATATTTTCAGACAAGCTGTTGGGCAATACTGGATTTGAACTCGATTTTGGCTTTGACAGCTATACCGATTATCAAGGTGATACTCCTGAAGACCGAACGCAACTGGATATTGCTGCACAAAAGAAACTTTTTAACGACCGATTAATTGTAAGGGTGGGTAGCGAGGTAGATATTCAAGGCAGCAGCTCCACAGAGGAACAGACACCCCTTATTGGCAATGTAAGTCTTGAATATTTGCTTACTGAAAACGGCCGTTATAAAATTAAAGGGTTTAGGCGTAATGAGTTTGAAAACGTTATTGATGGCCAAACCATAGTTAGCGGAATAGCACTTATTTATACCCAAGAGTTCAATAAATTTAGGGAGCTATGGGAAGCTTTACTAAGAGGAAAAACCAAAAAAGAGGAACAGGCCGAAGCTGAAAAGGAAGCAGCTGAAAAAGCTCGGATAGCAAAGGAAAAGGCCACTAATAAAAGCATGGAAAGCAAACAGAATTAAATTAGCTTGAGTTTGAAAATTAAATTACAACATAGTCTAACATTTATTCTCACCATTGGGATATTTTATGGTTGCAGTGTAACCAAATATATCCCAGAAAACGAGCGTTTATACACGGGTTCAAAATTAATATTAGAACCAGACTCCATAATTAACAACCAATCTGATTTGGAAACTGAACTAGAAAAAGTGATTCAGCCCAAACCCAACTCTTCTTTTTTGGGCATGCGATTGGGACTATACTACCATTACAAAAACCAACAGGAAAAACCCGGTTTCATTAACCGCTGGCTCTATAAAAAATTTGGGGAAAAACCCGTTTATCAATCGGATGTTGAAACCTACGAAATAGAGAATTTATTGTTAAACCGATTGGAAAACAGGGGATTTTTCTACAGTAGCGCAGCATCTCAATTTGAAGAAACCGAACACAAAGCTTCTGCAACCTACACCCTAAAAGTACGTAAGCCCTATAGAATGGTTAGTTATCAGCTCGACTCCATGCCCAGTACCATATACTACGACATTAAGGAGATAAAAGAAAAATCCCCGCTTAAAGAAAACATGCGATTCGACCTTTCAAATTTTAAAATTGAAAGGCAACGTATAGATAACAACCTGAAAAACAAAGGCTATTATAATTTCGACGATACCTTTTTAATCTTCGAAGCAGACACCAACCAATACAGCAACAAGCGGTTCGATTTGTTTCTGAAACTAAAAAAGGAAGTCCCGAAAA
>JAUIKY010000016.1 GCA_030430535.1 Bacteroidia bacterium
TCGCCTCCATGAATTATCCCGAATTGGCAGAATCGGGCGTTCACCTTAAAATTAACAAGGAATATTTGTTTCAGCCGAAAACGGACAAAGCGTTAAAAATCCATAAAACGTTCGATAATAATATAGCCTTAATAAAATTGTATCCGGCCATTTCTGAGGCTTTAATCCAAACCATTTTCAGCACGCCAAACTTAAAAGGTGTTATTATTGAAACCTACGGTGCAGGCAACGCTACAACCCAAAGCTGGTTTATAGATATTTTAAGAGAACAAATTTCAAAAGGTATACATATTATTAATGTCACTCAATGTTCGGGCGGGAGCGTTATAATGGGGCACTACGAAACCAGTAGTGAGCTGAGGCAAATAGGGGTTGTTTCGGGCAAGGATATTACCACCGAGGCGGCATTGGCCAAATTGATGCATTTATTGGGTCAAAATAAATTAGAGGGTAAAACGTTCAAAACCATGTATGAAACGCCTCTGCGCGGAGAAATCTCGTAAAATTAACTTTCAAAATTTTAGCAATCGAAGATTTTTTCGTTATTTGATCCCGTAAATTAAGATGATTAATATACAGAGAGGTGGCCGAGTGGTCGAAGGCGCACGCCTGGAAAGTGTGTATACGCCAAAAGCGTATCGAGGGTTCGAATCCCTTCCTCTCTGCTGTTATTTTATTTTTAATTGCTTTTTTTTTATATCTTTAACACTTTAACTAATAAAATTAAGATTTTAGAACATGAAAAGATTATTTTCAATCCTTGCCATAACAGGAATAATGGCATTTGGAACGGCTAATGCAACAACCATTGCAAACACGAATACCGCTGTTACAACTACAGTAGCTGTGGCTCAAGAAGAAGATGATGCAGCACCAGCTGAGGAATCGTTAGGTTTTCACCAAGAATTAAAGAAACGTTTTATTGAAGGAGGCCCTGGCTTTATGGGAATCGTATTGTTATGTTTGATTTTAGGTTTAGCCATTGCCATAGAAAGAATTATCTTTTTAAACCTTTCAACTACAAACACTAAAAAATTAACCCAAGAAGTAGAGGATGCTTTAGCTTCAGGTGGTGTTGAAGCCGCTAAAGAAGTTTGTAGAAACACAAAAGGACCTATCGCGTCTATTTTCTACCAAGGTTTGGATAGAACAGACGAAGGTTTAGAGGCTGCCGAAAAAGCGGTTGTAGCCTACGGAGGTGTTCAAATGGGACAATTAGAGAAAAACGTATCTTGGATTTCATTATTTATCGCTTTGGCACCAATGCTTGGTTTCATGGGTACGGTAATTGGTATGATTCAAGCATTCGATAAAATTGAAGCTGCCGGAGACATGCAGCCATCACTTGTTGCAGGTGGTATTAAAGTAGCACTTTTAACAACTGTATTTGGTCTTGTAGTAGCTATTATCCTTCAAATTTTTTACAATTACATTATTGCTAAAATTGATAGTATTGTTAACGATATGGAAGATGCTTCTATCACGTTAATGGATCTATTGATCAGAAACAAAAAGTAATAATAATTGAAAACTAAAAAATTATGGGTTTACATAAAATATTAAAAATAGTAGCCTTCGCTCTAGCTATTATTGGTGCTATATTTGCACTAATGATTATGGCTGGAGATGAAGAAAGCGCACAAAGTATGAGCGGGAATATGCTGTATGTAGCCTATGCAGTTTTAGGTATTGTACTTTTGTTGGTTGTATTGTTTGTTATCAAAGGCTTGTTTGCTGGTAACCTTAAAAAAACATTACTTACCGTAGGCGTGTTTTTGGCCATTGTATTTATCTCTTATGGTATTTCATCTGGCACAGATTTAAACTTAAAACCGTTTATTGATAAGGGTGCAGATGTAACCGAATCAACATCTAAAACTGTAGGCGCTGGCTTATATACATTTTATATCCTTGCAGTACTTGCCATAGGATCGATGCTATACGGCGGAGCGAAAAAAATATTTAACAAATAAATTATGGCGAAAAGAGCAGCACCAGAAGTAAATGCAGGCTCCATGGCCGATATTGCTTTCTTGTTATTGATATTCTTTTTGGTAACCACAACGATTGAAACCGATGCGGGACTTAATAGAAAGTTACCACCAATAGAAGAAACAGAGCCGCCTATTATTAAGCAAAAAAATATTTTTACCGTATTACTTAATGGTAAAGATGAATTGCTTGTAGAGGACGAGTTGATGGAGCTTAAAGATTTGAGAGCAGCAGCCAAAGAGTTTTTGGACAATGGAGGCGATGGTTCGTGCGATTATTGTAAGGGCAAAAAGGATTCAGAGTCCTCTGATAACCCAGATAAGGCCATTATATCGTTGAAGAACGAACGCGAGACCACTTATAAAGCTTACATATCTGTTCAAAACGAATTAGTAGCTGCATACAACGAGCTAAGAAACAGAAGGGCTCAAGAGCTTTACGGAATGTCTTTCACTGAAATGGAAGCCAATTACAACGACGTAAACTGGCCTGGAAACAAAACAAAGCTAAAAGATCAAATCGAGCAGATTAAGCTTGATTATCCGCAAAAGCTTTCTGAAGTACAATAGATAAAATTTAACATTCAACAATATGTCTAAATTTAAAAAGAAAAAGGGAGGCGATATACCAGCTGTAAACACTGCGGCTTTACCAGATATCGTATTCATGTTATTATTCTTTTTTATGGTAGCCACTGTTATGAGGCAAAACACCCTTAAAATTGAAAATAACCTGCCCTATGCCGATCAGGTTGAAAAGCTTGATAAAAAAGATTTGGTAATGTACATTTATGCAGGAAAGCCTAGTGCCAACTATAAGCAGTTTGGTACCGAAGCTAGAATCCAACTTAATGACGATTTTGCCAATGTAAGTGATATTGCTTCGTTTATAGCCGAAGAGCGCGCTTCGAAACGAGAGGAATTGGTTCCATTTTTAACTACTGCTTTAAAAGTGGATAGTGATGCTAACATGGGATTGATTGGCGATATCAAGTATGAACTACGTAAAGTTAATGCACTTAAAATAAATTACACCACCAAAACTGGTGATGTGCAGCAAAACCAATAATTTTACACTCTTAATTTTATATAAAAAGGCGTTTTGAATATTCAAAACGCCTTTTTGTTTTTTATATTTGGTTAATAATGCCCATCCTGCATGAAACGATTTGTTGTTATCATACTTTTTTTTGTTTTTGGCACTTTGTATAGCCAAGATCAACCGGTTAAGGAAATTGATTCCCTTTACAAAGAAGACCATTTTTATGCAGGGATAACTTATAATGTATTGGTTAAAAAGCCCTCTGATGTAAAGCAAAGTGGATTTTCGCTGGGCTTTCATTTAGGATTTATTAAAGACATGCCCATCAATAAAGGTCGTACTTGGGCCATTGGTGTAGGGTTGGGGTATTCGGCCAATTCGTTTAACCAAAATTTGTTGGTCAGTAAAACAAATTCTGGTGAATTTAATTATAACGTTATTGAGGATAAAGGGACCTATAACAAAAACAAGTTTGCATCACATTTGGTGGAATTGCCCATTGAATTCCGTTGGCGAACCTCTACACCTACTGAGTATAATTTTTGGCGTATTTACACGGGTTTTAAGCTAGGCTATGCTTTTCTGAACACTAATAAACATACAGGGGATTTGGGTGAATTTAAATACAATGACAACCCTAATTTTAACAACCTTCAGTATGGGTTAACATTAAGTGCTGGGTACAACACATGGAATCTTCATCTCTATTATGCGTTAAATCCCATTTTTAACAACGATGTCCAGCTTAACGGGAACACCATCGATATGAGTGCCATCAAAATCGGTTTGATGTTTTATATTTTGTAGTTGGCACTGAAATGAAAAAAGTACTGTTCATTCTATTAGCGCTATCTTCTTTCAAACTTTTTTCACAAGAAATGATAGTGTTCTACAAATCTAATTTAGAGTTTCAGCTGATTAAAGTTTGCAACGGTGAAAATTGTGAAATCATAAGAATCGAGATTCTAAAAGATGGACAATTAACTCAAGCAATAATACCTGATAAAAATTATTTCAATAAAACATTTCCAAACGACCAACTCTTTGTAATTGAGGATATGAATTTTGATGAAAAGTTGGATTTCAGATTAATGGAATTTATCCCGGCAGGACCAAATATTCCTTATCTATATTGGATTTTTAACCCGACCAATCAGGTTTTTCAAAGCAATGCGAATTATGGTGAAATAGCGTCTCCTGAATTTGATCATAAGAAAGAAGAAATTAATTCAACTTGGAGAAATGGATGTTGCGAGCATGGAAGAGATGTTTATAAACTAAAAGATGGAATCCCTATGTTAGAAGAACGATTTGTAACTGGGCATGCATCAAAGAATGTGGATTATCATGAACATTGGAAAGTTGAAAATGGAGTGTTAAAGCTTATTGAAAAGGAAACAGAATAAAAACCCAAATAAGCGAATCTTGTTTCTACAGCCAATAATTCACTAAAATCAATTGTGGTATCATACCAATAAAAACGCCGAGCAGAAGCTCTTTGTAATTATGGGCTTTTAAATGTAAACGAGATGTAGCCACACCACCCATAACAATACACATTAAAGCTAATGTACCATTAATATTCACGCTAAAGTGAATGCTCAAAGCCACAAAAAACATAAAAACACCAGAAATGGCAACCATGTGCAAACTGGCTTTAAATTTGATAAGGGCCATTAATAAACAGGCCATATTTGAAATAAGCACGCCAATAAAGAAAAAATAAAGTTCGGCGGACAGCGAAGGTTTTACAACACGCTGTAATACAAGTAATAAAATACAGCCATAAAGAATTAAGGGATAAATGCGTTCACGGACGGTTTGAAGGTGGATGCTACGGACTCTCCCCAATGTTTTTAACAGAAAATAAATTAAAATGGGCAGAATAAAGGTTAATATGCCCAGCGCAATAAGTTTTCCGTAAACCACTTCAGCGGAAATATATCTGGGGGATACTTCAAAATAAAACCATGCCGCAAATAATGGCATAATTAGCGGATGAAAAACATACGAGATGCTTTTTAAAAGTTTATCCATTATATTTTTTTACGAAGTCGTGCCACCGGAATATCCAATTGCTCACGGTATTTTGCCACGGTGCGTCTAGCAATGGGGTAGCCTTTATCTTTTAAGATAGAGGCCAAATTTTCGTCGGTTAATGGCTTCTTTTTGTTTTCTTCCTCAATAACCGTTTCTAATATTTTTTTGATTTCGCGGGTAGAAACATCTTCGCCCTGATCGTTTTTCATCGATTCTGAAAACAAATCTTTAATAAGAATAGTGCCATAGGGCGTATCAACATATTTGCTATTGGCTACACGAGACACGGTTGAAACATCCATGTTTATTTCGTCCGCAATATCCTTAAGGATCATGGGTTTCAGGTTACGTTCGTCGCCCGTTAAAAAATAATCTTTTTGATAGTGCATAATGGCACTCATGGTTACGAACAAAGTTTGTTGGCGCTGTTTGATTGCTTCGATAAACCACTTGGCGGCATCTAATTTTTGTTTGATGAACAGCACGGCATCTTTTTGCGATTTCGATTTGTCTTTAGCGTCTTTATACCCTTTTAACATGTTGTTGTACTCGCGCGACACATGCAATTCTGGGGCGTTTCTGCCGTTAAGAGTAAGCTCCAGTTCGCCATCAACAATTTTAATGGCAAAATCGGGCACCACGTGCTCCACGATGCGGTTGTTTCCAGAGTACGAACCGCCCGGTTTGGGGTTTAAATGCTCAATTTCAGAAATAGCTCCTTTTAACTGTTCTTCGGTGATATCGAATTTTTGAAGTAGTTTTTTGTAGTGCTTTTTAGTAAATTGGTCAAAGGCGTTGTCGATAATATCGATGGCCAAATCGGTATCGGCATTTTTTTCTTTTCGGTGCAACTGTATACTTAAACACTCCTGCAAATCTCTAGCCCCAACACCAGCGGGATCTAACTGATGTACTTTTTTGAGTACCTTTTCAATGTTTTCTTCAGTGGTGTAAACATTTTGGGTAAAAGCCAAATCGTCCATAATATCGCTAAGGCTTCTTCGTATATAGCCACTTTCATCCACGCTACCCACTAAAAATTCGGCAATATCACGCTCTTCGTCAGTTAGACGATAAGTGTTTAACTGGTTCAGTAAATGTTGCGTAAACGAGGTTCCAGCAGCGTAGGGCATGGTTTTATCGTCGTCGTCACTGCTATAGTTGTTGGTTTGCGTTCGGTAGTCGGGAATTTCGTCGTCGCTTAAATATTCATCAACATTTATTTCATCGGCCTCGATGGTTTCATTGTCGTTGTATTCGTCTGCCGAATTATCAAAATCAGAATCCAAATCGTCTCTGGCATCGTCTTTTCCGCCTTCCAAGGCAGGGTTTTCTTCCAACTCCTGTTTAAGGCGCTGCTCAAAAGCTTGCGTAGGCAACTGTATCAATTTCATCAATTGAATTTGCTGCGGCGAGAGCTTCTGCGATAATTTGAACTGTAATTGTTGTTTAAGCATGTTTTGATGTAGGCTTATTACTCAAAGATAAAAAAAGGGTGTGTTATTCCAAAGCCGTGCCAAGTTACACTTTTTTTAATTTTTTTGTTAAAATTCTGCGTTTTGTGGTGTTCTAGGAAACGGAATAACATCTCTGATGTTGCTCATTCCCGTAGCGAACATTACCAAACGTTCAAAGCCTAAACCAAAACCGGAATGCACCGCCGTACCGTATTTACGTAAATCCAAATACCACCAAAGTTCTTCTTCCGGAATGTTCAAAACGGCCATTTTCTGTTTCAAAATATCCAATCGTTCTTCACGTTGAGCTCCTCCAACAATTTCGCCAATGCCTGGGAACAGAATGTCCATGGCACGAACCGTTTTGCCATCATCGTTAAGGCGCATGTAGAATGCTTTGATATTGGCCGGATAATCAAAAAGAATTACGGGACACTTAAAGTGTTTTTCAACTAGAAAACGTTCATGCTCGCTTTGTAAATCGCAGCCCCACTCATCGATTAAATATTTAAATTTCTTCTTTTTATTGGGTTTGCTGTTACGCAAAATATCGATGGCCTCGGTGTAACTCACGCGCTTAAAATGATTGTCGGTTACAAAGTTCAACTTCTCAATAAGCCCCATACTACTGCGCTCGGCCTGCGGTTTGGTTTTGTCTTCGTCCTGTAAACGCTTATCTAAAAACTCTAAATCTTCACGGTTATTATCTAAAATATATTGGATTACCGACTTCATAAAATCTTCGGCCAGATCCATGTTTCCGGCCAAATCCATAAAAGCGACTTCAGGTTCAATCATCCAAAATTCGGCCAAATGACGTGAGGTGTTCGAGTTCTCGGCACGAAATGTGGGACCAAACGTATATACTTTGCCGAGTGACATGGCGTAGGTTTCGGCTTCCAACTGTCCGGAAACCGTTAAATTGGTTTCCTTTCCGAAGAAATCTTCAGAATAATCGATATTTCCGTCGCCGTTTTTTGGTGGATTTTTTAAATCTAAACTGGTTACCTGGAACATTTCTCCGGCACCTTCGGCATCACTACCCGTAATAATAGGCGCGTGCATATAGTAAAATCCATTGTCGTTAAAATATTTATGAATGGCGAACGATAATGCCGAACGCAAACGCATCACGGCACTAAAAGTACTGGTGCGGGTGCGTAAATGGGCATTTTCCCTTAAAAATTCAAAAGAATGTTTTTTGGGTTGGATAGGATATTTTTCGGGGTCGGAGTCGCCTAAAATCAGCAATTCCTTCACTTGCACTTCAACGTTTTGCCCTTTCCCTTGGCTCTCTACCAGCTCGCCTTTTACATGGATAGCTGCACCAGTGGTAATACGCTTTAGAGTAGCTTCGTTAAATTTTTCAAAATCTACAACACATTGAATGTTGTTCAAAGTAGAACCGTCGTTCAGGGCGATAAATCGGTTGGCCCTAAAGGTTCGTACCCAACCTTTTACTTCAACGTCTGGTGTAACAAAATTTTCGGTTAATAGCTGTTTAACGGTTTTAGATTGCATACGTGTAAATTTATATGGTAAATATAACGGTTTCGCAGATGAAAATTCAAATTCAAAAAACCAAATTCCAAAAGTTGCTAAGGATTGCTATTTGGAATTTAAGTATTGGAATTTTCTTCATCTACTTCGTCTTCCTCTGGAATGATATTGATCGACGGCTTTCTGAGGACCTGCTTGTTTGCGATATTTCGTTCCAGTGATAACAGTAAAGATGGAAGCAATAATAAATTAGACAACATAGCGAAAAGCAAGGTGGCCGAAACCAATGCCCCCAAAGCTACCGTGCCCCCAAAACTTGAAATGGTAAAAACTGAAAACCCAAAAAACAGAACGATGGACGTGTAAAACATACTCACGCCCGTTTCGCGCAGTGCGCCGTAAACGGAGACTTTAATTTTCCATTTGTTGGCTTGCAACTCTTGGCGGTACTTGGCCAAAAAGTGGATGGTATCATCTACCGAAATTCCAAAGGCGATACTAAATACCAAAATGGTTGATGGTTTTATAGGCACGCCCAAATAGCCCATCAAACCTGCCGTTACCAATAGTGGCAATAGGTTGGGGATAAGTGAAATAAGAATCATTCGAGCCGAACGGAACATATACGCCATAAACAAGGCTATTAAAAGAATGGCTAACGATAGTGAAATGGCCAAGTTTTTAACTAAATATTTGGTGCCTTTTTGAAATACCAATGCTTTCCCCGTCATGGTGACATTGTAGCGTTCTTTTGGAAAAACTTTGTCGATTTTAGTCTGAAGGTTTTCTTCAATGCGTTCCATTTTATCGGTGCCGATATCTTTCATAAAGGTGGTGATACGGGCGTATTGGCCAGTGCTGTCCACAAAATTGTTTAGTAAATCGACATTTGAAGAAGAGTTCTTGGCATAAGATAAAATAAAACTGTTTTCCTGTGAGGTTGGTAGTTGGTAATATTTAGGATTACCATTGTAATACGCCTGTTTGGAATATTTTACCAAGCCAACCACCGAAATGGGTTTGGAGAGTTCGGGCGTTTCAACAATCAATTCCTCTAGCTCGTCCATGCGCTTTAGGGTGGAGAGTTTCATCACGCCTTTTTTACGCTTGGTATCGACCATAATTTCCAAAGGCATAATACCGTTGAATTCTTCCTCAAAAAATCGAATGTCCTGAACAAATCCGGAATCTTGGGGCATGTCTTCAATCAAGCTACCTGAAATCTTTATTTGGTAAATACCAACAATACTAATGGCCAACAGAATAACGGCCGTAAAATAAATGGTAATGCGGCGTTGCCTTACCATGCGTTCCATCCAATCTACAAAACCGCCTATCCAGCGTTTGTTAAGGTGCTCTAAATGGCGGTCTTTTGGGAAGGGCAAAAAGGTGTAAATAATGGGGATGATGAGCAAACAAAGTATAAAAATGGCCAAAATACTCAATGAGGCCACCACGCCAAATTCCTTCAATAACTTGCTTTCAGTTAAAATGAATGTGGCAAAACCAGAAGCTGTGGTAACATTGGTCATTAAGGTAGCGTTACCAATTTTGGTAATAACACGTTGCAACGATTTTACTTTGTTACCGTGAAGCTTAACCTCATGCTGATATTTGTTAATAAGAAAAATACAGTTAGGAATACCAATTACGATAATAAGTGGCGGAATAAGTGCTGTTAATACTGTTATTTCGTAGTTGAGTGCCCCAATAATACCCAAGGTCCACATCACGCCAATACATACCACAATAAGCGAAATGAAGGTAGCCCTGAACGACCTAAAAAAGAAAAAGAATATAATTGAGGTTACCAAAAGCGCTACGCCCACAAACCATCCAATTTCATCAACAATAAGTTGGGCGTTTAAGGTACGGATGTAGGGCATTCCAGAAACCTTAACATCTAAATTATGTGCTGTTTTAAAAGCTTCAATTTTAGGTAAAAGTACGTCGATTACAAAATCCTTTCTAGCAGCCGTATTCACAATATCCTTTTTTAGATATATGGCACTGCGAATGGTTTTGGTGTTTTTGTTGAATAGGAAATTATCATAAAACGGATATTTTTCAAAAAGCTCGTTTTGAAGTGTATCAATTTCAGCGATAGAAGATATTTTTTCTTTGATGAAAGGTTCCAGTTTAAACTTTTCATTTTCGGTGTCCTTTACCAGTTTTTGAAGGTCTTTTATAGAAATGACCGTTTCTACAGCATCATCCGTTTTAAAACTATGGGCAAGTTGGTTCCAAGCATTGAGTTTTTCAACCGAAAATAAGCTGCTGTCCTTAACGCCAAGCACTATTAAATTGCCTTCCTCTCCAAAAGTTTTTAAAAAATCGTTATAGACCAAATTCACCTCATGGTCGTCGGGCAGTAAGTTGGCTTCGGTATAGGTAAAGCGCATGTTTTCCCATTTCTGGGCTAGTAAAAATGTAGCGATAATGATTGCGGCGAGAATAATGATTTTATTGCGCAAAATCAATCTTGCAACAACATCCCAAAAGTCTTTTGTGAAAAGTTTTAACATGGCTTATTAAAAGTTGCGCAAAGGTAGAAAAAACGACTGCAAAACTTTATAAAGTGACGTTAAATGTAAATTTAAAAGCCACATTATCGTCAATTTGTGGCAAATGGTATGCACCATAGCGGTAGGTAAAACTAATACCGAAACCAAAGAGTAACTTGTTGAGCTCGAAACCCGATTCGGTATAGCCTTTTTTTAGGGAATTAAAGCTGATGTTTTGGTGCCTTTCGGGGTGTGCCATATCGCCAATGGCATATCGGGTAATTAAAACCATTTGGGGTTTAAAACGTTCGGAAATATTGAACGGTCTCAAAAAGTGTTTGAATTGAACGGTAGCAAATTTATCTGAGAAAAACTCATTGAAATACATGGTTTCGAAACTGTTCAATCCGGCAACCGAAAAGCGCTGCAAAATGGTTTCTTTGGTAATATTGTTGGGGTAGGCGTGGTACATGTGGGTAATGGGCGTGTTGCCGTTAGCGATGCCCGAAACGAGTGTAATTTCTGAAAAGGTATCTTTTTCATTTCCGAATTTATAAAAGGTCCTAAAGTCGAATTTTGAAAATTCCAAATTGCTCTTAAATAGGTTGTTGAAGCTTTTGGTGTATTGCAGCGTAAATTTAGGGTAGCCCGGTTCGGTTTGTGTTTTTCCTGTTTCTGAAGTTGTCAGTTTGTCAAATGGATTCCATTGCAAGGCGACTTTGGCAATGCTCAAATCAAAAGAACTCAGCGACATATCGTTGAATTGGTAGCTGTAACGGTAAGTGGGCAAAATATTGCTGACTGAAAACTCGGTCTCCGAGAGCAGTTTTGGGTGTATTTCGTGCTCCAGGCTCACCGCTGTGGTAATGTGTCTATGGAAAAGGTCGATGTTAAGCAAACGGGGTTCAAAAAATTGAAAAAACCTGCCGTCGGTTAAAAAATTGGTGCTGCCAGTTTCCTGTAAATCGTCGGTATAGGATAGGTTTACCCAACTGTTCGTCTTTTCTGAAACCCGAAAACCGCCGCCAAAGCTGTACTTAAAGCGATGGTCTCTAAAACCATAAACCACATAGGTGTTGAGTCTGTATTTTTCTGAAAAGGCTTTGTTGGTAACCCCGCCAAGTCCGGTACGCACACCTTCGTATTGATTATATTTTATCAAGTACCTTAAATCGGCATTGAAATATTTTGAAGGAAAATAACCGTTGCCAATGCTTTGCAGGAACGCCCTTTTTTTTAGAGAATCTTGTTGCGTGATGGTTTCTGAAATATAATCGGTTTGCGAATTTCCAAAGCTTGCAACGCCAATAAAAAGAAGAAAAATAAAACGTTTTAGCATGGAACAACCTAAAATAAACCTGTTTATAAAAAAAGCGACTTAATTGCCGCTTCTTAATTTATACTGTCATGATCTCTTTTTCCTTATTGTCAAAGAGCTCATCAACCTTCTTAACGTAATTATCGGTAATTTGTTGTACATCTATTTCGGCATTGCTTTTAACGTCTTCCGAAACATCATCCAGTTTTTTAATGTCGTTCATGGCGTCTTTCCTTGCCGAACGGATGCTTACTTTGGCGTCTTCGGCTTCAGCTTTGGCTTGTTTTGCTAGGGTTTGTCTGCGCTCTTCGGTTAAAGGCGGCACATTAATGATAATGGTGTCGCCATTATTCATAGGGTTAAAACCAAGATTGGCATAAGCGATACCACGTTCAATTTCTTGTAGCATGCCTTTTTCCCAAGGTTGAACTGTAATGGTTCTTCCATCGGGTGTGTTAACGTTAGCCACCTGACTTAGCGGTGTTTGCGAACCATAATATTCAACCATAACGCTGCCTAGCATGGCTGGGCTGGCCTTACCTGCACGAATATTAAGAAATTGCTTTTTTAAGTGCTTAATGGCGTTGTCCATCGATTCTTTAGCACCATCTAATATAAATTGTATGTCTTCGTTCATCTTTTTAAGCTTTTAGTTGAAGTTATAACTGTTCAAAAATTACGCCAAAACCTATACGTTAACTACTGTTCCTATGTTTTCGCCTGAAACGACCTTAAGCAGGTTTCCTTTGGTATTCATATCGAAAACAATAATAGGCAATTTATTTTCTTGACTTAAGGTAAAGGCTGTGGTGTCCATTACTTTTAGGCCTTTTCTTAAAACGTCATCAAACGAAATAGAATTGAACTTAACGGCACTGGTGTCTTTTTCCGGATCGGCGTTGTAAATGCCATCAACACGTGTGCCTTTTAAAATAACATCGGCTTCAATTTCAATCGCACGTAGTACGGCTGCCGAATCGGTGGTGAAATAAGGATTCCCCGTTCCGCCTCCAAAAATAACTACACGGCCTTTTTCTAAATGGCGCATAGCTTTTCTTCTTATAAAAGGCTCGGCCACTTCGTTGATTTTTATGGCTGTTTGCAATCTGGTTGGAATATCGATATCCTCCAAAGCGCCTTGTAAAGCCAGTCCGTTAATTACGGTGGCAAGCATACCCATGTGGTCGCCTTGAACACGGTCCATGCCCTTGCTGGCGCCGGCAACACCTCTAAAAATGTTTCCGCCCCCAATAACTATGGCTACTTCTATGCCTTTATCGGTAATGGTTTTGATGTCTTGGGCATATTCGGCCAATCGCTCTGGGTCAATGCCATATTGACGACTTCCCATTAAGGCTTCACCAGATAGTTTGAGGAGTATTCTTTTGTATTTCATAAATTTTTGATGAGATTTCCGCATGCGCGGAAACAGAGTTGTGCAAAACTAAGCAATTTTTTTTTGATTTAAATTTTTAGATATGCTGAAATTGGACAATTTTTTATGCAATAAAGTACACTAAATGATACAAAAAAGCCACTATCCTAAAAACAGAATAGTGGCTTTTGTTATTGTAGATTCCTTTTTTTGTGAAGGAATTTATTATCCTACTGTAGCACGTTTGAAACCAGCGATTTCAACTTCACCATAAGATGAAACGTACTCGGCAACGGTTTTCTTTTCATCTTTGATGAACTTTTGATCCAATAAGCATTGCTCTTGATCTAAAGTAGTGTTATCTGAAACAAAACGTTGCATTTTTCCTGGTAAAATGTTACCCCAGATTTTTTCTGGTTTTCCTTCAGCAGCTAATTGAGCTTTAGCTTCTTCTTCAGCTTTAGCCAATACTTCAGGAGTTAATTGCGCCATAGAAATGTATTGTGGTACATTTTTAAGAGTTTTTCCTAAACGACCCAATTCGATGTTTTCTTTTTCGATTACAGCAATTCTAGCTTCAGTTTCAGAAGCGATGTAAGCAGGGTCGAAATCTTTGTAAGACAAAGTTGTGGCTCCCATTGAAGCCACTTGCATAGCAACGTCTTTTACTAAAACATCGGCATTGTCAACCTTGGCAGTTAAACCTACCAAAGCAGCAATTTTGTTAATGTGAACGTAAGAACCAACGTAAGGTGCTTCTAATTTTTCAAAAGCGTTGATGTCTAATTTCTCACCAATTACACCTGTTTGCTCAACTAATTTATCGGCAACGGTCATACCGTTAAAATCGGCCGCTAAAAATTCTTCCTTAGAGTTGTAGTTTAAAGCAAGCTCGGCCAAATCGTTAGCTAAAGCCAAGAAGTTTTCGTTTTTACCAACAAAGTCCGTTTCGCAACCTAAAACGATAGCAACGCCAGCGGTTTGGTCTGCATTAACTTTAGCAACAGCAGCACCTTCAGAAGAATCTCTGTCGGCTCTCTTTTCTGCTACTTTTTGTCCTTTTTTACGTAATACTTCGATAGCTTTATCGAAATCGCCTTCAGCCTCAACAAGCGCTTTTTTACAGTCCATCATTCCTGCACCGGTAGCTTGTCTTAATTTGTTTACTTCAGCTGCTGTAACTTTTACTGTAGTACTCATAGTGATTTATAATTTAAAAAAGTCGTTCAATTGATTTCCACAAAGAAAAGCATCAAACGACTTAATCATGTTTTGTTAATGTTATTTTATTCTTCTTCGTTTGCGGCAACCGCTTTTTTAGCTTTAGGAGCATCTTTGTCTGAAGCTTCTTTTTCAGCTTTACGCTCTGCTAAACCGGTTGAAATTGCTGCAGTTACGTGAGATAAAATTTTATCAATCGATTTTGAAGCATCGTCGTTTGCAGGGATTACATAGTCAACTTGACGTGGGTCTGAGTTGGTATCAACCATTGCAAAGATTGGAATGTTTAATTTTTGAGCTTCTTTAATCGCGATGTGCTCACGCTTAATATCTACAACAAACAATGCACCTGGTAAACGCGTCATATCGCTGATAGAACCTAAGTTTTTCTCTAACTTAGCTCTTAAACGGTCTACTTGTAAACGCTCTTTTTTAGACAATGTGTTGAAAGTACCGTCTTTCTTCATTCTGTCGATAGAAGCCATTTTCTTTACGGCTTTTCTAATCGTAACGAAGTTGGTTAACATACCACCTGGCCATCTTTCTGTGATGTAAGGCATGTTAATTTCGCCAGCTTTTTCAGCAACAATATCCTTTGCTTGTTTTTTTGTGGCAACGAATAAAATTTTACGTCCTGAAGCTGCAATTTTAGCAAGAGCTGCTCCGGCCTCATCAATTTTAGCCGCTGTTTTATATAGGTTAATGATATGGATGCCGTTACGCTCCATATATACGTAAGGCGCCATGTTAGGATCCCACTTACGTGTAAGGTGTCCAAAATGTACACCTGCTTCCAGTAATTCTTTTACTTCTACTGCCATTTTTTAATAGTTTACGTTCTGTTGAATTAGCAATGATTAAGTGGTCATTTTTTAAAAATTCGCCTCAATCATTTAGATGCTAAACTAATTCTAGTTTTATAACTAGTACAACAATAACTGTTTTTAATATCCTGAACTTGTTTCAGGAACTTTATGATTCTTATGGTTGAAAATGTTTGGAGTAACTGATAAACAGATACTGAAACAAGTTCAGCATTGCATTAACGTTTAGAGAACTGGAATTTCTTACGCGCTTTCTTCTGACCGAATTTCTTACGCTCTACCATTCTTGGATCTCTTGTTAACAAACCTTCTGGCTTAAGGATGCCTCTGTTTTCTGCATCTACTTCGCACATAGCGCGCGAAATGGCTAAACGTACAGCTTCCGCTTGTCCAGTAATACCACCTCCATATACATTTACGGTAATATCAAAGTTGCTTTCATTGTTAGTCATAGTTAATGGTTGCTTTACCTTGTACTGTAAAGTAGCTGTAGTAAAGTAATTAGCTATGTCTTTTTTGTTAATCGTTATGTTTCCGCTACCAGCAGCAACATAAGCACGAGCAACAGCCGTCTTTCTACGGCCGATTTTGTGAATTACTTCCATTAATTAAATTCGTTTAAATTGATTGCTTTTGGCTTTTGAGCTTCGTGTTTGTGCTCTGTACCAACAACAACAGTTAGGTTACGGAATAAATCGGCACCTAATTTGTTTTTAGGTAACATTCCTTTTACTGATTTCTCTACTACTCTTGCAGGATCTTTTCCGTACAATTCGGTAGCAGTTAAACTTCTTTGACCTCCTGGATATCCAGTGTGACGAATGTACGTTTTATCGTTCCATTTGTTACCAGATAAAGTGACTTTGTCTGCGTTGATAACAATTACGTTATCACCACAATCAACATGAGGTGTGAAGTTTGGCTTGTGTTTACCTCTTAAAAGTTTTGCAACTTTTGAAGCTAAACGACCAAGCGCCTGACCTTCAGCATCAACAACAACCCACTCTTTATTTACAGTAGCTTTGTTGGCCGAAATCGTTTTGTAGCTTAATGTGTCCACACTAATTGATTTTTAATTATTAAACATTCCTCTCTCAAAAAGAGTTTGCAAATTTACGATTATATATTTGATTACCAAATAGTGAGGTGAGTTTATTTTATATTGAAAATGAACTCCTAAATTACTGAAATTGAAACATCTGGTTTTTTGTTGTTTATTCTCCAAATTTTTGACTGATGATTAAAGGTCAAATCCGTTCGGCTCTAGGTTTCAAATTGGTGAGTTCCGCTATTTTTATGGGCTCGCCCGATTCGATACTTTTTGTTGCCGCAATACCGATAAGTACCGACATGGCTCCATCGCGAATACCCGCCGAACGGCCAAGTGGGTCGGGCATGTTGGGGTTAGCGAATAGTTTTTCGTGCAGCCTTTTGTCGCCGCCACCGTGGCCGCTACGTTCCATGGGCACTTCAATGGTTTTGAAATCGTTCCAGAGGTTGTGGATAATTATAGGTTCGTATTCCAATGCTTCTTTTGAAGTTTGCTCCATTTCCTTGCGGTGCATTTCGGCTTGGTTCACCGATGTATTTTCGTGGTACGGAATGTGCATCCAAGCTTCAATGCGCCCTTTGGTGCCGTTAAAGGCCACGCGCCAGCCTTCAAAAGGCGAATAGGTGGTGAGCGAATAGTTTAAAATAACATTGTTTTCGTATTTCACCTGGGCCGACATTTTATCGTAAATATTAATTTCTTTTCGGAATAAACAGTTGTCGCGAATGTAGCCATCATGCTTTTCGTTGTTTACATATAAATCCATGAGGCGTTGGTTCGTGGTAATGTCCCAATAAAAATCGCAGTCTTTTTTATGGTTACAGGTTCGGCAATTATCGCCAGAAAAAGCGTTGTTGTTTCCGTAGTGTTCCAAATCGCCATAAGCGAACACTTCGTTGGGGTCGGAGTTTATCCACCAATTCAACAAATCGAAATGGTGTGTCGATTTGTGTACCCATAGCGTTCCGCTGTCTTCACGTTGTCCGTGCCATCTTCTAAAATACGAAGCGCCGTGGTAGGTGTTTAGGCACCAATTAAAATCTACCGAAGTTAATTTGCCAATGGTGTTGTTGGCCAGAAGTTCCTTGATTTTAGTGTTATAAGGGCTCCATCTGTAATTGAAACCCACAATTAGGTTTTTACTCGACCGCCTTTCAGCATCGATAATCGCTTGGCATTTTCGTTCGTCAATGGTCAAAGGTTTTTCAGTGAGCACATCGCAGCCCATATCCAAACCCTTGATGATAAATTCATGGTGGTTGGAATCTTTGGTGGTAACGATAACCAAATCGGGCTTGGTCTGTAAAATCATTTGCTCGAAATCGGTAAACGTGGGGCAGTTAACGCCAATGTATGTTTTGGCATATTCCAATCGACCGGGGTTGTGGTCGCACAGGCCACCAAATTCCAATATTTCCGGAAATTGTTCAACCAAGCGTTTTCCCCAAAAACTGGTGCCCCGAATTCCGGTGCCCACCAAAACCACTTTTAGTTTTTCTTTTTTTGAACCGAAATTAAAAGCTGAAACGGGTAAAGCCATTCCGGCTGCAAGTAGGCTAATGGATGATAGGAACTGTCGTCTGGAGTTTTTCATAATGTAACGTCTGTTTTGTTAGTTGGTGTTCATAAATATATTGAAATTATTGAAAGTATTTAGCAAAGATTTTGATTTATGGCGGATATTATTGGCTGATTTTTAATGAGGTACATCGTTCGGTCAAGAGTGATAAATATTTATCGGATTGAAAAAAGGAGTATATTTTTAATTACTTTTGCAGTGCTATGCAAGAGTTAAAACTTTCAGATTGGTTACCTACCACAAATAAAGAGGTGAAGATTCGCGGATGGGAAACACTAGATGTTATCCTGTTTAGCGGTGATGCTTATGTGGACCACCCTACTTTTGGGCCGGCCGTAATTGGTCGGTTACTCGAAAGTTTTGGTTTGCGGGTAGCTATCGTTCCCCAGCCCAATGTTAATGATAACCTTCAGGATTTTGTAAAATTGGGCAAACCCCGATTGTTTTTTGGGGTGACGGGTGGTTGCATGGACCCCATGATTAGTAATTACAACGCCAATAAAAAGCGTCGTGATAAAGACGCTTATACGCCCAACGGCGATATTGGGTTCCGTCCCGACTATGCATCAACTGTTTACAGCAATATTTTAAAGGAAAAATGGCCGGATACTCCCGTTTTAATTGGCGGGATTGAAGGGTCGTTACGTCGTGTAACGCACTACGACTATTGGAGCGATAAGTTGATGCCTACCATTTTGGAAACTTCAAAAGCCGATATGTTGGTGTACGGTATGGGCGAGCAACCACTTCGTGAAATTGTGCGTTTGCTAGAAAAAGGGGTGCCTTTTGAAAGTATAAACACAGTAAACCAAACGGCGGTACTTTTAAATGATGAAGCCGATATTCCGAAGAACAAAAATTGGGAAGATGTAGAAATAGCTTCTCACGAAACCTGCTTAAAGGACAAAAAGGCCTATGCCTCCAACTTTAAGGTTATTGAGCAGGAATCGAATAAATTAGCGGCGCGACGCATTTTTCAGAAAGTAGGGAATAAGGTGTTGATGATCAATCCACCGTATCCCACCATGACCGAAGAAGAAATCGATGCGTCTTTCGATTTGCCGTATACACGTTTGCCGCATCCTAAATACAATAAACGCGGGCCCATTCCTGCTTTCGAGATGATTAAATTTTCCATCAATATCCATCGTGGGTGTTTTGGTGGTTGCAGTTTTTGTACCATTTCGGCACACCAGGGCAAGTTTATTGCTTCGCGCAGTAAAGAATCCATTTTAAAGGAAGTGGATACTGTGGCCAATATGCCCGATTTCAAAGGTTATTTAAGCGATATTGGTGGCCCAAGTGCGAATATGTACAAAATGAAAGGGAAAATACAATCGATATGCGACAAGTGTGTGGCGCCGAGCTGTATTTCGCCCGTGATTTGCAGCAATCTCGATACTTCGCACAAACCGTTAACCGAATTGTACCAAGCGGTTGATAGCCATCCGAAGGTGAAGAAATCGTTTATTGGAAGTGGAATACGCCATGATATGTTGGTGCCGGAATTTAATAAAAATGCCGACCCTAAAGAATTGGACGATTACACCGAAGAGGTGATGACCAAACACGTATCGGGCAGATTAAAAGTAGCGCCCGAACATACCAGCGATCCGGTTTTGAAACTCATGCGCAAACCCTCGTTCAGTTACTTCCATAAATTTAAAGACCGTTTCGATAAAATCAACAATAAGCATAAGTTGAAGCTTCAGTTGATTCCGTATTTTATTTCGAATCATCCGGCGTGCGAAGCGGAGGATATGGCCAACCTTGCTGCCGAAACCAAAGATATGGGCTTTCAGTTGGAGCAGGTACAAGGGTTTACACCAACCCCCATGACGGTGGCAACGGTTATTTATTATAGTGGTTACCATCCATACACGCTTAAAAAAGTAAATACTCCAAAAACGAGAAAGGAGAAGGACGAACAGCACCGATTCTTCTTTTGGTATAAGGACGAAAACAAAGCGTGGATTAAAAAAACGTTGAATAAGTTGGGCCGACAGGATTTACTTAAAAAACTCCTTCCGGAAAACGATAATTGGCGTAAAAACAAACCGGGCAAGCCCAAACATACTTTTGACGATGCCGTGCCTTTTAATCAACGGAAGAATAAGGTTAAATACAAGAAAAGAAAAAAGCGATAACAAAAAAAAAAAAGGATGCATAGGCATCCTTTTTACTAGTTAAACTTTCTGTGTTATTCTAAAGTGATAGTTACTTGTGCGGCACCGCTCACATTGGCTAAGTTTCCCCAAGCCTTACAGCCATTATACAAATGGGTTGGTGTGGATTGAGCCGAATAGGCAGCAACTCCATTTAAAGAATAATAATAGCCATCATCTTCGGTTTGCCTACTAGTTGGAGTCCAACTGTCTGTTCTGCCCAAAAAGGAATTATTTATGCTGTATTCAATGACTTTAAGTTCGTAACGAACTGCATTTTCAATTGGAGGTACTTTGAATACCATGAAAGCACCGCAGTTGGTATATGCTCCGGTTACCGTTGGCCCCCATTGCTCTCTTACTAATGGAATGATTTTGTAAATCTTTTTGTCGTCATTTTTAATGTAGATTTTTGCTTCCACCTCATCGTACAGTTCGTAGCCCGAGTCGGGTTCTTCTTTTAGCTTTCCATAAATTCTGGCATTAACGGTTTCTACACCTTCCTCCACATCTTCATCGAGTGCTTTGTAATGAATGCTGTTTGAATTGAAGACGCTAACGAACGTTCCACCGTTTTTAAATTCACCATAAGTGCCGCTTGTTGACCAGTCAATTCTATAATCTAATGATGGATTTGAGGTAATGTCTTGACTAAAGTCCGGACGCAATATTTTTAGATTTAAAGTGGTGTTGCCTTCAATGGTGGCTCCGTCAGGTCGAATTTTATATTTATAGGACTTCACCTTTAGCTGAAGCGTGTCTATGCCCACTAGGTTACTTTGTTGCCCTGCTTCAACATACACCTTACAAATAATAGTTTCGGTAGCGTCTTCGGGTACCTCGTCATCATTCAATTTGGTGAGGTAATATACTTCTTCCGAAGAGCTATCGAAACTCGGGCCGCTGTGCCCCAAATCATCATTAAGGGTGCCGTAAGTGCCGCTAACCTGCCATTGGTATTTAAAATGTTGACCTGAAGCCAGTTCGGTGTTTTTTACTTCAGCTTTTATATATTCTTTAATGTATGGGAAGGCAACTGGCTCTTTAGGAGTTAAAATTACCGGGTCTTGTTTGGCTTTTACCGTCCATTCCTCCAAAGGCTTTGAGTTTCCTAAATCTTTAACAATCGCGGCATAATCGGCTAGTTTGAGTAAACGGTCGGTCCAATCTAAAATTTTGTTCAAATTTTTAAATTTATCAACAGCGCTTTGTGTATTATCAAGCGCGCTGATGTTGTTTTTGTTGCCAATAGCCGATTTATAATTTAGAACAGCTTCTCTAAAAGCTTCTATAAAGTCTTTTCTTTGCTCACTGATCGTATTGCCGTAAAACCCATTAAGAAAAGCCTGAAATGCACCTTGTAAGTCGCCTTTTGCTATGGCTTCTGTCATTCCAGGAACAGAAGATGCTCCAGCTTTTATAGTAGCTGTAAGTCCTTTGAAGTAACTTTCGTCCAATCCATCCAATAGTTTGGCTTCACCTATAAAATCTAAAAACATCGGGAGTATCCAGTCCATGGTAAGTGTTTCGAAAGTAATATCTTGATAGGCTTGGAGTTCGGGCTGATTGAACAATTTTGAGTTTGGCACCCGCAGTGATGCGCCAACCACACGCACTTTATATATGCTGTAATCTTCGTTGTCGTTAAGTTCTAAAGGTACCGGGTCTGTTTCTGTTCTGGAAAATTTAACACCCACACCACTGGCAGCATCGCCAATAATACCGGTTACTTCGCGTTTTGCTTGGGTGGGGCTTATGGTTGCCGTTTTATCGGTTGGGGTATCGTAGTCTGCTACTTTTTCAATCAAGGTTTCTTCTGGCTGTTCTGTTTTCTTAATCGCCGTTTTGTAAAAAAAGGCTCTGGCGCGTCTGCGGTATTCATTGGCTATTTTAATGCTTGTGCCATCATCTTCAAATACTTGCAAACCGCTTCGGATGTCGTTGGCATCAGCTTCAATACTTCTGTAAACCGTAATTTCGTCATCGTCATTTCTTATCAATTCCAATTTTTCGCTCATCCAATCCATAAAACCTTGGGTATTTATGAAATTGGGATCCGATTCAAATTTGGTTTCCAGTTCGGCAAGTGTTTCATCAAATGATTTTAGAGACGCCGATTGTTTAAAATATTCATCTCGAATGGGTTCCTGTAAAAGCATGGTTCCTAAACCGAAATAGTAGGCGGCTTCTAAGGTAGAAGCCAACGATATTTCGGTTTTACCATCGCGGATAAACCCCAACATAACGGGTTCATTCTGGGTGTTAACCGCAACGGCTAAGGTACGCTCACCTTCTATATGCGGTATTTTGGAAGTCCCGTTGCCTGTTATCTCATTTTCTTCTAAACTTCCAATTACTTTCAGGTCTGAATGCGTTAAGGTGCTCCCTTCGGGAATAACTACGTTAACATTTTTGTAGGTGATGTCTCCTACAGGTGTTTCGTCTGGTTGGCTTTTGTCATCATCTTTACTGCACGCTATAAGCATAAATAGCGATGCTATTGTTAGTGTCCAGAGGGTTTTGGTTATTGTTTTCATTGTAAAAGGGTATTTTATTGGTTCTTGTTTTATTGATACATCGAGGTAAAATAAAAATGTCATCATTTAATTTTTTGGATGTAACCGAAGTTGTAACTCAATTGGGTGTTTTGTAAAAACACCATCGTATTTTGGGTGTATGGAATTAGTATTCTTTAACAGAGCATGTTAAGTCTAGGTTAAACCCCTTTCTGATCTTGTTTTTGTAGGTGAAATCTATTAGTTTTAACATAGTTGTTTAATTTAAAACCACAAATAAAAATGGAGAATTTAGAAAGAAAGACCGTTGCTATTTTGGCAACCAATGGATTTGAAGAAAGTGAATTAAGTGAACCCAAAAAGGCCTTAGAAGATGCTGGTGCCGATGTCCACATCGTTTCGCTGGAATCAGGTGAAATAAAAGGATGGAAAGACGGAAATTGGAGCAATTCCTATAAAGTCGACAAAACACTCGACGAGGTATCTCATACAAATTATAATGCCTTAATGCTGCCGGGCGGTTTAATTAACCCAGATACATTAAGGAGGAACGAAAAAGCTGTAAGTTTTGTAAAATCGTTCTTCGAGAATAAAAAACCGGTGGCAGCTATATGCCATGCACCTTGGTTGTTGGCTGAAGCCGACGTTTTAAAAGGAAGAAAAGTGACTTCGTTCAATTCCATTAAAACAGATATTGAAAACGCCGGAGCACATTGGGTTGACCAAGAAGTAGTGGTAGATTCAGGCTTAATAACAAGTCGATCGCCAAAAGATTTGCCAGCCTTCAACTCCAAATTAGTTGAAGAAGTTTATGAAGGTAAGCATGAGATGCAAACTGCATAGTATTAGAAATTATAAAATCAAAAAGCAGGACCGAAGTCCTGCTTTTTGTGTTTTTAATCCTTTATTGAAAAAGCGAAAAATTGTAGTTGTGGAAGGGCTTCGGAGGAATGTCGTGTTCCCTTCAACAAAATGATACTTGCGCTGCCTTAATATAATCGCTTATTTCCTTCGTGCGTGTTTGGAAGCAATAATGCTTATTACCAATATTTGAAACGCATGGAACATCATTATCGGCAGCAAAATAATACCCAGAAACGAAGTGTTTTGAAACAATATTTTTGAAAACACCGTACCATGAACTAAAGATTTTTTGGTGCCGCAAAACTGTGCTGTAATGCGGTCTTCAATATCAAAATTTAATTGTTTTGCAATAATCTCTATTATATAATAGATCAACCAAAACAAAAGTATAGCAGCAGCTAAAACAAACAGTAACTTAACCATGCTTAGATTTTCAAATATTTTATCCAAAAATGATTTTGAAAAACTTTTATAGATAATCAATAGGATAATACTTTTATCAAATAAGGTGATTTTTTTACTGTGTTTTAAAGCAAAACCACCTAAAAAGCGTCTCAGTATTAAGCCTAAAATCACTGGAGCCAAAATTTCTAAAAGTAGTTTTTGGTAAACTTCAGCTAAATTATAATCTGTTGATGAGGCATTAAGAAATAAACCAATCCATAACGGTGTTACTACCACTCCAATCAACCCAGAAATACTCGCGTTAAAAATAGCTGCAGGAATATTCCCTTTGGCTATGGAAACCATAACGACAGAAGAAGAAACCGTAGAAGGCAGGGCAGTTAGAAACATAAATGCCAACCAAAGTGTTTTATTGTCTTCCGTTATGAAAGGGTAAGCCGCTAATGCAATCAGCGGAAAAATAATGAATGTGGTAACTTGGATTAAACCATGTAATCTCCAGTTTTTTAAGCCGGCTTTTATCTGCTGTGGACTTAATTTTAGTCCGTAGAAAAAGAAAATTAATGAAACGCCAACGCTACTTACAATATTTAATATTTGAGCGCTTTCGCCTTTGCCCAAATCAGGATAAAAGTATGCCGCTATAACAACGGTTATAATGGCTATAACAAATTTGTCTATTTTCAAATTCAATAAAAATATTAATGCGCCTCCAGCCAGTTATTGCCTGTGCCTAAATCAATATCCAACGGAACAACAAGTTTATAAGCGTTTTCCATTTCGGTTTTTACCAAGTTCTTAATAGTGTCGAGCTCGGGTTTATAAACATCAAACACCAGTTCGTCATGCACCTGGAGCAGCATTTTGGTTTTAAAATTTCCTTCGTTGAGTTTTTGGTGAATGGCGATCATGGCCAGTTTGATAATATCGGCAGCACTCCCTTGAATGGGAGCATTAACCGCATTTCGCTCGGCTGCACCACGTACTACAGCGTTTCTGGAATTGATATCTTTTAAATATCTACGGCGGCCCAAAACCGTTTGTACATAGCCATTGTCGCGGGCAAAATCCACTTGGGTGCTGATGTATTTTTTTAGTTTCGGATAGGTTTCGTAATAGGTGTCGATTAATTCTTTGGCCTCACTTCGCGATAAATCGGTTTGGTTGCTCAGCCCAAAAGCAGAAACCCCATAAATAATTCCGAAGTTTACGGTTTTGGCGTTGCTACGCTGTTCGCGGGTTACTTCAGCAATCGGCACATTAAATACTTTTGAAGCGGTAGAGGCATGAATGTCTTCGCCATTTTTAAAAGCTTCAATCATGGTTTCTTCTTCGCTCAGAGCGGCTATAATGCGGAGTTCAATTTGGCTATAATCGGCAGCTAGCAAAATGTAATCTTCATTTCTGGGTACAAAGGCTTTCCGCACTTGGCGGCCCCGCTCGGTACGGATGGGAATATTCTGCAAGTTGGGGTTGTTACTACTTAAACGCCCCGTAGCAGCAACCGTTTGCATATAATCGGTATGTACGCGGCCCGTTGATGGATCTACCTGCAAGGGCAGTGCGTCAACGTAAGTGCTCTTTAATTTTGAAAGCCCCCTGAAATCTAAAATTTGCTGAATGATTTCGTGGTCTTTGGCCAAGTAACTTAAAATATCCTCGGATGTGGCGTATTGTCCGGTTTTGGTTTTTTTGGGCTTATCCACCAATTTCATTTTTTCAAATAAAATGACACCCAACTGCTTTGGGGAAGCAATGTTGAATTCTTCACCAGCAGCCTCGTAAATGCTTTTTTCGAGGTTGGCAATATCGTTGTTTAATTGTTCCGAAAGCGAACTTAAAAAGGCTTTGTCTAAATTGATGCCTTCCAATTCCATGGCAGCCAAGACGCGTAACAACGGAATTTCTATATCATCAAACAAGGTTTGCGTATTCGCCTCGCCCAATTCATTTTGAAAATGTTCTTTTAGCTGAAGGGTGATATCGGCATCTTCAACGGCATATTCGGTTTGTTGTTCTAAAGGTACCTCGCGCATCGATAGCTGATTTTTGCCTTTTTTCCCAATCAAGGTTTCAATGGAAATGGGCGTGTAATTCAAATAAGTTTCGGCAAGCACGTCCATATTGTGGCGCATATCGGGGTTGATGAGGTAATGGGCTAACATGGTGTCGAACAGTTTGCCTTTTACCTCGATGTTATATTTGGCCAAAACCTTGATGTCGTATTTTAAATTCTGACCGATTTTTTCGATGTTTTCATTTTCAAAAAACGGACGCAATTGTTCAATCAATTCTTGGGCTTCATCCCTGTTTTCGGGGAATGGCATATAAAAGCCTTTGCCGGCCTCCCATGAAAAGGCAATGCCAACCAATTCGGCCTTCAAGGGGTCAATACTCGTGGTTTCGGTATCAAAACATACCGAGGTTTGGTTCATTAAATTTTTAATGAACAATTTTGTAGCCATACCCGATGCCACACTTTGATAAAAATGCGAGGTGGTTTCGGCGGTTTTTCTTGTAAAACCTGAACTCTTTGTTTCATCGTCTTGGTCGCTGAGCGGAGTCGAAGCGCCAAAAAGCGAAAACTGACCGGCCCCCGCAGTTGATGTTTTTGAGGGCTGACTTCGACTACGCTGAGTCTCCGTGTTACCTGTTTGTTGGCTGAGCGTAGTCGAAGCCGCTTCCTCTTCAGGGGCGAAGGTTTTTAGAAAATTTTCGGTGAGCCTTCTAAATTCCAAATCTTGAAAAATGTTTTTTACGGCCTCAACATCGGGGTCGCACATTTCAAAATCCTTTTCGTCAAATTCCACTGGGACGTCGAGCATAATACGGGCCAATTTTTTTGATAGTAGTCCCAATTCTTGGTTCGCCTCTACTTTTTCCTTCATTTTGCCTTTTAGCTCGTGGATGTTTTCAAACAAACCTTCCATACTTCCGTAGGCCTTAATGAATTTTTTGGCCGTTTTTTCACCAACACCCGGCAATCCTGGAATGTTATCGGAAGAGTCGCCCATCATACCTAAAAAATCAATGACCTGTTCGGGGCGTTCCACTTCAAATTTTTTCTGTACTTCGGCAATGCCCCAAGTTTCGTAGCCTCCCCCAAACGATTTGGGGCGGTACATAAAAATATTTTCAGAAACCAATTGGGCAAAATCCTTATCGGGAGTTACCATAAAGGTTTGGTAGCCCTGTTTTTCGGCTTGTTTAGAGAGGGTGCCAATAACGTCGTCGGCCTCAAAACCTTCTTTCACCATAATGGGAATGTGCATGGCTTTTAAAATCTCCTGAATGTAGGGCACGGCCACTTTTATGGCTTCGGGTGTTTCATCTCGGTTGGCCTTGTATTCTTCAAACATTTCCACACGGTCGGTACTGCCGCCTTTATCAAAACATACCGCCAAATGGTCGGGGCGCTCGCGCTTAATTACATCCAAAAGCGAATTCATAAAACCCATAATGGCCGAAGTGTCGACACCTTTTGAGTTGATTCGTGGATTTTTTATAAAAGCATAATAGCCACGGAAAATTAATGCATAGGCATCGACCAAAAAAAGACGTTTTTGTGCTGACATGGATTGTGTTTTGATAGAAAACCAAAACTACAAAAAGTTATGCCTCTTAATGTTAATTGAAATACTATTTTATGAAATAAATTGTTTGAATTACCATTATATGCTTAAATTTACTCGAATTTATTGAATATTTATGATTGTAGAAGTTTGTGCAAATTCGTTTGATTCGGCCATTAATGCCGAAACGGCAGGTGCCCAGCGGATAGAATTGTGTGCTGAATTGGCTGTGGGCGGGGTAACCCCGTCTTATGGGTGTATAAAAAAGGTGGTCGATGCCATATCCATACCGGTGCATATTTTAGTAAGGGCAAGAAGTGGTGATTTTACCTATACGGAAAATGAGTTCCAGATTATGAAAGAAGATATTTTAATGAGTAAGAATTTGGGATGCTCGGGGATTGTTTCGGGAGTTCTTAATAACGATCAAACCATAGACATTGAAAGAACAAAAGAACTCATTGAACTGGCCTATCCACTAAACTTTACGTTTCACCGTGCATTCGATTGGGTGCCAGATGCAGCCACAGCTTTAAGGCAGCTTATTGAAATTAAGGCAAAACGTGTTTTAACCTCGGGGCAATGTGCTTCTGCTGTACAAGGGGTAGAATTGTTAAAAACTCTAAATGCCCAGGCTAATGGAGACATTGTAATAATGCCTGGAGGGGGCATAAAGCCCAACAATGCCTCTATTTTTAAGGAAGCAGGGTTTTCTGAGGTCCATGTTTCTGCCTCGGTAATAAAAACGGTTATCGAACAGCCAAAAGTGCCCATGAACAGCCAAAAGTTTTTTGACGAGACTATTCGGTCTCAATCCAGTAGTGACATCATAAAAAGCATTGTTGGCCAATTAAATGATTAACCCTAAGTGTTTGGGCCATTTCTTAATTTAAGGTTAAAAGCACTTTAGTTTTTACTTCAGTATTTTTATTGGTCTATCTTTGATTAAAAAAGCAATCATGCTACGTTGGATTTTATTCATTCTCTTTTATGCCTTTATCGTATTCTATGGGTTTCAGGCCATTAAAACCATTACAAAAAGTGTTTGGTTGCAGTACCTGTTTATCGCCATGGCGGTAATTATAGCGGGTAATTTTATTGTGCAATTTACGGTGTATTCCGAAGGAAGGGTGCTCAATCCAGCCAAAAGTTATGCCTTTGGGTTTTTGTTGGCGTTTATTTCATTGGGGCTGGTGCTTATCCCCTTACTTTTGGGGGAAGATATTGTTAGGGTTATTTACGGACTTTACGAGAAATTGGTAACCAAAAAAGAAGGGTTTTATATGCCTTCTCGCCGACGGTTTATTAGTCAGTTGGCCTTGGGTGCCGCGGCCATTCCGTTTGCTTCGTTGCTGTACGGCATGTATAAAGGGAAATACCGATTTAGGGTGCTGAACTATACCTTGAATTTTGAAGATCTGCCCGATGCTTTTGATGGCTACCGAATTGCACAGATAAGCGATATACATTCCGGGAGTTTCGACAATCGGAAAAAAATAGAATATGGTATCAACTTAATAAATGAACAAAATGTCGATGCTCTATTTTTTACGGGTGATATGGTGAATAATAAGTCTTCTGAAATGCTACCTTGGAAGGATTTGTTTGGAACGTTGAAAGCCAAAGATGGCGTGTTCTCGGTTTTGGGAAACCACGATTACGGCGATTATGTAAATTGGCCATCAAAGGAAGCGAAAATCCAAAATTTAGACGATTTGAAGCAGTTACAAAAAGATATGGGCTTCAATCTTTTGTTGAATGAAAGCCGGTATGTTGAACGAAACGGACAAAAAATAGCCATTATAGGGGTTGAAAATTGGGGCCGCGGCGGATTTAAAAAGGCGGGCGACTTGAAAAAAGCCACCCAAAATATTGATGCCAACGATTTTAAAATATTACTGAGCCACGACCCGTCGCATTGGGAAGACCAAGTGCTAAAGGAAGATGCGCATTACCATTTAACTTTAAGTGGGCACACTCACGGTATGCAATTTGGTATCGAAATACCGGGTTGGGTAAAGTGGAGCCCCGCTAAGTGGCGCTACAAATATTGGGCCGGCATTTATAAAGAAATGGGGCAATACATTAATGTAAATCGTGGGTTTGGATACTTGGGCTACCCTGGCCGTGTGGGTATTTGGCCTGAAATAACGGTTATTGAATTGAAAAAAGGCCCAAACGAAGCATAATTGCCCAGAAATGCGATATTTACTTTAAATTTTTCTATTTTTATAAATACAACTGGCGTGCCTACTAAATGATGTTATTAAAGTACATAAAATTTATGTAGGTTTGTAGAAGTGCATTTGATCAATAAACCACAGTGTATGTCTAAATTCGGTGAACTTATAGATGTTGATATTCCAGTTTTGTTCGATTTTTATTCTGAATTGGACGAAAAAACAAGCGAGATGCATCTGGCTTTAAGGGATGTTGCGGCGGCCTTGGGCGATAAAGCTAAAGTGATAAAAATAGAGGTTGAAAAAAACCGGGAGTTGGCCGAAGCCTTACGTGTTAAAACCTTGCCAACGCTAATTATCTACAAAAATGGTGAAATGAAATGGCGCCAAAGTGGAGAGCAGGATGCGGCAACGCTAATTACTATTGTACAGGAGTATCTTTGAATGCCGGTAATAATGCCCAAAAGATACGTCATTGCGAGGAGGAATAGCCTGCACTGAGCGCAGTCGAAGTGAAGTAATCTTCTTGATGGGGACTTAAAAGCAACAGATTCCCGCGATTCGCTCGGAATGACGATGCATAATTTATGCAGTTAAAAGTTGTAAAAATTTATTGAATCTTATTCATCCAAACTCTTAAATATAAAGCCTTTTTTGCTAAAGTAATCCAATACTTTAGGCAAAGCATATTGCATGTTTTTTGAAGCCTTTACACTGTCGTGAAACACAATAATGCTGCCTCCGGTTGCTTTAGTGATTACGTTTTTTAAACAGGTTTCAGGTGTAATGTTTTTGTCCCAGTCGAACGACAACACATCCCACATGATAATTTTATAACCTTTCTCAATCAGTTTTTTACCTTGTTTCGGGGTGATTTGCCCATACGGGGGGCGGAAGAGATTTGTGATTAGCGATTTACGATTGGCGATGTCAGATTGAGGAACTTGCACTTTAAATAATTTTTCACAATGCTCAATATTTTGTAAATAGTCATGGGGTGTGGTTTTCCAACCCTTAATGTGGTTATGGGTGTGGTTACCAACCGTATGCCCTTCTTTTATAATATTTTGAAAAATATAGGGATGTTTTTCAATGTTGTTTCCAATACAGAAAAACGTCGCTTTGGCTTGATATTGCTCTAAAGTGTTTAGTGTCCAGTTGGTGATTTCAGGCGTAGGGCCATCATCAAAAGTCAAATAAATAACCTTTTCATCCGTTGGAATATCCCAAACGTAATTCGGGAACATTTTTTTTGCGACCCGAGGCGTTTTTATGGGAATAAAATCCATAACCTGAAATTAACTTGCGCTGTCGGTTTCAATTGGCAAACCGCTGTCAACAGGTAAATCTCTATTTTGGGGTTCTGGCTCATCGCCACCATAAAAATGCTTGAACGCCCTTAAATAGTTGTTAAATATATTACCTTCTTCTTCAGCAAACTCCACATCATGTTGAATCAATACATCAATCAGCGCTTTATATCTGCTAATGTCTGTATAGATTTCTTCAAACATGCGTTCTTGGTTTTTCGTTTTAAGATTGCTGTAATACGTTAAGTTTTCCTGATATTTTTGCGCCACTTGTTTGAATAATGTTCGGGCCTTCTCCTTATTGCCCACTTCATAATAGGCACTAATATAGGGTTCTAGCAACGTATAAAATCCAAAATATTCCACAGGCATGTTTTCCATGGCGATATCGGCAATTTCTTCGGCTTTATCAAGTTTGTTTTCGTTAATCAATTGTTGGATCAATCGGGCCAAATTACCACGATAGGTTATGGAATTTTTTCGGGTTTCAGGGTCGTGATAGATGTCTGGGCTACCGCTGTTGCCCCAATCCCATTGCTTTACTTTTTCATACATTAAATCGCTGTCCACGCGTCCCATATCGAAAGGGTTGGCACGACTAACGGGTGTTTTTATAGGCACTAGTTTGTAGCATAGGCCATCTAGTTGCAAATAATCCTTCATCCAAATATAGTCGTCGTCACCAAAACTGCCACCGGTAAAATAAATGGGGCGTTTCCACTCGTTATTGGCAATAATATCGAGCATAAGTAAACGGTTTTTGTAAAGCGCTCCACCTTTTATGGTAATGTCGATATGTGATACAATGTCGTTGGCATCTTCAGGTTTAACGATACCAGATTTCAATACATTTGCCTTATCTACCGGGATACGCAAATGGGGCGTTGGTAAATAGGTGGCGTTGAGGTCTTGAGAGCGCACCTGAGAAATATCGATACCGCGTTGTTGCAACACATATTTGTATTTGGTTTTTGGGTTGTTACTGCCCACAAAATCCAAAAATTGTTTTACAGGCAGGGTGTCCTGAATAACCTGTTGGATTACGATATAATCGTTGGTGCCGTACTTATATAAATCGTGTGTGAGCTGCGACGGAATGGGGTCGCTTTCGTAAGCTTTGCGTTTCATTTGGTCGATGTACCAATCGGTTTGGAACAAGCTGGTGTTCACCACCCTAACATCGGTACGGTAGCCTTCAATTTCTTGGGCGTACCAAAGCGCAAAAGTATCATTGTCGCCAATGGTAAACAGAATGGCGTTTTCAGCACACGAATCGAGATATTTATGTGCCATCGATCTGGCGGTGTATTTATCCGATCGGTCGTGGTCATCCCAGTTATTGGCAACCAAAATACCGGGAACCAAAATCAAGCAAGCTAAAGTGATTAATGGTGCAGCCAGTTTCTTGGGGATGTAACTTTTTAAGGCATCGTAAACTCCGTATACCCCAAACCCAATCCAAAGAGCAAATACATAAAAAGACCCCACTACCGAGTAGTCGCGTTCGCGAGGTTCGAAGGGGCGCACATTTGTGTAAACCTGAATGGCAATGCCCGTAAACAGGAAAAATACCAGCATGACCCAAAACAGTTTTTTGTCTTTGTTGAATAGGAAGAAAAACCCAAGCAATCCTAAAATAAGGGGGAGTAAATAGTAGGTGTTTCGAGCCTTGTTGTTTTTTACATCGCTGGGCAAGTTGTCTTGCGATAGTCCCAAATGCCATTCGTCAAGCGGTTTTATTCCAGAAATCCAGTTGCCGTGGTTGTCATACTTGCCTTGAATATCGTCTTGGCGTCCGGCAAAATTCCACATAAAATAACGCCAATACATATAACCCAATTGATATTCAAACAGGTACCTGATATTACTGCCCAAAGAAGGCTTTTCAATATCAATGTACTCTTTAAATTGCTTTAAAAAGTTGTGGTAATCTTCGTAATCAATATTGCCTTGGCTTACATCTTTTTTGAAGTTGGCTACCGAAGTACGCAATTGGTTTTCCATTTGGTATTCGGGTTTTAGTTTAAAATCCAGAAAACCTGAGAACATCATGTAATTTTCGGCATGTTCGGTACTCCACATACGCGGAAGAATAGAGGCGTGCTTGGAGTTGTAATTCTGTTTGGCATTTTTATAATCGTTCACTATAACATATTTGCCTTTTTCTTCGTCTTTTTCGTATTTGGGTTTATCGTCTATATACGGATTGTTTTCATCTAAATAAGCATACTGGTCGGTAAACTGAGGGCCATAAAACAGGTGCGTTTCGGGGTACTGTTCCAAGTTGTAATAAGCCAAAAGTTCTCTGGCACTAGAGGGGTTGTTTTCATTGATGACCACATTGGCATTGGCACGAATGGGTAACATAAGCCAAGATGAAAACCCAACAATAATAAACGCAATACATAAAATGGCCGTATTGAGGTGCACATAACCTTTTTTACGGGTTAATCTTAACCCGTAATTAATTAAAAGCACCAACAAAATACCTGCAATAATAGACCCTGAGTTAAAAGGAAGGCCAATGGTGTTTACAAAAAAGATTTCGGTGGCACTAAAAATTTTAAGGATGTTGGGCGCCAGCAATTTAAAAACGAACAATAAAATACCTACCGAAACAGCGTTCGCAATAATGAAGTTTTTAACCGTTATGGTTTTATAATTTTTGAAGTAATAAATGAGTCCGATAGCAGGAATGGTAAGCAGTCCCATAAAGTG
Organism: Bacteroidia bacterium; assembly: GCA_030430535.1. GTDB lineage: Bacteria > Bacteroidota > Bacteroidia > Flavobacteriales > Flavobacteriaceae > Flavisericum. The sequence continues at coordinate 33,633 of JAUIKY010000016.1, forward strand.
AACCCCAAATGACAGCCCGATAATAAAAGCGATTAAAATAAGCCAACGGTTGCCACGGGGTTTGTCCATATCCTGTTCCCAACGTAAGCCCAACCAAAACAGAACGGCCATAATTAAGGTGGCCATGGCGTATACTTCGGTTTCAACGGCATTAAACCAAAACGAATCGGTAAAGGTAAACGCCAAACTGCCCACCAAGCCACTGCCTAAAATAGCCATGGCTTTGTTTTGCGACATCTCGTTTTTGCCAACCACTATCTTTTTTAGGAGCAGGGTGATAGTCCAAAACATAAACAGTATGGTAAAGGCACTGGCCACAGCACTCATCATGTTCATCATCCAACCTATCAATTCGGTATTTCCGAAGGTGAAAATGGAGAAAAATGCACCCAACATCTGGAAAAGTGGTGCTCCTGGTGGGTGGCCCACCTGCAATTTTGCCGAGGTTAAAATGTATTCGCCGGCATCCCAAAAACTTACCGTAGGTTCAACCGTTAAACTATATGTGATAAGCGCTATTAAAAAAGAGAACCAACCTAAAAGCGTGTTCCATTTTTTAAAGTTGAAATGTGCCATGAATATCTGTATTTATTTGCAAGGCGAATTTAACAATAAATACGTTACTACAAATGTTTTTAAGTAAACGTTAAGTTTTAACGAATATTTTTTTAAAAAAATACTTGTACAAATAAAACTTTGTACTAAATTTGCACCCTCAAATGGCATTGGCCTATGGTGTAACTGGCAACACGTCTGGTTTTGGTCCAGAAGAGTCTAGGTTCGAGCCCTAGTAGGCCAACAAAATTTCAAAAAGTCTTTACGGTAAAATGTAAAGACTTTTTTTTTTTGATAAACATCATATAGGTGATGTTTACATTTTCTTAATGTTATTAAACTTTAGATTGCAATTTTTTAAAGTTCATTCTTATCATTTCATATTAAAATAAAATTGAGTTAATAGCCTAGCCTACTGTAATACTTTTATTTACTGGATAATTAATCCAACATAAATAAAATGAAAAAAATTACATTTTTGGCTGGCCTATTGGCGCTGGCGTTTACAACAACCGGTTTGGCTCAGAGCCCTTTGCAGCACTTGGCGTCTTACCAAACCAATGAAGAAGGTTCAGCAGAAACCGTAGCCTACGATGCTATTAATAAGCATGCGTTTTTCACCAACTCATCTACAAACACATTTACTATTGTAGATATCAGCACGCCAACCAGTCCTGTTTTAGTAAAATCGGTAGATTTATCTACTTATGGAGCAGGGCCCAATTCAATCGCCGTGCATGAAGACCTTGTAGCTGTAGCCGTTGAGGCCGCTATAAAGCAAAACCCTGGTGTAGTGGTGTTTTTTGATTTGGATGGGAATTTCATCAAGCAAATTACGGCAGGAGCTTTGCCCGATATGCTAACCTTTACACCAGACTGCTCTAAACTTTTGGTGGCCAACGAAGGAGAGCCTTCAGATGATTATACCGTAGATCCAGAAGGTTCAATTACCGTTATCGATTTAACTTCTGGAATAGCTTCGGCAACTGCATCGCATATCAATTTTAATAATTACGATGATAAAAAGGAATCGTTAAAGAATAAAGGCATTCGTATTTTCGGAAATAATGGAACCGCTAGTGTTTCACAAGATTTGGAGCCGGAATACATTACCGTTATCGAAGATGGTACTAAAGCCTTTGTAAGCTGCCAAGAAAATAATGCTTTGTTGGTATTGGATTTAACAACCAATGCAATTTTAGATATTTTGCCTTTAGGTTATAAAAACCACCTTTTGGGAACGCCAACCGTTAGCAGTTATATTGTTAACGAATTGGAAGAAAATTGGCCAGCTTTAGGAACGCCAGTTTACGATGGTGGTCAGCCTACTGTAATGTTGGGCGGTTTTTCTGGGTTGTTTTATGATGAAGCCAACTCAACCGCTAATGAGTATGTATTTTATGCTGTTCCCGATAGAGGTCCGAATGATGCTACTACAAGCAAAAGCACTGTAACACCAGCGGCTGTACAAAATTTACGACCTTTTAAATTACCAAACTACCAAGGAAGAATAGCCAAATTCACTTTAAACAAAACAACAGGAGATATTACCCTGAACGAGCAAATTTTATTGACAAGGCAAGATGGTACTACGCCCATTACAGGAAAAGGAAACATTCCCGGTTTTGATGAAGTGCCCGTAACCTACACCGATGCTTCTACAGATTATGCTAACGTTGATTATGTAGGGGCCGATTCAGAAGAATACCATGCGCTGCCTTACGATGAATACGGTGGGGATTTTGAAGGTATTTTGATTGACAAAGATGGTTATTTCTGGATGTGCGACGAGTACAGACCAGCCATTTATAAATTTCAAGCCAACGGTACTTTGGTTGAGCGTTACGTGCCGGCCGGTACATCCTTGTTAGGCAACACGCCACAAACCGAAGGTACTTACGGGGCAGAAACTTTACCCGAGGTGTATTCAAAAAGAAGAGCCAATAGGGGTTTTGAAGCTATTGCTTACGATGAGGTGAAACACGTGGTTTATGCGTTTATACAATCGCCCATTGAAAACCCTTCCAGTGCGGTTAGAAATAATTCTGATGTCATCAGGATTTTAGGAATCAACGCCGATACTGGTGTGCCTGTTGAAGAATATGTTTATCTATTGGAAAGAAACAAAGATGCAGGTTACGCTTCTTCACGAGTGGATAAAATTGGTGATGCGGTTTATACCGGAAACGGAAAATTTTTGGTGATAGAAAGAGATTCTGAAGGCCCAGACGCCGATTATGGTAAAAAGTATGTTTTTGAAATCGATATCAATCAGGCTACAAATATTCTTAATGTATCGCTTTCCAGCGGAAAAGAATTGGAAGAAATGAGTGCCGACGAAATAACGGCTGAAAACATTTTGCCTGTACACAAAAACAAGGTGGTCAATTTACCATCTATTGGTTATGTGTCGTCCGATAAAGCCGAAGGTATCGCCTTATTGCCAAACAACGAAATTGCGGTAATTAACGATAACGATTTTGGTTTGGCCGGGGCTGGAATTACCGATAATAGCGTTTTGGGTATCATTTCTTTTGCAAACGATTATGGTTTTGATGCTTCCAACAGAGACGGTGTTATCGATATAAAGCAGCATCCAACTTTGGGCGTTTTTATGCCAGATGCTATCGCTTCGTACACTGTGGGCGGTATGAATTATATAGTAACGGCCAACGAGGGCGATTCAAGAGACTACGGTGGCTATTCTGAAGAAGTACGCGTAAAGGATTTAGCGCTGAATCCAGCCTATTACCCTGATGCTACTACGCTTCAAGAAGATGAAAACCTTGGGCGATTAAAAACGACTACAGCCAACGGCGATTACGATAACGATGGCTCTTACGAGCAAATTTATTCGTACGGCGGAAGGTCGTTTTCAATTTTTGATCAATACGGAAATATCGTGTTTGATAGTGGCGACCAATTCGGACAAAAAATTGCTGCTGAAGAACCAACATTGTTTAACGAAGACGAAGAAGAGTTTGATGACCGATCTGACGATAAAGGTTGCGAGCCTGAAGCTATTGCCGTAGCCGAAATTGAAGGAACCACTTATGCGTTTATTGGTTTAGAAAGGCAAAGTGCAATTTTAATGTTCGATATTACCGATCCAAAGGATGTAGAGTTTATTACCTATTACAAACACAATAGAATTTCGGGCGATGCGGCTCCGGAAATCATAAAATTTGTGCCTGCTGCCGACAGCCCCAACTCCAAGAATTTACTTTTGGTGGGTTATGAGGTGAGTGGTTCTTTAGGAATTATAGAAATTGGTGATGAGGCTTTAAGCGTAAGCCAAGACGTGTCCGAAAACAATTTTAAAATTTACCCTAACCCTGTGGTGAATTCACAGTTAAAATTCAACAAAAACCTATCGGGAGCTATTTTTAATGCAAACGGGCAGGAAGTAAAAAGGTTTACCAATAAAACTGCTATTCAGGTTTCGGATCTAACATCGGGTGTTTATATTTTAAAAACCGAAAACCACGGTGTTAAGCGTTTTGTGAAACTGTAAATTACAGTTTTCATTTTAATTAAATGAATGAAAAAATCCCAACCGAACCGGTTGGGATTTTTGTTTAATACATTATAATTTTCTATTTCATTAATTTTTTCAATAGCATAAAGCCACCGTATTTTCCCATCAATTTGAGGCCAGACTGAATCCAGTTTAAGGGCTTCAAGCTATCTTTGTATTCCTCTTTTATGTTTTTCATCTCTTCCCACGCAATTTGCCTTTCAAGATTTAAAATCTTCAAATCACGTTCTATGCTTTCCGAATCTCGATATATTTTCATAATCAATTAAAGAATTTTTTAGATAGCCTTTTAATGACAAAATTGTTGAGGTACTTGCGCAGTTGGAAGAGTATCACAGAAAGGATGAAAAACAACAGTCCAACCGAAACAAAACCTAAAGTTAAATTATTGAGTGCTTCGCCTATAGATAAAGCCAATGCCACGGCAACAAAACTTACTCCAATAAGGGCGAAGCCACCTATTAGAATAATTTTCATAACCATACTGATGGAGATGGTTAATTGCTCAAAAATTTTGAGCTTATAGTATTTATAAGAGGTCTTTAAATACTTTTCACCAACTTTGGTAGCATGGGCATTTGTTTCGCTAACTGAATCTAATAAACTCATGTATTACGATGTTTTCTGTAATCTTTTGTTCTTTTCCTTGAGGGATTTAAGCTTGCTTTCCAAAGCGGTTATAACGTCTTCGGCTTTATAACTGGCGTCTGAAACGATCGATTCAATTTCTTCATTGATATCTCGTTTTTTGCTACTCGCCGTGCTGGCAATTTGTTCTTTTAGGGCGTCGGCTTTTTCAGCCAACTTGTCCTTTGTGGCCTGTGCCTCATCAGCGATTCGTTGTCTGGTTTTACTGCCTTTGTCTGGCGCGAATAAAATTCCCAGTGCGGCTCCTAATGCGGTGCCGGCAACAATTCCTAAAAATGTACTTCCATTATTGTTCATAGTATTTGATTTTTTTAGTGTTAAACTTGATTATCACTAAATTACGCAAAATGAACGGTTTAATTTAACGTAAAACATTTAATTGTTGCCTTATATCAAAATATTGGAAAAACTACGGAATCACTAAAGGCTGGCGATAGCTTCTTTGGCGGCTTCAACGGTTTTTTTGGAGCTTCCAATAAAAATTTGGTCGTTTACAATAATTACCGGGCGGCTCAAAAACGTATAATGCTGCAAAATGTAGTTTTTAAAATCGCGCTCGGTAAGATCTTGGTTTTTCAAGTCCATTTCTTTGTAAAGTTTTGCCCGTTTGCTGAATAGCGTTTCGTAGCTTCCGGCCAATGTTTGCATCTCTTCCAACTGTTTTGCCGTAATGTCTTCGCTTTTTATGTCTTGTAAGATGAAGTCTGAAGGCAAATTCAACTCTTTTAGAATGCGCGTACAGGTGTTGCAGGTTTTTAGGTAGTATACTTTTTTCATGGCATGTTATGTTTATAAAAACAAATTAAAACTATATTTATCGAAAAATTAAATTAAGATGGATTTTACATTTCAGGTTTTACACAATACACGCCAGATTTTTACAAAAATAATTGAAGCCAACACTTTAGAGGATTTGAATAAAATACCTGCGGGCTTCAACAATAATATTATTTGGAACATTGGGCATATTGTGGTTACCGAACAATTGCTGGCTTATAAATTGTCGGGTTTGGAGCCATCGATTTCGGTAGATTTAATTAATAAATACCGAAAAGACACTAAGCCAGAGGGTGATGTTAGCCAAGCTGAAGTCGATGAAATTAAAGATTTATTGGTTTCTACCGTAAAGGAGACTGAAGAGAATTATAAAAAAGGGGCTTTTAACAACTACAATGCCTATACGGTTTCTACAACGGGCAACACTTTAAATAATATTGACGAGGCTATGCAATTTATATTAACGCACGAAGGCATCCATTATGGTTATGTGTTGGCACTTTTAAAGGTGGTTAAACGCTAAAAAGGGCTCCGCCTCTTCATAAGGGATTTTAAATTCTATAATTCCGGTGGAATAAGGAGCAATTTCATAAGTGTTGTAAAGCAATACAAGGCCATCTTCGGTGTAACCAATATTGGCTGGCAATTGGAATGTTTCTATGTCGAAAACAGCATGCTCTTTTTCGGCAATAGCTTTGTCGAAATATGGTTTTACCATTTCTTTGAACGCTTCAGGATTAGTAATTAATTTCTCGTTGCTGATCCTGTTTCCGGTAGTGGCGTTAAAATTTAAAAAGGAAATATTTGACAGGCCGTGAGCACCGCCTGTATTGGTGTATGTGGTAATGGCCACACAAATAATTTCGGGTGATTGATAAACCACTTCGCCGTCTATTTGGGCTTCCCAAGGCAATTCGGTTTCGGGGAAATCACGTTTAAAATCTTGGTATTCTTTATTGAAGCGTTTTATGCTCTCTTCAATTGAAATGGAAGGAACGCTATCTGGGTCGCCAATATGCAGTGCCGCTGCTATGGTTTTTGTAATTTCAGAATTTATCTGCTCAGCTATAGTTTTTTTACCATTCGCTTCTGGAATATTAACTTCAACAATGGTATTGTTCTCGGTGGTAATATTGATTTCTGAAAAGCTTGTTTTTACTTCTTTGTTACAGGATAAAACGAGTAGAAAAATGAGAATATAAAAGTAGCGTTGTTTTTGAAGCATAAAAGATTTGTTTATGCTATAAAGGTAACAATTGTGTTTAAATGGAATATTAAAATTATGCTAATTCAAAAGCGGAAGAATAATAGGGGAAATGTCGTGGCGTTGATTAATCCAAATAATAAATATAGCCAATGTTAACCCAAACCAGCCAGTCGTTGTTCTTGTTGCTTTCCAGTTGGTGGTTTAGTCCGTCAACCCAATCGCTGAAGTAGTATTGAAATCTGAAATCCAGCATTAAATCGGATAATTTATCCAATTTATACCGAACACCCGCACCTGTAACGACAGACCATGTGCTGCCCGGCGATGCATCAACCGAACCAGGTGCCCAAGCAGAATAAAAATTACTAGGGTCGGTAACATCGCCAACCGCTGTAGGATCTGGGTTGGCGTAGGTGGTGCTCACTTCTGGTGTAAAATAAGTATAATGTACCCCCAAACTGGCAAAAGGAGCAAATCGGTAACCAAAAGCTTGGAACGAACGGATGCTAAGTGGAAAAAATTCCAATTGCGTACCTATGTCTATATTTTCAGCAATGCCTTTATGACCGCGTAGCTGATTGGCTTCTACTGTATTTCTATTGGGGTCTACCCACTTCCCTAAATGCTCTAAATTGGTTTTGTTGTATGATAATTCATTTCTCAACTTAAAATGGTCATTGAAAAACGTATCGGTAGTGTAACAGTTACAATCGGCACGGTAGGCAAAATTTAGATAGTGAACTATACCAATACCAAACCCTGAATTGCCAAAGTTGGTTTCAGAGTCATCGCTAACGCCATAATCAGATCTAAACTGCAATGGCCCTGCAATAACACCCAATTCATGGGAAAAGCCTAGTTGTGCGAAAACGGTCTGAAAACTTAAAAAGAGTAGTAACCCACAAGCCAAATATTTCAAGTTAAGCATAAAGAGGATTAATTTTATTGAGGGCGTTACTACAGACAAATATAAAAAAAGTAGTTAAAGAAACAAATATTAATAGGTTAGGTGAAAATCACTAAAAATTTATATTATGAAATTCTAAAAAATATCACATATTTTTTGAAGAAAATGTATATTTGTTTAGTTAAAATACATTTTTTTAAATTTTATATGATTGGAATCTATGAAACAAAGTGTTGACGAATTTTTGGAACTTGTAAAAAAAAGAAATGGCCATGAGCCCGAGTTTTTGCAAGCAGTAGAAGAGGTTGCTGAAACGGTAATCCCTTATATAGTAAAACACGATATATATTATGGTAAGAATATTTTGCTGAGAATGGTCGAACCAGAACGGTTAATCTCTTTTAGGGTGTGTTGGGTTGATGATGATGGCGAGATTCAAGTGAACAGAGGGTACAGGATTCAAATGAATTCGGCCATAGGGCCATATAAAGGCGGTTTACGATTCCATCCTTCGGTAAATGCCAGTATTTTGAAATTTTTAGCTTTCGAACAGGTGTTTAAAAACAGTTTAACCACGCTGCCCATGGGCGGTGGGAAAGGCGGAAGTGATTTCGACCCCAAAGGAAAAAGCGACAATGAAATTATGAGGTTTTGCCATGCTTTTATGAGTGAACTTTTTAGGCACATTGGTCCCAATACCGATATTCCTGCTGGCGATATTGGCGTAGGTGCCCGGGAAATTGGCTTTCTGTTCGGGATGTATAAAAAACTGAATAATGAGTTTACGGGAGTGCTTACCGGAAAAGGGATGTCGTGGGGCGGTTCGTTAATTCGTCCAGAGGCAACGGGCTACGGTACGGTGTATTTTGCCCAAAAAATGTTGGAAACCAAAAACGATGATTTCGAAGGAAAGAAAGTGGTGGTGTCGGGGTCAGGTAACGTGGCGCAGTACGCCGCAGAAAAGGTACTCCAATTGGGCGGAACGGTGTTGACGCTTTCTGATTCTGGAGGGTATATTTATGATTCCGATGGGATCGATGAAGAAAAACTCAAATTCGTGATGCGGCTAAAGAATGAAAAACGGGGGCGCATTAGTGAATATTTAGATGAATATCCCAATGCCGAATACCACAAAGGGAAAACACCTTGGGGCGTAAAATGCGATGTGGCATTGCCTTGCGCAACACAAAACGAACTCGATAAAGATGATGCAGAAAAGCTGCTCGAAAACGGATGTATTTGCGTGAGTGAAGGTGCTAATATGCCTTCAACCAAAGGTGCCATTGTGGCTTTCCATAAAGCTAAAATACTGTTTGCGCCTGGTAAGGCCTCAAATGCGGGAGGTGTAGCCACCTCTGGATTGGAAATGACACAAAACTCTTTGAGATATAAATGGACCCGGGAAGAGGTGGACAATAAGTTGAAAGATATTATGGCCGATATTCATAAATCGTGCCTGGAATACGGTAAAGACGAGGATGGCTATGTAGATTACGTTAGAGGTGCTAACATAGCCGGATTTGTAAAAGTGGCCGATGCCATGTTAGCACAAGGTATTGTGTAAAGTAAAACCAACTAAACTAAATTAAGCCAATGAAAGCTTCCTGAAAGGGAAGCTTTTTTGGTTATAAATATATGATTTCGAAGTAAAACTCGTTAGTTATAAATATATTTGAACTTTCAAAAGTCCCTATGGTTAAAAGAACAATATTGTTTGCAATATTAATAGTGCCGCTATTATCGTTTTGCCAAGATTTCTCGGCACTTTGGCAAGGTCATTTTTCGTATAACGAAATAAAAGACGTATCGTATGGCGAGAATATAGTTTATGCCGCCTCAACCAATGCCATTTTTAGCTTGGATACAAACACTAGTGAAATAGAGGAAATCACCACTATACATGGGCTTTCTGGAGAAACGATTTCAACCATCTATTACAGTGAAGACTATCAGTTGTTGGTGGTTGGTTATGAAAACGGACTTATAGAAATCGTTTTTGACAATGATGACAATGTTTTATCTGTTGTCGATATTATTGAAAAAGTAACCATTCCTGCGCAGGATAAAAAAATCAACCATTTTAATGCCTTTCAAAATAAAATATATATATCGACAAACTATGGTATTTCCGTTTTCGATTTAGAGCGTCTGGAGTTTGGGGACACTTACTTTATTGGCGACGGAGGCACGCAACTGCAAGTAAGTCAAACCGCCATTTTAGGTGATTATATTTATGCCTCGTGTGTTGACGGGAACGGTATTAGGCGAGCCTTGGTGGCAAGTCCTAATCTAATAGATTTTCAAAATTGGCAGGTGGTTACTTCAGGAAGTTGGTATGCCGTAGAGGCTTTTCAAGACAATTTATATGCCGCAAGAACCAATAACCGTATTTATCAGGTTACACAAAGTGCAGTTACAGAAGTAGCGTCTTATAGCACCACGCCCAGAGATTTAAGAGCTGTTAACGAGAATTTATTGGTAACCACAACCAATAGAGTTTTTGTGTATGGTTCCGGATTTAATGTAATAGCCGAAATTCCAGTTAATGAACCATTCAACACAAACTATACCAGTACTATAATTGACGAAGAAAATGTTTATATAGGCTCAGAAGATTTCGGGATTCTTAAAGTTGCCATTTCAAACCCGGGAATTTTTGAAGAGTTGCATCCAGACGGTCCTTTGTTAAATATTCCGTTTTCTTTGCAAACTGAGCCCAATGGGCTTTGGGTGACTTTTGGGGAATATACTTTATACTTTAATCCTTATCCATTGAATAGTCGTGGCTTTAGTCATCTAAAAAATGGAGAATGGGTAAACAACGAATATTCCGAAATTTTTGAGGCCAAATGTTTAAACCACATTGCCGTTAACCCCTTTGATAATAACCAAGTGTTTATAAGTTCGTTTTTTAGTGGACTTCTAGAGGTTAATGATGACGTGCCAACTATTCTATATAATGAAACGAACAGCGGTTTAGAGTCTTTGGTTTTACCTAATGCCCCCGATTATAAAGATATAAGGGTGGGTGCTTCAGCATTTGATAAAGATGGCTTGTTATGGACAACTACTGGCCAAGTGGAAAATCAGTTAAAATCGTACAATCCTTCAAACAACCAGTGGCAGTCATATTCTTTAAAGGAAATTATCCCTAGCGCTTTCGACAACAATGGCTTTAGTGATGTTGTTATCGATAATAATGGCACCAAATGGCTGGGAAGCTCCAATTATGGAGTTATTAGTTTTAACGAATCGATTGGGGGAGGGCGAATTAAAGCAGTATATAGGGAAGATGAAAACATGCCAACAGCTAGAGTTTATGCCCTCGCCCTCGACAACAGAAACCAATTATGGATTGGTACCGAACGCGGTATACGGGTGCTATACAACACTTCAAATTTTTTTGATAGCACTTCGACCGAGGTAGATGAAATTATCATTGAAGAAAATGGTGTGGCCAAAGAGCTGTTGTTTCAACAATATATTACTGATATTAAAGTGGATGGCGCCAATAACAAATGGGTTGGCACGGTAGATTCTGGGGTGTACTTATTTTCACCCAACGGGCAAAATACCATTTTCCACTTTACAAAGGACAATTCGCCGTTACCGTCAAACAGTGTTCGCGATATCGCCCTAGATGAAAACAACGGCACGGTATATATCGCTACCACCAGAGGCTTGGTGTCGTTTCAATCGGGCAGTTCTGCCACTACCGAAGATTTGCAAAGCGCCTATGTTTATCCAAATCCGGTGCGCCCGGGCTTCGATATGGTTGAAGACAAAGTGAAAATAAAAGACATTTCAGAAAACGTAAATATTAAAATTACCGATATTGAAGGTAATTTAGTGGCCGAGGCCCAGTCTAGAACCAATCAACGTTACGAAGGGTATAATTTGGAAATTGATGGCGGAACGGCCTATTGGAACGGGAAAAACCTGGCAGGAAATGTAGTGGCTTCTGGGGTGTATTTGGTTATGCTTTCAGATTTGGATAACTACGAAACCAAAGTCTTAAAATTAATGGTGGTGCGGTAATGTTGGTAACCACAAACGCTATTGTACTTTCTAAAATAAGGTATAGGGATAACGACCTTATCGTTAGGTGCTATACCCAAAAACTGGGGGTGGTAAGTTTTTTGTTGCGCGGTGTTTTAAAGAGTAAAAAAGGAAATACCAAAGTGGCTTATTTTCAGTTGTTATCGCAAATACAAATTGTAATAGCCTACAAAAGCAATAGGTCGTTGCAGCTTATTAAAGAAGCTAAACCTCATGGCATCTATTCCAGTTTGCATACCCATGTTTTAAAAAGTGCCATCGTTATGTTTTTGGCCGAAGTGCTGTCCGGTACTTTGCAGGAAGAAGAACAAAACGAAAACCTGTATCACTTTTTAGAAAACACGCTTTTATGGTTGGATTCGCAGTCAGAGTATTCTAATTTTCACCTGTTGTTCTTGGTTAAACTTACCAAGTATTTAGGGTTTTATCCAGACATGGCTAACAGCGATTTGCAGTATTTCAATTTATTGGAAGGCGAGTTCGAATTAAAGCCAAGCCATAAACATAGTATTGGCGGCGAGAATTTAACGTTACTAAAAACACTGTTGGGCACAACATTTGATGCTTTATCAGAAATTAAAATCAATGCCAAGCAACGACAATCTTTTTTGAGCATGATTTTGTTGTATTACGAGCTGCATTTAGGTAGTTTTAGGCCACCAAAATCCCTACAGGTATTGAACCAAGTTTTTAGCTAAACATGAATTTTAAATTTACATTTCTCTTCTTCTTGCTGGTTTCATTATCATGTTATGCCCAAAATATAAAAGTACTTAACAGCGACACCAACGACCCCGTTTTCGGTGTAGCCATTTATAATATTGATAAGTCTAAAAGTGTAGTTACCAATTTTCGGGGCGAAGCAGACCTCAGTGTGTTTTCAGAGCGTGAGGTTATTTACTTTAAACATTTGTCGCACCTTTTAAAAATGCTCACCAAAAAGGATATCGACAAAACCAACCGGGTATATTTAGTTTCGAACACACAAGGTTTGGGAGAAATAGTGATTTCGGCCTCAAAATTCGAACAGAGTAAAAGAGATATTCCACAAAAAATAAATACCGAAACGCTAAGCGAGATTCAATTTGCCAACCCACAAACCAGTGCCGATTTATTAGGCAATACGGGGCAGGTATTTGTTCAGAAAAGTCAACTGGGTGGCGGAAGCCCCATGATACGCGGGTTTTCAACCAATAGATTGCTTATTACAGTGGATGGTGTTCGGATGAATAATGCGATTTTCCGCGGGGGAAATTTACAAAATGTTATTTCCATCGATCCGTTTTCCATTGAACATACCGAGGTTACCTTAGGTGCCGGTTCGGTGATTTATGGCAGCGACGCCATTGGCGGGGTTATGGGGTTTTACAGCCAAAAGCCAAAACTAAGCTTGTCGGATTCTTTGTTGTTCCAATCGAATGCTGTAGTGCGTTACAGTTCGGCTAACGATGAAAAAACAGGGCATTTAGATTTTAATCTCGGCTACAAAAAATGGGCTTTTGTAACCAGTGCCACCTATTCCGGTTTTGATGATTTAAGAATGGGAAGCCACGGGCCAAACGAATATTTAAGGCCTGAATATGTTTTAACAACCAACGAAGGCGATGAGGTTGTAACAAACAGCAATCCTTTGGTACAAAAGTTTTCGGGCTACAACCAATTAAACCTCATGCAAAAAGTGAGCTACCAGCCAGATGAAAATTTAAGTTTCGATTTGGGGCTATTTTACAGTACCACATCCAATATTCCGAGGTACGACCGGTTAATCCGTTACCGAAGAGGAAATCTACGTTCGGCAGAATGGAACTACGGTCCGCAAAATTGGTTGATGTCCAATTTACAAATCACAAAGTTGAGCAGTAGCTCAAATCTGTACGATAAAATAAAAGCCACCTTGGCCTACCAAAATTTTCAGGAAAGCCGAATGGATCGCGATTTTCAATCATCAATACGTAATATCCGCGAAGAAGCTGTGGATGCCTATTCGGTTAATTTAGACTTCGAAAAGCGGCTTAGCCTTAAAACCGAAATGTTTTATGGAGTGGAGTATGTTTTCAATAAAGTATGGTCCGAAGGGAAGGAAGAAAACATCTCAACGAACACCATCATTCCCACGGTTTCAAGATATCCCAATGGTGCCAGTTGGCAATCGGCAGCCGTATATTCCAGTATTAAATATAAGCCCAATCCCACGTTTGTATTGCAATCGGGTGTGCGCTTCAACCATGTGATTTCTGAAGCCGATTTTACAGAAAATAATGCTTATTTGAACCTCCCGTTTGATTCATCAAAAAACGAGGCCTCGGCACTCACTGGAACTGCCGGCATCAGTTGGTCGCCCAGTAATGTGTTGCAATGGCGGTTAAATGCCTCATCGGCGTTTAGGGCGCCCAATATTGATGATATGGGCAAGGTATTCGATTCCGAACCCGGGTCGGTGGTGGTGCCCAATAATAACCTGAAACCCGAATATGCTTATGGTGGCGAATTGGGCTTGAGGCTGAATTTCGATGATAAATTATTACTCGATTTAAGTACCTACTACACCTATTTGGATAATGCCTTAGTGCGTCGTGATTTCAGGTTGAACGGTGAAACCGAAATGATGTATGATGGGGAATTAAGCAATGTACAAGCCATTCAAAATGCCTCAAAGGCTTGGATTCATGGATTTGAAGTGGGCCTAAAAATGAATTTAACCAACCATATACATTTAGCATCGCAGTACAATATTATTGGAGGGACTGAAACCGCAGGAAGTATTGAAGTGCCCGTAAGGCATGTAGCACCAGCTTTCGGGAACACCCATTTTGTAGGGCAATTTGGTAGGTTGAAAATGGATTTATTTGCCAATTACAACGGCGATTTGGCGTATAACGAACTGGCACCATCGGAAACTGAAAAGGATTATATCTACGCGCTCGATGGCAATGGCAATCCGTACAGTCCGTCGTGGTACACCTTAAATTTCAGGGCGCAGCATCAAATAGCATCTTCTATTACCCTCACGGCCAGTTTGGAAAATATTACCGATCAACGGTATAAAACCTATTCTTCGGGCATTGCTGCAGCAGGGCGAAATTTTATTTTGGCGGTAAAATATAGTTTGTAATAATGTCATTCCATACCTCGTAATGACTTGTTTTTTCAAGCCTGTCGTCATTCCGAGCGCAGCGCGGGAATCTGTTCAATCAATATTATTGGTTTCAATGAGAAGATTACTTCACTTCGACTGCGCTCAGTGCAGATTGTTCCTCCCTCGTAATGACGTGTTTTTTCAATTCAATCGTCATTCCGAACGCAGTATGGGAATCTCTTCAATCAGAACTTGTAGCAATAAGTTTACTTTTTTAGCGCCTTTTTGCTGATAACCGTACCGTTTGATAGCGCAACCTCGGCCACAAACACCGAACGGTTCAAGTTTGAAAGTTTAAAAACCTCTGTGTCGTTTTGCCCGTTGAACTGGTAAAGTTGGCGACCAAACAAATCGAAAATAGACACCGTTTTAATGCGCAATCCGTTGGGTGCGGTAAACTGTATATTATCATTGTCCAGTTGTGCGATTTTCAATTGGCTCGGGCTGACCAAAGCATTAGCGGTTGAAAGCGCATCGGCTTTAAATACAATCTCAAAACGATTGTTGAATTCGCCGGTTTCACTTGTAAACGTATAATCGCAAACCGTTAAGTCGTGTACTTTATTCAATAGGTTGTCCTTAACAAACACCGAATGGCTGTTTAAAAAGTCGCCTTCCATTTTTGCAATGGATAGGGTGTAAAGTGTGGCTACCTTTATAGTGGTTTTAAACCCAAGGTTAATAATCTCATCTTCATTGATGCTATTTATGGGTTTGCCTTGTATGGCGAATTTTTTATTGGATCCTTCAATTACAGAATACAAAGCGGCACCTTGAGTTGGGTATTTTGGAGCATCAAAACCTAAACCGTCGTCATAAATCGAAGCGCCGGGAACATATCCAATTAAAATTTGGTTGAACACACCATTGTCTGAAGTTAATTCAACCCATAATTTGTTCTTTTCAGATTTAGATTTGTTTTCTTTTTTTGTGCCTTTAAAAAATACATTGTTTGCTGTTACATCCGTTACTCGCATGGAGTTGCTAAACATAATATTCGATTTGTAAACAGCTCCAGTAACCAAATCGGCAGGTGCGGAGTTAGACATAGAAACAAAGAAACCTTGTCCTGATGGAATGGCTCGATTGCCTGAAGCCAAAATAACAGCGGTTGTGCCGTCACCACCTTCTGTTTCGCCAGTAGCGTTAATGATCGCATAATCTGTATTGGAAAAGTTGAATGTTTCATTACCGTTTACATTATTTGCTGCGGCAGTATTTTGCGACCATAAAAAGATAGCACCATCAATATACCCCATGCCGTTTATATCCGTGCCGTCAATATTGTCAGCTACATTACTGTTAGCGGCCAAAAACATGTCGGCATCAATAGCGGATGGATAAGGATTTCCAACAAAATTCCAGTTATTGTCGTTTAGTTCGGAATCATTTCTATAGATAGGGACGGTGTACTTACCATTGTTAAAATCGCCTTCAAAAGAGGCTCTGAATCTTTTAGGGCCAAACGGGGGAGGAGCGATGGCAAACGCTAAATCTGATATAGTTGTGGCATAGCCAACACCGGGTTGCATTATGGTTGAGCTACCTATTTGTTGCCAGTCATTCCAATCATCATCAATATCATCTTGTCCTGGATTTGAGGCATTGTTATTTCCGGTTTCAGCAGTAGCATCTAAGAAATTTTGTCCATTGAAAATGTAGCATTTATTCAGGTTTAAGTCGGGAACAGCATCAATAAAGGATGTGTTTGATACAGGCGAGCTCCAATAAGTGTACTCATCTGATTCATTCATAGGTGCCGTCATTTTATCAACTTGTATAACGCCGTTATTGGTGACACTACTTAAATCATTGTTTTGAACGAAGGCTCCCGCTGGTTCTACGTTAATTGAACTCCCGGCATCAACAGTTAAATCGTTTTGCACTTCCACAAAGGTGTTATCGGCAATGTATAAATTTGAGTTATTGGTAATGGTTAAGCTACATGCGCTAAAACTTGTTTCACTTCCTCCATTTGCGGTATTATAATCTCCGCTAATAACAGCTTGAGTTGTTAAATCGGGTGTTGAAGGCGACCAACTCGTACCATCCCATGTTACAACGGAACCGCATGGAATGGGGTCTCCCCAAATTTCGATATTGTCGATGGCGATGTCTTCTTCTCCTGCATTAAGTCTAAAAACAACTTCAATATCTATTACAGAACCTGTGCTAAATATGTTTTGCGTAAATGGGGTAAAGGTGTCTGTAATTGGTGCTCCATCACCGATTCCATCAAAATTAGTGTCAATTTGTGGTTCAGTATTTGTTCCGGAGGCTTCAATCCATAATAGACTGGTGTATGATCCAGAGTTGTCAATGTCATAGTTGAAGTGAACATAATCTGTATTGTCCCAGTCTTGGTTAGATCCATCATCGTCTTCAGCTAAGTGGACTCTAAATTGTAAGTTTGTATAACCGCTAATATTGATGTCGTTAATCAATAGACTTTCTGTCGTTGTAGATATGTCTTGAGCTGCGAAAAAATAATTTCCTTGAATGTTCGAAAAATTTTCGAAAGTAAATGAAGAACCGTCAGTTCTAGTGAAATAATCATGATTTCCTGCATTTACAATGTTAAGGTATTCGGTTACACTGGTTGAATACCCACCAGCATTTTCAAAAGTCAATTCAGCTAATTTAGTACTCTGCCCCCCCACAAAATTAAAGGTAAACAGGGCAACAAGAATAAGCGTAATGTTTTTCATAACCATTAAGTTTTAAATCTCTAATTAGGCCAAGCCTTGTATAATAGATTTGGTTTTATATATGTTACTTTTTGTTAAATGCAATTGTTATTTTTGGCTTGTTATGCAAACCAAAAAAACATATACGTTACAGGAGGCTACCCAAAAAATGGAGCATTACTGCGCGTACCAAGAACGCTGCCATCAAGAAGTGCGGCAAAAACTGGAAGCCATGCACATGATACCCGAAGCCATCGATGTGATTATGGTCCATTTGTTAGAGCATAACTATCTTAACGAGTCGCGTTACGCCAAAACATTTGTAAGCGGTAAGTTTAGGATTAAGAAATGGGGGCGTGGCCGATTAGCTTATACATTAAAGCAAAAAGGTGTAAGCAAAGTTAACATAAACGCGGCACTTGCAGAAATTTCGGATGCGGAGTATATCGAGGTTTTCCATGGTTTAGCCGAAAAAAAAGCCAATTCCATAACAGAGAGCAACGTTTTTAAGAAACGCAAAAAATTAATCGATTATCTGTTGTATAGAGGCTGGGAATCGCACTTGGTGTACGAAAAAGCAAACGAATTGATTCAGTAGAATTTTATGCCCATAAAAAAAACGGCTGTTTAAAAAGTAACGTCATTGCGAAGAGGAACAGCCTGCACTGAGCGCAGTCGAAGTGCGGCAATCTTTTGCTTAAAGCTAAAAACTTAAAGATTTCCACGCTGTGCTCGGAATGACCTAATTTACTTTTTAAAGAGCCGTTTAAGCTATTTATTGAAGGTTCAATTTTACAAATTGAAAACCGTACCCAAATTAATGCTAAACTGGTTGTGCAATTTTTCGGGAGCGGTTAGGTTTTCGGTTTTATATTTAGCCAAAGGCACGTTAAGTTCGGTATAAATACCAAAACCATCAGTAAAAAAGTAACGTGCGCCAAGGTGTCCGCCAAAGTTTTTAAGGCCAAGGCTTAAACCGGGGTATATATCAAAGTTTTCGTCTACATTAATCACGTTACCCAAGTTGGCGTTAAAACGGGCACGTACATCAAAACGGTTATCGAAATCGGCGTTTAAATCGTCATCTGCATTGTTTTTTAGGTTTTCATGGATGCCCAGAAGGTAGGTGGACGATATACCCACAGAAATATTTTCGCCAATACCAAAATCGTAACTTAAATTAAGGCCTGTACCATTGTTTTGAAAGTTGGCGCCCACTTGAAATTTATTGTCGTTTGCACCTGTAAAGGCTTGCGAGTTTACTAATGAAACGCTTAATACGGCGATTAAAAAAATGAATCTTTTCATGTGTTAGTAATTTAAATTTGAGTGGGCAAATATATGTAAGTTTTATAAAAATGACGTACAAAAACTACGCGTTGTATATTTTGAAAATAGAATTTGGTTCAACCGTCAGTTTCGAGTGATTTTGAGTGGTTGCTGAGCGTAGCCGAAGCAGAACGAAAAATAGTATCGACAACTATTTTTTAGATAGAACTTCTTGCTTTTTTCATAGAAATCGAAATGACGCATTTTAACGTCATGCCAAAGGGTCAAAAACTACAAATGCTTGTGGGTGTTTTTTATGGCCTGTTCGTTTTTCCAATCGATCCATTTTTGTTTTTTAATGCGACGCATCAGGTTGTCGTAGTTACGCATGATTAATATGTTATAAATGGCCTGGCCGAAGTTTTTTGGGTTACGGGCCATGGCACGCAGGCTCATAGAAAAACCGGGCGTGATGTAGCGCATATAGTGCCAATAGCCTTCGGGCATGTAAAGAATCTCGCCGTGGTTCAGTTCGGTTTTATAACCTTTAGCTTTTTTGAGCATGGGCCACTTTTTAAAGTCAGGGTTGTTAAAATCGATGTCTTCGCGGGTAATGAGCGAATACGGAATTTTGTACAGGTACTTATTCTGCTTTTGGTCGAATAAAATGATCTGTTTTTTACCTTCAAAATGAAAATGGAAAATGTTGGCCAAATCGATATCGTAGTGCATAAAGGTATACGAATCCCTTCCGCCGAAAAACAACATGGGGATACCTTTCATGAGGCGCAGCCCAAAATCGGGAAACGAGAAATCGTTTTGCAACTGCGGAATTTCCTTTAGGGCATTCCACAAAAAGATTCGGTATTTTGTGGGCTCTCGTTTCAGTAAATCAATGTAATCGGCCAGTTTCATTTTGGCGTGCGGTTCGTTAAAACCATCGCGGTAATCTACAGGCCTATCGTCGTAAAGCGGAATGGTGATATCGCCACCAATTTGTTTGATGTAGTCTAAATTCCATTTGGAATAAGCTGGCCAGTCTTCAATAAAACGCTCAATAACCACAGGCTTCTGCGGATTGAAGTAGTGTTTTAAAAAATCTGCTTTGGTAATGGTTTTTACCCGCGGAATGTCCTGTAAGTTTAATGCCAATGCTTAAAAATTTAGTGCGCCAAAGTTAAGAAAACGTTATGTGATTTAAAATAGTATGACGACACAGGTTTTTAAGGGCAGTCATTCCGAGCGTAGCGTGGGAATCTTTTACTCTTTAGTTCAAATGAAAAGATTACTTTTCCCGTCCCTCGTAATTGACGTGCGTTTTTTGTGTGGGCGTTTCTTATATAACGTCATTACAATTACAATCGCAGCAACCTGTGTTGGGCCTTGTTAAAGTATGGTAATCTGTTTGACTTTAGAACTATTTCAACAAATACTACTTTGTAGCTTTAGCTTTCGCCTTTGCCGCCTCGTTACGCTCAATGGTATGTTCTGGCCTGCTCCATTTTGGTTTTTCACCCAAAGGTTCGTATTGCGAGTCTTGGGCTTCAACCGTTTGTGGCTGTACTTTTTTGGTAAATGGTTTTTGTGGGTTTAAGCCAAGCAGTTTGAACATTTCCATGTCTTCATTTACATCGGGGTTGGGGGTGGTCAGTAATTTATCGCCTGCAAAAATGGAGTTGGCTCCGGCAAAGAAACACATGGCTTGGCCTTCGCGTGTCATTTGAGTTCGCCCAGCACTTAAACGTACTTGGGTTTCGGGCATTACAATGCGGGTGGTAGCCACCATACGCACCATTTCCCAAATGGAAACAGGTTCTTGGTCTTCCAACGGCGTGCCATCAACTGCTACCAAGGCATTGATTGGCACCGACTCGGGTTGTGGGTTTAAAGTTGATAGTGCCACGAGCATGCCCGCACGGTCTTCTACTTTTTCACCCATGCCAATAATACCACCACTACAAACAGTTACATTGGTTTTACGCACGTTATCGATGGTTTCCAAACGGTCTTCAAAACCGCGGGTAGAAATCACTTCTTTATAATATTCTTCCGAAGAATCCAGATTATGGTTGTAGGCATAGAGTCCGGCTTCGGCCAAACGTTTGGCTTGGTTTTCGGTAATCATGCCCAATGTGCAGCACACTTCCATGTCCAGTTTGTTGATGGTACGTACCATTTCCAAAACTTGGTCGAATTCTTCGCCGTCCTTTACATTTCGCCAAGCAGCACCCATACATACTCTTGAGCTTCCACTGGATTTGGCGCGTAATGCTTGTGCTTTTACCTGCTGAACGCTCATTAAATCGTTGCCTTCAATATCGGTGTGGTAACGAGCGGCTTGCGGACAATACCCACAGTCTTCTGGGCAGCCTCCTGTTTTTATAGATAGCAGTGTGCTTACTTGTACCGTATTAGGGTCGTGGTGCAAACGGTGTACGGTAGCGGCTTCGTAAAGCAACTCCATTAACGGTTTGTTATAAATATCCAGAATTTCTTGTTGGGTCCAATTGTGTCTTGTCTCGCTCATAAATCTGCTCGTTAGTTGTGGCCAAAAATACTAATTATATGTTTATGCTACGGTTTTTTGCTCAATAATATGCTTACGGCATTGCCGCCAAAGCCCACAGCATTGACCATTATATTTTGAATTTTATGGGGTGTTTTTAAGTCCTTTACATACGGAATGCCAATAAATTCTTGGTGTTGCAACATCATTACAGCCAATTCGATGCTTAATGCGCCCGATGCCCCAAAGGTGTGGCCAATTTTCCATTTGTTTGATGTTACTGCAGGCATTTGGTTGCCAAAAACGGACTCAATGGCTTTATATTCTGAGGTGTCGCCTTTTATGGTGCCCGGGGCGTGCATCACTACTACATCAACATCGGAGGGTTTTGTATTGCTCATTGCCATTTTCATCGACTTCTGAAAACATTTGGCGTCACTCGAAATGGAAATGTTGTGTTTTAAAATTTCGGTGGCATAGCCATAGCCCGTAATTAAAGCTAAAGCGTTGCTCTGTATCCCTTCCTCTAAACAAGCCATGGAAGCGCCTTCGCCCAAAACCATGGTGTTTTTGGTTTTGCTGAAATCCAATGCCCGGCAGGGGTAGCTTCGACTGATTTCGACTCCGCTCTGCACAGGCCGCTCAGCTACCAAATCGAGGTTGTCTTGGTTACTGAGCGGAGTTGAAGTATAGATTTTCAGAGCCTGCATCTGTGCAATGGTAAATGGTGTTAGCGGCGCTTCACTGCCACCCACCAAAAATTTATTGCACATGCCCGAATTGATCCATGCGATGCCATTAAGCAAACTGTGCAATGCTGTGGAACAAGTGATAGAATGGCTAATTTCGGGGCCTTGGGTTTGTAAGTCGTGCCCCACCCACGATGAAATATTGCCCAATGTTGTGGTGGGCGAACTCAAAGTTTCGGCTTTGTTATTTTTTAAAAAGGACTCGTGATAATTTTCAAAAAGTGCCGTAGCACCGCGGGACGAGCCGATGTTGATTCCAAAATTATCCGAGGGTTTCCATTTGGCCTGTTTTACCGCTTCGCGTGAGGCATACATGGCAAAAAGCACGGTGTCGTCCAACGATTTATATTTGGCATCCGATTGCCTTAAGGTTTCAATACCTGCTTTGGCTTCCTTTGGAATTTCGGCCATGACAACGTCTTTGCCCAACACGAGTTTTTTAGTTAAGCAATGGGTGTTGTTTTTATAGTTTTTCCAAGCTTCAGCAGGAGATTTTCCTAATGGGGAAATGGATGAAATGGCCGTTATGGATATTGGTTTTTGCATATTTTTGTCATGCTGCCCCCGATTGTTTTCGGGATTTATTCCGCATCTCATAAATTTAGTGCGCGAATCCTGTTTACATTTTAGCCTGCAAATTTACACTATTGATAAGGATTCTTCGATAACTCGGTACACTTTTTCCAATTCTTGGTTGGTGATGACGTAAGGCGCTTGTATGTAAATGGTGTTACCTAAGGGGCGCAGAAACACACCATTGTCCATAAAAAACTTAAAAAGCTTATCGCGAAGGTTGCCGTAGCGCTGCATTTCTACATCCAAATCGAGGGCGAAAATGATTCCGGTTTGTCGTATGGATTTCACTTTGGGATGGTTTTTTACACGGTTACCAAAGTTTTCGTGCGAAGCGGTTATGGCTTTTATGCTGTCTTGAATGGTTTGGGTTTGCAATAATTCAATACTAGCCAAGGCTGCGGTACATGCCAATGGGTTGGCCGAGTAGGTATGCCCATGGAACAACCCTTTGGCAATATCGTCGCTGTAAAAGGCATCATATATTTTTTGTGAACAGGTCGTGAGCGCCATAGGGAGCAATCCGCCAGTTAGTGCTTTGCTTAAACACATTACATCGGGCAGTGTTTCTATGTGTAGCGAAGCAAAATGTTTTCCGGTTTTGCCGAAACCGGTCATCACTTCGTCGGCCACGGTAATAATATTGTTGTTTTTACAAAAATTTAAAATTTGGTTCAGTCCATCAGCGTTGTGCATTTTCATGGCTGCGGCACCTTGTACCAAGGGTTCGTAAACAAAACCGGCCACTTCGTTGTTGTCGGCGAGTACTTTTAAGGTTTTTAAAATAGCATCGTGGTTTTTTCCGTTGGGAACGGGAATGCGTTCTACCTTTAAAAAGAAATCTTCAAAAGGCCCGTTGTATACCGAAAGCCCTGAAACGCTCATGGCCCCAAAGGTGTCACCGTGAAAACCGTCTTCAAAAGCAATTAAAGTGTTCTTTTTGTTTCCGTGGTTAAAATGGTATTGCAGCGCCATTTTAATACCGATTTCTACAGATGTGGAGCCGTTATCGCTAAAAAAAATCTTGTTTTGGTTTTTGGGCAGAATGTTTATGAGGGCTTCGCTGAGTTCTATGGCAGGTTTGTGGGTAAATCCGCTAAAAACTACTTGATCCAGTTGCTGCATTTGTTCGGACACCCGATGGGTAATGTAATCGTTGCAGTGCCCGTACATGCAGGTGTACCATGAGGCAATGGCATCGATGTATTCGTTGCCGTTTTCGTCGGTCAATGTGCAACCTTTGGCCTTGGTTATGGCCAAAGCTTCGGGGTGCAATTTGTGTTGCGTTAGTGGGTGCCAGAGGTATTTTTTGTCGCGTTCTTGTAAAGTCATATGCTTTATTCCTGCGAAGGCAGGAATCTTTTAATTGTTAATATTTTTTTGTGGATTCCCGCCTGCGCAGGAATGACAGCTAAAGTTTCTCCCTAAATCGATCAGCATATTCCTTTATCACATTTTGGTCAAAATAGGGTTCTTCTTCAATCCGTCCGATAATGGGGGCATTGGTCATTTTTTTAATGATGGATTCGGTGGTCTTGTGTTCGTTTCCACTGAAAATAATGGACACAGAAAACCCCTTTTCCTTTAATAAATTGACCGTTAAAAGTGTGTGGTTAATGCTGCCCAAATAATGGCGTGATACCACAATGACTTTAAAATCGGGTTGGATGATGTCTAAAATAGTTTCCTTATCGTTCAACGGTACCAGTAAACCACCTGCGCCTTCTATAACCAAATAGTTTTTGGTTTTGGGTACTTTTATCTTTTTTAGATCTATGGTAATACCATCAATTTCGGCAGCGGCATGCGGACTCATGGGCGTGTTTAGCACATAGCTGTTGGGGTGGAATTGTGATTTTTCATTTGAAACCAAACTCTCCACTTTATGGGTGTCGCTATGGTCTAAATCGCCAGCTTGTATGGGTTTCCAATAATCGGCTTGCAGAGCTTCGGTGACAATGGCCGAGGCTACGGTTTTGCCCACCTCGGTTGATATGCCTGTTATAAAGTATGTTTTCATATGTCGTCATGCTGAACTTGATTCAGCATCTCATCATTTATGTCAGTAGTTTAAAGTTTTTAAAGTTGGATTTACTTTTTTTATTAATTCAATTTTCCATGTTCTATGCCAATTTTTTAATTGCTTTTCCCGCACAATAGCTTGTTCAATATCAGAAAACGTTTCAAAATAAACTAAATCTTTAAGGTTATATTTTTTTGTGAATTTTGATGCTGTTTCGTCGTAATGCTTCTCAAGGCGTTTAGATAAATCTGCTGTGACTCCAATGTAGAATGTGGTTCTGTATTTATTGGTTAGTATGTAAACGTAGCTTGACTTCATAAATATTATGTGACCCTGAAACAAGTTCAGGGTGACGCTGTCGATTATTTTAAATCGAATTCCGTGTTACAATTTTCACATTTGTACTTGTGCCTAGTGTAAAATGGCAGCGATGAAAATAATACACCAAAAATAAAAGCAAAAAAGGAATTGGCATCTTTAATGGTTGAAAAGAGCTCAATGTTTTCGCCGTTACAATTGGGGCATTGTATGGTGTTGCCTTCATCGTCAACCGAATATTTTTTAATGGACGCCAAAATGTGTTGGGCTTCCAAGGCTTGTAGCGATAGCACTTTTAATTTAACGCCTCCAATGGCATTGCTCACTAGTGGGTCAGTATCAATAGTGAAATTATCCTGCATGAATACCTGAATGCCTTCGGCCTCCAAACGGCCTTTTACAATTTGGGCTTCGGTAGAGTATTGAAATCGGGCTATGGTTTTAAACGTATCGCTCATCAATGCTTAATGTTTTGCGTCATGTTGAACTTGATTCAGCATCTCATCATTATATTGGTTAGTATGTAAACGTAGCTTAATTTCATAAATATTATGTGACCCTGAAACCAGTTCAGGGTGACGACTGTGTCATCACAAAAATAGCAAGTCGCTTTAAAACTTCCGAAATTTCCTTTTTAGAATTGTAACTGTGCAGACAAAACCGCAATCGCTCCTGTCCTTTGGGTACGGTGGGCGACAAAATGGGTTTTACCTCAAAGCCATTTTCTTGAATGTGTTGGGCCATGTGTTTTACGGTTTCGTTTCCTGGAATAATGCAGCAATGTATGGCAGAATGGCTTTCAATAAATCCCCTTTGCCCTTCGGGCAGTTCCCCAAAGGGGAAAACAAGTAACCCCGTTCGTTGTATTTCCGATTTAAAAAACGCAATATTATCTTGTAGCTTATTTATATTTTCAGTTTTGGATAATTCGGAATAAGCTGATTTTATGGTCGCCAAACTATGTGGGGGCAAGGCCGTGGTATAAATAAAGGAGCGCGAAAAATTCACTAAAAATTCTTTCAAGGTATAGCTGCCCAAAATGGCGGCGCCGTGGCACCCCATGGCTTTTCCAAAAGTAACAATGCGAGCAAAAATATCATGTTCAAGTAGTAACTGCTGAACTAAACCTGTTCCGTTTTCGCCAAAAACGCCAACGGCATGGGCTTCATCAACCACCAAGTAAGCGTTGTGCTTTTTGCATAATTCTGAAAGCCCAACGAGGTTTGGGGTATCGCCATCCATGGAGAATACCGATTCGGTAATAATGTAAATGTTATGATGCGATTTTGAAACAGCCTTTCGACTCCGCTCAAGGTGACAAGGTTCAGAATGACGAAGAATTATTGTTTCCAAATCCTCTAAATCATTATGCTTAAACTTGTAGCCTTTGGCGTTACTCATCGATATGCCATCACGAATGGAAGCATGAATCAGTGCATCATATATAATTATATCGCCACGTTGCGGTACGCTTGAAAAAAAGCCAATATTGGCATCGTAGCCTGAATTGAAAACCAAAGCCGATGCGCTGTTGTGGAATTGGCAAAGTTGGCTTTCAACCACATCGTAAAGTTGGTGGTTTCCGGAAAGCAAGCGCGACCCAGTGGCGCCGTTTTGTTTTATGCCGTTTTCAATTAAAAACTGATGGGCATTATTGAAAATCGATTCGTTTTTGGAAAACCCCAAATAATCGTTTGATGAAAAATCCACTAAATCAGATGGCGTTCCCAATTTCCGAAAAGCATTGTTTGCTTTGCGGATTTCTAGTTTTTGCACAAGTTTTTTAGGAAATTCCATGGAGCAAATGTATGCAAAATTTGTACTTTTGGTTCTATTCAAAACAGATATGCTATGAAATTATATGCCGTTCTTTTGCTTTCCATTCTATCGTACGCGGGTTTTGCCCAAAACAATTACATTGTAAAAACCGAAGACGGTAGGCGTGTATTGTTGAAAGCTGATTACACTTGGGAATATATTGATTTGGAGGCTCCGAAACAGGCTGAAGAAGTACTTGTTGAGGCTGGGCTCGAAGAGGCTGGGTGTAATGTGCCGGCAGATTTTGAAGAACCCAAATTGAACGGTAAGGTTCAAAATCAACTAAAAAAAGGCCGAGCCACTATTGATGATGTAAAAAAGAAAGTGGCCAAAGATTATAATTGTACGGTTGATGAGGTGATTTTGCTATGGGCATCCGAACGTAAATCGAACGGAAAATATACGTTTTGCGCCAACGGCACCAAAGTAACTTACAAGCGCAATGGCTTTGTTATTATTGAAAACGGGAAGCTATTTTAAAAGTTAGAAACCATTTTCAGAATGTTTCTAATAGATTTACAGCTCAAAAAAACGAACAATTAAGGTTATGGTGCAGCTACATACAATAGACTA
This sequence comes from Bacteroidia bacterium, assembly GCA_030430535.1. GTDB lineage: Bacteria > Bacteroidota > Bacteroidia > Flavobacteriales > Flavobacteriaceae > Flavisericum. Next base: position 60,976 of record JAUIKY010000016.1, read on the forward strand.
TGTATTAATAGTTCTATTTTTTTCAATTACATTATTTATTGGATTTTGGGTATCAAAGAAGTCGGGTGAAAGTTCCTCCGAATATTTTCTTTCAGGACGCTCCATGCCTTGGTGGCTTTTGGGACTCTCTATGGTGGCCACCACATTTTCTACCGACACACCCAATCTGGTTACTGATATTGTAAGAACCAACGGTGTTTCCGGAAACTGGGTGTGGTGGGCTTTTTTGCTTACCGGTTTGCTCACGGTTTTTGTTTATGCCAAGTTATGGCGTAAATCGGAAGTGACTACAGATATTGAGTTTTACGAGTTGCGCTATGGTGGAAAACCGGCTCGTTTTTTGCGCGGTTTCCGGGCAGTGTATTTGGGAGCGGTATTCAACATTTTGGCGATGGCGGCCGTAACCTTGGCCGCTATTAAAATAGGAGGCATTATGTTGGGTTTGGAACCTTGGCAAACCGTTATTATAGCTGGTTTGGTAACGGTTGTTTTTAGTGCCATAGGAGGTTTTAAAGGTGTGGTGTATACCGATTTTTTGCTCTTTTTTGTGGCGATGACAGGCTCAATTGGGGCGGCATATTATTTGGTGAACCTTCCTGAGGTTGGAGGTATAACAGCCTTGTTGAAAAACACTAATGTTACAAACAAGCTATCGCTATTACCAGATTTTAACGACAAAGAAGCCTTGGTTGTTTTACTGATTATTCCGTTGGCTGTACAATGGTGGAGTGCTTGGTATCCTGGCGCAGAACCTGGTGGCGGTGGTTATATCGCCCAGCGTATGTTGGCTGCTAAAGATGAAAATCACGCTATTGGCGCTACTTTCTTTTTTAATATTATGCACTACGCATTGCGCCCTTGGCCATGGATTATTGTGGCTTTGGCTTCATTAGTGGTGTATCCCGATGTGACGAGTATCCAGCAAGCATTCCCAAATATTGTTGAAAGTAAATTGGGCCACGATTTAGCATATTCGGCCATGCTCACCAAATTGCCCGCGGGTTTATTGGGCTTGGTTTTGGCCTCGTTGGCAGCGGCATACATGTCTACCATTTCCACACACTTAAACTGGGGGTCTTCATATATTGTTAATGATTTTTATATTCAGCAGATTAATAAAAATGCTACCGAAAAGCAGAAGGTTGCCGTGGGGAAAATTTCAACGGTAATTTTAATGGTTTGTAGTGCTCTTTTGGCTTTAGTCCTTCAAAATGCTCTACAATTGTTCGATATTATTTTAATGTTTGGTGCGGGAACAGGGCTAATTTTTATTTTGCGTTGGTTTTGGTGGCGCATCAATGCGTGGAGTGAAATTACCGCCATGTTTTCCTCGGGAGTGATTTCAATTCTTTTAAATTTCACAGCTTTGGGAGCATACTTTTTTAGTGAGGAG
>JAUIKY010000017.1 GCA_030430535.1 Bacteroidia bacterium
ACCCACAAGGTGCAGCCAAAAGTTTTAGCCCCAACAATCCATACCAAGAAGAACGTATCATTAAAGGCGGGTCGTTTTTATGCCATGCTTCATACTGTGCCAGCTTTAGGATTTCTGCTAAAATGGGAAATAGCATTGATTCTAGTTCTGACCACACCGGGTTTAGAACTGTGGTTACGCCTGATATGCTCTCTAACTAAAAGAAGGTATTTATATTATAAAAAAGAGTCTTGACGAGTAGGTTAAGGCTCTTGGTTTTTAAAAACTGAAATCAAAAAACCAAAAACCTCCTACTGTCTTTCGAAGAGCCTTCTTAAAATTTTAATTTTTTTTTAAGATTTAAAAAATCATTTTTAAATATTTTAGGGCGTTTTTTAACAAAACGTTCATTAAAATCTAAAAAAATTCTAGAATAAAAAGTTTTTAAAATTATCGCATTATCAAAATAACAAATCGATACTATTAATTTTAATTACACTAAATCATGAAACATTTTTTCCATTTATTTTTTAGTTTTTTTATTTTAATTTCTTTTTTTCCAAATCAAAATTACGCACAGGGTATTTCCCTGCACACACCATTCACTAAAATAGTAGCGCCTCCCGGACAAGAAATCAACTATAATATTGAGGCCATAAACAACGGAAGCTCTATTAAAACGGCAAACATCAGTATTTCTGGGCTACCCAAAGAATGGACTTACGATTTAAAATCTGGCGGATGGAACATCGAACAAATTTCCATATTACCAAGAGGCAAAGAAAAGCTTTCGTTAAAGGTAACCGTTCCAGTAAAAGTAGAAAAAGGCACTTACCGCTTTAAAGTATTAGCTAACGGCTATACCGGACTCAATTTGGCTGTTAACGTATCAAAAGAAGGGACTTACCAAACCCAATTTACTTCAGAGCAGCCTAATATTGAAGGGGCTTCCAACACCTCCTTTACCTACAATGCTCATTTAAAAAACGGCACGAGCCAAAGCCAAGTTTATGCACTTAAAGCCATGCCGCCATCAGGATGGCGTGTTACTTTTAAAGCCAATGGCAAACAGGTGTCTTCGGTAAATGTTGACCCCAACGACACACAACGATTAACTATTGAAATAAAACCTTCTGAATACACAAAAAAAGGGTCGTACAAAGTACCCATTTTAGCCCAATCAGACCACACCAATTCTCGATTAGAACTAGAAACAGTTATTACGGGCAACTACAGTTTGGCTCTAGTTACACCAACCCAACTTTTAAGCACCGATGCTACTGCTGGCGAAGAAAAAAAGATGAAACTTTTGGTAAAAAACACGGGGTCTGCTCCCTTAAACCAAATTAACCTTTCTGCTAGAACACCCTCCAACTGGAGTGTTGATTTCAAACCCAAGGAAATCTCGCTGCTTGAAGCTGGAAAAACAAAGGAGATAGAAGCGATAATCAACGTTAATGAAAAAGCCTTATCAGGAGATTACGAAACTAATTTTGAAGCTAGGGCCACAGAAGCCTCTGCCCTGAGCAAATTCAGGATTACCGTAAACGCCTCATTATTCTCGGGCTGGTTTGGCCTTTTAATCATACTTACCGCTTTAGGCTCTGTTTATTTCTTAATACGTAAATACGGAAGACGATAATCATGGCACCTATTATAAAACTTGAAAATCTTAGTAAAAAATACGGAAGCTTTTATGCCGTCAACCATTTAAACCTCGAAATTAACAAAGGAGAGATTTTTGGTCTTTTAGGCCCCAATGGAGCAGGAAAATCCACTACAATATTAATGATGCTGGGCCTTACCGAACCCCATTCCGGTCAGGCTACCGTTTGTGGATTTAATGCAACCACGCACCCTATCGAGGTTAAAAAAAGAGTGGGTTACCTCCCCGACACTTTAGGCTTTTACGATAATAGTACAGGACTGGAAAATTTAGTATACATAGCCATGCTTAATAGACAAGATACTGGTTCTGCAACCCAAAAGGCCAAAGAACTGCTTACGCGGGTTGGTCTAAAAAATGACATGCACAAAAAGTTAGCGGCCTATTCCAGAGGCATGAAACAACGCTTGGGATTGGCCGAAGTCCTTATAAAAAATCCAGAGATAATTATTTTAGATGAGCCCACATTGGGGATTGACCCAAATGGTGTTAGGGAGTTTTTGCAACTCATCCGTAAGTTAAGTAAAGAAGAGCAGCTTACCGTACTGTTATCTTCCCATAATCTGCACCAAGTACAACAAGTGTGCGACCAAGTGGGGCTTTTTGTGGATGGAAAATTAATCGCAAAAGGCGATATCCCTACCCTATCAAAAGAGTTATTTCTTGAAGAGCCATTTATTACAGAGGTTAAGCTATACGAAAACCATACCGAAAACCAATCAACTATAAAGCAATTACTTTTAGAAGTAGAACATGTGATAACAGTAAGGATTCAACCTGAGCGAATTTTTATCTATTGTAAAAATGATGTGACTTCGGCTATTGCTAAAAAATTAATCAATTCCAATTTTAACATCAAATCCTTGTATTTAAGAGAATTTGGACTGGATGATATCTATCAACGCTATTTTGAAAAGAAAAATGAAAACGATAAGCAAACTATACAAACCATTGTATAATACAATACCAAATATTTGGATTCCATTCCAGTTAAAAGGGACGGCATCCATCAACACCCCAAACCCTTTTTGGGTTATGGTAAAAAAAGAAATCACAGACCATGTAAGAAGTTGGCGTTTTATTGTCCTCCTTTTACTAATGGCTATTACGTGTTTTGGTAGCCTTTACATTTCATTGGGCCAACTAAGCGAAGCTATAAATAATTTTAAGGACCCCAACCGCATGTTTGTGTATTTAAGACTGCTTACAATCTCAGACGGCACCTTACCACCTTTTCATGCTGTTATTGGGTTGCTGGGACCACTATTAGGAATAAGCCTTGGCTTTGACGCTATAAATTCTGAACATAATAAAGGCTCTTTGGTTCGAGTTGTTTCGCAACCCATATACCGTGATTATATTATAAACGCTAAATTTATTTCCGCTCTAATAATAATTTTCACGCTCTTTTTTTCTCTGGGTTTCTTACTTCTAGGCTGTGGTATATTAGTAACTGGACTAACCCCTACCCCAGAAGAGTTTTTAAGAATAACGACCTTTATTTTAGTTAGCATCGTTTACGTATCTTTTTGGTTAAATCTTTCCATTCTATTTTCAATAAAATTTAAACAGGCGGCTACTTCAGCATTAACTGCCATTTCAGTCTGGCTGTTTTTTGCGATTTTTTATCAAATTTTGATAAACATGGTAGCCAAGGCTGTTATTCCTTCTACCATAGCCAACCCGGGTCGAATTATGACCTACAAAAAATTCTTTATGGGATTGATGAATGTTGCCCCTAGCCAATTATACACCGATGCCACAACCTCTTTATTGGCACCAAGCGTAAGGAGTTTAGGTCCACTTACTTTTAGCCAAACTATTGGAGCCATTCCATCAGCACTTCCTTTAAGAGAAAGTTTACTTATTACATGGCCCCAACTAACAGGACTTGTTGCCACAACTATAGTGTGTTTTGCAGTTTCGTATTTTCTGTTTATGAAACGTGAAATAAGGGCTTAACTCGCTTAACCCAAAAACTATAAAATAAAGAAATAAAAAGAAGGTCCTCTAAAAATTAATTTTTAGAGGACCTTCTTTTTATAATGAGATGTAAGCATAAATGTTTTTTGTAATCAAAAAAACTGAGTTAAAACCCAGCCCTCTGTTAACCCAATCCAAGAACAGGAAAGGTGATTCCTGGGAAAACATTGATGACGAATCTTTCTTTAAAAATCTTAAAAATAAAACGTATATATCATTTTGATTTTAAAACTTTAGAACAGGCCAAGACCGCTATTTTTGAATACGTAAAAATATGGGGCACCAGAAAACGAACGCACTCGTAATAGGTATATAAAAGCCCTTACAGATGGCAAGCCCTTACAGATGGCAAGCCCTTACAGATGGCGTAATAAATAAATTTTTCAAACTTGAGAAAAAGTTTTAGTTCGACTCGATTACAAAATGAATTGGCTTAAATGTGCCTCCATTGCTATCTTCAGCAGAACATGCCGTGAGCCCTACAAGTAAATCCATTTGTGCTTCTAATTTAATGTAATCCCCGGCTATAGTGGTTGGCGGAAGCACAGAAATCTTACCCTTTGGGTCAAGTTGTACATTCATAAAAATATTGAATGCTGTAGGAATATCATCTGCAGTAACCCCAAAAGGCTTTAAATTTACGTGCAAATTCTCTAAGCAACTGGGATGGTACCCGGTGTGATTGTACATAAACTCAAAAGTTTCCTTACTACAGGGCGCCAATAAAAAATCATTTCTGCCATTAGTATCTTCCACAATTTTCAACATTCTATTAGACCTGTTAGACCAGAGATAATGCCCTGTAGTAAGCAGTATGGTTTCTTCAAAATCGAAGGTTTTTCCTGATGAGATTTTTTCATTTAAATCGAATCTATTAAATAAAACCATATCACTTACCTGTTTACCAAGAGGGTCTATTACGGTTAACACATTACCTTTTTCTAGATAGAAAGCTTTTCCGCTTTGCGGGGTTATAACATTTACTTGCTTCATTTCACTTATTTTTATGATTGAATGGGCATTTCCATCCTGCTTCTACTTGCCTACCGCTGTACTGTTTCGTTTCAGAATCTTCTCCAAAATCTCTTAATGTTGGGTTTATATACCCTTGCAAATCCTTATCCCTTTTTCTGATGCGTTTTTTTACTCTTAAAAATCCACCTATTTTACGCAATCTTTCAAATTGCCAATGCAAATTAAAAACAACTGCCGGATAAGGACTCTGCCGTGCCTTTCGGGAGCCATTTGGATGCAACCCCACTATGTAAAAAGCTTTTCCTTTTAAACTAAAACTAAAGTTAGAGCTTTCGGGGTCTTTGCTCACCGATTTATCCCATTCGTAGTCATCCAATTCGTGAAGGTTTTGTAACATTTTCCAAAGTGTTTTCTCAAAACCTATTTCAGTTTGAAACGATTCATTAGGAAAAACAGCAATGAAGGATTGAAACACATTCGAATTGAAATCATATTGACCTATATACCCTTCTAAGTCCATAAGCAGTTTTAACAAAGAGGCATCTTCCCCCATTGAAGGATATGTTTTTAAGTGATAATTACCCATCTTAAATAAAGCTTTCGCCATAACACAAGGATGGTCGTTCTTTAAAATGAATTTTCTAAAATCATTTTCAATGGCTTGGTCATTAATAACTTTATTTTCTTTCACGAAATCCATTTGAGTTGTTTGTTGTTTTGAAATTCAACCAGGTACATGTAAGTATAAACTTAGAACAAACTTGATAATTGCCAGTACTTAATCACTTCATAAATTACCTCTATCACAAATAGTTAAATAGATTTGAACAACACCAAATGAGTTATTATTATAACAAATAGAGCCCAATTAAACCATTATTACCGGTTATATTTAAATCAAATTGAAAGACTATGACTTTTACAGAAACCTTATGGTTAATTTTATCAGTATTCGGAATATTTTCTATAGTTATAATAATTACGCGCATCTTCGGGTTAAGAACGTTTGCAAAAATGTCAAGTTTCGATTTTGCTTCTACAATTACCGTAGGTTCTGTATTAGCCAGTATTATTCTCAATAGTGATTATTCTTTGGCTAAAGGCGGCATAACATTAGTAGCTATTATAGGGTTTCAATCATTATTTTCTTTCTTGGTAAGAAAAAATGATTCGTTTAAACGGATTTTTACCAATAAACCACAGTTAATAATGTTTAATGGCAAAATTCTTTATAATAAACTTAAACAATGTAATATTGGTGAAGACGATTTAACAGCTAAGCTAAGGGAAGCTAATGTTCATGGTTTTAATGAAGTTAAAGCCGTAATTTTTGAAAGTACAGGCGATATTTCTGTAATTCACAATAATGAAAACAAGAGCATAAAGCCAGAAATATTAACTAACATTGAGACTGATATTTTGAATGATTAAGCTTACAAAAACCTAATTGACCGAGGTTTACTGATTAGGCTTTGACAGGACTTGGTATAATTTTTTAGGGAACCTATCTATGCGCGAAGCAAAGCATTTATTAAAAGTTTCTTTAAAAGGTTAAATATCCACTTGAACTATTTTCCCTTGTTAAGCGATAGTCATGGTATTAGAGGCGCTATGAAGAAAATACTGGCAGTATCTCACTAAGTGTGTGAAGTTTAAATATCGGGAGGTGTAACATAAAGAAAGATATAATATTAAAATGAAGGTTAAGGTTATTTATTGCCCTTAACTTCTTCTTGGGTTAAAACGATATACAACATAATACTATTTAAAACCGTACATATCCCATTGGGGATAATAATTGGCCAATCTTTTTTCATTATTCCATATATCGTCCATAACAAAACGCCCAGTAATAAAATGATGAACATAAACGGGCTTACATCCCGTACTTTTTTTGTTTTTAAAGCTTTAAAAATTTGTGGCAATACTGCAATAGTTGTAAAAACCCCCGCTAAAACTCCTATAACCTCTTCCATAATTTAAATGCAAGCTCAATAAACTGTTAAACTCAATTTTAGAATCAGTAATTTATAAAAAGGCTGGAACTTCCGCTACTGCAGAAACCCCAACCTTACCATCCCTAATAAACTCAATCTTTATTTTTCTGCGAGGAACCATTTATGCTGGCACTTTAGATGCGACGGGCATCCTATCCCAGTTCCGATGTTTGGCTATGGCTTCTACAAATTTCTTTGGCTTTTCGTTTATTAAAATGGCCTTATCATCTTTATAGTTTACCACAAAAGTTTCATCAATTAAATTTTCCCCTTCTGCCATGGCCGCAATAGCTTTGCAGTGCTTAAATGCTTCATTGATGAACTTTAGGTATTTTGATTCGTTTTTTAGAACATCAATTGATTTTTTTCCACCAGGTATATACACAGCATCGAACAATACACTTTCTGTTGTAACAATAGAGGCATCCACCTCGTGTTCCATATTCTCATCGCACTTAACCGTACCGCCACGAGGAGCAATAAATTTTAGGATGGCACCTTCTTTTTCCAGAACTGTTTTCATTTCTTTATAATCGCTCATTGAAAAACCATCTGCCACTAATACGCCAATTTGCCTTGTAGCTATACTGTTAAAATTAGTACGGGATTGGCTAAGTGCAGAATCACTTTCCAGATAATTTTTCTTTTTGATAGGTTGGTGCTTATTTACATCGGCATCGGCTCCTATGGCCTGATTAATAGGTGCCTCGATATTTTTAGGCACTTTGAGCCCAAGGCCCTCGGCTACCTTTTTTGCTAAATCGTCGTCAATTTGCGCGATTTGGTAAAGCATCCGTTCTTTAATGCCCTGCTGCGTACATTTGCCCAACTCGAACGTGTAGGCTTCAGCTATATGCTGTTTTTCCCAATCGGCCAAACTTCTATAAAACAATGCGGGTTGCGAATAGTGGTCGTTAAAGCTCTCGCTTCTTGTTCTTACTTTTTTCGCATCGATTCGCTCTTCAAAAGAATGGAATGCTCCTTCGGACATTTTGGCTAAATGCGGACATCCGTCTCCCAAAGAATTGGGGAAATATGCTGTTTGGCCCTTAGGGATATCCATTTGCATGTGTCCGTCGCGTTGGTTATTGTGAGTTTCCGTTATAGGTCTGTTAATGGGGATTTGATGAAAATTAGGCCCACCCAGTCTTGAAAGCTGTGTGTCGCGATAAGAAAACAGCCTCCCTTGAAGCAGGGGGTCGTTTGTAAAATCGATACCCGGTATAATGTGACCAGGGAGAAAGGCCACTTGCTCGGTTTCTGCAAAAAAGTTTTCTGGGTTTCTGTTAAGGGTCATTTTACCAATAACCTCAACAGGTACCAGTTCTTCCGGGATGAGTTTGGTAGGATCCAACAGATCGAACTCAAATTTATGTTCATCATTTTGGGGCACCACTTGAATACCAAGTTCCCACTCTGGGTAATGGCCGGCCTCTATGGCTTCCCATAAATCGCGACGGTGGAAATCTGGGTCTGCACCATTTATTTTTACGGCTTCGTCCCAAGTTACCGAGTGCACGCCTAATTTAGGTTTCCAATGGAACTTTACAAAAAACGACTCTCCCTCTTTATTGATTAGCCGGAAGGTGTGAATACCGAAACCTTCCATCATACGCAAACTTCTCGGTATTGCTCTATCGCTCATTACCCAAATATGGTTATGCAAAGTTTCCGTAGATCGCGACACAAAATCGTAAAAGGTATCGTGAGCAGATGCAGCTTGCGGAATTTCATTATTGGGTTCTGGTTTAACAGAGTGTATTAAATCTGGAAATTTCATAGCATCTTGAATAAAGAAAATAGGCATATTGTTACCTACCAGATCCCATGTGCCTTCTTCTGTATAAAACTTTACAGCAAAACCACGCACATCCCTTGCCAAATCGGCCGAACCTTTAGACCCCGCTACTGTAGAAAACCTAACAAACACAGGGGTTTTTCGCTTAGTGTCAGTAAAAATGCCAGCCTTACTATATTTTTTGATGCTTTTGTACAATTCAAAATACCCATGTGCGCCACTACCTCTGGCATGAACAATTCGTTCTGGAATACGCTCATGATCAAAATGGGTGATTTTTTCTCTTAAAAGAAAATCTTCCAGTAGAGTAGCTCCTCTCTCCCCAGCTTTTAATGAGTTATTGGTATCGTTTACCTTAACCCCTTGGTTTGTTGTCATTACATTATGCTTAGCATCTTTCTCAAACTGTTCAAGCTGTTGCTTTTTTTTGTTTTTTGGGGCGCCTTTGTTTGCCATGATTGTGTTGGATTAACGATTGTTAAAAATTTGAGTCCTAATCTCCTAATTTTTAACAAGTCCGATTGACGCAAAAACATTATTACTTTGCTGTTATACAATATTATAATTGTGAGTTATAAATTATGCTCCAACAACCTCCCCTCCATTAACGTGAATAAATTGTCCGGTTATATAACTACTGTCCTTTGAAGCCAAAAATACATAAGCCGGAGCCACCTCGCTTGGTTGGCCAGCACGACCTAAAGGAGTGTCCTGCCCAAAATCACTTACATCATCAAACGAGGCAGGGATAAGCGGAGTCCAAATAGGACCAGGAGCTACACCATTAACCCTTATATTACCTGAAGCCAATTGTTTTGCTAGCGATCGGGTAAAACTAACTATAGCCCCCTTGGTACTGGCATAGTCTACCAAATGGTCACTGCCTCTGTACGCCGTAACAGAACTGGTGTTGATTATACATCCCTCTTCTTTAAGATAGTTCAAGGCTATTTTACACATATAGAAATAAGCATAAATATTGGTTTTATAGGTTGTATCGAAATCTTCCATAGTTATATCCTGTATGGAATCTTTAGGAAATTGGATGGCTGCATTGTTAACCAAAACGTCTAATTTCCCATAAGTATCGATACACTGTTTTAATGCGTTATCGCAGTGCTCAGTATTTTGAAGGTCTGCTTCAATTATTAAACATGATTTACCTTCTTTTTCAACCCATTCTTTTGTTTTTTGGGCATCTTCAGACTCTGAAAGGTAAACAATAGCCACATCTGCGCCTTCGCGCGCAAAATGTACAGCAACACTGCGCCCTATTCCGCTATCTCCACCAGTAATTAGTGCTACTTTGTTTTTTAACTTATCGCTTCCTTTGTAATCTTCTCGGATGATTTCAGGTTGTGGATTCATTTTTTTTTGCTCTCCCGGTAGCACTTGTTCTTGATCGGGAAATTTTTTTGGTTTTTCCATTTCAATATATTTTTAATAAAAAAGTTTAGACTGTTTTACGGCCTAAACTTTTAAAAGTGTTAAATAAACTTGAGGATTTTTAGCGAATATCTTCTAAATAGTCGGCTTTATTATAACTTGCCTGTATCGCATTTTTTTGCCTTAACAATAAATCCCTTACAGATGGATTTAATTCGCAGTTATTCAATATATCATCGTAATCATCAATAGCTGCCTTTTCGCCGGTTTTAACCTCTTCTAGCATAGATTCTTCATTATCTCTTGAGAATATTGCCTTAGTATCAATCCAGGCCCTGTGTAGTGTTCCTGCTGTACTCCCATCTTTATCGGTAACCTCCATACCTTGTGACCTTAGCACACTTGTTAGCTCATTAACGTAACCACTTCTCTCTCTCGCTTTTTCTGCAAAAAAATTCTTTAAGCTAGTGTTATTTACGTTTTCAGACACTTTTCTGTAGCCTTTTTCTGCGTCATATGCCTTTTTCACGAGGTCATTTAATTTGTCTTCCGTTTTTTTACTAAATAGTCCCATAATTTTTATATTTTATGATTTATTAAGGTTTTGATGCTTACATATCTCATCCTTTATTTAATATAAAGATATACCTAGCATAGCAATGCTTTTAATTCTATTACAATATTGTTTAGCTTATTTAATTTAAGGTATTATATCGATTTGCAGATGATGTACTATTACATAAACCCGATTATTTATGGTAACAAGACTATACAGTATATTCATGTTTTGGTTACTACGTTTTTTGAATGCTCATCATTAACTAAATTCTCTACATTTTTTAAAGTGGTTCTCATCATATTCTGTAGAGCCTCGTGGGTTAAAAAAGCTTGATGGGCTGTTACTGAAACATTTCCCATTTCTATAAGCTTGACTAGAAGTTCATCCTTTTCTTTACTGTCTGATTTGTTATTATAAAATATGCCTTTCTCATTTTCATAAACATCCATGGCAAACCCTGCCAAATTGTTATTTTTAAGAGCGGTATATACATCTTTTGTGTTCACCAATTCACCTCTTCCAGTATTTACCAATACAGCTGATTTTTCATTTTTTTCAGTTCATTTTTAGCAATAAAATACTTGGTATCATCATTTAACGGTAGATTTAAAGAAATGATGTCGCTATTTTCTAACAGTTTATTTTTATCAACATATTGTGCCCACTTTTTACCTTTAATCTTTGGATTTTTTTTGGCATCGAACAACAAAACCCTGGCTCCAAAACCATTGAATATTTTAGCAAGAGCAACACCAATATCGCCTGTTCCTACTATACCTACCGTTTTCGAATTAATTTCCATTCCCACTTGTCCATCTAAGGAAAAGTTATAGTTGCCAATACGTTGATAGGTAGGTTTTAGTTTTCGGAATAGCGATAAGGTTAAAGCCACACAGAACTCGGCAATGGCATGGGGAGAATAACGCGGTACGTTTGCCACTTTCATCCCTAAAGCTTCGGCCGCCTCCAAATCTATATGGTCTACACCCGAAGAGCGGGTAACAATGTTTTCCACTCCCATTTCTTTCAACTTTTTTAGAATACTTTCTGTGGCATCATCTGTTGAAAAAAGAGCTACCGCTTTACAACCTTTGGCTTTTTTTATACTTTCTGAATTCAGACTTTTCTCGACAAGCACAAGTTCATGATTTTCAGAATTAGCTTGTTTTATAAAAGGCTCCTCAAATGAATGGCAACTATAAAAAGCTATTTTCATGATTTTTTGGATTTTAAATAAAAATCCGTCTATTTAGACGGATTTTTTTTAGTGTTATAAGTTAAATTGTATAAATTTTATGCCGAAAGAGGCAACACTTTTTGGGCTTCTTTATAATCTCTTGGGCTACAGTTAAAGCTTTCTTTAAAAATTTTGGAAAAATAGCTTCTGCTGGAAAAACCAATACTGTATACTATCTCAGAGATGTTCATATCTGTATTTTTCAAGTATTCTTCTGCTTTTTGAACTCGTACCCACTTTATGTGGGTGGAAACGGTACGTCCGTGCATTAATTTAAAACCTTCCTGCAGTTTTAACGCGGTGATGCCAAACTCAGAGCATAAAAATGATATGGATAACGGCATATCAAAGTTTTTTTCAATATACTCCGAAACTTCCTTAATAACTTTCATTTCGCTTGTGGTAAGTATACCCAGACATCGATTTCGGTTCTGAACATCATCAGCATGCTGTTGTATTTCAAGAGCTAAAATTACATTGACTAATCCTTGAATTAATAGGGCTCTTACCAGTCCTTTCTGCCTAATTGCATGGATTTGTTGGATTTTTTCGGCTATCTTCAAATTTTGCGACCCCACATAAACAAAGTTTTCCAATCTTTCATCCTTAATGAATGTGTTGTATAATTTTGACTTCAGACTATTGCTTATAGATTTTTTGGAAGAACTAGCGGTTTGTACGGTAATTAAAGTTATGTTCAGCCTTTCATTCTTCTTGAAACAAAGGGTGTTTTCTTCCTTTGGTTTACTTGAAATAATACCAGTTTGAAAGCTTTTTAATTCTGTTTTTTTACCATTAATACCAAAACTGTGTATAAACCTACCTTGAGAACAGTATGCGAAATATATAGGATTTTTTCTTGGAGTATTGCAGGACAGACTGATATCTTCATAAAACTTTAAATCAAATTCGATATAAGAAAGCCCACCAGATAATACTACACCTTGTATTTTACCTTTACCAAATTTATTGTTTATTTCTAATATATACTCACTCGACTCCTTCAATATAGTTCCACCAACATGGCGTTTAAGTTGCTCAAAAGTTTTCTCTACTGTATCTGCATTTAAATATATCGTTTTCATAAGATTAAAATTTTAAGGTTTTAGAATTTTGTGTTGATTGTTAATGCTGCTACCAAGCTTAGGACAATTATTACTGTTAATATAAAGTGGATAGTCATATCTACTCCAAACAGAAAAAAACCTGTACCCCAAGCAACAAAGCATAGTATTACCGCAAAAGCTGCTATTCTTAACATTTGGGCTAAATTTAGGTTTTACAATTAATTGTTTTCTATGGTATTGCTATCTTTACCTATTACTCGCCAAAATACATTCTTTAAAAAGTTGCTTCCCATAAAGTCTGTTCTTGGCCATGATTTACCCACTCTAGCAAATTGTTGAGATGGTTTCTTTAAACTGCTTTTCATACTTACTGTTCCCATAGTTTATAACTTGTAAAAGTTTCACTTAAATGATTAGTGTAAAATTCGTTACATCCAGGAAATATTACGTTATATAACTTTTGGATTATGTTATATAACTTTTGGATTTTTGGAACAGTCCTGTTAAAAAAACTATAATTGAAGAAGCTTTACAGCTTATAATAGAAATTAATGGTAATAAAATGTCTTTTTAGAGCGGTAAATAAACTATAAACTGTGCGCCTAAACCAACGGTAGATTTTGCAATGATATACCCATTATGGTTTTCAGCTATTTTTTTACAAATAGCCAAACCAATGCCGTTACCAGTATATTCTGTTTTTTGATGTAACCTTTGGAAAACCTCAAATATTTTCTCGGCGTATTGCGGCTCAAAACCAATGCCATCATCAATAAATGTAATTTTATGATAGATTTTTTTATCCTTAGTTAGGTGATTAGGCAATTGCGAAGAATCAATCTGCTCATAACGTATTTCAATTCTAGGAGGAGTACTAACGTTTTTATATTTTAAAGAATTGGAGATCAAATTAGTAAACAACTGTTCTATTTGGAAGGCTACTCCTTTCAACACAGGAAGTTTATCTGAAACCACTGTAGCTCCTGTTTCATTTATTCCGGCAGCAAGGTCTTCTTTAACTTTGGTTAAGGTTTCATTTAAATCAATTTCTTCAAAATCTGTTCGACTGCTATCAATTCTTGAATAGGACAAAAGATTTTTAATTAACGATTGCATGCGCTGTACAGCATTGGTTACCTTTTCAAAATAGGCTTTTCCTTTATCTGATAACACCTCCGTTTCCCGGTCTTCTATTCTGGATATAAATAGTTGAATTTTACGCAAAGGCTCTTGTAAATCATGACTGGCAACCCTGTTAAAAGCTTCGAGCTCGGCATTGGTTTGCTGTAATTTTAAATTGCTGTTCAGTAAATTTTCTTCCGCTATAATACTTTCTGTAACATCTTGAACAACCCCCACCATAACCATTTTCCCGTTTTTGTTTACAAATTGGCCATTTGTTTTAAAATATTTTAAACCACCTTGTTTTGTTATGATACGGAAGGTATGCTCTAGAGAGCTAAACTTTGTTATAGATTTTAAGTTACGTTTATCATAAACCTCAATGTCTTCGGGATGCACATATTCCCTAAACTCCGATAAGGGTGTTTTTCTATGATCTGAAACTCCCCCTAACATATTATAAAAATTTTCTGAAGGCTCTAAATTGTCTGTTTCCGGATCCCAGATAAAACTACCTATTTTAGCTAAGTTTTCGGCGTCTGATAAAATAGAATTTTGAATAACAAGTTCTTCATTTAATTGGGTTAACCGATCTGATGTTTTTTTCTCTTCGGTTATTTCCCTTAGCGTAACCGTAACACCGTCACCTAGTTTTATTGCGGTAACCCTAAACCATTGTTCAAAATTATTATTATAATAGGGTACTTGATACTGTTGAGTGTTGCCTTCTTCTACTACTTTAACCAAATGCTCTAGAACATTGTCGCTAAAAATATCGGGATATACCTCTGAAATTTTTTTATTGATTATTTTTTCTGGAATATCGCCAGTGATCGGGTTTATTTTTTCATTAACAAACAATATTTCAAAATCGGTTATTGTCCCGTTTTTATCCCTTATACTTTTAAAATGTATAACCACATGCGATATACTTTTAAATATATTATTTAAAAAAGCACGATTGTTTAGCAGCTCTAAGTTTTGTTTTTCTAATCGCTTTTTAAATAATAGCTCCGACTCTTTAGCCTTAGCTTCCGCTGTAATATTTCTGGCTGTAATTAGAATACCGCCTTCCATTGGTGTAACCACAGAGTGGAACCACATTTTTTCGTTTCGTACCACCAATGGCCTGTCAAAAACAACTGTTTCCCTTTCTCTGTAGCATCTTATCATTTCCTTCATATTTCCATTTTCAACAAGAAAAGGAAAAACTTCAGAAACCTTTTTACCAATCATTTCGTCTGGTTCTAACCCAAAATAATCGCGATTGCACTCGTTGGCAAAAACAATTTTATAATCTACCAATTTATTGCCTTCATCATATAGAGGCTCATAATAATTGATAACATTATCGGTAGTAGAAAGGATATTCTTTAACAATGCTTCCGACCGCTTAAACCTCATTTTATTTCTATAAATCCGTAAAAATGAAACAAAGGATATGAGCAGGGCGAAAAAAGCTAAGACTAATGATGTTAAAGGTGCCAAAAATTTATGGGATGCATATTCTGACTTTCTTTTATGCATTAAACGTTCTTCTTCTTTAAGAATCTGGTTTTCGATAACCCGAATATTGAATAACGTTTTAGAAATTTTAGCTTTTTGTAATTCCCTTGCCTCGAAAAATTCCTGGTCACTCTCTAAGTTAAGCGTATCCAATACATAGAGTTGGCCATTCAACTTGTTCAACAAACTTCCTAGCGGTTTTAGTTTGGTTTGTTGCATCGGGCTATCAACGGTTAGCTTTTTTAAACTATCCATTAATTTTTTGCCTTCAAGCGAATAACGGCTAAGGGCTTCACTTACCGTGGGCTTTTTTAAAAGCTCTTGTTTAAACTCTTCAGAATCGGCTTGGATGGCATGTCTGGAAAGGTTACCCAATACATTATATACATGCACGGTATGGGTTATCATTTCGGCAGATTGCTGTAATTTAATAATTTGTTTGTAGGCCATACTTGCCGTAACTAATAGCAAGATAAAGCCCGAGACCAAAAGAATTATATATGTTTTGGTAGAAGTATAGACACGTTTTAAATCCATAACTTGTTTAAATTCTGAATAAAAAAGTCTCTTTGTTTAAGTTAGAGGTGTGGTACTGCCAGTTAAGTTTTAATACTTTTTCGATTGCCTGCTTTAGTTCGCTATAATTTGTAGGCTTATTTATATAAATGTTTGCACCATTTAAAAAGGTTTTTTCAACATCAATTTCGGATGAGGATGTTGAGTATATGGCGACACATAAGTGGCTTAATCTTTCATTACTTCGAATTTCCTTTAAACACTGCATTCCACATTTAATGGGCATGTTAAGGTCCAAAAATATGAGGTTAGGAAGAACAACATTGGGCAGGCTAAGATAATCCATAAGTTCCTTACCATGACTGAACAGAGAAAGTTTAGTACGAATATCAATCTCCGATATGGCCTCGTTAAATAACATTCTGTCATCTTCATCGTCATCGGCCAATACAATATTCAATAAGGTTTTGTTCATTTATTTTGGGTTTGTTAACTAACTTTAAGCTCGTATTTTTTTTTATTTACCATGATGTGTTGAAAAGTAGAGGGCGTTAATCCAGTAACCTTTTTAAACTGACCAGACAAATGAGCGACGCTACTATAATTTAACCTAAATGCAATTTCTGTTAAGGTTAAATCGGTATTGCAAAGATACTCTTTTACTATGTCAACTTTTCTAAGAATCGCGTAATTTTCAATAGACGTATAGGTACTTTCGGAAAAAACAGTGGATAAATGTGTATAAGAATAGTTTAGGTTTTCGGATAAGTAAGTAGACAGTTTTAAGGCACTTTTAGCCTTATCCCTCAACATGTCGTCGATGGTACTTTTTATGCGCTCAACTAAATTTGATTTTTGGCCCGTCACAATCTCTATACCATATTTTCTAAATGTATCTTCAAGAAATTCTTGTTTGTGAGAAGGTAACTCTTCATTAATTTCCACCTCATTTATACTGTTTATGGTATAGCATATATCCAAAGCATTGAGATGTTCTTTTAAAAACGCTCTGCATAGTTCATTAAAATCGTATTTTAAATAAAGGGTCATTGAAATATAGTTTTCTTGGTCGGGATACAAAATATGTGAAAGGTACTACTATATTCCCAACAAAACTAATATTTTGATGCTATATATTTTTTAAACTAATTCGGGATAGACACCACCCTAATAAACAACATTTACATGAGTGCGCACAGAATATATTTTCTGTTTGTTTTTGTAAAAAATTTGGAGATAATGCTTTTTAAAACAATGTATTTAGAATACTTTGCTGTTTAATTAATCCACCCAAGACTCCTTAAAAACGAACGTTTCAACGGGGTTTCTTTTTCTCGGTGAAATTTCTTGGTCTTGTAAATCTTTAGGCAACTCATCCAAATCTCCCCCATAATACCCCATAGCTATGGCTGTAGTAACATGAAAACCTTTGGGCACATTGAAAAGCCGTTGTGCTTTTTTCCAGTCTACACCTGCCATGTGGTGCAAACCAACACCTAAGTATTGTGCCTGTACTGTAATATTTCCCAAACAAAGCCCTAAATCATGTAAAGCATGAAAATTTTCTTTGCCTTCCTTAGTATTTTCTTGGTAAGCCGTTAACATTAATAACGGCGCATTATTTGCCCATGTTTTATTAAAATCGCTTAAACAGTCGTAAATTAATTGATAAGCTTCTGTACCTTTTTCTGCATAAACAAAACGCCATGGTTGTAAGTTATTTGAACTTGCCGCCCACCGGCCCGCTTCAAAAATCTGTTCTAAATCAGAGTCGTTGATAGGTTTCTTATTAAAAATACGTGGGCTGTATCGCTGTTTTAGCAATGCAAATATTTCGCTATTAGTATCAGCAATATTCTCCATTCTTATTTGTTCTACTTCATTATCCATAACCTTAGCTTTTGTTTTCACTAAAATTATGAAAATGCCTTAACAAAAATTATCTCTGTCAATATGATTATTGATTCAAAAAATAAGGGCTGTGCCATTTAAAAAAGATATAATTGTAAAATGTAGATATTCAATGAATTACTTTTAAAGCACGACTACAAACAAACGAAAGCCTAATAATACAAGAAACCCCGCCAATGGCGGGGTTTTTAAACTTGTGATCGCGACAGGATTCGAACCTGTGACCGTCTGCTTAGAAGGCAGATGCTCTATCCAGCTGAGCTACGCGACCTATTGGAAAACTCATTTATTTTCCGGTGCGCAAATATAAAAATTAACTCTAAATCTAACCAAAAGAAATGCTATAATTTTAAAATAAATAATTCTGGCGCTACATAAGCACTTACAACCTATTCTTTTTCAGTAGTTAAAAGAACAAATATTCCATTGAAAATCTATCACACACAATCCCTAACTTGCCACACTTACAAAAATTTAAAAAAACCAACCAGTACCAACCAGTTGATTTTTTATTATATTTGCTTCATGAACATGATTGAAATTAAAAATAAGGCAGGAAAACCTAAATACAAACAAATTGTAAGCGCTATTGAAAGTGCCATTGTTTCTGGCTCGTTAAAAAAGGGAGAGCAACTACCATCACTAAACAGCATACGCGAGGCTCAAAACGTTTCAAGAGACACGGTTTTAATGGCTTTCAACGAACTAAAAACAAGGGGGATTATAGAATCGGTTGTTGGCAAAGGCTATTATCTGGTTAACGACAATATCGAAATAACCCAGAAAGTCTTTCTTCTATTCGATGAGTTAAATTCATTTAAGGAAGACCTGTACAGTTCACTCATCAACAATCTCGGGGATGATATTCGCGTGGACACCTTCTTCCATCATTTTAATAAAGATATGTTCAGGAAATTGGTTAATGAAAACATTGGCCTGTACAACTATTATGTGATTATGCCTGCCAATTTAGAGCAGACCAATTTAGTATTGGACAAACTACCTAAAGACAACGTTTATATCCTGGATCAAACACACCCTGAACTATCAGAATACTCAGGTATTTACCAAAATTTTGAAAGGGATATTTTTAATAACTTAACCAAAGCCACCAAACTTATTTCAAAGTACAAAAAACTTGTCCTTATTTTTAATGAAGACAAACAACCACTGGGCATGCTAAAAGGGTTCATCAATTATTGCAAAAAACATTCGGTGAAAAATGAGATTATAAGCTCCTTTAAAAACAGAAATCTTAGCCATGGCGAAGTTTACATTATCCCAGACGATAAGGATTTGCTTCGAATCATAAAAAAAATCAAAACCGATAAACTGTCGCTTGCTAAAGATGTGGGCATTATTTCATATAACGACACCCTTTTAAAAGAAATCGTGGAAGGCGGCATTACTACCATATCAACCGATTTTCATCACATGGGCGAGCAATTGGCAAACATGATTATCAACAAGCAACAATTACAAATAGAAAACAAAAACGAACTGATTTTAAGAAACTCACTGTAACACCATATTAATATGAGCAATCAACTAACTAATGAAGTTAAAGCGCAATTTTTGGCGCATTTTAAAACGGAGCCCCTACTTATTTTTTCTCCCGGAAGAATCAATATTATTGGCGAGCATACCGATTATAACGACGGTTTTGTGTTCCCCGCAGCAGTCGACAAAGGTATTGCCGCGGCCATTCAAAAAAGCGATTCTGATAAAAGTACGGCTTACGCACTGGATTTGGACAGCAAAGTTGAATTCGATTTAAACCATTTAAAACCATCCAAGGAAGGCAGTTGGGAAAACTATGTTTTTGGTGTGGTAGCCGAAATTCAAAACCGTAATAAAGTGGTGGGTAATTTCAATATCGTGTTTAAGGGTAATATCCCTAGTGGGGCAGGCATGTCTTCTTCCGCAGCCCTAGAAAACAGTGTGGTTTTCGGTTTGAATGAATTGTTTGACTTGGGACTTTCAAAAGAAGAAATGATCTTAATTTCCCAAAAGGCAGAACACAACTACGTGGGTGTAAAATGCGGTATTATGGATCAGTATGCGAGCATGTTCGGCATAAAAAATAACGCCTTGCTTTTAGATTGCAGAAGCGTAAAAGCCAAACCTTACGAAATCGATTTTAAAGACCATCAATTGATGCTCATCAACACCAATGTAAAACACAGCCTTTCGGATAGTGCTTATAACGATAGGCGTTCTGCCTGCGAAAATATCGCCGAACTTTTAGGGATTAAAGCTTTGAGGGATGCTACTGAAAAAGATTTGGAAAAAGTAAAAAACCAGGTAACTCCCGAAAACTTCCAAAAGGCACTGTACGTTATACAGGAAAACGACCGTGCCCAAAAAGCATCTGAAGCCATTGAAGCCAACGACCTGGAAACTTTAGGAAATCTAATTTACGCTTCGCACAACGGGCTATCCAATCAATTTAAAGTAAGCTGTGACGAACTCGACTTTTTGGTTGAACAGGCCAAAGCCAACAAAAACGTATTGGGTGCCCGAATGATGGGCGGTGGTTTTGGTGGCTGTACCATTAATTTGGTTGCCAAAAACGAAGCCAAGAGTTTTGCAGAAACCGCTTCAAAAGCATATAAAGAAAAATTCAAAAAAGAGTGCTCCGTGTATTTTATTCAGCTTGAAGAAGGCACGCATCTAGTCAACTAATCCAGCAAAAAAGAACTAAAAATGAACAATACAGATTTACAAGATTACTCGCATAAACGATTGAATATTCTAACGGGCGAATGGGTTTTGGTATCGCCGCATCGTGCTAAGCGCCCATGGCAAGGCCAAAACGAAGCCGTTAATAACGAAGTGCGCCCTACTTACGACGAATCCTGCTATTTATGCGCCGGAAACACCCGTATTAACGGCGAAGTAAACCCAAAATACGAGGATGTTTTTGTATTCACCAACGATTTTGCGGCTCTGCAAAGCGACTCAAAAACTTTTTCGGTAAACGACGGACTATTAACTGCGGAAAGTGAAACGGGCATTTGCAAAGTGATTTGTTTTAGCCCCGACCACTCCAAAAGTTTGGCAGATATGTCGCCAAAGGAAATAGAAAAAGTGGTGCGGGCATGGCAGCGTGAATTTAAGGAACTTGGAAGCAATCCTAACATCAATTACGTTCAGATTTTTGAAAATAAAGGCGCTGTAATGGGCTGTAGCAATCCGCACCCACATGGTCAAATTTGGAGCCAATCCACCTTGCCCAACGAAGTGGACAAAAAAAACACGCAACAACTCAACTATTTCAATAAAAACAATTCCAGCCTGTTAGGCGATTATTTAAAACAGGAGCTTGAAAAACAGGAGCGCATCATTTTTGAAAACGACGGCTTTGTGGTTTTAGTTCCGTTTTGGGCGGTATGGCCTTTTGAAACCATGATTGTTCCAAAGAAACACCAATCGAACATTTTGGAAATGGACGCTACTGAAGCTTATCAATATGCCGAGGCCATTGCTGTGATTACGAAGGCATACGATAAAATTTTCAACACCTCGTTCCCCTATTCCAGCGGTATCCACCAAGCGCCAACCAATGGTGAGGAAAACAAACACTGGCATTGGCACATGAGTTTTTACCCACCACTTTTACGCAGTGCCACGGTGAAAAAATTCATGGTAGGCTACGAAATGTTTGGGTCACCACAACGCGATATTACTGCCGAATCGGCTGTAAAAATGATTCGGGAGTTGTTGTAGAACAGCTATTCAATATTTAAGAGGCTGCTTGAAAAGTTAGAAGAACGTCATTCTGAATTTGTTTCAGAATCACATCATATTGATTGTCAAATTTGATGAGAACCTGAAACAAGTTCAGGTTGATAGAAAACACACTTTTTAGACAGCCTTTTTTATTTTTCCAACCCTCCATACTAAATCATCCCCTCAAAAGTTATATTTTTAGCCTTTAAAACATTGGCTTTAATGAAACATCTATGACTAAAAATTTTGTCACACGGCGAAATGATTATTAGGATGTTACACGCTTGTGCTGAGCACAGTCGAAGCATGACCATTGAAAAATAATAGACATCAACACATGAAACGTTACTTTTACTCGATATTACTTTTAGGATTTTTAATGCTTTGGAGCTCGTGCCGAAAAGACTTCGATTTTTCAAGAAGTAAGGGTAATTTAGAATTTTCGGCAGACACCCTTTATTTAGATACCGTATTTACTAATATTGGTTCGAGTACTTACAAATTAAAGGTTTACAATCGGAGCAATGAAGATATTGTAGTGCCCAGCGTTAGGCTAAGATTGGGAGAAAACTCGGGTTACCGCCTAAACATTGATGGCATTGCAGGAAAATCTTTTGAAAATATTGAAATCCTATCAAAAGATAGCCTATTTATTTTTGTTGAAACCACTTATGATATTCAGAATCTATCAGTAGATAAAAACCAGTTTCTTTACATTGATGCCATTAAGTTTGACGTTGGTAGCTACGAACAAAACGTTGAACTGGTTTCACTAATTCAAGATGCCATATTTATTTACCCCGCCCGCGACGAGGCTACTAAAATAATTGAAACCTTAAAATCTTATAACGGAAATGAAGTTGTAGACACAGGTATTCAAGGTAGGGTATTGCAACCTAACGAACTAAATTTTACCAACGAAAAACCCTATGTAATATATGGGTTTGCCGTTGTACCCAATGGAGAAACTTTAAATATAGAAGCTGGGGCAAGGGTACATTTTCACGACAACTCCGGTTTAATTGTTCCTCCTGGAGCTTCAATTCACGTAAACGGAAGTTGGAGTTCAGACCCCGATGTACTGGAAAACGAAGTGATTTTTGAAGGCGACAGATTAGAGCCTTTATACAGCGATATTCCGGGACAATGGAGTGCCATTTGGCTGTTGGAGGGCAGCATCAACAATATAATAAATTATGCCACAATTAAAAACGCTACCATTGGTATTTTAAGCGAGGGCGACCCTGATTCCAACAAACTAACCATTACCAACTCCCAAATTTATAACTCCAGTAGCTTCGGTATTTTAGGTCAAAACACATCCATTTTAGGTGAAAATGTAGTCATTAACAATTCGGGGCTATGCTCATTTGCTGGTACTTTGGGCGGAAAGTACAACTTTACCCACAGCACCATTGCCAACTATTGGAACACCAGCGCCAGGCAATTACCCGCTTTGTTATTGAATAATTTCATTCTAGATGAAAATGACAATGCCACACTTGCCAATCTTACCGAAGCCAATTTTAATAATTGTATTATTTATGGTAACGACAACCCCGAATTTCAATTGGAAGAAATCGAGGATGACAACGTGGTTTTCAACTTTAAATTCACTAATTGTTTGATTCGTTTTAATAGTCGGAATACCAATTTAACCGGGCCGAATTACGATTTGGATGATACGTCCCACTACGAAGGCAACATCTTTAACCAAGATCCCAACTTTTTAAACACTGATAAAAACCAAATGCATATTGGTAAAGCATCGGCGGCCATTAACCAAGGACTAGCAACTTTTGCCACACAAGTACCCTTCGATATTTTAAATGTGGACCGAACTACTTCTCCTGATTTGGGGGCCTACCAACACATTGTGTTTCCAGAGGAAGAGGAGTAGTAAAAAAAGCCACTATATTGTACGAAACAAAACTATCAACATGAAGAAATTGATTATTTTTATTTTTTTTCTCTCTGGAGGCTTCATCACATCTTGTTCAAAAGAGAGCAATAGCAAAAAAGAAGAAAAACAAGCTCATTTCATTTATAAAAAAACAAGTCGATTTACCGATTCAGCTTTGCTTCAAACCCAAGAATTATTTTATAATGACGATAACCTATTGGAACGAATTGTTACAAATATGAATCAAGGCTCCCTGATAACAACTATTGAAGCAATATACAACGACAATAATATCATAACTAAAATTATAAAATCAACAAGTTCTTCATTTTCAACCCCTCCTGACACCCGGGAAGAGTACAATGTAACCATAACCGAAAACACTGTTTTATTAAGCAAGAGTAATGGAGACGACTATGGAATTTTAATTGAATTTACAGGGGAATATGTCGACTTAATAAAAAGTGGCGAGCTTTCAAACATGGATCCTTTGTCAAATAAAATCTACAAAAGAAATTCTGGCAACAATATCATTTCATATGAAGACCATGTCTATAAAACCACATTTTCAAATTACGCTAAAGGAAATGTTCTGTCATTTTTCAATCCCGATTTAGAAAATGATTATTTTATTCTATTTAACTTAAAAACAAGCAACCAATTACCTTTAACACATACAAAAGCCTATTCAAGTGAAGAAGTTCTATATACACACACCTTTGATGCCTCCCTTATAACTTATGATGAAAATAACAATATCATAAAAATTGGAAATGACACTGATTACGTTATATATGAATACATAGAATTATGACTCCCCTAGCTAGCGCTCGTTTGCAACGAGTGCTTTACTCAAAAAATATTATCCATTTTCAGAAACAAAAAATCCAGCTTTTTAGCTGGATTTTTTTATATCATAAATTTTAAAGAAAACTACACAAACAAAGGCTTGTCCTTCATCATGCTATTTACTTTTTCTTTTATGGCTTCTAAAGTGGCATCGTCTTCAAAATTGGTAATTACTTCATCAATCAATTCTACAATAGCCAACATATCGTTTTCTTTCAGTCCGCGAGTGGTTACAGCGGCAACACCCAAACGGATACCAGAGGTTACAAATGGCGATTTGTCATCAAATGGCACCATGTTTTTATTTACGGTAATATCGGCTTTTACCAAAGCTTCTTCGGCATCTTTACCAGATAAGTTTTTGTTTCGTAAATCAATCAACATACAGTGGTTATCTGTACCGCCAGAAATGATGTTATATCCTTTTTCAACCAAAGCATCGGCCATAGTGCTGGCGTTTTTCTTTACTTGCAATTGGTAGTTTAAGAAATCGTCGGTTAAAGCTTCTCCAAAAGCAATCGCTTTAGCAGCAATGATATGCTCTAATGGGCCGCCTTGGTTTCCTGGGAATACCGAAGAATCCAACAACGATGACATTTTACGCAAGTTTCCGTTTTTCAATTTAATTCCGAAAGGATTATCAAAATCCTGTCCCATCATAATCATACCGCCTCTTGGTCCACGCAAAGTTTTATGGGTGGTAGTGGTTACAATGTGGCAATGCGGAATCGGGTCGTTTAAAATCCCTTTGGCGATCAAACCAGCTGGGTGCGAGATATCGGCCATCAAAATAGCGCCAACGCTATCGGCTATTTCTCTAAAACGCTTAAAATCGATATCGCGTGAGTAAGCAGAAGCTCCGGCGATAATCAATTTTGGTTGTTCTTTAGTGGCTATCTCCTGAATTTTATCGTAGTTCAATACACCGGTTTCCTGCTCAACACCATAAAATACTGGGTTGTACAATTTCCCTGAAAAGTTTACTGGCGAACCGTGCGTTAAGTGCCCACCGTGCGATAAATCGAATCCTAAAATTTTGTCGCCCGGCTTTAAACAACAAGCAAAAACTGCCGTGTTGGCTTGGCTACCAGAGTGTGGTTGAACATTAACATAAGCCGCGCCAAACAAAGCTTTTGCTCTATCGATAGCTATTTGCTCTACCTCATCAACCACTTCGCAACCGCCGTAATAACGTTTTCCGGGGTATCCTTCCGCATATTTATTGGTTAATACCGATCCAGCAGCTTCCATCACTTGTTCGCTCACAAAGTTTTCAGAAGCAATCAACTCAATACCATGTAGTTGACGTTCTTTTTCGGCTTGTATTAGTTCAAAAATTTGTTCGTCACGTTGCATATTAAAAAATGTTCTAGTTAAATATTCGGCAAAAATAACAAATAGATTATTTATACCCATCAAAAAACGGTTAATTAGCACCAAGTTATAAACCATCTTTTTAACTGTTAAAACTATCTTACATTTTTTTATATTTTTTCAGATAAAATAAAAAAATTATGTAGGTTTGATGAGAATACTATAATAATAAACACCTAATAAAGTTATGCCATTATCCGCTAACAATCCAGATAGAACATCGTGGTTGCACGTTGATAAAAACTCCGATTTCCCGATTCAGAACATTCCGTTTGGGGTGTTTTTAACTCGCGACGATATCATTACCATTGGAACCCGAATTGGTGATACCGCCATAGATTTGGGGGCTCTGCACCAATTGGGGTATTTTGAAGGTATCGCCTTAACGGACGATATTTTTCTTCAGGATTCGTTGAACGATTTTATTGCCGACGGAAGAAAAACATGGCGCGCCGTAAGAAACCGCATTGCTCAAATTTTTGATAGCAATAACGACACCCTAAAAAACAACAAAAGCCACAAGGAAACCGTACTGTTTCGGTTAGATGAAATTGAAATGCAATTGCCCGTGCAGATTGGCGATTACACCGATTTTTATTCCAGCATGGAGCACGCCAAAAATGTGGGCAGCATGTTTAGAGATCCCGAGAATGCTTTGTTGCCTAATTGGCTGCACATCCCTGTGGGATATCACGGAAGGAGTTCGTCTATTATACCATCGGGCATTCCCATATATCGCCCACAAGGCCAAACCTTGCCCAACGGTGCCACTGAACCTGTTTTTGGCCCCAGTAAATTAGTGGATTTTGAATTGGAAATGGCTTTTATAACCACCGATGCTAACGATTTGGGTGAACCCATCCCGATTGCGGAAGCTGAAGAATACATTTTTGGTTTGGTCCTGATGAACGACTGGAGTGCTCGCGACATCCAAAAATGGGAATACGTGCCATTAGGGCCATTTTTAGCGAAAAGTTTTGCTACTTCCATTTCACCTTGGATTGTTACACTTGATGCTTTAGAACCGTTTAGGGTGGCCGGGCCAAAACCCGTAAAACCACAGATGGATTACCTCAAGTACAAAGGCAAAAAAAGCTACGATATCAATTTAGAAGTAGCCATTCAGCCCAACGGAGCCAAAGAAACCGTAGTTAGCAAAAGTAACTTTAAACACATGTACTGGACCATGGTACAGCAGTTGGCACATCATACTGTAAACGGATGCCCCGTAAATTCTGGCGATATGATGGGGAGCGGTACCATTTCTGGTCCCACTGAAGATAGCTACGGCTCCATGTTGGAGCTCACTTGGAAAGGCGAAAAACCTATTACCTTGAAAGACGGCACCGAACGTAAATTCATTAATGATAACGACACGGTTATTATGCGAGGTTACTGCGAAAAAGATGGTACGCGCATTGGTTTTGGCGAAGTGTCCACTAAACTGCTTCCAGTCTTTAACAAGAAATAGATATAATCAATTATACAAATATTTGAATTTTAGTATAAAGTGCTCCTTTTATTTAATGGAGCATTTTTTGTTTAAAAACCGCACAAAAGGCGTCATTCCGAATCCCGATAGTTATCGAGATGAAGGAACCTTTAAAAATTAAAGTTACTGATTATGAGATTGCTTCGAAATAAGATTTCTCGCAATGGCGTTATTTATTGCTTTTCAGATATCTACTTTTTTAAATCTTAGTTAAAACTTAAATATTTTTCACACAAAAATTAAAATTAAATTTCATTTCGTCGGATTAATTAGTTTTTAATCGGAAGTTTAATTATTTTGGCACCAAAATTGAAAAGCCTTCCGAACAAACCAAAACGATTAACCTATGAAGAAATTTTTACTTTTCAGCTTAATTGCTCTCGTCGCACTATCGTGCAGTACCAGCAAGCAAATAGAAAAAGCCGTAAGTTTGGGCAATTACGACCAGGCCATTTCTTATGCATTGGATAAATTGCGCACCAATAAAGACAAAAAAGGAAAAGCCGATTTTATAATCATGCTCCACGAGGCCTACAATAAAGCTACTGCCCGCGATTTGGATAACATCGATTTCCTAAAAAAAGATAACAACCCCGAAAACTACATTCGTATTTACGATTCCTATGTGGCTTTGGATAACCGCCAAGAACGTATCAAGCACATTTTGCCGCTTTACGCCAATGGAAAGGAAGTCCGTTTTAAACTTTCGAATTACCACAACCAAATTATCGAAGCCAAAAACGGTGCTTCAGAACAACTTTATATCAACGCCACTGCTGTTTTAAAGTCAAAAACAGCCAATAAAATGGATTACCGTTTTGCGTACGACCAACTCCGTGACATCGAGGACATCAATCCGAATTATAAAGATGTGCGCCAACTTATAGAAGTGGCCCACCAAAAAGGAACGGATTTTGTTCTAGTTGAAATGGTAAATGATACCCGAAAAGTGATTCCTCAGCGATTGGAAGATGATTTGTTGAATTTCAGCACTTACGGATTGAATAACCTATGGACGGTGTACCACAACAACCCCACAAACGAGGTAAAGTACGATTACAATATGCGCGTTAATCTACGGGAAATAAATACGTCGCCCGAACAAATAAGAGAGCGCCAAATCATTAAGGAAAAGCAAATTGTGGATGGCAAAAAACTGTTGTTGGATGAGCGTGGCAACCAAGTAAAAGACAGCTTGGGCAACGCCATTGAAGTAGACAACCTAAAAACTGTGCGTTGCGAGTTTTATGAATTCACACAATTTAAAGCGGTTAAAGTGGCCGGAAATGTGGAGTATTACAACTTAAACACCAAACAGCTTGCGGATGCCTTTCCGGTGGATAGCGAGTTTGTGTTTGAACACATTTACGCCGATGCCCGTGGCGACCGCCGCGCTTTGGAAACCACCCAACTCCCCTTTTTAAATAACAGACGGGTACCCTTCCCTACCGAAGAACAAATGATTTTCGACACCGGGGAAGACCTTAAACTCCAACTGAAAAACATTATGAATTCGTATTCTTTGAATTAGTCAATGCTAAACGCCCAACTTGAGTTGGGCGTTTTTCTATATTTGGAGTTACACTTATTGGTCTTGTAAATGAAAAGTAGTGTGTTTTTAGGAGCTAACTTTTCGGGTAACAACTAACCTTTATTTTCTCATTTATCTTTTGTTTAGGTACAAAAGCTATTATTTTACCGTTTCCAGTCAAATTTTAAACTTCCACAACCACATCTAATTTTGTTCTCAACATTGTCGTAAAATTTAAAAGAAAGAAATTTATCGCAATCTGAACAATAAAAATTGTGGATTAAACCTTTAACATCTTCCCAAATTGCTTCTAAATCCTCAATACTTTCCTGAAAACTATTGTCATGAGAGGTCGTGTTTCCAATAAACATTGGCATTCCTTTTATTTTCGGAATATTTGCTTTCTCTTTTAGTTCTTTACTTGCTTTTGTCAACTTACTTTGGACAGCATCTAGAAGTTCTGGTGCCATTCTTTTTTCGTTTATATCATTATTCCTGTATGCTACTTTTGCTTCTATTTCTAGAGCTACTCTTTTCATTACTCTTTCTGTATAAACACGAATGTCGTTTCCTAGTCCATCTGTGTTTTTATCTTCTATTTTCTTTTTAATTCTATCTTTAATATCTGCAATCCCTCTTTCAATCCCAGTTCCGTCATCTTTAGTCCATTTAAAGTTATTAAGTATCCAACCTTTACTTTTCACTTCACTAGATACTAATTCAAAAAATTCTTTTTCGTGCGTTAGAAGAATTACTTGATAGTCTGAAAACCTTGTTGTTAATAATTGAGCAAATCTATATCTGTGGGAACGGTCAAAACTAGAAATCACATCATCCAATACGAAAAATTTGCTTTCCTTATTGAATGCTTTTACAGAAGCTAAAAAGAACGAAAGGCCCAAACAGTTAATATGGCTTTCACTCAAATAGGCGATTGGTGGTGTATGGGTTTCGTTAAAGAAACTGTATTCAATCGTAATTCCAACAAGTTCATCATTCTTTTTTAATGGAACTAGCTTAATATCCTCAACCTTTTCGTTGGGATTCATTGTTGTATAAAAATCGTTTATGTCATTTGAGAACATTGTTAAAAACACATTAAGTGCTTCTTCTTGTCTTTTAATGAAATCTTCGTAAAGCAGTTCAAATGTCGCTTGTTGATTAGCTAAAACATTTTGTTCTTTTTCTATTTTCAGATATTCCACATAAGCTTTTGCCGACTGAAAAAGCTTTGTATATGTTTTAAACTTAAGGTTAGCTTCTTTACTTTCGGTTAATTTTTTAATTGTCTTGACCAATTCACTTGTTAGCTCTTCAACTCCTTTTTTGTCAAGCTTTATTTTTTCTTTGTCCGCAAGTTTTTCTGTTAATTCCTTTTTTGATTCGTCAAGGTGATTGTTCAGCGAAATTTTAATTTCTTCAACGGTTTCTTTTAGTTTTGAATACTCTTCTTTTTCGAAAAGTTTTTCTGTTAATAAGCCTTCAATAGCACTAATATTTGGTTTAATTGAATTTTGAAGGTCTTTAGAATTATTATCTACTTGTTCTTTTTCCTTATTAAGCAATTCTAGTTCCTCAATTCTTAAGTTTAAATCTTGTATAAGATCAATTTTACTTTTCTCTTGTAGGCAAAGCGGACAGTAATCGTCTTCGACAACATCTTTAGTTAGAACTGATTTGCCTTCCTGTAATAATGAAAGAAGTTGTAAGTTTTTAACCTTTTCAGGAGCCTTTTTTAAGGCATTGAAAGAATCGTAAAAAGTGCTGTAGCTATTGTAAATGTTATCGACATTACCTTCAATTTGTGCTACTGACTCTTTAATTTTTGTATAAAAGTTAATTTGATTTAAAAGTTCGGAATCTTCTTTACTTTCAATTTTTTTAAGAACGATATTTATGTCTTGACGAGATTTGATTTCAATTCCTAGTTTTAGGGGCTTTACTAATTCATTTGCTCCGTCAAATAATTGTTCGTCCGTATAAGCATTTTGTCCTAGATTTTCAAGTATCGTACTTTGTTGTACATTTTTAAGATTGTCATAATTAGCAGATTTAATATTACGTGCGATTCTTGCTCCATTTCTTTTGAGCAAATCTCTAATATTTTGCACCTCTGAAAAACCAATTATGTTTTGTAATTCTTTTAGTTTATCTGTTTTTCCAGCAATAATGAATTGAACTAAATCACGATAGCGAAGTATTAATCTTTCAGAAAAAGATGAAGCAATAAATTTTTTAAAATCATCCGTTTCATTGGAATTAAAGGATTTTAATGAACTATCTATAGACTTTTTAGAATCTAGTTTACTTTCGTCAAAAGTTAGTTCTATAAAACTATCTTCTGTTTCAGGAATAAAAATATTTCGCAAAGCGTCACGACCTTTTCTTCTTCCAATTTCTTCGTTTGATAGGTGCTCAATTTTATCATAAAAAAACCATTCGAAAGAATCTGTTACAGAACTTTTCCCAGTTCCATTATCCCCGTAGACTAAAATTGATTTTTTATTCAAGTCAAGAGTTAGTGGTTCTCTAACCCCTCTTAATCCGTTTATTTTGATTGCTTTAATTTTCGCCATCTTCTTTTATTTTTTTAGGCTTAATGGCTTCTTGTTTTAATTCTTCTAACGCATTTTGAATATTGCTATCAGTAAATTTGTTATCGCCATATAATTCAATCAACTTGTTAACTGTATTTTCGTCAGTCCCCTCTACGTTTAATATTTCTGCAAAAAACTCGTTAATTACGTCTTTTCCACTTTTTATTTTGTTGTCCATATTTCAGGTTTTTAATCAAAATACTGCCAATCGATAATAAAATTGGCTTTTAATTTTTTATTTAAAATTTCGTATCCCGATTTATTGTTACAAATTGGATAAACTCCATATTTTTCTACAAAAGCGAGTATGAAATAACTTTCTAGGTCTTCAATTCTATGCGACCAAAAATTGCGAAGCATTTCAAAGTTTATATGTGTGAAAAATAATTGTTCTCTTTTCCTATAATTTACTAATCCAAGATTTTTACTTTTTCCATCAAAATGCCCCGTTAACCTACTTCCAATACTATTAGTTTTCTTTTCACTCATTCCAATATATAGTAATCGTGATTTTTGAAAAGGATATTGAATTAAGGTTTTTTCAGAGAAAATAAAGTATAAGCCTGCCAATCCCATCAAAGGTTTTATATTCTGTAATTCAAAAGTTTTAGGTTGGTCAAAAAATATTTTTAATTCTGTCGGTTTTTTGTCAATCATTCAATTCTACTGATTTATTTCATTTTCAATTTATTCGATTACCGTTTTTTCGACAATATCATTCGAACGTTCGCAAAAAACCAATGTGCTGTTTGTACAAATTGTTTAAGCTTTCATACAACGTAAAGATAAAATGCAGTTTCAATTCATTTTATCGATTGATACCGAGAAACAAGTTCAGTACAGGTAAACGAATTTAGAGTTTTCTTACTACAAAATCAATACGCAATAGTACTTATATTTAAAAGTATTAGCCCAGTGTATACAAATCTATCGCTTCCATTTTACCCCGAAGTTCTGTTTCACCTAACGGCGTCACAGTATAAGTACCATCAAGTTTTAAAGCCTCTACCAACACTTTAGAAATCAAAATATCAACTTCAAAATCGTTGCAAAGTCCCTGTATTCGAGCGGTAGTATTGAGCACATCGCCCGTAAAAATGATGTCTTTTTTAAGGCTTCCTATTTCGCCCGTGGTGACTTTACCCATGTGGAAACCCGCTTTAAAAGTTGGCGCTACACCAAACTGTGTCTTGTACCAATCAGCACGCTGTTGCAAGGCGTTTTTCATTTGCATAAAACACGCTAGGCAATTGTTGTTTTGCAATCCTTTTTTTAATGGCCACGACACCACAATCTCATCACCCACATATTGGTAAATTTCACCCGAGCAGTCAATAATCGCCCCCGACAAATCGCGATAATAGGCATTCAGTAAATCAAAATATTTAATATGTCCTAACTGCTCAGCGATAGTGGTTGAGGATTTCATATCCAAAAACATAAAAATACGTGTTTCCTCTTGGGGTTTATGGTATTTTCCAGTGAGCAAACTGCGTAACACGCCATGCCCCATATTTTCGCTCATCTCCACATAAAACAACGATATACCTAAAGATACGCCCAATTGCAAAGCCGTACTCCAAAAAGTCAGGCTTTTTAAAAATACCGCGAACTTAGTCCAAACCGATTCGCTAAAAACGGACACGCCCAACTCCAAGCTGGCCGCAACGGGAAAGGTAAACAGTAAAATAACAAACAAGAGTAAAATGTAAATACCCAACTTGCCCAACATTTTTTTTGCAAAACTGTTTTTGGCAAACAACGGATTAATTACATAAAGTTCAATCGTGCCAATAATCAGCCCCAAAACAAAAATGGCACTACATGCAAAAAGCAACACCCTAAGATTAACTTTTATAGCGCCTTCGGCCACAGTGTTGGGTGCTGCGGCGTATTCAATAAACAGAAAAACGAATGCCAACAGCAACCAAATAACACCAAATGGCAATATTCTGAAAAGGTTGTATTGGGTTTTGGGTGTAAACATGATGGGTTGTTTCCGTAAAGGCTTTAGCTAAAATAAACTTTCAACTTTAAATGAAAACATTTTCTGCCCATAAACGATGTCAATCATTAGAAAAAGAAACGCCCAAATTAACGGGCGTTTGTTTAAATTTAAGAGTTGGGTCTTCAGTTCGTTGAAAAACGGACCATTACTCTACCTTTAGTTTTAGGGCATCGAAACTATCGGTTTTTATTCCCAACAATCCGTATTTGGTTTCACCACTTTTTATCATGGTACCGTTGATGTTATAATTCAACATTTCTGTTTTAAACTTTTTATTCGCAGACCCCGCCGTAATCATATTTAAAGCCGTTATTCCAGGCCCCAACACAAACCCTATGGGTGTTGTGCTTGTTGTTTCCTGCATGCCATAGGAATTGGTTTTATAAGTATAAAGATTTACTGGTGTCAACAATAAATACAACAAATAGGTAGGCACGCTCTGCCTTAGGGCTTTAAAAGCCTTTTCGTTATCCATAGCATAAATTTCAGTACCGTTACCATAGGTCAGTTTCACATCTTTCCCAAACACCAAATCGTTTTCAGAATTATTGGTGATTTTAACCGCAACAATCTTCACGCCTTTTTTCAATTCCTTTTTGGCATATTTTTTTTCCAACAAATCATATTTATATTCCAATTTAACGCCATCGGTTTCATGCGTTGAAATATAGTTAACAGTTTCTGGCACGATCATTTTGTAACCTGAAGCACAACTGGTTAAAGAAATGGCAATAATGCAAATGAAGATGGTTTTGATAAATTTCATTGATTTGTTTTAAATGGTTATTAAAAAATTATTCGCTTTTTGATTATCAGCAAGTGATACAAAAAGCGGCAAACCTAAAATTTTCGCACCTGAATACAACTATAAATCTTACAAAATACAGTTTTTAACGATGTGGTGCACCGGCCAAAAAACCGCCGAAAGATTCCAAAAAATCAAAAAACTTATCGAATGCTTGAAAAAATGAATATGTTCAGTTCAACTAAAGAATTTTCCAGATGCAATCCGCTCCAACCCATTAACCTCTAAATTATAAAGGTAAACAATGGTTGCGATCGCAGTCCCATCTTCTAAATAAGCGGTGACCTCTTCTTTTTTAAACAAATGCGGCTCAGGATAATTGGTCCCTGTGCCCTCGTAATCATCGAGTACTTTAAACACGGTATCGACATCCTGTATTTTAAATATTTTTCCGTGCACTTTCTCAGAAGTATTTTCACTTAAAACTGCCCCGGGATACCAGGATACTTTGTATAATTTTCCATGGAAGTAACCATCACCCAAACATTGAGAATGGGCGTGTAAAAAATGGGCCATATCGTTACCGGTGTCTTTCAATAACGTGCCGTAAACAAATAAATAAGTAGAACTCATGGTTTAAACAAACTGACCTAAATCCAGATTGTTGATGGCCCCGTGGCTATCGTGCGCCACAACACTTCCGTTTTTAATGGCCAGCAATTGCGGTGATTCGTGAACCACTTGAAACTTAGCCGCAATTTCGTTGGAAACCTCACGGTAGGCTATTAAGTCCAAATAGTATAAATCGGCTTCGGTATCGTTAAAATTGTAATCAGATTCAAATTGATTTTTTACCATTCGGCTGATACCACAGCGGGTAGAATGCTTAAAAATAAATTGTGCTTTACCATTCGATTTTTGTTGAATCTCGTCCAACTGACTAACATCGGTGAGCTCAATCCAAGGCAAGGCCTTTTCTTCTTTGGGTTCGTTTGAACCTCCAAATAATTTATTCAATAATCCCATAAAACGTTCTTTCTCTTTTAATCGATTTGACATTAACCGGCCAAAAAAACCATTAACATTTCATTAAGTCGAACCAAATTCAAAATCTTACAAACCGACAAAAAGTCACCAAAAACCAGTGATTAACAGACATTTTGTCCTAAGAAGATTATTGGTAAGATAATTGACTTAATGTGGTTGTAAAAGTAAAAAAACAAAACAGGTTCTCTTAAAGAGAAACTAAAAAAATAAAATCTATGAACCTAAACAATTATACCATAAAATCGCAGGAAGCCATACAGCAGGCGCAGCAAATTGCGCAAGGCTTCGGGCACCAGCAAATAGAAAACGAACATCTTTTCAAGGGCATTTTTGAAGTGGATGAAAACGTTTTACCGTTCCTTTTGAAAAAATTGAACGTTAACGTTTCTATTTTACAACAAGCTTTGGATAAGCAATTGGAGAGTTTTTCGAAAGTTTCGGGTGGCGAATTGATGCTTTCTCGCGAAGCAGGAAAATCGCTGAACGAAGCATCGATTATTGCCAAGAAAATGAAAGATGATTATGTATCTGTTGAACATTTGATTTTGGCGATTTTTAAATCGAACAGTAAAATAGCGCAGATGTTAAAAGACCAAGGTGTTACCGAAAAAACCTTGAACGCCGCTATTGCCGAATTGCGTCAGGGAGACCGTGTAACATCGCAAAGCCAAGAGGATACTTACAACTCTTTGAGCAAATATGCCAAAAACCTAAACCAATTGGCCAAAGACGGCAAGCTGGATCCAGTGATTGGTCGCGATGAGGAAATACGTCGAATCCTTCAAATTTTATCGCGCCGCACCAAAAACAACCCCATTTTAGTAGGTGAACCCGGTACAGGTAAAACCGCTATTGCGGAAGGTTTGGCTCACCGTATTATTGATGGAGACATTCCTGAAAACTTAAAGGACAAGCAAATTTTTGCCCTCGACATGGGCGCGTTAATTGCCGGAGCAAAATACAAAGGTGAATTTGAGGAGCGCTTAAAAGCCGTTATCAAAGAAGTGACCAGCAGCAATGGTGATATCGTACTGTTTATTGACGAAATCCACACCCTAGTAGGTGCAGGCGGTGGACAAGGTGCCATGGATGCAGCCAATATTCTAAAGCCTGCCCTAGCCCGTGGCGAACTACGTGCTATCGGCGCCACAACTTTAGATGAGTATCAAAAATACTTTGAAAAAGACAAGGCTTTAGAGCGACGGTTCCAAAAAGTAACGGTAAACGAACCAGATACCGAAAGCGCCATTTCCATACTTCGAGGTATTAAAGAAAAATACGAAACACACCATAAAGTACGCATTAAAGATGATGCTATTATCGGTGCGGTGGAATTATCGCAACGCTACATCACTAACCGATTTTTACCCGACAAAGCCATCGATTTAATGGACGAGGCGGCGTCAAAAATGCGCATGGAAATCAACTCCAAACCTGAAGAACTCGATGTTTTGGACAGAAAAATTATGCAGCTTGAAATTGAAATCGAGGCCATTAAACGCGAAAAGGATGAGGCGAAATTGAAAAGCCTGCGTTCCGATTTAGCAAACCTTAAAGAAGAACGCAACGAAATTAATGCCAAGTGGAAAAGTGAAAAAGAAGTTGTGGATAATATCCAAAATACCAAGCAGGATATCGAAAATTTCAAATTGGAAGCCGAAAGGGCTGAGCGTGAAGGCGATTACGGGAAAGTGGCCGAGTTGCGTTATGGCAAAATAAAACAAGCCCAAGAGCAGCTTGAAATTTACCAAAAGCAATTGCAGGAACAAAGTGAAAACTCTTTGATAAAAGAGGAAGTTACTTATGACGACATTGCCGAAGTGGTTGCCAAATGGACCGGTATACCCGTAACCAAGATGATCCAGAGCGAACGCGAAAAACTGTTGAAACTGGAAGACGAATTGCACAAACGTGTGGTGGGTCAAGAAGAAGCCATTGAAGCCGTGAGTGACGCTGTTCGACGTAGCCGCGCTGGATTGCAAAACCCACAAAAGCCAGTTGGCACCTTTTTGTTCCTCGGAACCACTGGTGTTGGTAAAACCGAATTGGCAAAAGCCTTGGCAGAATATCTGTTCGACGATGAAAATGCCATGACCCGAATAGATATGAGTGAATATCAAGAACGCCACGCCGTGAGCAGATTAGTAGGTGCGCCCCCAGGATACGTAGGCTATGATGAAGGCGGACAGTTAACTGAAGCCGTGAGAAGAAAGCCATATTCAGTAGTACTGCTTGATGAAATTGAAAAGGCCCACCCCGATGCCTTCAACATCTTGCTACAAGTACTGGACGAAGGTCGTTTAACAGACAACAAAGGACGCGTGGCCGATTTTAAAAACACCATAATCATCATGACGTCCAATATTGGAAGCCATATCATACAAGAGCGTTTCGAAGCCACAAAAGACATTGAAACCGCTATTGAAGTGGCAAAAATCGACGTTTTAGCTTTATTAAAACAATCGGTGCGACCAGAGTTTTTAAACCGTATAGACGACACCATCATGTTTACACCTTTAAGCAAGGAAAACATTATCGATATTGTGGGACTTCAGCTTAAAAATGTCACCAAGATGATAGCCAAACAAGGCATCACTTTTGATGCAACACCAGAAGCTATTAGCTATTTGGCCGACAAAGGCTACAATCCTGAATACGGCGCCAGACCTGTAAAGCGCGTTATCCAAAAAGAAGTACTCAACGCCTTAAGTAAAGAAATTTTGGCGGGTAAAGTCACAACGGATAGCATCATTTTACTCGATGCCTTTGACGATAAACTAGTGTTCAGAAACCAAGGTGACTTGGTTCAGGAAGAAATTTAAAAATGTATTAGTTTAATTTGATTGATCATCCGAGCAATCGGGACAAAAAGCAACACTGCGCATAAAAATTGCTGGTGTTGCTTTGTTTTTTTATTCAAACCGTAACCTCTTCAAACATTTCATATCAGATTAAAAACATGATGAAACGTATGGATTCCATTCAACAGTTATTTTTGAGCAGCATGCACGCCCCATCATTCCTGCCGAACCTCAAGAAGCGAAACCTGAAACGAAAGAATGAATTTAAAACAATTTTAAAGCGGCTATTTCCCTCTATTCCTAACCGTTAAATAAAGTTTAAAACCAGCCCAAACGCTGGTTTCTTTTTTATATTTGGTTTTTGCTAACACGACCATTATGCGCAGAACTATACTATACCTATTCATTCTCGTTTTTATTTGTACCGTCCAAGCCCAAAAACCCAAAACCCCATCTTCCTCCGAAATTTATAAATCAATACAAAAACTCAACGTTTTGGGCTCGGTTCTATATGTGGCGGCACACCCCGATGATGAGAACACCCGATTGATTTCATACCTATCCAAGCATTTAAATGCCCGTACCGCCTACCTGTCGTTAACCCGTGGTGATGGCGGACAAAACCTTATTGGTCCCGAAATCAGGGAACTTTTGGGCGTGATCCGCACACAGGAACTTTTGGCGGCCAGGCGCATTGATGGCGGCGAACAAATATTTACCAGAGCCAACGATTTTGGCTATTCCAAGCACCCCGATGAAACCTTCGAGATTTGGAATAAAAACGAAGTATTGAGCGATGTGGTTTTGGCCATCCGCAAGTTTAAACCCGATGTGATCATCAATCGTTTTGACCACCGCTCGCCCGGCACTACCCATGGGCACCACACCGGTTCGGCCATGTTGAGCATGGAAGCCTTCGATTTGGCCAACAAGCCTTCCGCCTTCTCCGAGCAGCTTCAACAAACCACACTTTGGCAGCCCAAACGCATATTTTTTAATACCAGTTGGTGGTTTTATGGCAGTGAGGAAAAATTTGAAAAAGCCGATAAAAGCAACATGCTAAGTTTCGACATTGGTACCTATTACCCACTCACCGGAACCTCCAATAACGAGATAGCCGCAATGGCACGAAGCCAACATTTAAGTCAGGGGTTCGGTACCACGCTACAACGGGGCAACCAAACCGAATATATTGAGCTTTTAAAAGGTGAACCGCTATTGAACAACGAAGATATATTTTCTGGTATCGACACCTCATGGAAACGCATTAAGGGCGGAAAAGCTATTGGAAATATTTTGAACGAAGTTGAAGCGAATTTCAATTTTAAAAATCCTTCGGAACATATTCCGCAATTGGTGGAAGCCTACAAATTACTTCAGAATATTGACAACCAACATTGGAAAACCCAAAAATCGAAGGAGCTAAAATCGATTATTGAAATGTGTGCTGGGCTGTATTTGGAAGCTTCGGCCGAAACCAATATGGCCACACCTTCTGAAACCATTAACGTTAACCTTGAAGTACTTAATAGAAGTGATGTGCCCATAACTTTGGTAAGCATAAACACACCCAACAAGTTGAATATTTCAAAAAACATCGACTTAAAAAACAACCTAAAATATACGTTTAAAGAACCAATTAAAATTGAAAGCGATGCAGACTACACCTCGCCGTATTGGTTAAAACACAAAGGCACTTTGGGCATGTACCGTGTAGATGATAAATCACTCATCGGGCTCCCAGAAACGCCAAAAATGCTAAAGGTAGATTTCCATTTACAAATTGCAGGCACGCCTTTTATCTTTTCAAAAAACATCATTCAACGTTACGCGCTACCCGACAAAGGTGAACTGTACCGTCCGTTTGAAATCATTCCCGAGGCATCGGCAAAAATCACCGAAAAGGTCATTATTTTAAATTCCGATAAGCAGCGTGACATTTATGTAACAGTAAAGGCCGGGCGCGACAATTTAGAGGGCTATGTGCAAATAGCGCACCCCAAAAACTGGAGCATTTACCCTGATAAACAAAAAGTGAATATTGCCAACAAAGGCACCGAACAAACTTTGGTCTTTACGGTTATTCCGCCTAAAAACCAAAGCGAAGGCCTATTGACGCCAATGGTACACGTGGGCAACAAAACCTACACCAAAGAGCTTATTGAAATGGACTACAGCCACATTCCGTTTCAAACGGTTTTATTACCCAGCGAAAGTAAAATTGTGCGTTTGGATATTAAAAAGAAAGGTGAAAACATCGCATATATAGTGGGTGCGGGCGATGTGGTTCCAGAGAGTTTACACGAAATGGGATACCACGTTAGGGTGTTGAGCCCCAATGATATTACACCCGAAACCTTAAAAAGTTTTGATGCCGTGGTAGTGGGCATCCGGGCTTACAATACCGTAGAAGAGCTAAAATTCAAGCAACAGGCACTTTTCGATTTTGTGGCCGAAGGCGGCAACATGATCGTGCAATACAATACCAACCGCGGATTGAAAACCGAACACTTGGCACCTTACGAACTGAACGTATCTAGAGACCGCGTGACCGATGAACATGCCGAAGTACGATTTTTAGCCCCAGAACATCCCGTTTTAAATGTACCGAATAAAATTACCCAACAAGATTTTGAAGGCTGGACACAGGAACGCGGCCTCTATTTCCCGGATTCTTGGGGTAGTGAATTCACGCCCATTTTGTCTATTAACGATAAAGGCGAAAGTCCAAAAGACGGGAGCTTACTGGTGGCCAAACACGGCAAAGGCTATTACATTTACACCGGATTGAGCTTTTTTAGGGAATTTCCTGCTGGGGTGGCTGGAGCCTACCGGTTATTTGCCAATATGCTTTCCATTGGAAAAGACAACTTAAAAGAACAGGCACAATTAAACGATTAGACATGGAAGACAACAAAGCCCCTAACCAAACATGGCAAAAATGGTATTCTATCGTTTTAATTGCCAATGCCATTTATTTTTTTGTGTTTTACCTTATCACCAAAACCTTTTAAAATATGCAGGTTTTAAGTTGGATTGATTGGACGGTTTTAAGTTTAACCCTAGCGGCCATTGTAGCTTACGGCACTTGGCAAACACGGGGCAGTAAAAATGTAACGGACTATTTAAGGGGCGGCAACACCTCAAAATGGTGGACCATCGGTCTATCGGTCATGGCCACTCAGGCCAGCGCCATTACATTTTTGTCCACACCCGGGCAAGCGTTTAATGACGGCATGGGCTTTGTTCAGTTTTACTTTGGGCTACCCATAGCCATGATCATGATTTGCTTGGTATTTATCCCCCTGTACCACCGATTAAAAGTTTATACCGCCTACGAGTTTTTAGAAAACCGTTTCGATTTAAAAACCCGAACCTTGGCCGCCGTTTTGTTTTTAATCCAACGTGGCTTGGCAGCCGGAATCACCATTTTTGCACCTGCCATTATTTTGTCGGTGGTTTTAGGTTGGGATTTATTAACGCTCAATATCGCTATTGGGTTTCTCGTGATTATTTACACCGTTTCGGGTGGCACACGGGCGGTAAACGTTACGCAAAAGCATCAAATGTTGGTTATTTTTATCGGTATGCTCGTGGCCTTCTTTTTAATTGTGTACAAACTTCCGCAGGATATCACCTTTAAAAAAGCCCTCGACATTGCCGGTGCCAGTGGCAAAATGGAAGTGCTCGATTTTTCATTTAATCTAAACAACCGCTACACCTTTTGGAGCGGTATTATTGGCGGCACCTTTTTAATGCTTTCGTATTTCGGTACCGACCAAAGCCAGGTGCAACGCTACCTTTCCGGGAAATC
The DNA here is from genome assembly GCA_030430535.1 of Bacteroidia bacterium. GTDB lineage: Bacteria > Bacteroidota > Bacteroidia > Flavobacteriales > Flavobacteriaceae > Flavisericum. The sequence goes on from JAUIKY010000017.1 coordinate 41,596, forward strand.
GGTTAAGGAAATGCAATTGGGCCTCATTTTTAACGGACTCCTTAAAATCCCCATGCAGTTTTTTATTTTATTGGTGGGCGTTATGGTATTTGTGTTCTATCAGTTTAACGAAGCACCCGTAAACTTTAATCCAACAGCCACTGATCTCGTTTTACATTCAGAATATGCCGAGGAATACAAAACCCTTCAACAAGAGCAACAGGCAGTTTTTAATGACAAGCAAAAGATTATACAAGCCTTTATTGATGATGAAAATCCGAAGGCTTCAAGTTATATCGCCATAGCCAATGAAGCACAAAATGACATACGAAAGGAAGCCCGAACGCTCATTGATAAAGCTTCGGAAAACCAAGACATAAAAGTAGAAAGCAACGATAAAGATTATGTGTTCATTCATTTTATCTTGAACAATTTACCGCGCGGACTCATCGGGCTTTTACTGGCCGTTATTTTAAGTGCCGCCATGTCGAGTACCGCCAGCGAACTCAATGCCTTGGGCTCGACCACCACTATCGATTTGTACAAACGAAACACCAGCGAAAAAACCGAAGAACACATGGTAAAGGTCTCAAAATGGTTTACGTTCGCTTGGGGCATTATGGCCATTGCCGTAGCCTGTGTGGCGAATTTGGCCGAGAATTTAATCCAGTTAGTAAACATTATCGGTTCTATTTTTTATGGCAACGTACTGGGCATTTTTCTGTTGGCGTTTTTCTTTAAATTTGTAAAGGGCAACGCTGTTTTTACGGGTGCTTTGATTACCCAAGCCCTAGTGATTACACTATATTTTTTAAATGAATTCGCCATCATCAACCTACCCTTTTTATGGCTCAATTTTGTGGGTTGCATTATAGTTATCGCGCTATCATGCCTACTTCAATTAACTCAAAAAACATGACACAAGAAAAACAACTTAAAAAAATAAAATGGGGCATTATTGGCCTAGGAAGAATTGCCAATAGTTTTGCCACAGATTTGGCCACCATAAGCGATGCCGAACTGTATGCCGTGGCATCGCGGTCGCAGAAAAAGGCGGATGAATTCGCTAAAAAACACCAAGCCACAAAAGCTTACGATAGTTACGAAACCTTGGCCAACGACCCAAACATCGATGCTGTTTATGTGGCCACTCCACACAGTTTGCATAAAGACAATGCACTAATGTGTTTGGAAAATGGCATTGCCGTTTTGGGTGAAAAACCTTTTGCGATGGATGCGGATGAAGTGGATGAAATGATTGCCAAGGCCAAAGAAAAAAACGTACTGCTAATGGAAGCCCTTTGGACTTATTTTTTACCACATTACCAATACGTTTTAAAGGAACTTAAAAACAAAACCTATGGTAACATTTTAAAATTGGAAGCCGATTTTGGCTTTACCCGTCCATACGACACCAGCACCCGACTTTTCGCAAAAAATCTGGGTGGCGGCAGTTTACTCGATATTGGTATTTACCCCATTTTTGCAGCCCTTTCTACTTTAGGTATGCCAAAAAATATTGAAGCCGATGCCACGTTTTTTGAAAATGGGGCCGATAGTTCCTGTCGCATGATTTTTGATTATGACAATGGCGCTAAAGCCCAATTGAAAAGCACCTTAATTGAAGAAACACCCACACAAGCTATTTTTCATTGTGAAAAAGCCACGATCAAAATCAACACAAAATTTCATGAACCCTCTACGGTTTCCATCATTAAAAACGGAAAAGAGGAAATCAAAGATTTTAATTATTCCACGATTGGCTATAATTACGAAACCATCCACTTTAACGAATTGCTAAGAAAAGGCAAAACTGAAAGTGACATCATGACTTTTGATTTTAGTAAAAACCTAATCAAAACTTTGGATGACGTTCGAGGAATCATTGGGCTCGATTATTAAAACCCCGTTTATTCAATGTGAAAGTTTCTTCAGCTGAAAGCGTCTAAGCCTAGAAATAAACAGTAAATATTATGCACATAAAAATATGGTCCGATATCAGATGCCCATTCTGCTATATCGGAAAAAAACATTTTGAAGCGGCACTGAGCCAATTCCCCCAAAAAGAGGATATAAAAGTAGAATGGAAAAGCTTTGAGCTAGATCCCAATTTAAAAACTGCTCCCGAAAAAAATGCCATCGACCATTTTGTTGAAAGCAAAGGGATTGACCCAGAACGAGCAAAACACCTGTTTAACAATGTTACTGCTATGGCATCGCAAGCGGGTTTGGATTTCAATTTGGAAGCTTCGGTTCCGGCAAACACCTTGAATGCGCATCGCTTGCTACATTTTGCTAAAAAAGAAGGCTTAGCCACCCCAACCAAAGAAGCGCTTTTGAAAGCCCATCTTAGCGAAGGCAAAAACATCGATGATATTAATGTGCTCATCACGATCGCTAAGGGCTTAGGAATGGATGCCGAAAAAGTAAAAACCATGTTGGAATCAGATAACTTAACCTATGAAGTGCGACAAGACCAAATGGAAGCCAGAAATTTAGGCATTAACAGCGTGCCCTTTTTCGTGATAGACAATCAATACGGTATTTCTGGAGCACAACCAGTGGAAGCATTTACCGAATCGCTTGAAAAAGCTTGGAAAAACAAACAAAGTAAACTTGAAATGGTTTCGGAAGGTAATAGCTGCGACATAGACGGCAATTGTGATTAAGTTATTTTAAACCGAAAAAAAAAGGCTGAATTCGCTGTGTAAAACAACGAATTCAGCCTTTTTGTTTAAAAAGTTTTTAGCCTATCTTACATTATATTCCATAAGGACTAAAATAAATAAATGTCATTGCGAGAAATTCCATTTCGAAGTAATCTCTTGATGAGTAACTTGATTTTTTAAGATTCCTTCTCCCGATAACTATCGGGAGAAGGAATGACAACTTTTTTGCCTTGCATTACATCGCCCCCCACTCTTTCAGTGAATCTTTGTTCATTTTAACGTAATCGGCGTTACCGGCAGCTTCGGCGGCAGCCAACGATTTTTTAGCGGCAGCAATAGCGCCTTTTTTATCACCAGCTTTGGCATAAATCAACGATTGCTGTCTCAATTGCCAAAATGGGGCATTTTCTCCAGACATGGCAATAGCTTTATCTATCCATTTTTTTGCTTGGTTGATGTCCTTTCCTTCCTGTAGATAATACACCGCAGCAGAATAGTAATCGCCTGCTCCAGGGCCATTCATCACCTTTGAAATAGATTTCGATACTAAATCATCAGTAGGCACCTCTATTTTAACACCCACGTACACATCTTCCCAAAGCATACCCAAAACGGCCGAATTACTGGTTAAATCATCAAAGGTTATGGTAAATGTCTCTATTTTTACGGGCATATTGTAAACATCTGCAGTTACTTTTGCAGCCACTTTGCTGTCGTCCCAGTTTCTCGGTGTTCCCCAATTTTCGGTATCTGAATAAAAATAGACTTCCCATGAATCCTTTTCTGGTTTGGTAAAAATAGCATAGCTTCCCGCTTTCAAGGTTTGTCCGTCTACAACGGCATCTGTACTTAAGCTAATCGTAGTGTTTTTGTTGGCTCCAGTTCGCCATATTTTACCATAAGGCACTAAATCGCCAAAAACGGTTCGACCTCTCATATTTGGCCTAGAGTATTCCAAGGTGATATCGGTCAGTCCAACCTTTTGTTCAATTTTAGAAAACGGGCTCGGCGCCGGAGTTTCCACTTGGGCTTTTACACTGTAAACCGTGGTGAACGCGAGTAGCATTAGTAGTAATTTTTTCATTTTAGTTTTATTTAAGTTAAACATGTTGCATAAAATTACATATCGGCTTCCAGATTACTGTTAACTAAATCTTAAAAAAACACCTATTATTTTCAGCAATACAGATGTTGAGCGGCGTTATGAAGGCCATATTATTTCAATCTGTTACTACTCCAAATATGTAGAAAAAAGGAAAATTATTTTGTACACAAAGTGCTCCGAATATATTTTTGTTTAACTTTAACAATATAAAGTTAAACATTTTGTATCTTTGTGATAAATACAAGGTTATGGCAAAGAAGAAGAATATTTCCGAAGATAAAATTATAAGCCTCTACATGGATTATATTTTAGAACATGGCGAAAACCCAAAATCTGTTTACGCTTTCGCTAAGCTCAATAATTTTGAAGAAGCTCAATTTTATGAGCACTTTACTTCATTAGAATCTGTTGAAAAAGGAATTTTCAAAGCGTTATTTAACAGCTCATTGCAAGTTCTGGAAAAGAATGAGGATTATCAAATTTTCGATGCTCGGAACAAGCTGCTCAGTTTCTACTACACGTTTTTTGAAAACTTAACGGCCAATAGAAGCTACGTTGTGCATGCCCTCGGAAAAAACAAAAATGATCTGAAAAACCTAAAAATCTTATCAGGTTTAAGACACCTTTTCACCGAATATGTACATGGCTTGGGCATTCAAATGTTGGATTTGAAAGAAAAACGTTTAGAGCGCCTTCAAGAGAAAGCTCTTAAAGAATCTTCTTGGATTCAGCTTTTAATTACCATAAAATTTTGGATGGAAGACCAATCGCCCTCTTTTGAAAAAACGGATATTTTTATTGAAAAATCCGTAAATACCAGTTTTGATGTGTTAAACATTGCACCTATAAAAAGCGTTCTGGATTTAGGGAAATTTCTATTCAAAGAAAAAATCAATATGAACTAAAATAGCCCATGAAAACAATAGATAGCATTCCTACTTCCAAAATTTCCAGAGCCACCAAATTAGTGTCTACCGGGGCCAAAGTGGGCGTTAATTACTTAAAATATTACGGTGATAAATTGGTGAGCAACCAAAAAGAAGCCAAAGACCGTTTGAACAAAAGCAATGCTTCCGATATTTACGATGGTTTAAAGCAACTAAAGGGCAGTGCCCTAAAAGTGGCCCAGATGTTAAGTATGGAAAAAAGCATTTTGCCGCGTGCTTATGTGGAGAAATTTTCGTTGGCGCAGTTTTCTGTGCCTCCACTTTCCCCGCCTTTGGTTACAAAAACCTTCAAAAAATATTTTGGAAAAGCCCCCAATGAAATCTTCGATACTTTTAACGCGACTTCTGTAAATGCGGCTAGCATAGGCCAAGTGCATATAGCCGAAAAAGATGGGAAAAAACTTGCTGTGAAAATCCAATATCCAGGAGTTGCCGAAAGTATTGCTTCAGATTTGGCTATGGTTAAACCCGTTGCCATGAGCATGTTTAATATAAAAGGGAAAGATTCCGATAAATACTTTAAGGAAGTTGAAAATAAATTGACCGAGGAGACCAACTACATTTTAGAACTCCAACAAAGTAAAGAAATTGCAGAGGCTTGTGCCCATATTTCAAATTTAAGATTCCCCAATTATTACGAGCAATTCTCTTCGGAGCGTATTATTACGATGGATTACATGGAAGGCGAGCATCTTTCAGAATTTGTGCAGCACAATAGCAACCAAGAAACAGCCAATAAATTAGGCCAGGCCCTTTGGGATTTTTACATGTTCCAAATTCACAAGCTTAAAAAAGTGCATGCCGACCCGCACCCCGGAAACTTTCTCATTTCTGAAAAAGGCGAATTGATAGCGCTCGATTTTGGCTGTATGAAAACCATTCCAAACGATTTTTACGTGCCTTATTTCGAGTTGGCAAAACGCGAAAACATCAACAACCAAGCTTTTTTTGAAAAGAAGCTGTTCGCTTTAGAAATATTAAGACCGGACGATTCGCCAGAAGAATTGGAATTTTTCACCAACATGTTCCACGAAATGCTCAGTTTATTCACCCAACCGTTTCAACAGGAAAGTTTCGACTTTTCGGATGCTAAATTTTTCGGTAAAATAGCGGAATTGGGCGAACGTTACTCGAAAAACACCGACTTAAAAAAAATGAATGGTAACCGAGGATCCAAGCATTTTATATACATTAACAGAACATTTTTCGGATTGTATAATTTAATGTTCGACCTCAAAGCAGAAAACATAAAAATTGATAATTATTTAAGGTTATAATGACATATTTTAATGCATCAGACATAGATAATTTAGACCATATTTATAAAATTAATTTGGTTAATAGTTGTTCGGGCTTCAAGTCTGCCAACTTGTTGGGAACAAAATCGGCGGAAGGCATAGAAAATGTGGCCGTGTTCAGTTCAGTGACCCACATGGGTTCGAGCCCTGCGCTTCTCGGCTTCTTTTTGCGGCCCACCACGGTTTTACGGAACACTTACGAAAACATCAAAGAAACGGGTGTTTTCACTATTAATCACATATATCACGACATTACCCACGAGGCACACCACACCTCGGCGAAATATGATGCCTTCGTTTCAGAGTTTGAGGTTACCGATTTAAAATCGGAATATAAAAACCATTTTTATGCACCTTTCGTAAAGGAAACGCCCATTCAACTGGCCATGGAATTTGTTGAAGAATACCATATAAAAGCGAACAATACCATTCTTGTTGTGGGAAGAATAAAGGAGCTTTACATAAAAGAAGGCTTAATTGAAGACGACGGGTTCATCAACCTAACTAATGCCAAAGTAGCGGCCATTAATGGGTTGGACGGTTACGTTATCCCTGAGAAAAGAACACGATACGGCTATCAACGGCCGAAAGACATGGAAAAACAAAAGGTTTAAAACCTGCATTTTTTGAAAAATTGAAGCGTTATGACTATTCTTGTTACAGGAGCCACAGGCTACATTGGAAAACGGCTGATTCCCTTTTTATTAAATGAAGGGCACACCGTTGTTTGTGTTGTTCGAGATAGACTTAGAGCCGATAAAAGCTATGCCGACGACGACCAGGTTTATGTTATTGAAGCCGATTTTTTAAAGCCCGAAACGCTGGAAAATATTCCCAAGGACATTGATGTGGCTTACTACCTGATCCATTCCATGTCCAACTCTTCAAAAGATTTTAAATCGCTTGAAGAACGTTGTGCCCAAAATTTTAAGTCGTCCATTGAATCCACCAATGCCAAGCAAGTGATTTACTTGAGCGGCATCACCAATGAAAAAAAACTTTCAAAACACTTACAATCCAGAAAAAATGTAGAAGAGATTTTAGCTTCAGAGCATTATGCACTTACCGTTTTTAAAGCGGGTATTATTGTAGGCTCGGGAAGTTCTTCATTTGAAATTATCAGGGATTTGGTTGAAAAACTACCCTTTATGATTGCTCCCAAATGGCTGAACACCAAAACACAACCCATTGCTGTAAGGGATGTTTTGGCATTTTTATCTAGAGCGGCCGGTAAAACCGAATTGTTCAATGCATCATACGATATTTTCGGTCCGGAAATTATTACCTATAAAGACATGTTGCTTCAGTTCGCAGAGGTCCGCGATTTAAAACGCTACATTTTAACCGTTCCTGTGATGACACCCAAATTATCATCTTATTGGTTGTATTTCGTAACCTCAACGTCTTATAAATTGGCCACTTCGTTGGTGGATAGTATGGGGGTACAAATCATCGGAAAGCCCAGCGACATTAATGATTTACTAAATGTTCGTCCTATTTCTTATAAAAAAGCGGTAAAACTGGCTTTTGAAAAAATTGAGCAAAACAGTATTGTGTCCAGCTGGAAAGACTCTATGGTAAGCAGTGGTCGGCTTCGAAAAAATTTACATAAATACATCAACGTGCCGCAATTTGGTTGCTTTCAAGATTATAAAGAACGTAAAATTACCAACGAAGAAACCACCTTAAACAAAATTTGGAGCATTGGCGGGAAAACCGGTTGGTATTATGGTAATTTTTTATGGCGGTTTCGTGGTTATATTGACAAAATTTTTGGAGGCATTGGTTTAAGGCGCGGCCGAACCAGCCCAACCGATTTGGATGCCGGAGATGCCTTAGATTTTTGGCGCGTTATTTTTGCCGATAAAAACAAAAAGAAACTTTTACTCTATGCCGAAATGCGCCTTCCAGGTGAGGCATGGCTGGAATTCAAAATTGAAGACAATCTCTTGAAGCAAACCGCCACCTTTAGACCGCGAGGACTCTGGGGCCGACTGTATTGGTATGGCGTGTTGCCGTTTCATGGATTAATATTTTCTGGAATGATCAACCAATTAGTAAAAGTTGAGTCATAAATCACATTTACCACAAAAAACATGTCCGGTTTGTCAACGCCCTTTTACCTGGAGAAAGAAATGGGAAAACAACTGGAACGAAGTAAAATATTGCAGTAAACGATGCAGAACAAACAAAACAGCACCGCCTTAGTTTGGTTTAGAAATAATTTACGGGTTCAGGATAACCAGAGCCTGAGTGAAGCTATTTCGCTGCATAAGCATGTTATTGCGGTTTACTGTTTTGATCCCGAACAATTCGAAATTTCGGACTTCGGTTTCAAAAAAACTGAAAAGTTTAGAGCCAAGTTCCTTATTGAAACAGTTCAAAATTTAAAAGACAATTTAAGACCACTTAACGTTGAACTGTTTGTTTACACCACAGCACCGAAAACTGCCCTGAGCGAAATCGCAACCTCATTCAACATAAGCGCAATCTACCTGCAAAAAGAATGGACTTTTGAAGAGGTTCAAGTGTCAAAAGAAGTTAGGGCAGCACTTCCTAAAGATGTTATGTTTAAAGCATGTTTTGACCAATTTTTGTATCATCCCGAGGACATCAACATGTCTTTTGATGATGTCCCGCAGGTTTTCACCAATTTCAGAAAGCATGTTGAAAAACAAGCTAAAATAAGGCCTTTCTCAAAAACCGATTCTGCCACTGCATTAAATAACATAACCAATTCCACCACTATTCCCTCATTAAACGACCTGGGTTTCGAGGAATTTAAAACACATCCCAATTCGGCATTTCCATTTAACGGAGGCGAGTCTTCAGCTTTACAACGATTGCACCACTATTTTTTTGAGACCAAAAAACTAGGCTATTACAAGAAAACCCGAAACGGTTTAGTGGGCACCGATTACAGTTCTAAATTTTCACCATGGCTGGCTAACGGCAGTATTTCGGCAAGAACCATTTATTGGCAGGTTAAAGAGTTTGAAAGTCAACATTTTAAAAACCAGTCAACCTACTGGCTCATTTTCGAATTAATTTGGAGAGATTACTTTAAATACATCTCGCTGAAACACGGCAATGCTATCTTTAAAATGGGTGGCATCCTTCAGAAAGATTATTCGTGGAAAACGGATGCCGATTTAGTTAAACGGTGGACTAACGGCGAAACCAGCTCTGATTTTGTTAATGCCAATATGCTCGAAATAAAAAACACGGGCTGGATGAGCAATCGGGGACGGCAAAATGTGGCTTCATATTTTTCAAAAGATTTATTGTTGGATTGGCGCATTGGTGCGGCTTATTTTGAGTCGATGTTGATTGATTACGATGTGCACAGCAATTATGGCAACTGGATGTATGTTTCTGGGGTTGGTAACGACCCGAGAGACCGAAAATTCAATACTGAACGGCAAGCCAAACACTACGACGCCAGCGGCAAATTTCAAAATCTCTGGTTACAAACAACACTATTTTAAATGAAAACCTTACGACTCATTTTAGGCGACCAGCTCAATATAAAACATTCTTGGTTTAGCAAAACCCATGACGATGTGTTGTACTGCCTTTTTGAAATGCGACAGGAAACCGACTATGTTACACACCATATTCAAAAAGTGATTGGTTTTTTTGCTGCCATGCGTCAGTTTTCAGAAGATTTAAAAAGTGCTGGGCACCAGTTACATTACTTAAAAATCAATGACAAAAAAAATCAACAAAAACTTGTTGATAATCTTTCCGAAGTCATCAAAAATGAAAAGATAGAAAAATTTGAATACATCCATCCTGATGAATACCGGTTAGACGAACAATTGAAAACATTCTGCAATCAATTAAGTATTGAATGTAAAGCCGTTTCAGCAGAACATTTTTATACACAACGAAATGACTTAGCGCAGTTTTTTGAGGGCAAAAAACAGTATCTCATGGAAAATTTCTACCGAGATATGCGAAGAAAACATGACATTTTAATGGTTGGCGACCAGCCCGAAGGCGGCAAATGGAATTATGATAAAAGTAATAGGAACAAGTGGACCGGTGATACTGAAATTCCGCAGTATAAATGGTTTAAAAACCATGTAGACGACGTTGTTCAAGATATTGAAAAATCTGGCATCAAAACCATCGGCTACTTTAAAACCAAAACCTTCCCCTACCCGATTACCAGAAAACAAGCTTTGGAACAGTTAAAATATTTTTGTGAACAACTACTTGTCCATTTTGGTGATTTTCAAGATGCTATGCATACAGACGAGACGTATTTATTCCATTCGCGGTTGTCTTTTGCGATGAATTTAAAGCTCGTGTCGCCCAAAGATGTGGTGAACACAGTAATGAACTACTACCGAAAACATGGCGACGATATCCATATTTCTCAAGTGGAAGGCTTTGTTAGGCAAATTATTGGTTGGCGCGAATACATGCGCGGTATGTATTGGATGTTTATGCCCGAATATAAAACCAAAAATCAACTAGACAACAAAAACGCTCTACCTGATTTTTTCTGGACCGGAAACACCAAAATGAATTGCCTAAAGCATGCTATTACCAACTCTTTGGAAAACGGCTATGCCCAACACATCCAACGGTTAATGGTTACAGGCAATTACGCCCTTTTAACGCAAACCAACCCCGATGAGGTAGACCAATGGTATTTGGGCATTTACGTAGATGCTGTTGAATGGGTGCAAATTACCAACACCAGAGGGATGAGCCAATTTGCCGATGGTGGAAAAATTGCCACTAAACCCTATGTTTCCTCAGGTTCATACATCAACAAAATGAGTAACTATTGCGATAACTGCCATTATAACAAAAGCAAAAAAGTTGAAGAAGACGCCTGTCCGTTTAACAGTCTATATTGGAATTTTTTAGATGAAAAACGAGAATTTCTGGCCGATAACTACCGTATGAAAATGATGTACAGCATTCTGGATAAAATGGATAGCTCCCAACTTCAAAAAATAAAAGAAAGAGCGCATCATATTATAAATAATCAAGATGCATACTAAGCCCGAAATACATTTAGTCTGGCTGAAGCGCGACCTTCGACTGCAAGATAATGAGGCCATTAGCAATGCCTTAAATTCTGGTGGTAGAGTATTGTTGTTCTATTGCTTTGAGCCTTTACTTTTAAAAGCCCCACATTACAGCCAGCGTCATTGGGATTTTATAAAGCAATCTTTAACAGATTTGAACCATTCGTTAAAACCGTACAACTCAAAAGTGCTCGTGGTACAGTCTGATGTTATTGCAGCCGTAAATCAAATTTTATCCACCTATAAAGTGAGAAATATCTACTCGCATCAGGAAACTGGTCTTTTGGTTACTTTTAACCGCGATAAATCCTTTAAGCGCTTTTGTAAAAACAACTTCATCAATTGGCATGAGAATATTAACAATGGGGTTCAACGTGGATTAAAAAACCGTAAAAAATGGTTGGAAATTACCGATATTTTTTATGACATGCCGCCTTTACCATTCGCCCCACAAAACGACCAACTTTTAGACCTCAACGCTATAACTCAACTCGAAAGGAATTTTAATATTCCCGACTTATCGACCAACATGAGTTCCCCATTCCAAAAGGGCGGCCGTACAACAGGCCTGTTGTATTTAAGCTCGTTTTTAGAGGAACGCCATAAAGATTATATGCTAAATATATCGAAACCCGATTTGAGCCGAAAATCATGCAGCAGGCTGTCGCCTTATATAGCATGGGGCAATTTATCCGTTAGGGAGATATTGCACCAAACGAAAGCATTTAGAAAAACGCTAAAAAACAAAAAGGCGCTCAATCCTTTTATATCCAGATTAAGATGGCAATCCCATTTCATTCAAAAATTTGAAATGGAACATACCATGGAAAACGCCAGTGTCAACAAAGGTTATCACAAATTAAAAAAAAGCATTTCATTGGAATATCAAGAGGCTTGGAAAGCAGGAAAAACAGGTTTCCCCTTGGTCGATGCCAGCATGCGTTGCTTAAATGAAACGGGGTATTTAAATTTTAGAATGCGAGCGCTGGTTGTGTCGTTCTTCACGCACAACCTGTGGCAGCCTTGGCAGGCAGCTACTACGCACTTATCTCAAATGTTTCTGGATTTTGAACCCGGCATTCACTTTCCGCAACTACAAATGCAGGCCGGAGAAACGGGCATCAACGCCCTGCGCATATACAACCCTATAAAAAATAGCTTGGAATACGACCCTGATGGTAGTTTTATAAAAAAATGGGTGCCAGAGCTTAAAGCACTCAATCGGCCTTTTATCCACCAACCTTATTTGATGACTAAAATGGAACAGCAATTTTATAATTTTAAGCTTGGCGAAGATTACCCAAACCCTATTGTAAATATTGACGTTACTCGAAAAAGAGCATCAGATACCCTTTGGAATCTTCGTAAGGACCACCTTGTAAAAAGTGAAAACGACAGAATTTTAAAGAAACACACCCTGGCCAACCGCAAAAGTTTCATCAACTACGGCAACAAAACTTAAGCCGCCAAAACATTTAAAAGCTTCCGAAAAAAATATTTTGTTTAACTTTTAAAAATAATAATTAAACATTTTGTATATTTGATACGATGATTTTAGATTCCACATATAATAATAAAGAGCACAAGCCCCTTCTGGAAGATATGGTAGGCAAGCCTTTTACGTTTTTGGAATCCTTTAAAATGAAGGGTGTGGGATCAAAGCGCATGATTATAGCCGAGGTTAGTCCGAATTTAGCATCTTATATGAATTTGGTTTCAGACGTTAATTATGCCAATATCGAGCTCCGTAAAAAAGGCATCCTCATTTATATCAACAAAGGCTTAAAAACCTACACCTGGGCTATTCCCTATTATCATTTGGTGATGTACCGAACCAATGGCATAAGCATTCACGCCCAAAGTAGCTTTATTCATTTTAAAAACAACAAAACCTTCAAGGAGAACAAAAAGTTTTTTGAAAAAATGATGGATGAAAAAATTAAGCACGATGCGCAATATAATTTCCGTAGCCCATGATCTTTACACCGAGAGAAGAAAATAGGATTATTGAAATGGCCTGGGAAGACCGCACCACTTTTGAAGCCATCACATTTCAGTTTGGCTTAAAAGAACAAGAGGTTATTGAGTTAATGCGAAAAAAAATGAAACGAAACAGTTTTAAAATGTGGCGCAAAAGAGTTCAGGGCCGAAAAACAAAACATAAAAAACTAAGGGAATTTAAAGTTGGTAGTTTCAAGAGTTCAAAACAAAAACACATCTCCCAAAACAGATTATCAAAACGCTAAGGCTCTTGGTTTCATTAAAAATTTCAAAATAAAAAAAGAAAAGCATGAGTACGGAAACAATTAACGGCAAAATTAACGGACACCATTTAAACGGTTTATCTGTTGATGAGATAGGGGACGACCATTTATATACGGGTTTAAATACCCCGATGAAACTAGATGCCCATAAAATGAGCGACCAAGAGAAAAAAGAACGTTTAACGCTATTATTTGAAGAAGTTTTGGATGTTTTGGGGCTGGACCTTAATGACGACTCTTTGAAAGGAACACCGCAGCGCATTGCTAAAATGTACATCGATGAAATTTTTTCTGGATTGAATCCGAACAATAAGCCAAAAGTGGCGCTGTTCAACAACACGTATCAATACCACCAAATGCTTGTTGAAAAAGACATTTCATTTTATTCAAACTGCGAACACCATTTTGTACCCATTATCGGGAAAGCACATGTAGCCTACATTTCATCTGGCCGGGTGATTGGGCTGTCAAAGTTAAACCGTATAGTACAATACTATGCTAAAAGACCTCAAGTTCAAGAACGGTTAACCAATCAAATTGCAGAAGAACTCAAGCATATTTTAAATACTGAAGATGTGGCCGTTATTATTGAAGCCAAGCACTTGTGCGTATCATCACGAGGCATTAAAGACGACACCTCTTTAACCATTACCTCTTATTATGGAGGGCAATTCAACACGCCCGAAAAAATCACGGAATTTCAGAACTATATTAAAAGTTAAAATTATGGATGTAATAAATCAAGCTTTGGAGTTTGAGCAGCGTAAAATGAAATCGCTCTCAACCAGTGATAGAGTCAAGATTTCTAGAGAAGCCAAACGACTTATTTTAGACTTGAATCAAATTTACAAACAGAAAAAAGACGAGAACATTATGGATATCATGAAACGGCTCACGGCCATAAAACAAAAAGTTGAAAAGCGCTTAAAAGGCGCTCCCTTAACCGCGTAATCTTTAAAACTACTCAAATTTTGGTCAAAACCACTGTGTTTTATTAAATTTTTTATAAAATAAGAGCATAAAAACATCAAATATCATAGATTTTACTATATTGTCAAATTCATGAAACAGCACATGTTTCAATTATATTCAATATACAGGATAAAATAAAAACTATGAAGATTATTGACCGAGCTTTAGCATTTGAGCAACGCAAGCACACCTTTAAAACAACCAGCGAGCGTATTGAATCGTCGAGAGAAGTAAAAGACCTGATATTAAGCTTAAATGATATCTATAAAGAAGACAAAGATCCTAAAATCATGGATCTTATGAAACGCTTAACTGCGATAAAACAAAAAATTGAAAAACGGCTAAAGGGCAGGCCATAAGTTTAAAAAATGCCCTGAAACCATATGAAAACAATAATTATAATTGGTGGTAGTAAGGGCATTGGAAACGCCATTGTTGATTGTTTAATCGACACTCACAAGATTGTAAACATCAGCAGAACTGAGCCCAAACAAACCCACTCCAACTTATCGCACCTCCAGTGCGACATTCTTACCGACAATTTACCAGATATTGAAAATGCCGATGCCCTTGTTTATTGTCCGGGCAGCATCAACCTGAAACCTATCAACAGATTGAGCGTTGATGATTTTAAATCTGATTTTGAAATTAACGTTATCGGGGCTGTAAAAGCCATTCAAAAATACCTTCCCATATTAAAGGAAGGAAACCACCCGGCCATACTTATGTTTAGTACAGTGGCTTCTAAATTGGGCATGCCTTTTCACGCCAGTATTGCTACTGCAAAATCGGGTGTTGAAGGCCTAGTAAAATCGTTGGGTGCCGAGCTTGCTCCCACCGTGCGGGTCAATGCCATTGCGCCCACCGTAACCGATACTGACCTGGCATCAAAGTTACTGAGAAACGATAAGATGAAAGAGAATATCACAGATAGGCATCCGCTTAAAAAATATCTCAACCCGAAGGAAGTCGCCAATATGGCCTCCTTTTTAATTTCAGATAAAGCCGCCTCCATTTCTGGACAAATATTCGAAATGGACTGCGGCATTGTGAGTTTCAAAATATAACCCTTAAAAACAAATCAGCTATGTTCAATTTTTTCAAGAAAAAGTCAGAAAAAGAAAAATTAGAAAATCAATTCAAAAAATTGATGAGAGAATGGCATGACCTCTCCTCTATTAATAGGGCTGCCAGCGATAAAAAATATGCGCAAGCACAAGAAATTGCCAAAACCTTGAACAGTTTGAAACATGAAGTTGCTTAAATACATCGTAATTTTTTTGGTGATTAATTTCGGTGCGTTGGCTATTGGCACGTGGCTTATGGACAACGGCCCACAGACCGCATGGTACCAAAACCTAAACAAAGCACCTTGGACCCCACCAGGTTGGGTGTTTGGCGCGGCTTGGAGTACTATCATGGTTTGCTTTTCAATATATATGGCCTTTTTATATCAAGCTAAACCCTCCAATAAAGTGGTGGCCTTATTTGGTGTGCAGTTTTTTCTCAATGTTATTTGGAATTACATCTTTTTTAACCAACATCAAGTGGGATTGGGGCTTGCGGCTATCGTACTTTTAACGCTACTATTGGCCACATTTCTCGTTTCATATTATAAAACACTGCACGCCAAAAGCCTTTTAATTTTACCCTATTTAATATGGTTGTGCGTTGCGACATCATTAAATGCTTATATTTTAATTTATAATTAACGCCACCCATTCAATAATTACACCGCATGAAAATTTACAGATTGCATAAAAAACAAAATTTACCCATTTCCATTGAGGAAGCCTGGCGTTTTTTATCGAATCCTAAAAACCTAAAGGTTATTACACCCGATTATATGGGGTTCCATATTTTATCGGGAGCCGACAGGCCTATGTTTGCCGGTCAGATTATACAATATATTGTTACACCTGTGCTGGGCATAAAAACAAAGTGGGTTACCGAAATCACCCATAGTGTGCACCAAGAATATTTTGTTGACGAGCAACGTTTTGGCCCTTACGCACTGTGGCACCACAAACATTTTTTAAAGGAAATTAATGGCGGTGTAGAAATGGAAGATATTATTGATTATAAGCTTCCTTTCGGCATGCTCGGGCAACTGGTTCACCCCATTTTAGTAAAGCCTAAATTGGAAGAAATTTTCAGTTACAGACAACAGAAATTGGAAGAACTTTTTGGAACCTACCAACACCAAGACCCCGTAAAACACCTAAAAACATCAGTATAACCACATGAAAGAACCCTTAAATATTTTTTGGTTTCGCCGTGATTTAAGGCTGGACGACAACCTCGGTTTTTACGAAGCCCTAAAAAGCGACCGCCCAGTATTGCCTATTTTTATTTTCGACAAGAATATTCTTGATAAATTACCCGAAAACGACGCCCGCGTCACCTTTATTTTTGAAACGCTTCAAAGCATGCGAGACACCCTCCAAAAAGAAAGGGAAAGCAGCATTGCTATGTTTTATGGCACTCCAGAAGACATCTTTAAAAACTTGATTGAAGAATACGAAATCAACACGGTTTTCACCAACCACGACTACGAGCCCTATGCTACCGAGCGCGACAATGCCATAAAATCACTTTTGGAAAAGCACAATGTGGCCTTTAAAACTTACAAAGACCAAGTGATTTTTGAAAAAGACGAGGTGGTTAAAAACGACGGCGATCCCTATGTGGTGTACACGCCATACATGAAAACCTGGAAAGAAACATTCAAAAACTACAGTCTCGATATTTATTACACCAACCCTTATTTGGATAATTTAGTAAAACACACGAGGCTGCCCAACCTGTCCTTATCTGATATGGGGTTTAAAAGGGCATCACAAAAAATTGAAGAATATACCGTTACACCAACGCTCATCCAAGAATATGAAAATAAACGGAACTATCCTGCTAAAGATGCCACTTCCCGTCTGGGTCCGCATTTACGGTTTGGCACGGTAAGCATCCGTAAAATGATAAAAAAAGCCATTGCGGAAAACAACGAAACCTTTTGGCAAGAACTTATTTGGCGGGAGTTTTTTATGCAGATTTTATGGCACTTTCCGCATACGGTTACAGAAAGTTTTAAGCCCAAATACGACCGCATTGAATGGCGCAACAACGAAGACGAATTTAAACGATGGTGTGAAGGTAAAACAGGTTATCCATTGGTAGATGCCGGTATGCGCCAACTCAACGAAACAGGCTTTATGCACAACCGCGTACGCATGTTGGTGGGTAGTTTTTTATGTAAACACCTACTTATTGATTGGCGTTGGGGCGAAGCCTATTTTGCCGAAAAGCTGCACGATTACGAAATGGCCAGTAACGTGGGCAACTGGCAATGGGTAGCCGGCAGCGGTGTAGATGCCGCACCCTATTTTAGGATTTTTAACCCCATTACACAAATAGATAAGTTCGATAAAAACCACGAATACATTAAAACCTGGGTACCCGATTTACAGGAACTCACTTACCCCGAAAAAATGGTGGACCACAAATTTGCCCGCGAGCGTTGTTTAGAGGTTTATAAAGCCGCTTTGAATTAACAAATCTTAAATTGGTTTTGTAAAAAATTTCGGTTATTTTCGTTTTATATTTACTAGAGTAAATTTAATGGGGCTAAACGCAATTGCGTTTAGCCAAATGTTGGCAACAATTTAAGAAATGACGAAATACATTAAAATATTTATAGTTCTTTTGACATTAACTGCTTGCGGTCAGAAAGAAACTGAAAAGAAAACATCAGAAAATGTGAATGAAAAGTCTACGGAATCGAAACAAAAAACTGATTCTGAAAAAGTGGAAAAATGGACTGATTCTAATGGAAACGTTTTCATCGAAAAAGGAAATGAAATTTCTATAATTCCTGCCAAATACAATAAAACTGGAAAAACATACAAAGTATTTATTTACAATGAAACTTCTGACGGAATCGGTATCATTGGTAATTTAAGAATAAAACCGAATGAATTTAAAGTTTTTAATCTCAAAGATACTGACACTCTAAAATTAGAAAATGGAGTGGAATTTATGTTTGGAGAAACTTATGGACTTGAAGTTGAGGACAAAAAATCTCAAGTTAGTGGACTTGGAGGAAAATATTTAGACATTTATAAAGTTCCTGATGATGCTGAATGGGCTTTTGTCATAGTACCAATTGGAGATGGTGATAAATAAAAAACTGTTGCCAACAAAGAACTGAGTTAAAAAACAAGCAATTTCAAGCTAATTTAGAAACAAAGTCCTCATTATAGGGCAGTCCACTTTTTGCAATGGCAAATGCCTGTTTCAACAGTTTGTTTGCCACGGCTATCAATGCCAGTTTTTTGCTCTTTCCCTTTGCCACAATCCTATCGAACAATGCCTTACACGCCCTATTATATTTATATGCCGATAATGCTGCCAAAAACACCAAGTTCCGTAGCTTCCTATTGCCCACTTTACTTATCCTGCTACGCCCCCTCACACTACTTCCCGACTCCCTAATGGTTGGGGTAATCCCTACATAGCTGCACAGTTGCTTTGCGCTCTCAAACTTCTTAAACCCATCGGTAACCACTATTAAAAACAATGCCGTCTTTAGGCCTATCCCAGGGATGGTCTGCAACAAGGTCAATTGCGCCTGCTGGTCCCTTTTCACTAATTCAAGCAACCGTTCCTCCAATATTGCAATCTCATTCTTTAGGTGTTTTAGATCTCGCCTCAGCGACCTGTAAACTGTCCTTGAGGGGATACCCAAAACCTCTTCCCCGTGCAGCTTGTTTTTTGTCGCGGTACTCTTTTTTACGTAACTGTCCAGTAACCTAAAGAGCTGAAGGCACTCTGACTGGACATCCGTCAGGGCACTGTACAAGGGAACCTCGTTTACCGTGCCGTACTCACATATCGATCTTGAATCGCTCTTATCGGTCTTTACCTTTGCCAATTTCATCTGGATGAACCGCTTTACCGATAAGGGGTTTATCACTGAGACCAACACTCCGTTTTTATGAAGGAACTGTGCCAGCCTATAATGGTAATAACCCGTGGCCTCCATTACTACCTGAGCTGTTTTTGGCAACTTTTTTAGTAACTGCTTAAAACCCGGCTCGTCATTTTTTAACTGGAAATGCCCTTGCTCGGGATTGTAGATGTCCAGCACGCTTTTACTGATGTCAACACCATAAATTTTTCTATCTTTATTCATAAGAACTGAATTTGGAAAGAACACCGCTACCCACATTTCAACAACTTAAAACCGAGATCTAGGTCTCACAGAACTGAACGAAGTCTAGGTAGTAAAAGAGAGAGGGTTATCAATGTTGACGGAATCTATAGTCCCAGCGTATAACATAACCTTATTTCTCTCTTTTGTTCTTTCTGATTAATACATCTAATTTAATAGATTGTAAACTTAAGATGTATAACCGCAATTACGGCGGATTCGACTACGTCCGAATCCACTCGGAATTGCTTAAGCTAGTAAATAACTAAAATCTTTTGGCTAACTTAGTCCGATAACTGACGGGTTATACGAAGCCGTTGTGTACAATACCCAAAAAAAACTCAAAATGAAGTTAGTTTTATCTATTTTGGTTTTAGTTTTCGCTTCTAAATTAGGATTCACACAAAACAAAATAGCGACTGACTCATTAATTGAATGGAATAAATCGATAAAATTAAAATGGACTGATTTTAAAGGAAATCCGCCAGAAGATAAGAACATTACAATCGCTGAAACTCAATGCTACGTAAAATTTATAGAAATTTATTATGACATTAATAATGTTCCTAAATTTACTATAAAATGCTACTTTGGCAAAAATCAATCTTGGTCTATTGTTTCTGATTTGGAAACATTAAAACATGAACAATTACATTTTGACCTTTGGGAACTAGTTACTAGAAAAATTAGAAAAGAATTTTCGGAATTAAACAACGAAAATGAGAAAAATATTTCCGTTTATTACAATAAATATTCTGAATTGATGCATTATGGAATAGAATTACAAAATCAATATGACAACGAAAGCTATTTTAGTGAAAAAGGACAAAATTATTGGAATGATAAGATTTTAAACGGACTTAAAGAGTTGAATAAATATGACCTTTAAAAAAGTACTGTACACAACAACGGTAACCGTTGCACAAGTCCATAATTTCGTAAAAACTTTAAACAGAAGCGCCCTTTTTAAGGGCGTTTGTTTTTATACCATCATTTTAACGGCTAAATTTTGGTTGGTTATATGGGCT
>JAUIKY010000018.1 GCA_030430535.1 Bacteroidia bacterium
AGGAAATATCAAAAAAAAGAAATTTTTCATAATAGAGTTTGTTTGATGAATACAAAAGTTAAACATAAACTAGGATGCTGGTTTTTAAAACTCATAATGAGTAAACTTCTTTTTTCAGTTAGGTAAGTATTCCATTTTATGCGGTTTTCTGATACTTGCCGCCACATTTTTAGGCGACACCCGAACTGAACATTTACTTTGCTTTTAATGGTTCTCCTTCAAAAGATAATCCTTCAAAACCTGTTTTCATAAAATTACGAATATTTTGGTGGCCGTTTCCGTTGGGATCCTTCAACACATCTTCAAAATAAAATTGACCGAAACAAGCCAAGGTTTCTTCTTTCGATAAGTTCTGTAATTTAGCAAAAGCCAATAACTTACATGATCCTGAATTTTCGCCTGCTTTATTTTCCAAATCTCCGTTTTTAAAGGCTGTGGCCGTAAATTCATAATGGGCTTCTATCACGTCCATAGTTTCAGAAAACGCGATGGCTTTTGGTGTGTTTTTAAGTTTGTTTTTAAAAGTTTCAATAGTCATTTTTCAATTTTATTTATTCGTTCCGGCCACCACAATAACGATTTCGCCTTTTGGTGGTTTTTCGGTATAATATTCTAACACTTCGCGGGCCGTTCCTCGAATGGTTTCTTCGTATAATTTGGTCAATTCGCGAGACACAGACAACTGTCTGTCATCACCAAAATATTCGCAAAAATGCCCTAAGGTTTTTACCAATTTATGTGGGCTCTCATAAAAAATCATGGTTCGAGGCTCTTGTGCCAAAAGCAACAATCGGGTTTGGCGTCCTTTTTTTACGGGCAAAAAACCTTCGAACACAAATTTATCGTTGGGCAGGCCAGAGTTGACCAAAGCTGGTACAAATGCTGTAGCGCCCGGCAAACATTCCACTTCAATATTGTTTTCAATACAGGCACGCGCAAGCAAAAAACCAGGGTCGGAAATAGCCGGGGTTCCCGCATCACTAATTAACGCAATTGTTGTTCCGCCTTTTAACTTTTGTACAATCACATCAACCGTTTTGTGCTCGTTGTGCATGTGATGCGACTGCATGGGTGTTGAAATTTCGAAGTGTTTTAATAGTTTTCCTGAGGTTCGGGTGTCTTCGGCCAGTATTAAATCGGCGGTTTTTAAGATGTCTATAGCCCGAAAGGTGATGTCTTTTAAATTGCCTATGGGTGTAGGTACAATGTAGAGTTTACTCATGGGTTAGTTAAACTTGGCTTCAATAATTTGCATAAAACGCTCTTCAAACTCTTCTTTATCTTCCCAATTGTTGTAATCGGGCTTCACCATGGTTTCAATAAAGTTTTTGGCATTAGCAAAGGTTTGAAAGGTATTTAATTGCGAAATGACGCGAATATAATCCTCATTTTGGCCATCAAAAAGATGTTTTATGAAGGCTATTTTATCGTTTAGGCCAATGTTTAAACCACCTATTTTCAATTTATCGTTCAATGATTTTTTTTCATTTGGCACCCCGTTTTGGCTGTTCGTTACAGGCTCGAATACTGGAGTTTCATCAAAACCAGCAGTAATATCGTCCAAACTATATTGTGGCTTTGGGGGGTCGGGCTTAGTATCTTCAACAACAGGTTCTGGGCTTTCATCATCGTCTGGCATAAAAGCCACCATATCTTTTATTTTATTCATAACGGGCTCCATAATAGCCTCGTCTTCATTTTCATCTAAGTTAACATAGATTTTATCTTCAACCTCAATATTGTCACTTATTTTGTTGTTGAACGCTTTATCCAACATACCAAAAAACGAACTGTCGCTACCTATGGTGGGCAGATCTTGTCCAAAATGGTCGTGGGCAAATTTTAAAACCGATAATTTTTCATAAAGCAAAGCCACCTCGGCATGCATTTTAAGCACATCTTCCTTTCCTTTTAACTTAAGAACTCGGTGTGCAATGGCTATAAGTTCAGCCTCTATCTTCTTCTTCATGGTTTAAAACTTTAAAAAATTATGCTCGGTAGACTTTTGTTTTTTCCTAAATTTACGCCACCTTTATGCAAACGAATAGTCGCTTTGTTTTAGTGCTAAAATTACGAAATGTTTCTTGAAAATACGGTAAATCATAAAGAACAATTTGGTTGGATTGAAGTCATCTGTGGTTCAATGTTTTCGGGAAAAACCGAAGAACTCATCAGAAGATTGAAGCGTGCCCAATTTGCCCGTCAGAAAGTTGAAATCTTTAAACCAGCTTTAGATGTGCGCTACGATGAAGACATGGTAGTATCGCACGATGCCAATGAAATACGCTCTACACCCGTTCCTGCTGCTGCCAATATTCCTATTTTGGCCGATGGCTGCGATGTAGTAGGCATTGACGAAGCCCAGTTTTTTGACGAAGAAATTGTAAGGATTTGTAACGATTTGGCCAATAAAGGCGTTCGGGTTATTGTAGCCGGACTGGATATGGATTTTAAAGGCAACCCTTTTGGCCCCATGCCCAATTTGATGGCCACGGCCGAATATGTTACTAAAGTACACGCTGTTTGTACCCGTACTGGAAATTTAGCGCAATACAGCTACCGAAAATCGAAAAGCGATAATTTAGTGCTTTTGGGCGAAGTAGAAGAATACGAACCGCTTAGCCGAGCCGCCTACTACAAAGCCATGCTGCGCGATAAAGTGCGAAACATGAAGGTTAACGATGCCGAAGAAATAATAAACAAACCCAAAGACCCCAATGCCTAAAGCACAGCAAACAGTGCTAGAAATTAACCTAAAGGCACTTTCGGAAAACTTAAAGCATTTACAATCTAAACTACAGCCCAACACCAAATTTATGGCCGTAGTCAAGGCTTTTGCATACGGCAACGACCCCTGCGAAATAGCCCATTTTTTAGAAAAACGCGATGTAGATTACTTTGCAGTGGCGTACACCAACGAAGGCGTGGCGTTGAGGGAGTCTGGAATTACCAAACCTATTTTGGTGCTCCATCCGCAAACGGTAAATTTCAAGGAACTGATTGAACACTGTTTGGAACCCGCCCTTTACAATACCAAAATTTTAGATGAATTTTTAGAGGTCGCTTCCGCGGAAAAACTCAACCACTATCCCATTCACATCAAATTCAACACTGGGTTGAACCGATTGGGCTTCAATGAAAACGATGTAACCACAATTATTTCAAAAGTAAAAAATACCGAAGCTGTAAAGGTTACTTCTATATTTTCACATTTGGCCGCCAGTGAAGATTTAAACGAGAAGGCATTCACACATAACCAAATTGAACGTTTTAGCAACATAGCAAGCCATTTTACTGAAGCCATTGGTTACAAACCGATGTTGCACATGTGCAACACCTCGGGCATTTTAAACTATCCGGAAGCCCATTTCGATATGGTGAGAAGTGGTATCGGACTCTACGGTTTCGGAAACTCCGAAAAGGAAAACCAATTTTTAAAACCCATTGGTACTTTAAAGACGGTTATTTCGCAAATCCATCACGTTGAACCAGGCGAAAGCGTAGGCTACAACCGCGGTTTTATTAGCACAAAGCCTACCAAAACCGCCACTTTACCCATTGGCCACGCCGACGGTATTGGCAGGCAGTACGGTAAAGGCAAAGGCTACGTAACCATCAACAACCAAAAGGCATATATTGTAGGCAATGTTTGTATGGATATGATTATGGTTGATGTATCTAACATTGATTGCGAAGAGGGCGACGAGGTTATTGTATTTAACGCAGAAACCACTGCCGAAAACTTGGCCGATACCGCAAATACTATTTCCTATGAGCTTATAACCTCGATTTCACAAAGGGTTAAGCGCGTTTTCATTTCATAAAAATTATTAAATGTTAATTTTTTTTAGTTAATTTGAGTAACACTAACTAAAAATTTAAAATTATGCTTAAAGAGTTTAAGGAATTTGCAATGAAGGGCAACCTTGTAGACATTGCAGTTGGTTTTGTTATGGGTGCCGCTTTTAAAGAAGTGGTTTCTTCATTTACGGGAGGCATTGTGTCTCCACTTATTGGATTGGTATTTAAGTCCGATTTCAAAGATTTAAAATTAATCATAAAAGAGGGTACGCTTAACGACGCCGGAGAAATGGTAGGAGAAGTAGCGGTATTGTGGGGAGCGTTCCTAACCAATGTAATCGACTTTATTATTGTGGCATTCGTCATGTTTATGCTTGTAAAAGGTGTTAACAAAATGAAGAAGAAAGAAGAACCAAAACCAGAAGCTCCAAAAGGCCCGACCCAAGAAGAGTTACTGATTCAAATTAGAGATTTGTTAAAAAAATAACAAACCGTTAATAATACAACAACCTGTTATTTGTTGTTAAAAAGCCCTCGTTTTTTAAAAATGGGGGCTTTTTTTAGATTTTAAAATGGAATTAATACTTAGTTTTGTTCCACAAAATTTTTAAAAAAATATAAAGATGAAAGTAGCTGTTGTTGGTGCCACTGGTATGGTTGGCGAAGTGATGCTAAAAGTTCTTGCAGAACGTAATTTTCCCGTAACCGAATTAATTCCCGTAGCGTCTGAACGCTCTGTTGGAAAAACAATAACCTACAAAAACAATGATTATAAAGTAGTTGGATTGGAAACTGCCGTTTCTATGCGACCAGATATCGCTTTGTTTTCTGCTGGTGGGGGTACTTCGTTAGAGTGGGCTCCAAAATTTGCTGAAGCTGGCACAACTGTGGTTGACAATTCTTCGGCTTGGAGAATGGACCCTACAAAGAAATTAGTGGTTCCAGAAATCAACGCTAGCGAATTGACCAAAGATGATAAAATTATTGCCAACCCAAACTGTTCTACCATCCAGTTGGTTATGGCATTAAATCCGTTACACAAAAAATATAAAATGAAGCGTGTGGTGGTTTCTACTTACCAATCGGTTTCTGGTACTGGCGTAAAGGCCGTTCGCCAATTGGAAAATGAAATAGCTGGTATTGAAGGCGAAATGGCCTACCCATACCCTATTGGACGCAATGCTTTGCCGCACTGCGATGTATTTGAAGAAAACGGATATACTAAAGAAGAAATGAAATTGGCTCGCGAGCCACAAAAAATCATGAACGACCGCTCGTTCTCTGTTTCTGCTACAGCAGTTAGAATCCCAACTTCTGGTGGGCACTCAGAATCGGTAAATGTAGAGTTCGAAAACGATTTTGATTTGGCCGATGTTCGTAAATTGTTAAGCGAAACGCCCGGTGTTGTGGTGCAAGACGATACGGCTAACAACTCATACCCCATGCCTATTTACGCCCACGATAAAGATGAGGTTTTTGTTGGAAGAATACGTCGCGACGAGTCACAGCCAAATACATTAAACATGTGGATAGTTGCCGATAACCTTCGTAAAGGTGCTGCAACCAACACCATTCAAATTGCCGAATACTTAATTGAAAATAAATTGGTGTAACTTTTATCTAAAATCTTAGATATATAATTCTAAACTCCTGCATATTTTTGCAGGAGTTTTTTTATTTATTTTTGAAAAGGTTTTACAACCAATCATCCTAAAATCCATTTTTTGTGAAATACCCTCAAACCAAATCTGAAAATATTGTCGATACGTACTTTAATACCCAAGTAAAAGACCCTTTTCGTTGGCTTGAAGACGACAGAAGCGAAGAAACCAAAGCCTGGGTAAAAGCTCAAAACCAAGTTACCGAAAACTATTTGGGAAACATTCCGTTTAGAAATAAAATAAAAGAGCGCCTTTCCGAATTATGGGACTACGAAAAACGAAGCGCCCCTTTTAAAGAAGGCGATTGCCTCTATTTTTCAAAAAATAATGGGCTACAAAACCAAAATGTGGTTTACAGGCAAAAGGGAAATGAAAACGCCGAAGTATTTTTAGACCCCAACACCTTTTCGGAAGATGGCACTGTAGCTTTAGATACTTTAAGTTTTTCTGAAAACGGAAATATTTTGGCTTATTCCGTTTCTGAGGGTGGCAGCGATTGGCGCAAAGTATTCATCATGGATACCGAAACCAAGGAAATTACTGAAGCGCCGCTTGAAAACATTAAGTTCTCGCAAATTTCATGGTACAAAAACGAAGGCTTTTACTATTCCAGCTACGACAAACCTAAAGGCAGTGAACTATCGGCTAAAACCGATCAACATAAAATATATTACCATAAATTGGGAACTTCGCAAAAAGAAGACGTTCTAATTTATGGCGGAACGCCAAAAGAAAAACACCGTTATATTTATGCCAAAGTTACTGAAGACAATCAGTTTTTGGTTTTGACTCCACGCGTTTCCACCTCTGGAAATAAATTATTGATAAAAGATTTATCTAAGCCAAACAGTCCATTCATAACCGTTCTCAATCATACCGAAAGCGACACCTACGTTATTGATAATAATGGTGACCAATTAATTTTGCTGACAAACTTAAACGCTCCAAACAATAAAGTCGTTTCGGTTGATGTATCAAATCCTACTCCAGAAAATTGGAAAGATATCATTCCTGAAACCCAGCAAGTTTTGGGTATTTCAAAAGGTGGCGGCTATTTGTTTGCCCAATACATGCGCGATGCCGTTTCGGAAGTAAAACAGTACAAATACGATGGCACGTATCTTCGTGATATCGAACTGCCAGGCCTCGGTACAGCTAGCGGTTTCAGCTCCAAAAAAGAAGAGACCGATATTTACTTTTATTTTACCAATTACTATACCCCCATAAGTATCTACAAATTGGATGCCGAAATGGGCAACAAAGTATTGTATTGGGAACCTTCTGTGCATTTCAACAGTCAAGATTTTGAAAGCCGTCAAGTATTTTACAAATCCAAAGACGGCACTAAGATCCCGATGATTATTACCCACAAAAAAGGGCTGGAATACGACGGAAAAAATCCAACCATTTTATACGGTTATGGCGGGTTTAACATCAGTCTTACTCCTAGCTTTAGTATTACCAACATCGTTTGGGTGGAGCAGGGCGGTATTTTGGCCGTGCCCAATTTACGCGGTGGTGGAGAATACGGAAAAAAGTGGCACGATGCGGGCACTAAAATGCGAAAACAGAACGTGTTTGACGATTTTATCGCTGCTGCGGAATACCTTATCGAAAACCAATACACATCCTCAGAATATTTAGCAATACGTGGTGGTTCCAACGGCGGATTGCTGGTCGGCGCCGTAATGACCAAACGTCCTCAATTGGCAAAAGTAGCTTTACCTGCGGTTGGTGTTTTGGATATGCTGCGATACCATACCTTTACCGCCGGAGCAGGTTGGGCATACGATTATGGCACGGCCGAAGACAGTAAAGCCATGTTTGAATACTTAAAAAGCTATTCGCCATTGCACAACGTTAAAAACGACGTTGAATACCCGGCAACCTTGATTACCACCGCCGACCACGACGACCGTGTGGTACCGGCACACAGTTTTAAATTCGCTGCCGAACTGCAAAGCAAACAAGCAGGAAACAACCCTACGCTAATTCGTATAGAGACAAATTCGGGACATGGCGCTGGAACTCCTGTAAGTAAAATTATTGAACAATACGCCGATATATTTGCTTTTACATGGTTTAATATGTACTTAACCGTTTAAACTTCAATATTTTTTGTTTAAGTAAACACATTGCTATAATTTTGCGCGCTGTATGGGCAAAATCTTAATTAAATACCTCTATTTATTAAACCTCCTTTTAATAGTAGGTGCCTCTGGTCTATACGCAAATTCAGTAAATGATATATCATCCTTTGGTGGTGCCTATCATGCCGAAAACAGCCATGATGCAAATCCCCTTTATTTTCATGCCAACCATCACGGCAGTAGCCATGGCATAGATTTAACATTTACCGAAGTAGAGGATACTGAAAACGAAGAATCTTCCACAAAAAACAAAGTTTTTATTGATAGGTTAGCACCTGCCCACTACAATGCAGCGCTTTTTAATAATCTATCTTTCCAACTACAAAAAGATTTACAGCACCACGACATATATTACGATAAGTCGGCCACAAAGCTCCATGTCAGGATTCAGGTGTTTCGAATTTGAAAACCACTTCCCTTTAAGCCTTTTACGGCTTTTGAAAAACCACAATAGTTTTTCATACTTATTTTAATCCATTGATTTAGCCCGACGTACGTTTTGGGGCGGCGTCCTGCTATACATTCACTTCCCAAGAATTTTTTATAAAAAACAACAGATGAAAAAATCATTCATTTTCATGAGCGTCATTGTGTTTATACTTTTCACAAGCTGTCATTCCGAAAAAGCAGAAAAAAAAGAACATATCGAATTTTTAGTGACTAACCCCATAAAAAAGGACACAGCCATTACCAAAGATTATGTGAGCCAAATCCACTCGTTCAGGCACATTGAAATCAGGGCCTTGGAAAAAGGATATTTAAACCACATTTCGGTCGATGAAGGCCAGCAGGTAAAAAAGGGACAGTCCATGTTCCAAATTATGCCCAATGTTTATGAAGCGGAACTGGAGCGTGCCAAAGCTGAAGCCATGGCTGCCGAAATAGAATACAAAAACACACAACTATTGGCCGATGGCAACGTAGTGTCTGAAAACGAACTTGCTCTGGCTAAAGCCAATTATGCAAAGGCAAAAGCCGAAGTAACACTGGCCGAAACCCATTTGGGTTTTACCAAAATAAAAGCACCTTTTGATGGCATTATGGATCACCTCCATGTACGTGAAGGCAGCCTTTTGGACGAGGGCGAACTGCTTACGACGCTATCCGACAACAGTAAAATGTGGGTGTATTTTAACGTGCCGGAAGCCGAATATTTAGATTACATAACCAGTGCAGAGAAAGGTAACAAAAAAGAAGTGGAACTACTCATGGCCAACAACAAGTTGTTTAAGCAGAAAGGTATTGTTGAAACCATTGAAGGCGAATTCAACCACGAAACGGGCAACATTGCTTTTAGGGCCACTTTTCCAAACCCCGATGGCATTTTAAGACATGGCGAAACCGGAAGTGTACTGATGAAAGTGCCTTATAAAAACGCCACCATCATCCCGCAAAAAGCCACTTTCGAAATTTTGGACAAAACCTATGTTTATGTGATCAGTAACGAAGGTAAAGTTACCCAGCGTGAAATTACCGTGGGCGCCGAACTGCCACACCTATTTATTGTAAACGACGGACTTACCGAAAACGATACCATTTTATTGGAAGGCATTAGGGTGGTTCGTAACAACGAAACCATACACACCAAGTTTTTAGAGCCCAACAAAGTACTGTCTGAGTTAGACCTTTACGCTGAATAATCAAGAATTTAATCTACAAAAGACATGTTTAAAAAATTTATAAAACGCCCCGTTTTGGCCATTGTCATTTCGGTCATTATCCTATTTGTCGGGGGGCTATCCATAAAACAACTACCCATTTCGCAGTTTCCACAAATTGCGCCTACCACTGTAAATATTTTTATTGCCTATCCAGGCTCCAGTGCCGAAGTATTGGTGAATTCTACTTTAATTCCTTTAGAAACCGCCATAAACGGTGTGCAAGGCATGCGTTATATCGCTTCTGATGCCACCAGTGCCGGCGAGGCCACCGTACGTGTTATTTTCGAGCCGGGCACCGACCCTAACCAAGCTGTAGTGAGGGTGAAAACCCGTGTGGACCAAGTGATGCCCTTACTGCCCGAACTGGTGCAACGCGAAGGTGTAATCATTACACCAATCCAACCCAGCATGCTCATGTACGTTAACCTGTCGAGTACCGATAAGAATAACGACGAAAAGTTTCTTTACAACTATGCCTACACCAAAATCATTCCCGAAATTCAACGTATAAACGGTATTGCCAACGTCCAAATATTGGGTAGCCGAAAATACGCTATGCGGGTTTGGTTGAAGCCAGATCGTATGCGTGCTTATAATATTTCGGCCGAAGAGGTGCTTGAAGCCATGGAAGAGCAAAGTATTTTAGCGCGCCCCGGCCGATTGGGAAGGAGCTCGGGGATTACCTCCCAATCTTTGGAATATGTATTGACCTACCAAAACCGGTACAACGAACCCGACCAATACAAGGAAATTATTATTCGAGCCAACAAAGAAGGCGAAATCATTAAACTGGCCGATATTGCCGATGTAAAACTGGGCAGTGAGTTTTTCGACATTTATTCAAATTTAGACGGAAAACCATCGGCGTCCATCGTGTTAAAACAAACTTTTGGTAGTAACGGTAGCGATGTCATCGATGCCGTAAAGGAAAAGTTGGCCGAACTGGAACAGGAACTGCCGCCTAACATCGATTTTCAGATCAGTTATGATGTATCCAATTTTCTCGATGCCTCCATAGAACAAGTATTGCACACCTTACGGGACGCCTTTATCCTCGTGGCCATTGTGGTATTCCTGTTTTTGGGTGATTGGCGTTCTACACTAATCCCCATCATTGCCGTGCCCGTATCATTGGTTGGTGCCTTTTTCGTCATGCAAATCTTTGGGCTGTCCATAAACTTAATAACCCTTTTCGCATTGGTTTTGGCCATTGGTATTGTGGTCGATGATGCTATTGTAGTGGTTGAGGCCGTACATGTAAAAATGGAAGAAGAACACTTAACCCCCTACAAAGCCTCGTATGCTGTGGTGGGCGAAATTGGTGGTGCCATTATCGCCATAACATTGGTTATGGTTTCGGTATTTATCCCCATTTCGTTCATGACAGGCCCGGTTGGTGTTTTTTATAGACAGTTTTCAATAACTATGGCTGGGGCTATTGTCATTTCGGCATTGGTCGCCTTAACCCTCACCCCAGTGCTTTGTGCCATGATTTTGAAGCACAACAATGGCAAAAAACGAAAAACCCCAATGGATAAATTTATCGATTGGTTTAACGGCGGATTTGAAAAATTAACCGGAAGGTACGTTAAGGTTTTGAATAAAATTGTAGCCAGAAGGATTTTAACCTTTGGACTGTTAATTGCGTTCTGTACGGGTATTTTTATCACTAACAAAGTGCTTCCATCGGGGTTTATTCCCAATGAAGACCAAGGTATGATTTACGCCATTATTCAAACCCCTCCCGGTGCTACCTTAGAGCGTACCAACGAAGTCGCCAGAAAACTGCAAGCCATCTGTGAAGAAACCGAAGGCGTGGAGTCTGTTTCTTCTTTGGCCGGTTACGAAATCATGACCGAAGGCCGGGGCTCAAACGCAGGGACCTGCCTCATTAACCTAAAACCATGGTCTCAACGCCATCATTCGGTTCACGAGATTATGGAAGAATTGGAAGAAGAAACCAAAGACCTCGGTGCCGTAATTGAGTACTTCGAGCCACCAGCCGTTCCCGGGTTTGGTTCTTCCGGCGGATTCGCTTTGCGTTTATTGGACAAAACCAATTCAACGGACTACCACAAGTTTGAAAAAATCAATTCCGATTTTATGGATGCCTTGTCACAGCGCAAGGAACTGTCTGGTTTGTTCACGTTTTTCTCAGCGCAGTACCCACAATACGAGCTAAAAATCAATAACAAAATAGCCATGCAAAAAGGCGTTACCGTTGCAAAGGCTATGGAAAACCTAAATATCTTAATAGGCAGCACCTACGAACAAGGGTTTATCCGCTTCGGAAGGTTTTTTAAGGTTTATACACAAGCGGCACCTTCCTATAGACGAATCCCAACTGATTTGGAAAAATTGTTTGTAAAGAACGAAGAAGGCGAAATGGTGCCTTATTCGGCATTTATGTCCATCGAAAAGAAACTTGGCCCAAATGAAATTACACGATACAATTTATATAATTCTGCTGCCATTAGAGGTTTGCCCGCTGCGGGTTTCACCAGTGGCGATGCCATACAAGCCATTAAAGAAGTGGCAGCGCAAAAATTGCCCAGAGGTTACGATATAGCTTGGGAAGGCCTTTCTTTTGACGAAGCCAGAAGAGGCAACGAATCATTGTACATTTTTATTGTGGTACTCGTTTTTGTGTATTTTGTTTTGGCTGCCCAATACGAAAGTTTCATTTTGCCCCTTACCGTTATTTTATCTTTGCCCGTTGGGGTTTTCGGCTCATTCCTCTTTTTAAAAATGATGGGGCTGGCCAACGATGTTTATGCCCAAATAGGGGTAATCATGTTGGTTGGCCTTTTAGGCAAAAACGCCGTATTAATTGTTGAATATGCGGTACAGAAACACCAGCAGGGTGCTACAGTTTTAGAAGCAGCCATTGAAGGTGCCAAAGCCAGATTCAGGCCTGTTTTAATGACTTCATTTGCCTTTATCGCTGGGTTGATTCCCCTCGTTATAGCCACTGGTGTCGGCGCCATTGGAAACAGGACCATTGGCGGGTCTGCGATGGGCGGTATGCTTATCGGTACTCTATTCGGGGGGTTGTTAATCCCAGGGCTGTATTTTGTTTTTGCTAAACTTTCGGAAGGCAGAAGTTTGATTAAGGACGAATCTACCGAAACCCTTTCAGAAGAATTCATTAGAAATAGCGAAGCCGAAAACCAAACAAAAATCAATACAGCAAGCATTGGCAAGCTTACCAAACTATTGAAAAAACTCACTAAAAAAAGAAACAATGAATAGATCTAAAAAATCATTGAAACGCCTTACCCCTTTTTGGAGCGGCACACTCATCATACTTTTTATGTATGCCTGTGTGCCCACCAAAACCGTAAGAGAAGCGAACCTCGCTGTACCAGAGACGTTCCAAAATCAAATAACGGACACATCCAACACGGCCAACGTTAATTGGAAGGATTTTTTTTCGGATCCTAATTTGCAAACGTTAATAGATACGGCTTTGTCCAACAACCAAGAGTTGAATATTATGCTGCAAAGCATCGATATGGCCAAAAACGAAATACAGGCCAAAAAAGGAGAATACCTGCCGTTTGTTGGTATTTCAGCAGGTGCCGACACAGAAAAGGTAGGCGAGTACACCCGAAACGGTGCCGTTGAAAAAAATCTGGATATCGAGGAAGGTAAAGTATTCCCAGAACCCCTATCTAATTTTTCAGCAGGTTTAACGGCTTCATGGGAACTCGATATTTGGAAAAAAATGCGCAATGAAAAAAAGGCTGCCGTTTTGGAATATTTAGCTTCCGTTGAGGGCAAAAATTTTATGGTTACCCAATTAGTTTCAGAAATTGCTAGTGCATATTATGAACTTATGGCTTTGGACAACCAGTTGGACATCATCAAACAAAACCTGTCCATTCAACAAAACGCCCTTAAAATGGTGAAACTTCAAAAAGAAGCAGCCAGAGCCACCCAATTGGCCGTAAGACGATTTGAGGCCGAAGTTTTAAAAAACCAAAGCAACAAATACAACATCGAGCAACGTATTGTCGAAACCGAAAATGCCATCAATTTTTTGGCGGGTAGGTTTCCGCAGCACGTAAAACGAAGCTCACAGGGTTTTACGGAACTTTCAATAAAATCTCTCGATGCTGGCATTCCGTCGCAGTTGCTGCAAAACCGTCCCGATATTAAGAAAGCAGAATTAGAACTATCGGCAGCGAAACTTAGCGTAAAGGCAGCGAAAGCTAATTTTTTTCCGTCTATTGGCATTAAGGCAGGAGTTGGGCTAGAGGCATTTCAAACCAAATTTTTAACGCACATGCCACAATCTTTAGCTTACTCGTTGGCAGGCGATTTGGTGGCGCCTTTAATCAATAGAAACGCCATAAAAGCAGAATATAAAAATGCGACCGACAAACAATTGCAAGCTGTTTTCGAATACGAAAAGGCTATTTTAAAGGCTTACATTGAAGTAGCCAACCAAGTGTCGAATGTTGAAAAACTCAACCAAAGTTATAAATTGAAGGAAGACCAAGTTGAAGCTTTAACCGAATCCATTGAGCTATCGATAAAGTTATTTAAATCGGCCCGTGCCGAATACACCGAAGTGTTGTTGACACAGCGTGAGGCACTGGATTCCAAAATTGAAATTATCGAAACCAAAAGAGACCAGCTTCTGGCCAACCTTAAACTGTACCAAGCTTTAGGTGGCGGCTGGAACTAAAATATACTCGACATTCTTTTTAAAAACCGTTCAATTTAATTTGGGCGGTTTTTTTATGCTATTTTTGCAACCATGCTCAACGTAAAAAACCTAACATTTTCATACAATAAAAAGCCTGTTTTAAAAAACATTTCTTTTAAAGCGGAAGCTGGCGAAAACTTGGCTATTATTGGCGAAAGCGGTGCCGGAAAAAGCACGTTGTTGAAAGTTTTATACGGCGAATATGATTTGGACAAAGGCCAAATTTTTTGGAAAAACAAACAGATTCTTGGCCCGAAATTCAATTTAGTGGTGGGATACGATTTTATGAAATACGTTGCCCAAGAATTTGACTTGATGCCTGTTACATCGGTTGAGGAAAATATAGCCAAACATCTATCGCGCTTTTTTCCGGAAGAAACCCAAAAACGCGTTGACGAATTAATACAAGTAGTGGAGCTTGAAGCATTTGCCAAAACCAAAGTAAAACAGCTAAGTGGCGGACAAAAACAACGGGTAGCATTGGCCAGAGCATTAGCCAAACAGCCCGAAATTTTATTGCTCGACGAACCTTTTAGCCATATCGACAATTTTAAAAAACAAAGCTTAAGGCGCAGTGTTTTTAGATACCTAAAGGAAAAAAAAATCACCTGTATTGTAGCTACACACGATAAAGAAGATGTTCTGGGTTTTGCCGATAATATGATGGTTTTGAATAACCAAAACATTGAAGCCTACAACACGCCCCAACATTTGTACGGCAATCCGAAAATCCCGCTTGTAGCTTCCTTTTTCGGTGAATTTAATACGATTGATGGCAAAATAGTCTATTCGCACCAACTGAAAGCAGTTAAAAAATCGAACTTAAAAGCCATCGTTATCCGAAGTTATTTTAAAGGGTCTTATTTTTTAATTGAAGCCGATTTGAATGGGGCAATTGTGTTTTTTGAGCACCACGCCTCTTTAAATAAAAACGCTAAAGTTTATTTATCAATTTCAGAATAATTCAGAACCGACTGTTTCAATTTTTTTAATATTCGGTCTCGTAGTTTCTTTGGTTTTAACACCTCGATACTTTCTCCAAAACCAAGTATCAAACGTTCCAATTCAAAATTGTGCTGTACAAAAATACTGAAAACCGTACCGTCCTCGCGAGTTTCAATAACGCGTTGCGACCTGTGGAACGGTTTGGTAACCACGTAAGGAGCGTTCTTTTTATCCACCCAAAACTGAACACGCTGCGGTCTGGAATTAGACACGGTTACGCCCACAACATCCCTATAAAATTCATCGCCATCAATTTGTAAATCTTTGTATTGCATTTCTGGGCAATTCTCAATTTTTATCATTCGATCCAAAGCCAAGGTTATCAATTTATCTTTATTGAAACCTAACAAAAACCACCGATTGTTAAACTCTTTTAAAAGCTGCGGATGCACTTGCATTACACTTGGTTTTTTGGCAGAAAACGATTGATAGGTTACCTTAACCCCCTTTTGATTTTGAATGGCTTCGTAAACCACATCAATAAATTCCAGCCCCTTCAACTGTTCATTTTTATCCAAATGAATAATGGCTCGTTTATCTTTTTGCGAAGAATAAACTGAGTCTTCCAAACGCTGCAATACCCCGTCCATTTCCTTAAACAACGAAAAATCCTTAAACTGTCGGAGCACTTGTATCGCTTCATTCATCACCTTAACATCCTTGTCGGTTACAGGAATGTTTACAATACTAAAATCGTCTTCGGCATACTTATAAAATTTCCGGTCGTAAACCACAATGGGTGCGTTGTAGCCCAATTTATCGCTGCGCATCATTTGGATGTCCAGTTGCACGGTACGTTTGCTAACATCTACATCTTTGTCTTCGTATTCATAAAGCGCATCAGAGCAAGCGATTATCAAATCGTCTAGCGTCCATTGTCTAAATTTATTTTGCAGACATTTATCAATGGTTTTGTATCGAATTAAAGCGTTTTTATTTACGGCCATTTTGCATCGTTTTTTAAGTAGAAATGAAGGTAAATAAATTCTACGCAATCATTTTGCGTAGATTAGTTTTTGAATGAAAATTTCATTTTAAAACAAAAAATTCTTGCATTTTTTAAAAAAAGTTAATACTTCGTATTAAAGGGGCTAATTTCCTGGAAATGAAAAAATAAATTTTGAAAATTGAAAAATTAATCCAAATCTTTGCAGCGCAATACAGCAAAAAATAATATTAAAACTCGAAGCTATGTGTTTATTCATATCATATCAAAATTTCCCGAAAGGACGCTTGTCCTTCATGGTGCTTCGAGCGTATAGTTAATATACTTTTTCAAAACAATGAAAAATCCGAAGCAATTAAAAAACTGTTTCGGATTTTTTGTTTCCGGCCATTAGCAGGTCTGCTAAATCATTTTCCGAAACAAAAGAAATTTAAAATTGTGACGTCACACAGAGCATGGTCATCGAGCGTAGTCGAGATGCCTTCGAAGTGTTTCAAAAACGAAATTACTAAATCGCATCCTGAACTAAATTCAGGATAAAACATTAAAACAATGGACACGAATTTGTTAAACAACTACGTGCTTAAAGCGATTGATGCTTATCCATACGACCTGGAAGAAACCGTAGAAAACCTAAACTACGCTTTGGCTTACGAGAGCAATAATGCTTATGCCCTATATTTAATGGGCCGTTTGCAAGCCGAGCAATTGGGCGATTACGAAAAGGCGAAGCAATATTTTGCCGAAGCTTTGGCCAACAAGATGGATTTTCCGAAGGTTTACCAACATTACATTTTGGTGTTGATATGGAATGAAGATTACGCGGAAGCCCAAAAATTAA
This sequence comes from Bacteroidia bacterium, assembly GCA_030430535.1. GTDB lineage: Bacteria > Bacteroidota > Bacteroidia > Flavobacteriales > Flavobacteriaceae > Flavisericum. The sequence continues at coordinate 16,780 of JAUIKY010000018.1, forward strand.
TTGACTTTGCGTTAACCGTAAAAGGCATTGGCAAAGGGCTGATTTGGTACTATCAAGGGTTGCTTTTTGAGTACCAAGCGGCATACAAAAAAGCCATAAAAGCATTAAAAACAGCAAAAGCATTGGGTTACAACGATGGTTTTATCAATCACTTAAACGCCGAAATATCGCGGGTTAAAAATAAAATGAAACCCAAAAAGAAAAAGGCTTCCAAGCCCAAAAAGAACAGCAAGAGGAAGCAAAACAAAAAATAATTAACAAAACATTTAACTGCGCAAAAAGATTGCGCAATAGGGTAAAATATTTGCAGAGTAATTAATTAGAAGCCCTTTGGAATCAGGCTTCGAAATGTAGCGCCTCACCAAACGGGGAAGCTGGTGGGGTTTAATGAAATAAATATGGAAAAAAACAACAAAATAACCGGAAAAGACCTAATCAATTTAGGTTACAGTCAAGGTAAGTGGATGAAAGAAGCATTGGTTTTTATCAATGAAAATAATTTGGAAGGCGAAACTTTAGAAGCGTATTTGGAGCAATATAAATTACCAGAGCCTTTACCCTTGCAAAGCAAACCAACAGACTTTTCCATCAACATAAAAGCAGAAAACGAGTTGGAAAAAGATAACGTTAACACCGTTATCAACACCATGCAAACCTTAATGAAAACCCCAACTTTGGTCGATGGCGCCATTATGCCCGATGCTTGCCCCGCTGGCCCAAACGGCACCATTCCCGTTGGTGGAGTTGCCGTTGCCAAAAACGCTATTCATCCGGGGATGCACAGTGCCGATATTTGCTGTTCGGTGATGCTAACCGATTTCGGCAAAGCCAACCCAAAAGACGTATTGGATGCAGCACATGCCAACACCCATTTTGGCCCTGGCGGACGCGATAGAAATACGCAGTTTAGATTTCCGAAGGAATTATTGGAGGCATTTGAAAGCAACAGTTTATTGAACGATAAACAGATGATTCAAACAGCAAGAGCGCATTTGGGTACACAAGGCGATGGCAATCATTTTTTGTTCGTTGGGAAGTCCCAAAAAACAGGACATACCATGATGGTAACACATCACGGATCGCGTGGCCCGGGTGCAAGATTATACACAAAAGGTATGAAAATCGCCGAACGGTTCAGAAAAATTTTATCACCGGAAACGCTAAAACAAAATGCTTGGATTCCTTTTGAATCCGAAGAAGGAAAAGACTATTGGCAAGCGTTGCAAACCATAAGGCAATGGACTAAAACCAACCATGAAGTGATTCATAATTCGGTTGCAGAAAGTTTAGAAATTGAAACACAAAACCGTTACTGGAACGAGCATAACTTTGTTTTTAAAGATGGGGATTTGTTTTACCATGCTAAAGGCGCTACACCGCTAGACGCTAAGTTTATGCCCGACATTACGGGGCCAAGGCTGATTCCTTTAAACATGAGCGAACCTGTTTTAATTGTTGAAGGTGCTACCACCAAAAGCAATTTAGGTTTTGCGCCACATGGTGCCGGTAGAAATGTAAGCCGAACGCAACACCGAAAAAGTAAAACCGGTAGTATTATGCAGATTTTCAAGGAAGAAACCCGTGGATTGGACGTTCGGTTCTTTTCAAATGAAATTGACATTACCGAATTGCCAAGCGCATACAAAAACGCTCAAAACGTGCGACAACAGATGGACGAATACGGTTTGGGAAATGTTGTAGACGAAGTGTTACCGTATGGCTGCATTATGGCTGGCGATTGGCAAAAAAATGCGCCTTGGCGCAAAAAACGTGATAAGAAAAGAAGGAGAAAATCTTAGAAAGGGCAAAAGCGGACTGACTTATGTTGGTCTGCTTTTTATTTATAACACCTCAACAATTTCAAACGACATATTCCTGAAACTTACAGAATCACCAACCGCCTTCCCTAACAGCAATTGCCCCATAGGCGTATGAGCCGAAATGGCATAAAATTTTTCATTTTCAAAAAGTAGTTCTCCGGCACTAATGGCGATAAAATAATTGGCCTGGGAGGTGTAAACCACGCTGCCCAAACCAATGGTTTTTGAGCTGTTTTCAACATTAATTTTTGAAAGCACCTGTTTGGTCTTTTCAATTTCAGCCAATTGGTTACCCGCCTTTTCGCGTTCCAATTGCAGCATGGCCCGCCCTGTTTCGTGTTTGTCGCCCGCGGTGCTTTTGGTTTCAGATAGCAAAGACTCCTGAATTTCTTCAATCACCTTTTTTACCGACAGTAATTTTTGAGTGACGAAACCCTCACATTGGTTGTAAAGCTCTTGTTTTATCGCTATTTGGCCTTTCATTCTTTAACCTCATAATTTAGAGGGCCAAAATAATTCATTTGCCGTAAAATCCACTGTTTTCTGTTTTCAATGTAAGTTGATGCAGGCTTTGCTTTATACCGCAACGGACTAGGCAAAACGGCTGCGATGGCTGCAGCTTCATGTCGTGTTAAACGAGCAGCCGACTTACCAAACCAATACCGCGAAGCTGCTTCGGCCCCGTAAACACCAGGCCCCATTTCAATGCTGTTTAAATACACTTCCATTATGCGTTCTTTCGTCCAAATCAATTCGATTAAAAACGTAAAATAAGCTTCCAATGTTTTGCGCGTCCAACTGCGTTGGGGCCATAAAAACACATTTTTGGCGGTTTGCTGGCTTATGGTACTTCCACCTTTTAGGCGTTTACCTTTCAGGTTGTCTTGATAAGCCTTTTCAATCGCTTTCATATCAAACCCATTGTGATTTAAAAAATTTTGGTCTTCACTGCAAATCACCGCCAATTGTAAATTTTTGGAAATGTTATCCAAAGGCACCCAATCGTGTTTCCAAACCAAATTTTTGCCCTCTTGGTTTTGTTCCACAGCCCTAATCACCATTAACGGCGTTACCGGAACAGGCAACCATTTATAAGCCACCACCCAAAGTACGGAAATGACGATGAGCCAAACGAAGGTTTTTAATATAAATCGGAATAATTTTTTTATCATTTTAAGAGGCGAGTTCTGCGAGTTCTTTTCCTATTAAACCACCAATGGCCACACCCATACCACCTAACTTTACTCCACAAAAAACATGCTTGGATATGGGCTTTACAACAGGTGTTTTATTATTCCCCATCCCCATAATGCCGCTCCAACGGTGGTCAATTTCAAAGTTAATTTCGGGTAAAATAGTTGTTTTTAAAAGGCTTTCCAAGTGATTTTGGATTAATTTGGTTCTCCCAAATGCTGTAGTTTCTTCTCCTTTAAAGTCCAAATGCCTGCCACCGCCCAGTAAAATCCTGTCATCAATATTTCTGAAATAATAATAACCACGATCCAAATGAAACGTGCCTTTTATCTTAAGGTTTTTTATAGGTTTTGTAATCAATACTTGTGCTCGGGCAGGTTTTACTTCCGGAATATTCAATTGGGAAGCAAAGCCGTTAGTACAAATCAATAGTTTTGAAGCTGATAATTCGAAAAAATTGGTCTTTATATTCACTGAATCGTTGTTTTCTGAAAAGGCTTCAACCGTAATCGAATTTAAAATTTTAATACCTTTTGAAAGTACTTTTTGCAATAGGGCTTCCATCATTTTACCCGTATCTATTTGTCCTTCAAAAGGATTAAAAATTGCGGTTTCATTAACCTGTTCAAAATGAAACCCGTGTTTTTTCAATGTAAAAACAGATGCATTGAAAACCGAAAAAAGAGCCTGGTTTATTTCTGGAATTTTTAATGCGCATTCTTGAAAAAGATTAGCATCTGAAAACAATTCGTAGCCACCGTAATTTTTATAACCAATGGAGTTATCACCTAATGTTTTCCGCATCAATTTTAAGCCCTCTACTCGTTTTTTAAACAAGGAAACGACATCATTGATCGGTTGTGTTTTTAAATCGTCGAGCAATTCGCTAAGGCTACCAAAACAGGCAAAACCCGCATTTTTGGTGCTGGCGCCTTGTGGCAGAATACCTTTTTCAAGGATAAGAATTTTAGCTTTTGGATACTTTTCTTTTAAATGCAGTGCGCAGTTTAGCCCTACAATACCGCTGCCTACGATACAAAAATCGATGTTGGTTAACCAAGATTTTATTTCCCAATATGATAAATCCACATCACTAATGTAACAGTTTATTTTAGAAAAACATATTGGGTTTTAGAAGTTAAATCCATAAAAAAACTCCGAAATCACTTTCGGAGTTTTAAATATTTATTCTTCTACTGGTTTTTCCATCTTGAAATCTTCCATGAATTTTGTGGTATAGTTTCCAGCAATATAATCTGGATGATCCATGAGTTGTCTGTGGAACGGAATAGTCGTTTTGATACCTTCAATAACAAACTCATCCAGAGCGCGCTTCATTTTGCTGATGGCTTCCTCTCGGGTTTGTGCCGTGGTAATCAGTTTGGCGATCATGGAATCGTAGTTTGGCGGAATGGCATAACCCGCATAAACGTGCGTATCCAATCGAACACCGTGCCCACCTGGAGCATGCAAGGTAGTAATCACACCTGGCGATGGCCTAAATCCGTTATAAGGATCTTCAGCATTGATTCGGCATTCTATGGAATGTAATTTTGGTAAATAGTTTTTTCCAGAGATTGGCACTCCTGCCGCTACCAAAATTTGTTCACGGATTAAATCGAAATCGATAACCTGCTCGGTAATGGGGTGTTCTACCTGAATACGGGTATTCATTTCCATAAAATAGAAATTACGGTGCTTATCAACCAAAAACTCAATGGTTCCGGCACCTTCGTACCCAATATATTGTGCCGCTTTTACGGCAGCTTCACCCATTTTTTTACGAAGCGCATCAGTCATAAATGGCGATGGCACTTCCTCGGTTAATTTTTGGTGACGACGTTGAATCGAGCAATCGCGTTCCGATAAATGACATGCTTTTCCTTTGGAATCACCCACCACTTGGATTTCGATATGTCTGGGCTCTTCAATCAGTTTTTCCATGTACATATCGTCGTTACCAAAAGCCGCTTTACTTTCTTGTCTGGCCGAATCCCAAGCATTTTTTAAATCCTCGGGCTTAAACACGCCTCGCATACCTTTACCTCCACCACCGGCAGACGCTTTTAGCATTACGGGGTAGCCTACTTCCTTGGCTAGCTTCTCGCATTCCTCAAAACTTTCAATAACGCCTTCACTACCTGGAACACAAGGCACACCGGCTGCTTTCATAGTAGCTTTAGCGTTGGCTTTGTCTCCCATTCTATCAATCATTTCTGGGCTGGCACCGATAAATTTAATACCGTGCTCTTCACAGATTTTAGAAAATTTGGCGTTTTCAGACAAAAATCCGTAGCCTGGGTGAATGGCATCGGCGTTGGTAATTTCGGCGGCCGAAATGATATTCGACATCTTTAAATACGACTCGCTGCTTGGTGCAGGGCCGATACAAACGGCCTCGTCGGCAAACTTTACGTGCAAACTTTCGGCATCGGCCTTAGAGTAAACCGCAACCGTTTTAATGCCCATTTCTTTGCAGGTTCTAATAACACGAAGTGCTATTTCCCCTCTATTGGCAATCAATATTTTTTTAAACATAACTTTTGAATTAAAAATTTCAAATTCCAATCACTAAATTCCAAATATTGGGATTTTGAGATTAGCCTATTGGAATTTTTAAAGGGTTATGATGGATCTACTAAAAATAAAGGTTGATCAAATTCTACCGGAGAAGAATCGTCAACCAATATCTTAACTACTTTTCCTGAAACTTCAGATTCAATTTCGTTGAATAGTTTCATCGCTTCAATAATACAAAGCACATCGCCTTCTGCAATGGTTTGTCCCACTTCAACAAATAAAGGCTTATCTGGTGCTGGTTTTCTGTAGAACGTACCGATTATTGGTGATTTTATAGTGATATATTTAGAATCGTCTGCTGCTTTTGCCGGAGCTGCTGGCTCGGCTGCTGGTGCTGGACCTGCTGTTTCGGCTGCTGGTGCTGCCACTACCTGTTGTGGTATTTGGGCTGGCACCGGAGCATATTGCACCGATGGATTTTTATCTGAATCCGACCCTGTTCTGATGGTGATTTTCACATCGTCCATCTCTAATTTAACCTCGCTTGCACCAGATTTGGCTACAAATTTGATCAGGTTTTGAATTTCTTTTATATCCATAATTTTACTAATTTTTAGTTAGTGGTTAGTGTCTTGTTAATTATAGGCCCATTTTAGGTAGATGGCGCCCCAGTTAAATCCGCCCCCAAAAGCGGCAAATATAATATTATCTCCTTTTTTAAGCTGTGATTCGTAATCATTTAAAAGAAGCGGTAAGGTTGCCGAAGTCGTGTTACCGTACTTGTGGATGTTCACCATTACTTTTTCCTCCTCTAGATCAATACGTTGCGCAGTAGCATCAATAATACGTTTATTGGCTTGGTGAGCCGCCAACCAATCAACGTCTTCTTTAGTTAAGTTATTGCGTTCTAAAATCTTTACTGTGGCATCGGCCATGTTGAACACAGCATTTTTAAATACGGTACGCCCCTCTTGAAAAGCGTATTGCCCACCTTTAGCCATGGCTTCTTCGGTTATTGGGAAAGATGAACCACCATAGGTAGCTTGCAAAAATTCCCTTCCTGAACCGTCACTTCGTAAATACTCGTCTTGAAGTCCTAAATTTTCTTCATTGGGCTCGAATAAAACAGCCCCGGCACCATCTCCAAAAATAATACAAGTGGCACGGTCTTTATAGTTGATGATTGACGACATTTTATCGGCCCCTATCAACAATACATTTTTATAACGTCCTGACTCGATATAGCTGGCTGCTACCGACATGCCATACAGGAAACTTGAACACGCTGCATCCATATCGAACGAAAACGCATTGGTGGCTCCAATTTCGGTAGCGGTAAACGAAGCCGTTGAGGCCGCTTTCATATCGGGTGTGGCCGTGGCTACAATAACCAACTCAATCTCTTTTGGGTCTATACCTTTTTTGTTTATGAGGTCTTGAGCCGCTTTTATGGCAAGGTAAGAAGTACCTTTACCGTCATCTTTTAAAATTCTGCGTTCCTTGATTCCAGTTCTGGTAGTAATCCATTCGTCATTGGTATCGACCATATTCTCAAGCATTTGATTGGTCAATACATAATCTGGCACATATGCACCTACAGCTGTAATTGCTGCTGAGATTTTACTCATACCTTTTAAGTTATTTCGATTAAGAAATCGTTATAATTTGGGAAAAAACGTTCAAAATTTTATGAATACTGCTAAATTTGGACGTAATTTTATGCAAATTACGTGTTTTTGTGATTTAGAAAAAGTATTTCATAAAAAAAACGCTCAACAATGAGCGTTTTATTATATGCTTGCATAACTGTTTTATGCCAAGTTCTCTACTTCTTCTGAGTTGTCAATTAAAACTTGACCTCTGTAGTATAATTTTCCTTCATGCCAGTGTGCTCTGTGATATAAGTGAGCCTCTCCAGTTGTTGGGCATGTTGCAATCTGTGGCGCAGTTGCTTTGTAATGTGTTCTTCTTTTATCTCTTCTTGTTTTAGAGATTTTTCTTTTAGGATGTGCCATTTTATATATTATTTATCCGTTAATAAATCTTTTAATGTATTCCACCGAGGATCAATATCCTCATCTTTGTCTTTCTTTTCGTTAAGCTTGGGGCTTAATTCCTCCAATCTTTTAAGTATGTCTGAATCTAAAGTGCCATCTTCAATGCCGGGGTGCGTTCGCTTTAACGGAACGGCCAGAACAATCATTTCATAAATATACTGCTGAATATTGATTTCGAAAGTGCCATGCGGAACAATCAAAATATCGGTATATTCATCGTTGTACTCATCACCAAACTTTACCACAAGGGTAAACTCATTTTCGATGGGCTGATTGTAGGGCTCGTTGGTAAGATCGCAATTTACGTTTACCCAACCCGAAATTTTAAAATGCAATTCCAGCAACGTAGTCTTCTTTTCTAAGACCAAATCAACAGTAACGTTTACATCGTTAAAATCGTCATACTCAAAATGTTCAAAGAACGCCTGTTCAATTTTGTAATCAAAATGATGCTTTCCTAGTTTCAGTCCAACAAATGGAATGGTAAACTCTTTTAATGGCTTCATTATCAACATCTATTTTGAGCCTGCAAATATATAAATTTTTATTTACGCAACATGACTTATAAACATTTTTTTGTTTATATCTTTCAAGTTGCGGTTTTTAAAGGGTATTCCCCAAAAAATGAGCTGTTTAACGGCGTTCCTTTTTTGAGGATTTCTTTAACGGATTGGCCGTAAGCGCTTCGTAACTGGTTCGATTTCTAAAAATTTGAATAGCACTGAAAACAGCTTCCTTAAATGAATTTTCGTCGGCCTTGCCTTTTCCGGCAATTTCGAAAGCCGTACCGTGATCGGGCGATGTTCTTATTTTACTCAATCCGGCTGTAAAGTTAACGCCCTGACCAAACGAAAGCGTTTTAAAAGGCACCAAACCTTGGTCGTGGTACGAGGCTATAATAGCATCGAAGTTTTTATAATTATTAGAACCGAAAAAACTATCGGCGGCATAAGGCCCGAACACCAATTTACCGCTTTCTTTTATTTTTTGGAGCGTTGGCCTTAATACCTCGTCGTCTTCACTACCAATTACACCGTTGTCGCCAGTATGCGGGTTAATGCCCAAAACGGCAATTTTTGGCTTTTGTATCCTAAAATCCTTTTTAAGCGAATTATAAACGGTTTCTATTTTCTGCTCAATCAGTTTCGGTGTAATGTGGCTGGCAATATCTTTTACGGGAACATGATCGGTAAACAAGCCTACTCGCAAATTTTCCGTAATCATAAACATAAGGCTTTCACCTCCCAATTCCTGCGCCAAATAATCGGTATGGCCAGGGAACTTGAACTTTTCCGATTGAATATTGTGTTTGTTAATTGGGGCTGTTACTAAAACATCTATTTCGTCATTCTTCAGTGATTTTGTAGCCACTTCCAACGATTTTATGGCATATTCGCCAATTTTCAAATCTTCTTTACCGAATTCAATATTTACGGGTTCTTTCCAACAATTGAAAACATTAACCTTACCATGGGCAATTTGATTGAGGTTATTGATGCTGTGGAAATTAATTTCAGAATTAAAATGTGATTTATAAAACGACATTACTTTAATGGAAGCAAAAATAACGGGCGTGCAAAAATCGAGCATCCGTGGGTCCTCGAAGGTCTTCAACACAATTTCACCCCCAATACCATTTAAATCCCCTATCGATATTCCAACTGTTATATTTTCTGCCTGCTTCATTTAATAATGACAACTTTTGTTCGTAATTTTGAAATTCTTTTGAATGGGCAAATTTAATTAAATAAAAAGACAATAATATGTTTACTGGAATTATTGAAGATATAGGCAGTGTTTCAAATTTGAAAACCGAGTTGGACAACCTTCATATTTCCATAAAAAGCCATATCACTTCAGAATTGAAGATAGACCAAAGCGTGGCGCACAACGGCGTTTGCCTTACTGTGGTAGCCATTGATGGTGACGAATATACCGTAACGGCCATTAAGGAAACTTTGGAAAAAACGAATCTAAGCACCCTACAAATTAACGATCGAGTAAATTTAGAACGCGCCATGAAGCTGGGCGACCGATTGGATGGCCATATTGTACAGGGCCATGTTGACCAAACTGCCGTTTGCACTAGCATAAAGGAAGAAAACGGTAGCTGGGTGTTTACTTTTAAATATGATGCTTCGTTAAACAATATCACTATAGAAAAAGGCTCTATTACCGTTAACGGCACCAGCCTTACTGTGGTAAACTCAAAAAAAGATAGTTTTAGTGTGGCCATAATTCCATACACTTACGAACACACAAATTTCAACACCTTTAAAGAAGGCACGGTAGTAAATTTAGAATTTGATGTACTGGGAAAATACGTGGCGAGACTTACAGAACTCAACAAAGTAAGCTAATTGGTGTTTTTATTGAACACTAATTTTTTAATGCCATAAAAAAATGCAAAAGCCAAACCGAACAACACACCTCCATCAATGGGTAAACCTGGTGGTGGCGGACCTGGTGGCGGAGGCGTAGGTAAACCTTGAGCCACACAAACAACACTTATTAATACAAATAAGATTGAGGCAAATATTCTTTTATTTTGTATTGTCATCTGGGTCACAAATGTATGAAAAAAAGCCTGTTGGCAAAATTTTTTTAATTTTCATCAGCAAAAAACATCTTTGAAATGCATATAAATTTCGATGAAATGCATTTTTTGTGTTGTAAACAATAAAATCTTTGCTTTAGCTTTTTAACAAATATATGCATAAAATATTGTAAACCTAATGCAAAAACACCGTTGAAAAGAATTTAATAAAAGTTGCTATTTCTGATGCACCAACGCCTTATCATTGACTAATTTTGTAAACCGATACATTTTTCTTTCCAAAACATGAAGCACAACAAGTTAAAAGTAGCCGAACTGTTTGCCGGGGTTGGCGGATTTAGGCTAGGCTTAGAGGCTAGCCACTATAAAGTAGTTTGGAGTAACCAATGGGAACCCAGTACCAAAACCCAACACGCCTCGATGGTTTACGAAGCCCGATTTGGAAACGACAACCATAGCAACGCAGATATTGCCACAGTACCTACTACTAATATTCCGGACCACGATGTTCTGGTTGGCGGCTTCCCGTGCCAGGATTATTCGGTGGCCACCACACTACAAAACTCCAAAGGGTTGAAGGGCAAAAAAGGGGTGCTTTGGTGGTCCATCCACCGTATTTTGGAAGAAAAGAAAAACAAGCCCAAATATCTCTTTTTGGAAAATGTTGATCGGCTTTTAAAATCGCCATCCACGCAGCGCGGTCGCGACTTCGCCGTGATGCTGCAAAGTTTAAACCAACTGGGCTACGCTGTTGAGTGGCGCGTTATCAATGCTGCTGATTACGGTATGCCACAGCGCCGCCGACGCGTATTCTTTATTGGCTACCACAAAACCTCAGAAATTTTTAAACGCATCGAAAATTCGGAAAAAGCCAACTGGCTTATAAAAGAAGGCACCATTGCGCAAGCCTTTCCCGTTGAAAAAATTAGTGCTTTAGAAAATTTTGATTTGACTGGCAATTTGGTTGAAATCACCAATAACTTCAACAAAAACGGAAAAATTTCACCTTTTTTAAACACAGGCTTGCTCATTAACGGAACGGTTTACACCACAAAAACCCAAGCCAACTACCATGGCAACAAAACTGTTTTGGCCGATATTTTACAAAACGGCGAAGTAACCCCCGAGTTTTTTATTGATCAAGCCGATCAACCCAAATGGGAATACCTAAAAGGTTCAAAAAAAGAAAAACGTAAAACCAAAGCAGGTTTTGAATACAATTACAGCGAAGGTGCCATGATTTACCCCGATGCGCTCGATAATGCTTCGCGAACCATTATTACTGGCGAAGGTGGGAAATCGCCTTCTCGATTTAAACATGTGGTAAAAACAAAAAAAGGATTAAGGCGATTAACACCTGTTGAACTGGAACGCCTCAACATGTTTCCGGATAACCACACCAAACTGAAAGGCATCAGCGATACCAAACGCGCCTTTTTTATGGGCAATGCACTTGTGGTTGGCGTTGTTGAAAAAATTGGCGAAGCCCTTTACAACCAAATACACCAAAAATAGTGTCTACTTTTAAACAGGACTTAAACCAAGAACAGATACTAAATACTTATTTAGACGACATTTACCATTCGAAAAAACTCAATTTTCACCGGATCACAAATTTAGACCAACAGCACCGGGGTATCGATGTGGTTATTCAACATAATTCCGCCGACTATTTAATTGACGAAAAGGCTCAATTACACTACATAAATAAAGACCTACCCACTTTTACCTTCGAGCTTTCCTATTTAAACAAACACAATGATATTAGAGAAGGCTGGCTATTCGACCGCTCTAAAAAAACACAATTTTACTTTTTGGTTACTGCCATTTTTCTGAAGAATGGAAAAACAAAATTATTTGCCCCAAGCGATATCGAATCCATAAAAATCACTTCGGTAAACCGCGAAAAACTTATCAATCACTTAAACCAAAAAGGCCTGTCGAGAAACCAACTTGATGCATACGATTTCGATATTAGAAACACCTTTTCCTTTGGCAAAAACATCATTCCGGAATTAGATGAAAAACACGCCGGCCTCATCTATTACACCGAACACCTTAATGAACGCCCCATAAACCTACAGCTTCGGCTTCAGTATTTAATTGACAATAATATCGCCAAAGTTTTTCACCATTAAATTCCCATCACCAAAACGCCTTTCATTACAGACTATTTCAAACTTTCATTTGTGTATTAGCAAATTTTTTAGCACTTTAATGAAAAAGTTAAAAAATGAGCAAAATTGTATGCTTTGGCGAAATTCTGTGGGATGTGTTCCCAAAACAAAAAAAAATAGGGGGCGCACCGCTTAATGTAGCAAGCCGATTGAGTTCTTTTGGAAATGAAGTAGCGATGATAAGCGCCATTGGCGCTGATGTTTGGGGCGAAAAACTATTGCAATATTTAAACGAAAATAATATTAATACCGACCACGTACAGGTACTATACAAATACAAAACCGGAAAAGTAAAAGTGAAGCTGAACCGGAAAGGTTCGGCCACTTACGATATAAAACAGCCCCGTGCTTGGGACAAAATCCTGTTAACCGACGAAGCCCAAAAAGCAGTAAAAGAGGCAGATGCTTTCGTTTTTGGCAGCTTGGCCGCCCGCGACGACACCTCGCGAAATACCCTTTTCAACCTTATTGAAGCAGCCCAATATAAAATATTCGACCTCAACTTAAGACCGCCGTATTACAGCGAAGACGTGTTGGTATATCTAATGGATAAAGCCGATTTTATAAAATTTAATGACGACGAGCTTTATGAGGTGAGCCAAATGATGGGCTCGAAATACAAATCGTTGGAACAAAACCTCCTTTTTATAGCCGAAAAAACGGAAACCAAACACATTTGTGTGACCAAGGGCGAACACGGTGCCGTGCTGCTTTACAATGGAAAACTATATTACAACAGTGGCTACCTCATCAAAGTAGTGGATACCGTTGGCGCGGGTGATTCGTTTTTAGGGTCTTTAGTCAGTCAGCTTTTAAATAAAACAGAACCCCAAAAAGCCATTGATTTTGCCTGTGCAGTTGGTGCTTTAGTGGCGGGCAGCGAGGGGGCAAATCCTAAAATTTCGGAAGAAACGATAAGCACGTTTATGCATCCAGAGCTTCATTAATTATTTTTAATAACCTTTTACTTTCTCTGAATGAAAACCATTTACGTATCATTCATCTTCTTTATGGTTTACCGTTTGGCGTTCTGTACCAAAGCTTATTTTCCTGTGTTAAAACCAGACAGTACAGCGTACTATTCCATTTTGGCCAACAACCCTAAAAACAGCAGCAGTTTAGTACAATCTTACCTTTATTTCAATAAGCAGTACGAAAGCAACCTGACTGCGGGCGACACCATTCTGGCCGTAAATAATCTTAGGCAACTATCTATTATCCAATTTGGTCTTGGTGATTATTTTGGCAGCGAAACCAATGCCGTAAAAGCCTTAAAGCTACTGGAAAAACTAAAAGAAAACGATTTTTCCGCAGAAAGCAAAGTGGGCATTTACAATCAATTAGGGCGTGTTCATTACACTTTACTCAACTACAATGAAGCACTAAAACATTATCAAGAAGCACTAAAACACGCTTCCAGCCAAAACCAAATCAATATTATTAGAAACAACATAGGATTAATTTATATTGACCAATCTGATTTTGAAAAAGCTGAAAATGAATTTCAGGACATTTACACCAACAGCCTAGCTCTTAACGATGCCAAACAAACAGCACGGGCACTCGATAATTTAGGGTTAACAAAATTTAAACTAGACAAAGCCGAATCACTAAATATTTTAAAGGAAGCGCTACAAATCAGGCTTAAAATAGCCGACCAAAAAGGCCTTTATTCCAGCTACAAAAACCTCTCGACTTACTACAATGAATACGATGACAACCCCACCGCGCAACACTATGCGCAAAAAGCATACAACACTGCAAAAAATCTAAACAGTTCCTCGTTTCTTGAAGATGCACTTTCCCACTGGATGTCGCTAAGCCCCAACCCCATGATTTTGCAATACCAGAAATTAAAAGACAGCATTGATAGCTCTAGGCAAATAGCTGAAAATAAATATGCCTTAATAAAGTTTAACTATGCCAAACAAGAACAAATAGCCCACGAGAACAAATTAAAACAGGAAAAGGAAAGAGCCGACAAAATTATGTATCAAGGCATTGGCGGGTTAATTTTTATTTCTTCCGTGTTCGCTTTTTTAATTATTCAAATTAGACATAAAAAAGACAAAATAAAAACCGTTTACAATACCGAATCGCGTATTTCAAAAAAAGTACACGACGAGCTGGCCAACGACGTGTACCAAATAATGAGTAAGCTTCAAAATAACGCTAATATTCAAGACGATGTTTTAGAGGATTTGGATTCGGTTTATTCCAAAACCCGCGATATTTCTAAAGAAAACAGTACAATCGATCTCAATGACGATTACCAAAGCTTATTAAAAGACTTATTTTCAAGCTATAGCACCAACTCGGTAAATGTTATTACAAGAGGCATGAACATTATTGATTGGCACAATTTCGACGATGTAAAAAAAATGATGCTTTACAGGGTTTTACAGGAACTTTTGGTGAATATGAAAAAACACAGCCAATGCACCAACGTCGTTATATCCTTTCAAAAAATCAACAACAAAACTCATGTTAATTATGCCGATAATGGCAAAGTATGTGTACTTAAAAAAGGTTCTGGCATGCGGAATATGGAAAACCGTATAAAATCTATTAACGGAACGATTAGTTTTGAATCTGAACCCAATAAAGGGTTCAAAGCCAAAATAACTGTTTAATTATGTTTAAAAGAGCACTGGTAGTTGACGACCACGATGTAGTAAACGAAGGCGTTTTAAAAGTACTGCAATCCAATAACATCCTTGATGTTGCTAAAGCGCAATACTGCGACGAAGCATACTTAAAAATAAAAAAAGCCACTCTAGATAAGGCCCCATTCGACTTGTTGATTTCCGACCTATCTTTTAAGGAAGATTATAAAGAAAGTAAAATTAAGTCGGGCGAAGAACTGGTGGAAGCCCTAAAACCTGACTACCCCACCTTGCCCATTATTATATATTCTATGGAAGAGCGGCTACAAAAAGTGCGCAGCTTGGTAAACACATACGGTATTAGCGCATACGTTTGCAAAGGCCGAAAAGGCGCTGTGGAATTATCTGAGGCCATTCACCAGATAAGCAAAAACCAAACCTATCTCTCTCCACAAGTAGCAAATGCCCTAAACAGCAATAATAATTTAGAAATTGACGATTACGATATCGAACTTATAAAAAACCTATCATTGGGCCTATCGCAACACGAAATCAGTTCACTTTTTAAATCACAGAACGTATCGCCTTCCAGTTTAAGTTCCATAGAAAAGCGCATCAACAGACTAAAGGATATTTTTAAGGCCAATAATGCCATCCATTTAGTAGCCATTACAAAAGACCTCGGGCTTATTTAAAATACCCTATTTACGGAATCCCGTAACTACCGGTCATACTAAAGTATTAATATTGCAGAGCTATTAATAATTCTCAATCACAAAAGTGATTGAATTTTCACGCCCCAATTATGGGGCGTGTTTTTTAAAGCCCCAAAACAAGCATAAAACTGTTTTTTCAACCTAGTACGGAAATCCGTAAAATAAAACAACAAACTGTTATTACATTTGGGCCAACTGGCACAAAACTAAAAGTGCTTTGTGCATTCAGCCCTATATCTCCAAAAACTTTCAACATATGGTTTGCCTCCAAAACTTAAAAAAGCGCTTAGCAAAAAGTTGCACCAAATGGCTTAACTACTTCTTCCGACAAACCAACGGCAAGCAGTTTTCTAAAGGAAAAAACACCTTAACAGCAACAAAAAACCAACCCACCAAGCTAAGCACAAAAAAGCTCTATAATTATTTAGCACAGGCTTACAATCCTAATCGATTTGTGAATTCTGAAAATTATGATATTGCGGTGGTTATTTTCCAAGACATAGTAAAGCACAAAAAAAATCATGAAAAACTTGTTGAAATACAACAATTAGGAATATCGAAACTGAAAGAAAACGTTTCTAAAAAGAAAACCACCTAAGTTTTAGGCTTTTACTAAAATTTACTTTTAGACAAAAACCTAAACCCCAATAAAAAACGGATTCTTAAAAAAACGAAAAAGCCACCTCAAATACTGAAGCGGCTTTTGTGGTCCCACCTGGGCTCGAACCAGGGACTTTCTGATTATGAGTCAGATACTCTAACCAACTGAGTTATAGGACCTATTAGTTTTCACTAATATCACTCTTTAAAAAGAGAGTGCAATATTACTACATATTTTATAACTCTACAAGAAATTTTACGCGATAATCGCAATTTAGGTACTCTGGACTCATTTTATATCTTGGCACAATTCAATCAGTACCCCGTTTGTAGATTTTGGATGCAAAAACGCCACCAGTTTATTATCGGCACCCGGTTTTGGGGTTTCGTTAAGCACTACAAAACCTTCTTTTTTCAGTCGGATGATTTCCGCTTCAATGTCATCAACACTAAACGCGATATGATGTATGCCTTCACCTTTTTTTTCAATAAACCTTGCAATAGGACTATTTTCATTTGTGGCTTCCAAAAGCTCAATTTTATTGTCGCCCACTTTAAAAAATGAAGTGTTTACACCCTCTCTTTCAACGGCTTCAATTTTATAGTGCGCTTCACCAAACAGTTTTGAAAACAAACTATTGGATTCCTTTAAACTTTTTACCGCAATACCTATATGTTCAATTTTGTTCATTCACATGTACTTTTTCCTTTACGCTGAAAAGGGGATTATTCCAGACAAAACATAATCAGCATCAAAATACGAAAATACCAATCTAAAAGTAACATAATCTTTAAATATCCGTTATTTTTGTACCTTAAACAAAGGGTTCTAAAATTTTTCATTGTGGAAGAAAGTCAAAGACAAAAAAAAATAGGTTCGGTTTTACAACAAGATTTGGTGGAAGTGCTACAAGGCGCGGCCACACAGGGCGGCATGCGCGGGGTGATTATATCGGTATCGAAAGTAAAAGTAACGGCCGACCTTTCCATAGCCAAAGTATATTTGAGCATTTTTCCCAATAATAAGGGCAAAGAACTTTTGGAGGGCATCCGTTCCAACACGCCATTAATTCGTCACGAACTGGCACAGCGCACCAAAAACCAATTGCGCCGTATGCCCCATTTGGAGTTTTTTATTGATGATTCTTTGGAATACATCGAGAACATTGAAAAGTCGTTAAAAAGAGAAGACGACCCCATAAAAAACCCTGATGCTTTAGACAAAAGAAAAAAATCTTAATTTGAATTTCCCGCTCTATATAGCCAAACGTTACCTGCGCAGCAAAAGCAGCAACAACGCTATTAATTTTATAACCTACATTGCCCTTATTGGTGTTATTTTGGGAGCGGCTTCGTTATTTATTGTGCTTTCCGGGTTTGCAGGATTGAAAGATTTTACCCTTCAATTTTCTACCATTGTAGATCCCGACTTGAAGGCAGAACCCGTTGCTGGAAAATCGTTTAATTTAACCGAAGAAGAATTAACTCAACTTAACCAGTTGGAAGATGTTGCCGAGTTTTCCAAAATTATTGAAGAGCGTGTTTTTATCACTTCCGACAATAAAAACACATTAGCCGTATTAAAAGGGGTTGACGAGCATTACCAAAATGTGGTACAGATAGATTCGGTGATTGATTACGGCAATTGGCTGGAGCAAAAAACAAATCAACTGGTTGTGGGTTGGGGCATTTCAAACAGTTTATCGTTAGGGGTTTTAGATTTCACAAAGCCTGTAAACGTTTTTGTTCCCAAACCAGGAAAGGGAGCCATTACCTCTACCAAAAATGCCTTTAACAGTATTAGAGCCATAAATGTTGGCGTGTTTTTTATTAATGAAACGCTGAACGACAGTTATATTTATGCACCGATTGATTTGGCAAAAAACCTACTGAATTATAACGACAACCAATTCACCACTATTGAATTCAAACTGAAAAACGGAGTTGACGAAGCCTTGGCCAAATCCAATATAGAGTCCATTTTGGGCGACAAAGTGATTTTAAAAAACCGCGCCCAATTGAACGATGCCATTTACAAAATGCTGAATACCGAAAATTTGGCGGTATATCTCATTTTCACCCTCGTATTGATTATTGCGTTTTTTAACGTGGTGGGCTCATTGATTATGATGATGTTGGACAAAAAACAGAGTCTGAATACCATTTTTAATATGGGCACCACGGTAAAAGACATCCGGAAAATATTTTTTTACCAAGGCAGCCTTATGAGTATTGTTGGCGGCGCCATCGGGTTAGTATTAGCGTTAATCGTGACCTTACTCCAAAAAACATTTGGTTGGGTAATGATAACCCCAACCTTGCCTTATCCGGTGACGATAAAATTTGAAAACTTTATTATTGTCTTTTTAACTATTTCGGTGTTGGGTGTCTTAGCTTCAAAAATTGCTTCGGCACGTATAACGAAGTCTTTGGTGCAGAATGCTTAGTCTTCCTGTTTAACAGCTACTATTTGTTAACGTCCCGATAGTTATCGGTAGGAGACATCGCATTACAGTGGATAATGTTAAGCAACTTTAAAAATCATACCTGTAACAAGAACACTAAAAAAACTTTATAACTTTTACACAAATTATGTGATTTCTCCCTCTGGGTCGAAATGACTCGAAATTTATACATAGTCGTTATGTCATGTCGAAATGAGGGACGATTGAGACATCGCACTACAATGGGTTTTCAATCAAAAACACCTAAAGAACTTCATTCCTTGGAGTTTATTTAATTGTGAAATTTCTTATGCTCGTTCGAAATTGACCGGCGCACTTCAATCAAGCCTTGCTTTTCCTATCGATATGCCCCAAATCTTTATCAGGATTTATCTTATCCCTAACCTTTATTTTTAAGGTGGTTATTTCTGGGAAGCCGTTCATCTCTTTTCGCGACCAAATTTTTTCATCGTTGGCATAAACCTCAAAAATACCACCCGTTCCTGGAACAAGGGTTAATCCATCAATGTCTTCACCAAAAGTGGTTAATAATTCTTGAGCCATCCAAGTGGACCTGAGCAACCATCGGCATTGTGTGCAGTATATAATTTTAACTTGATTTTTCATTTTTGTTTTTTAGACTTACAATAGTTGAAATTTGAATTCGCTAATAAACTTAAAAAATGTTAAACAGTAAAACTTGTGTGATTTCTCACTATGTTCGAAATGACTGAAAAAAAAAAAACGGATTATTCTATAGTTATGCTATTCCGCAAACTGATAATCAGCAAATTTTTCCTCTACCTCATCAAAGGCAGCAAAAACATCTTCAGCATGGTCGCTGGTTACCATTTTCATGCGGTATTCCTTAAAATGTGGAATTCCTTTAAAGTAGTTGGTGTAGTGGCGGCGGGTTTCAAAGACCCCTAAAGTTTCGCCTTTCCAATCTATAGCCATTTGCAAATGGCGACGGGCCGCCTCCACACGTTCTTTTAAGGAGACAGGCTCTAAATGCTCGCCCGTTTTAAAAAAATGTTTCACCTGCTTAAAAAACCACGGATTCCCAATACTGGCACGGCCTATCATACAACCGTCCAATCCATATTCATCCCGCATTTCCATGGCTCGTTCGGGCGTATCTACATCACCATTTCCAAACACGGGAATATGCATTCGCGGATTGTTCTTAACGGCAGCGATAGGTTTCCAATCGGCACTCCCTTTATACATTTGCGCTCGGGTGCGGCCATGAATGGCAATAGCCTTACAGCCCACATCCTGCAAACGCTCGGCCACCTCAACAATGCGGATGGAATCGTGGTCCCAGCCCAAACGGGTTTTTACGGTAATAGGGATATTGGTGCGTTTTACCATTTCTGCAGTAAGCTGCTCCATCAAACAAACATCTTTTAAAATACCCGCTCCGGCACCTTTGCTCACCACCTTTTTTACGGGGCAGCCAAAATTAATATCAATAATATCGGGCTTAGATTCAGAAACAATATCAATAGTTTGCAGCATACTATCTAAATTGGCACCAAAAATTTGAATCCCTACGGGGCGCTCCTTTTCGTAAATATCCAACTTCATAACACTTTTGGCAGCGTTACGAATCAACCCTTCGCTCGACACGAATTCGGTGTAAACCACATCGGCGCCCTGCTCTTTACAAAGTGCACGGAACGGTGGGTCGCTAACGTCTTCCATGGGCGCCAAAAGCAACGGAAAATCAGGAAGTTCTATGTTGTCTATTTTTACCAAGCCTTTTAATTTTTGCGCAAAAATACAGTAATTAATTGGTTCTTTAAAAAGCTTTTCATTTGAAAACCTTATATTTAGACCCAAAACTTAACCTATGAGATTACGAATTTTACTTTTCTGCACTGCTTTTTTATTACTTTTCAACTGCGACGAGGTTGCCGAGAAACTAGACAACTTAACCAAGTTCGAAATGGATTACCAAACCACTTATTCCATTCCTCCTGTTCCGGGCGCAGCAATAGGGCTGCCACTAAACTTGCCACAACAGGAGATTGAAACCAACAGCGAAAGCACGTTTAGCAATAATAAGACCACAAAAAATTCGGTAGAAAGCATCAAACTGAAAAGCATAACGCTTAACATTACTTCGCCCGAGGATGCCAACTTTAATTTTTTAAAGGAAATCCATATTTACATAAAATCGGATAATATTGAAGAAACCGAAATCGCCAACCTTATCGATATTGAAAACCTCAATACCACCACGCTTGACCTCGATATTTTAGATAAAGAATTGGAAGCTTATCTTAAAGAAGACCAGTTTACATTGCGCGTAAATGCAACCGCCGACGAAGCCACATCGCAACAAATTGATGTTTTGATTGATTCGGTATTTGATGTTGATGCGAAAATTTTGGGATTCTAACTATTTTTCAACCGTATAATAAGCTTCCTTAACCACAGGAATACCGCTTGCTGTGATGCCCTCTAGAGTTATTTTTGCTTTAGCGGCCACCTTGGTGTTTTTATAGTTTACTCGCACCGTTCCGGTGGTGTCGGGGTGAACGTAAGGGTCCCAATAAATAGTGTTTCTTACTGCGGCTTTACTTTCCGCTTGGAAATCGTCTTTATCGGAATTCGCTTCATAAAACACCCGTTCGCTATAAAAGCCTTCTATATTGTCCTTTATACTGTGGTACACCTTTTTTTCGGCAGTATTGGTGGCGCCTTCCTTGGTATAAATGGCAATGACTCCGTTGGCACCTTCCGAACCGAAAATAGCGGCACTTGGCCCCTTTATAGCATCAATTTTTTCAATATCGTCGGGTTGAATGAATGCGATATCACTTTGATTGAATAGCGGAAAACCATTTAGAATAATATGCGCCAGACCATTGAAACGTAAAAACCGAATGGTATCGTTCGTTACGATAACTCCCGGAATGGCAAATTGAATATACTGATAGATATCGTTTACTATGGGCGCATTTTCATCGGGCACATAACTGAAATCGGCCGTACCGTAAAGGCTTGGGATTTCCTTCTTCTTTTTGGCTATAATTTCAACCTCGTCCAAAACATTTTCCGGGGCAATGCCAAAGGTGGCGTATTTTCTGTAAACGTTTTCTATTATTTTATTTGGCGTGATTACCGTATCAAAAACAGCGGTTTTATCTACACTAAAACTAACGGGTAACGCTTCCTTTTCAAACGGGTCTATCAAAATTTCCCCTCTCGATTTTCCTCGATCGTTTTTAGAATTTAAAAACATATTGGTTGGTCCGACAAACATAAGATTTTCAAACTTAAATCTGCCCAATGAGTCGGTTTCGGTGTTGAAAATATTCATCCCCTTTTCGCCCATTAAAGCTAGTGTCATATTAACGCCCGCTTTGGGTTTTTCGCCTAAAAGCTGCTTTACCCTCCCGGAAATCTCAAAACCGCTTTCAACTTCAAAATGGGTTCCCTCTTTAGGCTTGGGCATGGTTTTCCAAAGGAAATCTCGCCAACCTTGTGTTAACAAAAGCAAGTTGAAATGCGCCAATCGGTGCGGATTGGTGGAATTGAAATAATAAGCAGGATTGTTGATTTTTCCCCTGATATCCGATTCCAATAAAAACTGCGAGCAAATGTTACTGCTAAAATCGTTGACATTTTCCGAGCCATTCGTATCGATAACACTTACCGAAAAACTGGCCAGAACGCCCTCTCCTTTTTTAGTCTTGCTGGAAATATTTAAGGCAACGGGGGATTCTGTCTTGTAATTCAGTTGATCCGTTTTGACTTTCACCTGCAAATCATTGGGCTTTTCAATATAGACCAAACGCTCGCTTTGTGGCCGACCGTTGGCATCGTACAAGGTTATTTGCGAAATTCCCTCGGCAAAACGGTCGGTTGGCAACTCAAACGACAACACATTTTTTTCCAACTTTTGGGTGCCCTCCAAATAATTGATGCCCCTAGTATTACAGGAAACGGTGAGCAGGTTTTTGTTTTCCGACAAGGTTTTGGCATTCGTTTTTATCGATACAATATTTTTACCCTGCACTTGTTTAAACGCCAACACATAGCCTGTTTCGCTAATTTCCGGCAAAGGCTTTTCGATGACCAAACCTGTTGACGTGGTTATTTTGGCATAGTACTTCATTTTCAAATTAGGTTTCAGTTGAAACTTGCCCATCCCGTCATGTACGCTTAAAAACAGCGACACCAACTGGTTGTTGGAATCGTAAACTTCCCCTTTTACATTAATTGGGTTTCCGTAATTATCTTCGGCCTTAAAAGCGACGACAGATGGCACATTATGCAACAACGAACCGCCTTCCGGAAAAAATTGCACATCTATTTTTGGGGTTTCAGAAATCGTATTTACTTCAGTTTTTTTGGGGCCTTTTCCATTTAAAGCTTCCTTTTCATTGGTTTGCTGCTTAAAAACATCAATTATTTCAATGTCCTTTTCAAAAACAAAATCGTTACTAAAATTGCGGCTGTAATTGGTGTAAGCCCGAATTTGGTATTTTCCGGGTTTCACCCCCACAGAATCCGTCAGTTTAAAATCGCCATGGCCAAGCCCTTCCTGGATGTAAGTTTTGTGGCGTGTCAAAATTTTTGATTCAGATGAAATCAACTCCACATAAAGCACGTTGCTATGGCTAAAAAGTCGATGATTAAAGGCATTTACCACATAAGCTTTATACCATAAATCTTCGCCCAAAATATAATAATCCCTATCGGTGTGCAGGTATATTTTTTCTATATCGGGAATGTTTTTTTCCTGTTGGCCATTTAAAATAGAGGTGATTGAAATAACGAAAAAAAAGCAAAAAAGTAGGCCCTTTTTAATTTTAGCAGTGCATTGGTTCATTTATTTTCTGAAATTGAAAAATTAAATATACGTAAAAGTAAGTTTATTTTGTCAAAAAATAAATTTATTACCATATTGTCCGCAGATGAAATAATTTGCAGATATTCCACATTAAAACAGCTATATTTGCAAATTGAATCTTGGTACAGATTGCTTTATGAAGAACATCAGGAATTTTTGCATTATTGCACATATCGATCACGGAAAGAGTACGCTTGCAGACCGTTTGTTGGACCATACCGGTTCGGTAACCGCTAGGGAAAAACAGGATCAGTTGCTCGACAATATGGATTTGGAGCGCGAACGTGGTATTACTATAAAATCGCACGCCATTCAAATGGACTATATTTTTGAGGGCGAACCCTATGTGCTGAACCTTATTGACACCCCGGGACACGTAGATTTTAGCTACGAAGTATCCCGTTCCATCGCCGCTTGCGAGGGCGCATTACTTATTGTTGATGCCGCACAGAGCATACAGGCACAAACCATTTCCAATTTATATTTGGCTTTGGAAAACGATTTGGAAATCATTCCTGTGCTAAACAAAGTGGATTTACCAAGCGCCAACCCCGAGGAAGTAACCGACGATATTGTTGACCTCTTGGGCTGCGCCCCCGAAGACGTGATCCATGCCAGTGGAAAAACCGGTTTTGGTGTCGATAATATTTTAAAAGCTATTATTGAACGTATTCCTGCACCAAAAGGCAACCCCGAAGCGCCATTGCGAGCCTTGATTTTCGATTCGGTTTACAACACGTTTAGAGGCATTGAAACCTATTTTAGAGTGTTTGACGGCGAAATAAAAAAAGGGCAACACATTAAATTTGCCGCTACCAACAAAGATTATTACGCCGATGAAGTGGGTACATTAAAGCTCACACAAGTCGCTAAACAAAATATAAAAACAGGTGATGTTGGCTATTTAATCACAGGCATCAAAACCGCCAAGGAAGTAAAGGTAGGCGATACCATCACCGATTATGCCAACCCCACAAAAAACGTGGTTTCTGGTTTCGAGGACGTAAAACCTATGGTATTTGCCGGCATTTACCCTGTGGACACCGAAGATTTTGAAGAGCTTCGTGCCTCCATGGAAAAATTGCAATTGAATGACGCCTCGTTGGTATTCCAACCCGAAAGTTCTGCAGCTTTAGGTTTTGGGTTCCGTTGCGGATTTTTAGGCATGCTCCATATGGAAATTATCCAAGAACGCTTGGAACGCGAATTCGATATGACGGTAATCACTACCGTACCCAACGTATCGTACCATGCCTTTACCAACAAAGAGCCCGACGAAGTTATTATTGTAAATAACCCATCAGATCTTCCAGACCCTTCCACCTTAAACCGGGTTGAGGAACCTTATATTAAAGCCACTATCATTACGAAAGCCGATTTTATTGGCAACGTGATGTCGCTTTGTATTGAAAAACGCGGTATTATTACCAACCAAACCTATTTGACGCCCGAGCGTGTAGAACTGACTTTTGAAATGCCTTTGGCCGAAATTGTTTTCGATTTTTACGACAGACTGAAAACCGTTTCAAAAGGCTACGCTTCGTTCGATTATCACCCTATCGGATTGAAATCTTCAAAATTGGTACGGTTGGATATCCTTTTGAATGCCCAACCCGTTGATGCACTTTCGGCATTGATTCACGCCGATAACGCACAGACCGTTGGCCGAAAGATGTGCGAAAAACTTAAAGAGCTTATTCCGAGGCAACAGTTCGATATTCCAATTCAGGCCGCTGTTGGAGCCAAAATTATTTCGCGCGAAACCATTAAGGCGCTTAGAAAAGACGTTACCGCAAAATGTTATGGTGGTGATATTTCGCGTAAACGTAAACTACTGGAAAAACAGAAAAAAGGTAAAAAACGCATGCGCCAAGTGGGGAATGTTGAAATTCCACAACAAGCCTTTATGGCCGTTTTAAAGCTAAACGATTAGCCGAAAACACCTTTTTTAAAAACATAAAAGACTGAAAGCCAAACAAAAAATTTTGTTTGGCTTTTATTTTTGTTGTACTTTAATAAACCATTAAGCTTCAAATTTTCATGATATTGATGCTACTTTTTTAAAAAGTAACCAATCCATCTTTATATTATGAAAACAAAATTACTCAATCTGGCTTGCTCCATTTTTCTACTTGTTTTAGCCTCAAATGCATATGCTCAATTACTGGATCCCGACTACGCCAGTAATTATGTCCAAACGGCTTTAGAGGCCGATTACACCCATCAGCAAACTCTAAGCTACAACAACGATTTAGGTGAAATACCTGAAGCGTTGGATCCCTTTAACTTTATCGAAGCAAACAATCCAGAGATGATTGAAGACATGGGTACTCTGGAAACCCACGACCCCGCCACTACTATTGCATTTGCACAAACCATGCTGGCTTTTGGTGCCGGTTTTGGTTTTAATTCAGACCAAACACTTTGGTGCTTGCATGCGGCTTATTTTATGCAATTGGCCATGTTTAGTAATTCGGCACTGTATGGATCTTTAGGATTGCTTTACAGTGGTATTAGTACCGATTTTTACACGGCCAGTTTTATTGATTTCCAGCTAAAACTTTTAATGTTTACCCCTTTGGCACAAAATAACCTAGTTCATTTTATGTACGGGGTGATGTTTGCCTATGGCTTAGGGGCTGATAAATTTAAATCGGGCGGCGGCATAACCGATATCACCAGATTAACAGCAGCTTTAGTCTTGGGGTTGAACATCTATTTAACCACAAAATGGATGCTAATGATCCAGACCAATGTGTTGACCCATCAAAGCCAGACCAACAAACCTGAATCTGGTGGCGAGTTTAAAGATGATTTCACTTGGGGCGCTTTTAATAAAAACAATCTTATTCTTATTTCTTTGATATATAAATTCAATCGAGTAAGACTACAGTAAGCTATTCATATTTTTAATTCATTTTTAGGCGTTAAATTGTAAAATAAGTTTCAGAAGGCCCTGTACATTTTTGTTCAGGGTTTTCTTTTAATTTAGTACCTTACTTCCTGCTCATCGCTCTCATGAAAAAGCAACCGAAAAAAATTCTAATTTGTGAGGACCATCAAATTGTTATTGATGGACTGCTTTCCATATTCAAAAACCAACCCGATTATAAAGTTATCGGTTATGTTGTTGATGGCAACAACGTAGAGTCGACATTAAAACTCAACAAGCCCGATGCTTTACTCTTGGATTTAAACCTTCCAAATAAAGATGGTGTTTCCATCTTAAAGGAGACAAAACTTTTGTTTCCAGAAATAAAGATTATCATTTTGACTATGTATAACCAGGAGAGCATCATTAAAAAAGTAAAACAATATGGAGCCGATGGTTTTTTGCTGAAAAATTGTTCATCAACCGATTTACTGAGTGCTTTAGATTCGGTATTTGAATCTGCAAAATTCTATAAGGGAAAAGGTGTTAAAAACCATGTTGAAGAAACCGATGGCTTCCTTGAAAAAATAAAACTAACACGTCGGGAAAAAGAAATTATATCAGAATTGATGGAAGGGCTAAGTGTTCCGCAAATAGCCGAAAATCTTTTTATCAGTGCCCATACCGTTGAAACGCACAAGAAAAATATTTTTAAAAAACTTGACATTCACAATAGCATCGACCTTGTAAAACTTGTTAATGAAAAAAAACTGTTGCCATAATAAGCTGTTCTTCCTGTTCATTTTTTTAGCGGGCTCTTATTTTGGAGCAGCCCAAATCGATACACTTTTTATTGACCAGCATTTTACTTCTAGAAACTTAAAACCATTTTCTGAAATTAACAAAAACCACAACGGCAAAGGTTTTGATAGCCGAAATTACTTTTACTTTAGTTTTGAAAATGAATACAACACCATAGATTTTACGGTAAAAAACAAACTGGCAGAAAGCAAAAATTTAATTATTGAGCTCACCAATGCTCTCATAAAGGAAGTTACTTTTTATAAAAATGAAAACCGTCATTTAACACAACTATTCGTTACAGGCATTGAACACCCGATATCTTCAAAGGCCATTGAACATCGGCACTTTTGTTTCCCCATAAAGTTGAATGCCCACGAAACCGCGACTTATAAAATCAAACTAAAAAAAGAATCCGGCAAACCATTGGTGACTTCGGCATCAATAAAAACCGAAAGACACTTCATCAAACAAGGGTTTATTCAACAGTTTGTTATCGGGTCGTATTATGGCATTAGCCTGCTATCGGTTATTTTTAGTCTGTCGGTTTACTATTTTATTCGAAAAGCCACCTACATCATTTATGCTGGTTATGTGGTATTTTTGGGACTTTTCATCAGCTCGTACATTGGGGTGTTTTCCCAAATTTTCTTGAACGAAGGCAGCATTTTAAACAAGTATACCCATTATGCCTTGTTCAGCGAAATTTCCATGCTGTTGTTTGTGGTATTCTCTCAAAAAATTCTGGAAGCCAAAACCTTTATGCCCAAACTGAAAAGGCTTATGGACGCTCTTTTAATCAGTGTGGTTTCCATCAGGTTGCTCATTCACTTCGTTTTAACCAACCTTTTTGAAAATTACGTCGCTGTTTTTATGAAAATATGGTATGTCCTATTTTTAATTATACTGTCCGTTATCACTGCGGAAATTGTTATTTATTTCAGAAGAAAAAACACGCACACCTCCTTTTTCGCCATGGCCTATGTTTTTATGATTATTGGCACATTGGCCACCATACTTTACCACAGTTACGGTTTGGTAAACACCCTATTTTATGGCCTGCCCATTATCTTTTACTCGTCCTATTTAGAAATTTTGTTTTTAACATTTACCGTAGTGTTTATGGTAAAGGACATTTATGACGAACGCAACATCCTTTCGAAAAAAATTGTAATTCAAGAAAAGAAAAACCTCAATGCATTTATTAAGGGAGAAGACCAAGAACGTAAACGGATAGGCAAGGAATTGCACGATAACATTGGCAGCCAATTAAGTTATTTAAAACGTTTTGTTTCAGATAAGTTTAAAGACCAAAACGTTAACGAAACCATTGACGCTATTTGCCATGATGTTAGAAATTTATCCCACGAGATTTCACCCTCAAACCTTAAAATTGTTGGGTTTGAATTGGCCGTTAAAGAATTGGCTGAAACACTATCGAACCAAACCACACTGAACATTGATTTTTACAGTCACCATTTTCCTGAAAATATTGAAGACGATATTTCTACCCAGCTATACAGAGTGGTTCAGGAAGCTTTAAATAATATCATAAAACATGCCGATGCCCATCAAATAGAAATACAGTTATTGGGGCACGACAATTTAATCAGCATCACGATAGAGGACGACGGAAAAGGCTTTAACTTGCAGGAAGATGCAACGGGGTTGGGCTTAAAAAACATGCACTCCAGAATTCAACAAATTGGGGGCAACTTTTCACTCGATTCCCAAAAAAACAAAGGAACTGCCATACTTATTACGCTAAACACATAAAATCTACCTGAACTCCGGTATTGCGCCATGGTGCTTTCATAATGTAGTTTTACACTAATCAATTTAAAACATGGCATTATGAAAAAAACTACTCTAACAGTTTTAGCGTTTTTGCTGGCTAGAACTTTATTCGGACAATGGGAAGTTGTTGGGGGAAGCGATTCTTATTTCACACCCAACCCCGGTTATGGCAACGGACAATCGCACAGCAGCATTCAAAACCTGCAATTTCACCCCATAACGAACGAACCTTATGTCTTTTTTAGACATCACACTACCAATGTGGCCGTAGGGCCTTCTTTGGTTAAATTTAACGGTACAGATTGGGAGTTTATATCTACCCAATTTGATGGCCCAGGCTCTGGAAACACCAGCTCGGCCGATTTTTTCTGGGGATTTTACTTTAGGCAAGACACCAACGTACCGGTTGTTTTTTACCAAGACAGCTATTTTGAGGGTGGCACCCAATACAAATATCATGTCGCTGAATATGTTGGAAGCACTTGGACAGAAATAATGGGTATAGACAACAGCGTTGTGGATGATGTGTTTTTTGGCGGACACAGAACAAGAATGGTAAGAAACCCAATTTCGAATATGCCAGTTATTGTCGGCAATGGCCCAACACAAATTCCAGTGGGTAGCAAAACCATCGTTTCGCATTTTGATGCCGATATGTGGGGGCATTTAGGAGACGAAACCTTTGGTGCGTTTGGCGCGTATGTTTCCGATATCGACTACCACAACTCAACAAGTATTCCTTATGTAATAACTACATTTACCGACGCATCAATACGTTCGGAGGTTTGGTATTTCCAAGGCAGTTGGCAGTCTTTGGGCGACCCAGGATTTGAGCCCGTAAATTACGGTGAAGGTTTCAGGATACGGGTCGATCAATCAAACGGAGATATCTATGTGCTTTGCCCAGAAGGCTATGATAATCCAAATAACTCCCAAACCATGACCTTAACCATAAAGAAATGGGATGGCAATAATTGGGTCACTCTTGGTACGCCAGAAGAAATATGGGTAGGTTCTGCTTTGGGTTACGATTTAGAAATACACCCCGCAACCGGAGAACCTTATGTTTGTTTTATTGATGGCGGTGCTTCATACTTTGGTATAAATATTAAGCGATGGGATGGCCAAAACTGGATATCGACCAACGAACCGAATTTGCCTGGTACATTTGGAGAAAAAGTAGACCTAGTTTTTCAACCACAAACGTACACCCCTTATGTGGTTTCAACCACGGGACAACTGCTTAGATCCATCGAGGCGACGGCTTCAATAGATGAATACATATTAAAACCCATTACTTTGTACCCAAACCCTGCTAGCGATATAGTATCCTTTTCAGATAAAATCATAAAATATGTTGAGGTTTTTGATATTAACGGCAGAAAAATGCTAAGCAATAACTCTAATTCAATTTCAGTAAAAACCCTTCCAAAAGGTATTTATATAATAAAAGGAGCAACTTCAGAAAACATATCTGTCACAAAAAGATTAATTAAAATTTAAACGACGCTATTAATCAGTCGTTAACTACGTTTAGTTAACCAACCTTCAAGATGTATGTTTTAAATTGATTAAAAAAACAAGTCTTGAAAATGGAGGTTTCAATATCAATTGAAACCTCCTTATTTCTTATTTTCTTCCAAAAAAATTTGTTTCAAAGGGGCATATTTTGCGTCACTTTTCCAATGAATCAAGAACAATTCTCAGTGCTTCATTAAAATCGGTGAACGATTAAAACAAAAACCCCTTTTTATTTCTCTTTTTTTATTGATTATCTTTTGTAATTGCCATTTTACTTTAATTTCTTTAAAAAAGAAAATCGGCTTAAATTGTTAATAATTATTTCGTATGTTTATAACATAGGAACTAAAAAAAATTATCAAACCCACAACAAGTCCCTAAATACCTAACGCTTGAGTGGTATAACTTTTTAGTGAAGTACATTTTCAACACAGTTATTGTTATTAACAATTTTATGATTCAATGGGGCTGTTTGGTCTTTTTATAAAAAAGGCCAGAGCAAAATATTTATCATAATTTTTAACTTTTGATAACATTAAAAAAGTTTTTGGGTTGTTAATTTTCTGTTTTTTTGACAAGCTATTAACCAAATACATACGATAATATTTATATTACATGAAAGCACTTTTTTACACTAGAGAATTCCCTCCGTACGTTTATGGTGGGGCTGGAGTACATGTGGAATATTTGGCGGGCGAGCTCGCTAAATTAATGGAAGTCGATGTGAGGTGCTTTGGCGATCAAGATGAGAAATCAGATAATCTCAGTGTTAAAGGCTACCCTTTTGAAGATGGTGTTTTTGAAAACTCAGACGACAAGCTAAAGTCCGTTTTTAAAACGCTAAGCACCGGATTACACATGAATGCCGAAGCCATAGATGCCGATGTGGTACACTGCCACACTTGGTACGCCCACTTTGCAGGTATTGTTTCCAAACTCTGCTATGGCACACCACTAGTTATCACCACCCACTCCTTAGAACCTTTACGCCCTTGGAAACGCGAGCAACTGGGCAGAGGCTACGACGCTTCATCTTGGGTGGAAAAAACAGCTATTGAAATGGCCGATGCATTAATCGCCGTTTCTGAGGAAACCAAAGAAGATGTGATTAAACATTTTAATGTGGACGAAAGTAAGGTACATGTTATTTATAATGGCATAAACCTTCAACAATACCAAACCACACCCGAAACGTCAACTTTAGATGAATACGGGGTGGACAAAACCAAACCCTACGTGCTTTTTGTGGGGAGGATTACCCGCCAAAAAGGAATCATCCATTTGGTAAATGCCATAAAATACATTGATCCCGATACACAAATCGTTTTATGTGCCGGTGCACCCGACACCAAGGAAATTGGCAAGGAGATGGAAGATGCTGTTAACGAAGTGAAAAAAGACAGAAAAAATGTTATTTGGATTGACAAAATGGTCACCAAGGAAGAAATCATCCAACTGTACTCGCATGCCGATGTGTTTTGCTGCCCGTCAATCTACGAACCTTTTGGCATCATAAACATTGAAGCCATGGCCTGCGAAACTGCCGTAGTGGCCAGTGCCGTTGGAGGGATAAAGGAAGTGGTTGTTGATGGCGAAACCGGATTTTTAATCCCTTTAGAACAACAAAAAGAAGCTCCATTTGAGCCTATTGACCCCGATAAGTTTTCAAGAGACCTTGCCGATGGCATCAATAAAGTAATAAAAGATAAAAACCTACGTGAAAGTATGGCTAAAAAAGGCCGCAAACGTGTAGAGGAATATTTTGATTGGGTGGCGATAGCCAAACAAGTTGAAAGCCTGTACAAATCTTTGATATAAATTAAACTAAGCACTAAAAAACCAAACGATATGATTAACAATAAAGTTTTAGCCATTGTTTTAGGAGGTGGCCAAGGATCCAGACTTTACCCATTAACCGACAAACGATCAAAGCCAGCGGTGCCCATTGCCGGAAAGTACAGATTGGTTGACATCCCCATATCAAACTGCATTAATGCCGACATTAAACGTATTTTTGTTTTAACCCAATTTAATTCGGCTTCATTGAACCAACACATAAAAAACACCTATCATTTCAGTTTTTTCAGCAGTGCTTTTGTCGATGTGTTGGCCGCCGAGCAAACTCCACACAATAAAACCTGGTTTCAAGGTACTGCCGATGCCGTTAGGCAAAGCATGCACCACTTTTTAAATCATGAATTTGAATACGCTTTAATTCTTTCGGGCGACCAACTCTATCAAATGGATTACGACAAAATGATTGAAGCCCATGAAGATAGTGGTGCCGAAATCTCTATTGCCACGATCCCTGTAAATGAAAAAGACGCCCCTGGATTTGGAATATTAAAAGCTAATGATGAAGATATCATAACCTCGTTCATTGAAAAACCCGATGCTAGTTTATTGCCGGAATGGACATCGGATGTTAGTGACGAAATGAAAGCCCAAGGCAGAAATTATTTAGCCTCTATGGGTATTTATGTGTTCAACAAGGATTTATTGGTAAAGCTGATGGACAACCCAGATACGAATGACTTTGGTAAGGAAATTATCCCACAAGCCATAGAAAGCCATAAAACTTTAAGCTACCAGTACGAAGGGTACTGGACAGACATCGGAACGGTAGAATCCTTCTTTGAAGCCAATTTAGGCTTAACCGACGACATTCCAAAATTCGATTTGTACGACAGGACCAAACGCATTTATACTCACGCCCGTATGTTGCCTACCACAAAAGTAGCGGGCACTTCTTTAGACCGAGCCGTAATTTCAGAAGGCTGCATCATTAGTGCTGCAAAAATCGAAAAATCGGTTATAGGTATCCGATCCAGAATCGGAAAAGAATCAACTATTATCAACACTTACATGATGGGTAGCGACTATTACGAAACCTTGGCCGAAATGGAACATAATAAAATTGATATCCTTATGGGCATCGGTGAGCGTTGTTTCATAAAAAATTGTATTTTGGATAAAAACTGTCGCATCGGCGATGATGTGAGAATTAATGGCGGCACACATTTAGAAGATACCGAAACCGACACCTATTGTATTAAAGATGGTATTGTAGTTGTTAAAAACGGCGCAACCATCCCTAAAGGATTCATCATTTAAACTAAAAATTACAAAACCCCTTTCAATAACTAACCAAACCATGCAAAACCAAAAAAGAGTCATCATTGATTATGTGTCACCTAGCGTTAATTGTGGTGAATTTTACATAAAACGTGTTGTTAACGAAATTGTTAATGTTGAAGCTCATATCATGGCCGATGGCCACGACGTTTTGGGCGCTTCAGTTTTATACAAGCACGAGAATGATAAAACTTGGAAAGAAAAGCGCATGTTGCTCCGTTCCAACGATGAGTGGCAAACCGCTTTTTCAGTTGAAAAACAAGGCTATTACACCTATAAAGTAGAAGCCTGGGTAGATTATGCCCTAAATTGGCGCTATGGCCTTATTAGAAAAATAAATGATGGGCAGCACGTGGTTTCAGAGCTTTTGGAAGGCGCAGAACTTATAGAGCCGCTATTAAAAAAAGTAAATGCCGAAGACAAAAGCTACCTAGAGCATTTAATACATATCTTTAAAAATGATAGCCATTACGGCGAAGCCATTACTGAAGCCGCAAAAGATAGATTGTACAATATATTTTTTGCCAACCCTTCCAAAATATTGGCCAATTCATCAAAAGAATATCGAATTTTTGTAGATAGAAAACGGGCCAGATTTAGTACATGGTATGAGTTTTTCCCGCGTTCGGCATCACAACACGAAGGGGTACACGGTACTTTTAACGATTGCATTCCGTTAATGCCAAGGGTAAAAAGTATGGGATTCGATGTGGTTTACCTGCCCCCCATCCACCCCATTGGCGAAGTAAACCGAAAAGGAAAAAACAACACCACCGAAGCAAAACATGGCGACGTGGGATCCTGCTGGGGCATTGGCTCGCAATATGGCGGCCATAAAGACATCCACCCCCAACTGGGTAGTTTAGACGATTTTAAAGCATTGATTCAAGCGGCAAAAGACAACAATCTGGAAATTGCCATGGATTATGCCTTACAAGCCGCACCCGACCACCCTTGGGTAAAAGACCATCCCAAATGGTTTAAATGGCGGCCCGATGGCACCGTGCAATACGCTGAAAATCCACCGAAAAAATATCAAGACATCCTTCCTATTTACTGGGAAAGCGAAGATTACAAAAACCTTTGGAACGAATGTTTGGATATTTTAATGCATTGGATTGATTGTGGCGTAAAAATTTTCAGGGTAGATAACCCACATACCAAACCGTTCTATTTCTGGAATTGGATCATTTCAAAAGTAAAAGAAAAACACCCCGATGTGATCTTTTTGGCCGAAGCCTTTACCGCTCCAAAAGTGATGCAGCAATTAGCCAAACAGGGTTTTACCCAATCGTACACCTATTTTACGTGGCGCGAAAGCAAACACGACCTTATCCAATATGTTGAGGAATTGACCAAAAGCGAACTCAAGGAATACATGCAGCCCAACTTTTGGCCCAATACACCAGATATCAATCCATACCATTTGCAGGGCGCCAACGAATCGATGCATATTATTCGATATGCATTGGCCGCAACGCTCAGTTCATCAATAGGGATTTACGGGCCCGTTTTCGAATACATGATATCGGCACCCTTACTAGGAAAAGAAGAGTACTTAAACTCCGAAAAATTCCAGTTCACGCATTACGATTGGAACATAAAAAACAAACTGACCACTTTAATTGCGAAAATAAATTACATCAGGAACCTCAATGAGGCCCTGCAGCAAACCAACAACATTAAGTTTTGCCATATCCAGAATGATAATTTAATGGCATTTTACAAGTGGAACGATAGCAAAACCAGCGAAATTTTTGTGGTAATCAGTCTCGATTCGCACCACTCGCAGCAAGGTACCGTCCAAGTACCTTTACACGATATTGGTGTACAGCACGGCCATAATATCGAAATGCACGATTTGATTACAGACAGCCGCTATAATTGGAACAACGAATGGTGCTACGTAGAGCTGCACCCTACTATGCCGCTTCATATTTTCAAAATTAACAAATAATTATGGCCAACAATGTTTCAACATCTTCGGTACAACCTGTTTTCGTGAGCGCTAAGCCATGGGAAGCCCTATTGGAGCATACCGATTTTGTTAAAACATTTCTGTCGGATGTATTGCAAAACTATATTGTTAATCAACGTTGGTACGGCGGTAAATCAAGCCAGTTAAAATACATCGAGCTGGTTGAATATTTCAAAATACAACAAGACGGCGAGGTGTATTTCGGACTCATCTTAGAAGTTAATTTCGTTGAGGCCTTTTATCAGCATTATTTTTTACCCATTGCCTTTGTAACCGATGAAGATTTTGCCAAAGAAAATCGCATTCTTCCTATTGAAATCAACAATCAATCAGGTTATATTATTGACGCCACACACTTGGAGGCTTTCAGGAAATTGGTTTTTGAACGCATTGCAACGGCCGAGCCCAAGGACACCACAAAAGTACAATACCATAAAAGTCATTCATTTAAAAATTTGACTTACGAATCGTCAAGATTCATGGGCTTGGAGCAAAGCAACACCTCGTTGGTGTATAACGAAAAATACGTTTTAAAGTTTTTCAGACGCATTTTTGCCGATAAAAACCCCGATTACGAAATGAGTCGGTTTTTATCCGAAAAAAAAGAATTTAAAAACACCCCAGCATATTTGGGCAGTATTAATTTAGTGGATTCCAATTCGGCCAACATCACCATTGGGTTGATGCAAAAAATGATTACGAATGAAGGCGATGCCTGGGAATACATGTTAAAAGAACTGCATAAAGTGTTTTCTAACATTGAGTATAAAAACATCAATATTGATGCACTGCCAAATACGGTACTATACCAACGTTTAAAAATTAAAGACGTTCCGGCAGAAATTATAGATTGGGCCGGCTTGAACATATTTACCCAAGTACGTACCATGGCCAAACGCACCGCCGAGATGCACATCGCTTTGGGGTCGGAGTTTGAGGAAACCGCATTTACCCCAGCCCATTACAACAACGATTATACCGTTTGGCTGAAAAATAAAATGCTTTATCAATTTCAAAACCGACTGAATACTATTGAAAACAACCTCCATAAACTAGAGGGTATCGCTTTAGATTTAGCCCATGAGTTTTTGGAGAAAAAAAACCTGATACGGAAGCGTTTTCTAGATTTTGATTGGACCAAGCTTAAAGGCGAGCGCATCCGTATTCACGGCGATTACCATTTGGGGCAGATTTTGGTTAAAAGCAACGATTTCTACATCCTCGATTTTGAAGGCGAACCCGAAAGCACCATTCGCGACCGTACGGTAAAACAACCTCCTTTAAAGGATGTGGCTGGTTTGTTCCGCTCGTTCCATTATGCTATTTATGCCAACGTTTTCAACAACAAAGAACAATACAAAGCATCTTTGGAACAATTATTTAAAGCTTCCGAGATTTTGTATCGTTACATAACAGGTCTGTTTTTGGGTACTTACGTTACCGAAACGCAAAACGCCAATCTCAACTTAGGGTACAACCAAGAGCGTATTTTCATCTTGAAATATTGTTTGCTTGAAAAAGCAATTTACGAATTGGGTTACGAACTCAACTCGCGCCCACAGTGGGCAGCAATCCCTTTAAAGGGCATTTCTAATATTATAAATCATTAAAATATATGGCACAAGTAAAAGTTCACAGTTTATTTACAGAATTCGACATCAACCTTTTTAAGGCCGGTAAACACTTCAGGCTTTACGAAAAATTTGGTTCGCACCTTGTTACCGTTGATGGCATTGAAGGCGTTTATTTTGCCGTATGGGCACCCAGCGCCAAACAGGTTTCTGTAGTTGGTGACTTTAATTATTGGATTGAAGGCGAGCACCAACTTAACGTACGTTGGGACTCCAGTGGTATTTGGGAAGGTTTTATTCCGCTAGTAGAAAAAGGGGCCAAGTATAAATACAAAATACAGAGCCATAATAACGATATAAAAACCGAAAAGGCCGACCCCTATGCTAGAAGATGTGAGCATCCGCCTAGCACGGCTTCCATTGTTTGGGACGACGGCTACAAGTGGAAAGACAGCACTTGGATGAAAAAACGTAAAAAACACAATGCGTTGGATGCGCCTTATTCAGTTTATGAAGTGCATTTGGGGTCTTGGAAAAAGCACGTTGAAGAAGACCGCTTTTTGTCGTATTACGAACTGGCCGACGAACTGGTAAACTACGTAAAAGACATGAACTTTACCCACGTAGAGCTGATGCCCATTATGGAATATCCGTACGATCCGTCGTGGGGCTACCAGCTTACAGGTTATTTTGCGCCCACATCGCGCTTTGGCTACCCCGAGGAGTTCAAATATTTAATTGATAAATTACACCAAAACGATATCGGCATTATTTTAGACTGGGTGCCATCGCATTTCCCAGAAGATGCCCACGGATTGGGCTTTTTTGATGGTTCGCATCTTTATGAACACCCAGACAGACGGAAAGGTTACCATCAAGATTGGAAAAGTTTAATTTTTAATTACGAACGCAATGAAGTACGCTCGTTCTTGATCAGTAACGCCATTTTTTGGATGGACCAATACCACGCTGACGGCCTGCGTGTTGATGCCGTAGCATCCATGTTGTTTTTAGATTATTCGCGCGAAGATGGCGAATGGGAACCCAACATTTATGGCGGTCGCGAAAACTTGGCCGTTATCAGTTTCTTAAAAGAATTGAATGAAGAAGTTTATACGTCCTTCCCCGATGTACAGACCATTGCAGAAGAATCAACAGCATTCCCGATGGTATCGCGACCCACTTTTGTTGGCGGTCTCGGCTTCGGAATGAAATGGATGATGGGCTGGATGCACGACACTTTGGAATATTTTGCCAAAGACCCCGTGTACCGTAAATACCACCATAACGAAATTACCTTTAGTTTGGCCTACGCCTTTACCGAAAACTTTATGCTCCCCCTATCGCACGACGAGGTGGTGTATGGCAAAAACTCCATTTTAGGCCGTATGCCGGGCGACGAGTGGCAGCGTTTTGCCAACCTGCGCTTGCTGTATGGCTACATGTTTACGCATCCTGGAACCAAACTTTTATTCATGGGTGGCGAATTTGGGCAATACAACGAATGGGATTTTCAAGAAAGTTTAGACTGGAACCTTTTGGATTTTAAACCCCACCAAGACACCAAAAATTATTACAAGGCACTAAACAAATTTTATAAAACCACACCCGCATTGTTCGAAAAACCCTTTACGGGCGAAGGCTTTGAATGGATAAGCTATGACGACCACGAAAACTGTGTTATCTCGTATATCCGTAAAGGTTATAAAGCTGAAAACAATGTGGTGGTAGTCTGCAATTTAACACCAACCGTTAGAGAAAAATACCGCATTGGTCTGCCCGTAAAAGGCAAACTAAAAGAAGTGTTTAATAGCGATTTAAAGGAATTTGGCGGTAGTGGTGTTTCAAACACAAAAGACATTAGCATCAAAAAAACGGCCTGGAATGGTAAAGATTACTCGGCAGAAATAACATTGCCTCCGTTAGCAGTTACCGTTTTTGAGTTCAAATCCTAAAAAAATAAAGCTTTTGTCCTTAATCATTAAAACCTCTAAGGGCAAAAGCTTCTTCATCGTGCTTCATATCAAATATTTACACAAAAAAACGCTCTTTTTTGTAATAAATCATGGGTTACATTTATATGTAAATTCATTCAATTTAACACCGGTTGTACATTCAATAAGTATATAGCTGAATATTTGAGCATTACATAAATTTCTTATCAATTTTTTAATAAAATTAACCGCTGAATAATATTTAAAATTAGTACTTTCGATGATTATTATACACGCATAATATTATGATTTTAAACACCGAATTAGAATACAAAGGAAATTTGTTTCCTTCCAAAATAATAAAGTACGAAAAGAACCTAAACGTGCTGTCGTTCACCACAGAAAACGGCGTAAAACTTGAAGTTACCGTGCGCCGCGACAGTATCCTTCGTTTTAGGTTTACCACCACAGGTATTTTTGATAACGATTTTTCGTATGCCATTACAAAATATGCCAGTCGTGGTTACAACCACTTGGAAGTTACTGAAGACGATGATAATTACATTATTACCACTTCAAAACTCATCTGCCATATTTCCAAATTAGATTTGCGCTCGTCTATTTACGACGCCAAAGACAACAGTTTGATTTGCGAAGACGAATTAGGCTTCCACTGGGAAGAAAGTTACGAGTTTGGTGGCGATGTGGTAAAAATGTCGAAAACCGCACAACCCGGAGAAAGCTATTATGGCTTGGGCGATAAACCCGTTGATAATAACCTCAAGGGCAAACGTTTTGAGAATTGGGTAACCGACTCTTATGCCTATGGCCGCGATACCGACCCCATTTATAAAACCATTCCGTTTTACACAGCATTGCACAGTAAAAAATCGTACGGTATATTTTTCGATAATACCTTCCGTTCGTATTTCGATTTTTGCAGCGAACGTCGCAACATCACCAGCTTTTGGGCTCACGGTGGCGAAATGAACTATTATTTCATCTACGGCCCCGACATGTCAGAAGTAGTCGCCAATTACACCGATTTAACCGGAAAACCCCACGAAATGCCGGCGCTTTGGGCTTTGGGCTACCATCAGTGTAAATGGAGTTATTATCCAGAATCGAACGTAAAGGAAATCACAGCCAAATTCAGGGAGCTTAAAATTCCTTGCGATGCCATTTATTTGGATATCGATTATATGGAAGGCTTTAGGTGTTTTACTTGGAGCAAAGAATATTTCCCAGACCCGAAACGTATGGTTAAGGAATTGGCCGACGATGGCTTTAAAACCATCGTGATTATCGACCCAGGTATTAAAATCGATATGGATTATTCGGTATTCAAGGAAGGACTTGAAAACGACTATTTCTGCAAACGTGCCGATGGCCCATATATGAAAGGAAAAGTATGGCCGGGCGAATGTTATTTCCCCGATTTCACCAAACCTGAAGTGCGCGAATGGTGGTCTGATCTATTCAAGGAATTGGTTGAAGATATAGGCGTAAAAGGCGTTTGGAACGATATGAACGAACCCGCCGTTATGGATGTTCCGGGCAAAACCTTCCCTGATGATGTACGCCACGATTACGACGGCAACCCTTGTAGCCACCGCAAAGCACACAACATTTACGGTATGCAAATGGCACGCGCCACTTACCAAGGCTTAAAGAAATTCTCTTACCCGAAACGTCCTTTTGTAATCACCAGAGCCGCCTATTCGGGTACGCAACGCTACACCTCTAGCTGGACGGGCGATAACGTGGCTTCTTGGGACCACTTAAATATTGCCAATTTACAGGCACAGCGTATGGCCATGTCTGGATTCTCGTTTGTGGGATCGGATATCGGCGGTTTTGCCGAGCAACCCAATGGCGAACTGTACGCCCGTTGGATTCAATTGGGTATTTTCCACCCGTTCTGCAGAACGCACTCCTCGGGCGACCATGGTGACCAGGAGCCTTGGGCTTTTGGAAAAACCATAACCGATGTGGTTCGTAAGTTTATCGAACTGCGTTATCAATTGCTACCGTACTTGTACACGGCGTTTTGGCGCTATGCCGATGAGGGTATTCCAATCTTAAAATCATTGGTGCTTTACGACCAAGAAGACTCGCAAACCCATTACCGAAACGATGAGTTTATTTTTGGTGAAAAGATACTGGCATGCCCTGTTAATGGGCCTAACCAAAAAGGAAGGCGCATGTACATTCCGCGAGGCCAATGGTACAACTTCTGGACCGATGAAGTGGTAAAAGGTGGCCAAGAAGTTTGGGTAGATGCCGATCTGGACAGTATGCCTATTTTTGTAAGCGAAGGTGCCATTATCCCTAAATACCCAATACAGCAGTATGTTGGTGAAAAAACCATCGACGAGCTTATTTTAGATGTGTATTACAAAGAAGGCAAAGAAGAATCGATGGTGTACGAAGATGCTGGCGATGGTTACGACTATATAAAAGGGCGTTACAGCTTAAGAAACTTTAAGCTACACGGTAAAAAGGACGAGCTGATTATTCAGCAACACAAGTCTGGAAAATATGTAACCACTTATAAAACCTTTAAATTGAATTTACATGGTTTACCGTTCAAAATTTCTAAAATAGAGGTTGATAATGTGGAGATTCCGTTTAAAGACCTTAAACTTAACGGCGATAACTCCTTAACCTTAATTAAAGAGTTTACAGAGTTGCATATTATGGCTTAAAGCCCGTTGCAAACTCATAGTAAAAAACCCTGCTTTTTAGCGGGGTTTTTTTATACCAAAAAGTAAAAGCACTACCCTCTTTGTAAGAAATATTTTTAATATTGGTTTGTTGTGTCTATATTTATCACTTAAATACAAGTTGGATAAACGCAATTGTGTTTATCCAGTTATTATGCTTTATTAAAAACCAACCCAATAAATATAAATAATGCCAATACTAAATGATATAATTGATTGGGTGGAAACCAAGCCTGTTTTTTGGCAAATTGCCGTAGACCGTTTAATCAGAAACAATGAACTAACAGATAATGACATTTCGGAACTAAAGGAAATCTGTAAAGTAGATTATGGATTATCAAAGTTTGATTTTGATGAAGTAGACTTTGATGATTTAAGAGACTTCGCAAACAATGTAATAAGTAGTGATGACATAATACTCTCTAAAATTTCCAATGTAAACAACATAAACGCGCTCTCAAAAACTAGTGAATTAGAATTTGCCTCAAATGGCCTTACCCTTGTCTATGGAGATAATGGTTCTGGAAAATCAAGCTATGTTAGCATCTTAAAACATGCTTGTAATACTAGAGGACATAAGCCAAAAATAAATGATAATTTATATGACTCAACTTGTTTTGGAAACGATAGAAAAGCAGATATTGAATATACAGTTGATGGAACAAACTTCAACACTGTAAATCTCATAAATGAAGTAGTAAATGACTCCGTTTTAAAAAGCATTGATGTTTTTGATACATTTAGCGCAAATCATTACATTGAAGGAGAAGATGAAATCGCCTTTATTCCTCGAGGTTTATCTATTGTAGAAAAATTAGCAATCGGTATTAAAAAAGTTGAAAATGAACTACATGTAGAATTTTCAGACCCTGCATTAGAAAAATTTGACCACACTATTTTAGAGGTTTCTGATTGTGCGACTGCTAAAACATTCCTTGACAATTTAAGTTCGGAAACTTCACTTAACGAATTAAGAGTAGAAGCAATTTGGAATGAAACTAAAAATTCTAGAATTGGAGAGCTAACCAAGCAAATAGATAAGTTAAAAGCAACCGACCCAAAGAAAATTTTAAAAGAAAATAACGATAAGATAAAACGTTTTGAGGTTTTACAAAGCAAATTTCAAACACTCGAGAATAACTTGACAGGAGAAAAAATAGAGGACATACAACAAATATTAAATAATTTTTCAACAACAAGTGAAGCACTTAAAGAATCTTCTGAGAAGGCATTCTCAGAATTACCAATTGAAGGCGTTGGTAATAGTTCTTGGAAATTACTTTGGGAAAGTGCCCGAAAATTCTATAACGAAAATACCGAGAAAGAAGACTTCCCAAAAGTTAATGGAGAGAGTAATTGCCCTCTTTGTTTTCAAGATTTAGGAGAAGATGCAAAAAGCAGATTTACTGCTTTCGAAAGTTTTGTGAAAAATGATATTCAAAAAACTTTTGATGAAGCTTCTGATAAATTTGATTTAGAATTTGAAAATTTAAATAATCTTGATTTTTCTTTTGAAGAACAAAATCCTACAACAATTGAACTAGATGAACTGATTGATGAATACTCGCAAGATCAATCACAGTATTTAGAATCACTTTCTAAGCAGAAAGACTATTTAGTTAGACTGTTTAATTCTAAAAAACCTGTTGAAGCTATTAATTCAATTGAAATTGAGAATACACCTAAAACTCAAATTCAAAATCTCATTAAGGACTTAAAAGAAGCAAATGAGAAATTAGCAATCCAGTCAATTGAAGAAGATTTAAAACCACTAAATAAGGAGCTAAATCAATTAAAAGGAGAAAAAAAGATTTTTGATTATAAACCCAAATTAGGTCGTGAAATTTATCGACAAAAAAAAATAAAACTGCTAAATAGGTGCATTAGTAAATGTAATACCCGAACGATTACTTCTCTTAGCAATGATTTAGCAACAAATTACATAAGCCAACATCTTAAAGAGAATTTCAAAGCAGAACTTACCAAACTAGGTTTTAAAAACATCAACATAGAAACCGAAACAAAAGGACAAAGAGGAAAACAATATCACTACTTAAGACTTGATGAACAAAACGCAAATGGAATTGCATTAAAAGACGTTTTAAGTGAGGGAGAACATAGGTGTATTTCCTTGGCAACATTCTTATCGGAATTATCCATTTCAGAGCATAAAAGTGCTATTATTTTTGATGACCCAGTTTCATCTCTTGACCATAAATGGAGAAATAAAATATCGAAAAGAATTGCAGAAGAAGCTTTAGTGCGACAGGTTATTGTTTTTACTCACGATATCACATTTCTACTAATGATTCAAGAACATTCCAAAAGCTTAAATTGTGATTTAGATATAAAGAGCCTGACAAGAAAGAGAAAAGAAACAGGACTGATTGCAAGCAATCCACCTTGGGATGCTTTACCAGTTGGAAAACGTATAGGCTTATTAAAAGAC
Source organism: Bacteroidia bacterium (assembly GCA_030430535.1). Taxonomy (GTDB): domain Bacteria; phylum Bacteroidota; class Bacteroidia; order Flavobacteriales; family Flavobacteriaceae; genus Flavisericum. The sequence continues at coordinate 61,122 of JAUIKY010000018.1, forward strand.
GCATATCAAAAATTAGAGAAAATTGAAAGAACAGAAACCGAAGAAGTTTACAAAGAAAGAGCAAAATTGTTGTATGGTAAACTTAGAGAAACTTGGGAGCGTTTTATTGAAGAGGTGTTTCTAAACGGAGCAATTCAAAGATTTGGCAGAGCAATACAAACTCAACGTTTATCAAAAGTTGTTGACTTAACTGATGATGATTATAATATTGTTGATGCGAATATGAGCAAGTGTTCTACTTATTTCACGGGACACGATACAGCAGGAACTTTAATAGAAGAAATGCCTGACTCTGCTGAATTTCTTGCTGATTTGAAAACCTTAGAAGAATATATTAAAGATATTAGGAGGCGAAGAAATTAACAAATTATAACAATAGTAACCCCTACACAACCCCATAATTTTCAAAAAACAGAATAAAAAGGTAGTATCTCACTAAGTGTGTAAAGTTTAAATATCGAGGGTTATAGCTCTCGATATTTTTTTGTTTAATTTTAAAATTTATACACTTATGAAGAAAGAAGATTTTCTAAACGACGATTTTTT
>JAUIKY010000108.1 GCA_030430535.1 Bacteroidia bacterium
TTAAAAATGACATCACACGAAATCGACTATAGAATTTACGGCGAAGAAATGCAGTACGTAGAAATTGAGCTCGACCCGCAAGAAGGTGTAATTGCCGAAGCGGGCAGTTTTATGATGATGGACGACGGTATTAAAATGGAAACCATTTTTGGCGATGGCTCTCAAAAAGACACGGGTTTTTTAGGAAAAATACTGGGTGCCGGAAAACGGATTTTAACAGGCGAAAGCCTATTTATGACCGCCTTTTATAGCATACTGCCCGGAAAACGGAATGTGTCTTTCGCCTCACCCTATCCCGGTAAAATTATCCCGATTGATTTAACCCGATTTGGCGGAAAGTTTATTTGTCAAAAAGATGCATTTCTTTGTGCGGCAAAAGGCGTGAGCGTGGGCATTGAGTTTTCAAAACGATTGGGGCGCGGACTTTTTGGAGGTGAAGGCTTTATTATGCAGAAATTAGAAGGCGACGGTATGGCGTTTGTGCATGCCGGAGGCACCATGGCTATGAAAGAACTAAAGGCGGGCGAAACATTACGCGTAGATACGGGCTGTATCATTGGTTTCGACCAAACCATCGACTACGATATCGAGTTTGTGGGTGGTATTAAAAACACTATTTTTGGTGGCGAAGGTCTGTTTTTTGCAAAGCTTCAAGGCCCCGGTACAGTTTATATTCAATCCTTACCCTTTAGCCGATTGGCTGGTCGCGTATTGGCATCGGCACCACGAGGTGGCGGTAAAGATAAAGGCGAGGGCAGTATCTTGGGCGGTTTAGGTGATTTGCTTGATGGCGATAACAGATTTTAAGATTTTTTAACAAAATAAAAAGCCCTGTATCTGATTTTTTAGTAAATTTATGCTGTTAATAAAACCAACAGCCTATTAAATAAATCTACATTTATAAAACCTAAACACCTTAACAATATTATGGCAAGAGCAATGCTTGAGTATACCAAAACCGTTCTTAACAAAGTGAGTTTTGATGCTACGTTGTTTTGCAGAGAAGTACAAAAGGCAGTACAGCGATTACTACCTTATGAGATTGAAGAACTAAAAGAGTTTATTCATTCTTTGGTACGGCAAAACCCAGAATTAAACCAATGTTTAATTTATTTAAAAACATAAAAAAAATGAGCGGCTTTTTAGCCGCTTTTTTTCTTTCCGTAGCGATGCTATGCAACTCAAAAAAATCTTCAACTGGCAAAAAACACCTAATTTTCGCTTCAATCCAAAAAGTTTAAATGAGTTCATTGTAAAAAACTATTGGCTTGCAGTATATTTGCGGAAAAAAATATTCTGAAAAAATATATTGCCATATTGTTTGTTTTAGTGCTTTCGGCGCGACCCATGTATTACATGGGACAAATGGCGTATTACGAATTGAATATCGACTACATTATTGAGACTTATTGCGTGAATGTCGATAAGCCGGAAATGCAGTGTAACGGAAAGTGCCACTTGGCCAAACAATTGCAAATCGATGCAAATAATTCTGGTGATGACGACGCCAATAGTATGGCTGTAGTTTTAGAGTGTTTTTACCCAGTTTTTAGTGCCGAACAAGATTATACCTTTCCTGCACATTTTCAAGTGTTGCCTCTCAAGAATAAATTAGATTATTACATCAATTCGTATGAATTTCTTCGTGAAATGTCACTCGAAAAACCACCCAATCGTAAGGTTTAAAATTTCAAATTTATAAGAATAGCCATTATAGTTTTTTGGTTGTTCTTTATTGATGTAATGGTATTTACTAAACGCCTGTAAGGTTTGTTTGGTTAATACTTGGCTATGCCTGCTTGCCATAAAAGCAACGTTATTTTAAATTTTACAAATAAATGAAACTTACTAAATATGCTTGGGTTGCCATGCTCGCCCTATCTATTGTAGCCTGTTC
>JAUIKY010000064.1 GCA_030430535.1 Bacteroidia bacterium
CACAGGCCGAATTGATGCCAAAACCTTAGTGGAAGGTTATAAATCGCAATTGCGTGCCAATGGATGTTTAAAAACGGAAACTTTCAATCATAATGAATTGGTTTTAGAAGCAAACACTGTAAACTACCATGATATTGAAGCCAAGCATATTGTTTTTGCAGAAGGTTTTGGGGTGGTCAATAACCCATATTTTAAAGCATTACCATTAGTGCCCACAAAAGGGGAGTTGTTAACCATATATGCGCCAGAATTAAAAGCCGATTATATAATAAAAGCCGGCGTATTTTTAATTCCTTTAGGCGATGGTTATTACAGAGTGGGGGCTACACACCAATGGAAAAATTTAAACCATGACGCCACAAAAGAAGCACGGGAAAAACTTTTAGACCGATTGGAAAAAGTCATAAAGTGCGAATTTAAAGTTACCAATCAAGTAGCTGGCATCAGGCCAACGGTAATCGACCGAAGACCTTTAGTAGGGCAGCATCCCGAACATAAAAACATGTATATATTAAACGGCTTGGGCACCCGCGGGGTTATGATTGGGCCTTATGTGGCACAACAACTTTTCCAATTTATAGAAAATAACGAGCCGTTGGAAATGGAAATCGACATCAAAAGGTTCCAAGACAAAATTTGAGTAAGAAATAGTGCTTTCTTAAAATAGTGATATTAGTCTAAAAAATATTCCTCCCCGCTTGTGCTGAGCTTTGTCGAAGTATCGGGGAGGTTAGCAGGGCTGTTACTTCTTTTTGGTCAAAGATTTATCGTAGCTCATAAAAAAATTAATCCAAATGTTCCTGGAAAGTCGCATGATAATGGGCATAAAAACAACCAGTGTGCCAACTATCGAAATAAACATAACATTTAGTCCGGCGTCAAATACAAAAAATGAAATAACAAAAGCCGCCGTAGCAAAAGCGATGCCCACAGCATAACTCACATACATAGCGCCGTAAAAAAACGAAGGTTCAATTTTGTACTTGGTACCACAGCTGCTACAAGTGTCGTGCATGTCCAAAACTTCCGTAAGCACGTACGGATTTTTGTTTTTGTACATCGATTCTTCGTGGCATTTTGGACAAGTGCCGGTAATAATGCTATAAAGTTTACTTCCTTTTTTAAACATATTATTTAATGTATTTTTGCAGTCGGAAATTGCAGTGTAAAAATACTATTTAATGAACAAAAACACTGTAATTAAAGTTACATTTCTATGATGAACATTCATAATTTATCCGTTTCATTTCAAGGAGAATATCTTTTTGAAGACATCACTTTTAAACTCGGAAACGGCGACAGGGTAGGGTTAATTGGGAAAAATGGAGCTGGAAAATCTACCATGCTTAAAATTTTATCAAAGGAAATGGAACCCGATACCGGGCAGATTGCAGCCGATAAAGAACTTAAAATTGGGTTTTTAAAACAGGATATCGATTTTATTTTTGGTCGTACTGTTTTAGAGGAAGCCTACGAAGCCTTTACTGAAATCAAGGCTTTGGAAGCTAAAATGGATTCGGTAAACACCCAAATGGCCGAACGCACCGATTACGAAAGCGAGGGCTACCATCAATTGATGGTCGATATTAATGAATTGCAGCACCAATATGAAATTTTAGGGGGTTACAATTATCAGGGCGACACCGAAAAAATCCTCCAAGGTTTAGGATTTAAGCGCGATGATTTCGATAAACTCACCGATACCTTTTCGGGCGGATGGCGCATGCGAATCGAGCTGGCCAAACTGTTGCTTCAAAATAACGATATATTACTGCTGGATGAGCCTACCAACCACTTGGATATCGAATCGATTATTTGGTTGGAAGGGTTTTTGAAAAATTATGCGGGTGCGGTGGTAATTGTATCGCACGATAAAATGTTTTTGGATAATGTGACCAACCGAACCATTGAAATTTCATTGGGACGTATTTACGATTATCCTAAACCCTATTCAAAATATTTGGTATTAAGGGAAGAATTACGAACCCAACAACTGGCTTCACAAAAAAATCAGCAAAAGCAGATTGAGCAGACCGAAAAACTGATTGAAAAATTCCGTGCTAAAGCCTCAAAAGCAACGATGGCACAATCGCTAATAAAAAAGTTGGACAAAATTGAACGCATTGAGGTTGATGAAGATGATAACAGTGTTATGACGCTTAATTTCCCGGTATCGGTTACCCCGGGAAAAGTGGTGGTTGAAGCCGAAGGTATTTCAAAAAGCTATGGCGAAAACCAAGTGCTTAAAAACATAGATTTACTGATAGAACGCGATAGTAAAACCGCTTTTGTTGGGCAAAACGGACAAGGAAAATCCACCTTGGCCAAAATTATTATTGGAGAAATAAAGTACCAGGGGCAATTAAAATTAGGGCACAACGTACAGATAGGTTATTTTGCTCAAAACCAAGCCGAGTATCTGGACGGCAGTAAAACCGTGCTCGACACCATGATCGATGCCGCTAATGAAACGAACCGTAGCAAAGTGCGTGATATATTGGGGTCGTTTTTGTTCCGTGGTGAAGAAGTTGAAAAATATGTTAGGGTGCTTTCGGGAGGGGAAAGAAACCGATTGGCATTGGCAAAACTCATGCTCCAGCCATTCAACGTGTTGGTTATGGATGAGCCCACCAACCATTTGGACATCAAATCGAAAAATGTTTTAAAGGAAGCCTTAAAGCGATTTGAGGGTACATTGATTATCGTATCGCACGACCGTGATTTTCTTCAAGGGTTAACCAATGTGGTTTACGAATTTAAAGACCACAAACTTAAAGAATATCTAGGCGATATCGACTTCTATTTAGAACAGCGCCAAGTGGCCAATTTACGCGAGGTTGAAAAACGAACCGTAGTTGCCACAAAGCCCAAAGAAAAAAAGCAGCAGAGTTACGAGGAACAAAAAAAGCTAAAATCGCTCAACAACAAGCTGAGTAATGTAGAGGCCAAAATCAACCAATTGGAGCGTGATATTAAAGCGATTGATGTCGAGTTGGAAATAAATTATGAAGAAGTGACTTCAAAGCCCAATTTCTTTGATAATTACCAAAAGAAGAAAACCGATTTGCAGAACTATATGCAAAAGTGGGAAGGTATTCAGTTAGAAATTGAAGCTTTCGAAGGGTAGTTCATCGAAATATAAATGTTAAAAAATAACGCAGTTCATCGAATAAAATAGTTTTTCATCTATGTTTGGGTTACTTTCGTGAGAGAATTAATCCCCCAAATCTAAAATATGAAAACTTTTAAACTTGTCGTTTTGTGTTTTTTTGCAACAGCTTATTCTTTTGCAAGTATTTCTTCAACTGAAAGAGAGGCGTTAATAGCTGTTTATAATGCAACAAATGGAGCTAATTGGAACACTTCGTGGGACCTAAATACTACGGTAGACAAATGGTACGGCGTTAAGGTTGAAGCTGGTAAAGTGGTAGAAATCAATTTACAATTCAACAATTTATCCGGAACATTACCTCAAGAAATAGGGAATTTAACAGGTTTACGAACCATAAACTTAGGTTTCAACAAGTTAAGCGGAGAACTTCCCTCATCATTAAGAAACCTTAAAGAATTAACAGCTTTAGAGTTATTCATGAACCGTTTTGAAGGACAAATTCCTTCTGAATTGGGAGAACTAAAAAAGCTTGAGTCATTACAACTTTACAGCAATAAATTTACAGGTGAAATACCAAACTCGCTAATGGGATTAACCAATTTGAAGGTGCTTTTGTTAGGAAGTAATTTTCTAACAGGACCGATTCCAGCCGAGATAGGTGCTCTATCAAACTTGCAAAAGTTTAGCGTTATGGATAATCAGATGTACGGCGAAATTCCTTCAGAAATGGCTAGTTTGACCGAATTGGAAGAATTATTATTGTCAACAAACCAATTTACGGGTGATATTCCAAAAGAGTTTTTGAATTTAGAAAAATTGAACACCTTTATGGTGAGTGACAACAACCTCAATTACGAATATATAAGTATTTCAAGTAAAAACCCACCGGCATTGATGATGGAAATAGAAAACTCTACAGCCGTAATGGATTTAGAAAAAGAATAATTAAAGTTTAAGTTTATAAATTAGTTGATAGAAAGCCATCAAGTTATTGATGGCTTTTTTTATATTTATAGATGATTGAACACTACTTTACCTGCCCATATTGTTGGCAACAGATATCTATGTTGCTGGATAACTCCATTCCAAAACAAAAATATATCGAAGATTGTGAGGTTTGTTGTAACCCCATTCAAATTATTTTAAAATTTAATGGGACACAATTAATAGATTTTCAAGCATGTAGTATAGGGCAATAATTTTTTTTGGTTAAAAGCTTGCAGAAACTAAAAAGGATTGTATATTTGCAGTCCAATATCGCGGGATAGAGCAGTAGGTAGCTCGTCGGGCTCATAACCCGAAGGTCACTGGTTCGAGTCCAGTTCCCGCTACAAAACGGAAATCCTCCAAAATCAACGGTTTAGTTCACTCTAAACCGTTTTTTTATGGAAAATGTTTTCGATTTGATTACCTTGGAAGTCCAAAATGAACACGATTTGGAACACGATTTGTCACACAAGCCCCAATTTTCCGAACCCAAAATCTATGATGCTAACGGCGACCTGGACAAGCGCTGGTATGTCTATTTTTCCTTCAAGGATCCCAAGACGGGAAAGCTAAAAAGGATGAAGAACATATACGGAAAAGTGAACGGCCACAAGACCAAAGAGGCCAGATATTACCTTTTGGGACTTTATAAAAGACGGTTGTTGAAATTGCTGAAAGCGGGCTACAATCCATTTGAAGACAATACCGAACGGTACGCCAAACAACAGCAAAAGGACGTTGCCATACCGCCCAAGGGTAAGGTCGGGCGGCCCACGCGCTCCATCGAAAAACCCAATGAAACCAAGGGGTTGCCGGATACGCCCCAAAAGCCGCCCCATAAAACGCCCATGGGCATATCACTAAAGGAGGCGTTGACCAGAGCAATCAAACTAAAGACCAACTTGGTAAGCGAACGTACGCTTTCCGACTACGAAAACCGATTCGACGTCCTCCAAAAGTGGCTCGCAGAACACCATCCAGAGATAAGGACAGTTGACCAACTCAGCAAAACGGTCGTTTTGGAATTTCTGAACCACATGCAACTTAAAACCTCGCCCAGAAACCGAAACAACTACCGCACCTGCTTCAGTAGCATCTTTCAAGTGATGGAGGACAATGAGATCATCCCACAGAATTTCATAAAGAACATTCCCAAACTGAAGGAAAACCCCAAACGCAACAAAACGTACTCCCCGCAGCAGCAACAGGAGATATTTGATTATTTGGAGACCAAAGACCCAACACTGCTATTGTTCATAAAATTTGTTTCATACAATCTTTTGAGGCCGAAGGAGGTTTGCCGACTAAGGATAAAGGACATCAACCTTGCCAACAAAACGGTAGAGTTCAAGGCCAAGAACAAACCACTGAAAACAAAACTGATACCCCAGATTTTGCTGGACGATCTGCCCGACCTTTCACAGATGGACGGCGAACTGATGCTCTTTACTCCACAGGGTATTGGCGGGAAATGGGATACGACCTTGGAAAACCGCCGAGGCTACTTTACCGATCGTTTTAAAAAAGTGGTAAAGGAACATTTTGGACTTGACCAAAACTATGGTCTCTATAGTTTTAGGCACACTTTCATAACCAAACTTTACCGATCGCTGGTAAAGGATTCATCGCCTTTTGCGGCCAAAAGTACCTTGATGCAGATTACGGGGCATTCCAGTATGGCCGCCCTGGAAAAATATCTTAGGGACATTGATGCCGAACTGCCCCAAGATTATTCCAACCTTTTAGAATAAAATAAATGGAATTTAACAACGATATCGAACAATTGATAAACGGACTGTACTATCCCAGCATATTTTACATTCCTATATTGATAGCAAAGGATTTTTCGGAAACAGCGAAACAGGAGCTCCATGATTTTGGGCTGTTTGAAGACGTGGGCATTTTAAAGACCGACGGAACGGTTGAATCGGTCAAGAACGACCTCTATACCATGCAACTGATGGGAAAGAAAAACCGGTTGGAAAACAACTTTTTTCAGCTTTTGAAATTCCGTGACCAACTCTCATTGGATGCCTTTAATTTCATTAAAAACGAATACCTGCGACATGCAGAAGCCTGTGCTCAACTCTACACGTGGCTATATGACAACATTGGAGTTGAGACCCATTGCGTTACCGATTCCCAAAAACCATGGTTCGAACTTCAAAAAAATGAAGCCGCCCAACACGTTGAAAAATTAAGAACCAAATTCTCATGGATTGAAAACTTCAGGCGTACCGATTTTTCAAAAATGGACATTAAAGTGCCCAATCTTTTCAAGAACAAACGTTACGGCGAGATTCTAAACAAATCATTGGAGGAAAGCACCAAAAAGAAACCCATCCAAAAAACGAAAACTTATAAAATAAGCGACAAAGAAGCGGACGAATTTTTATTGCAAACGGTTTTTAATGTGAAGTTGCCGAAACCCTCAAAAAAAGTTAAAGGCAAATAACCTTACAAGAAACCGATTTTGGACTGCTTTTGACTGTTCTGTCGTTTTTTGATGACAAACGTCATCGGAATCAACAGTTGGAAGCTCAAAAATCAACAGTTCAAAATTTAAAATCAACAGTTCGATTGAGTTCAAAATGGATGCCTTCTGTAATCTGTTTTTCAAAACTACCCAAAAAAAACACCACCGATTTACCCCGGTTTATGCCCTAGTTTACCACCGACAACACAGTAAACCTTATTATATACACCCGTTTCGGCGGAAAAAAATAAAACCGCCACCAAAACCACCGCCCAAACAGCCACCCGGTATCAAAGAATTAAATTACTGTACAAATCTTCTTTTTCTGTGTCTAATCTTTTTGATTTAAAATTTCTGATGGCATCGGTAATCGAAATCAACAGTTGGAAAAAAACATATCAACAGTTCGATTTATCAAATCAACAGTTCGATTGAGTTCAAAATGGATGCCTTCTGTAATCCGTTTTCCCAAACCGCCAAATAAACTGCCACCGCTTTGCCACAGGTTTATGGCCTAGTTTACCACTGATAGCACAGTAAACTTTATTATATACACCTGTTTCGGCGGTGAAAAATAAAACCGCCACCAAAACCGCCGCCCGGTTACCCATATGGGCAAACCACGTTGTTTACGTTGCACCGCACTAAAGCAAAACATGTTTGGCGGTTAAAATTAAAAACGCCGCCCAAACAGCCACCAGGTATCAAAGAATTAAATTACTGTACAAATCTTCTTTTTCTGCGGCTAATCTTGTTTTGATTTTAAAATTTCTGATGGCATCGGTAATCTAAATCAACAGTTGGAAAAAGTCACATCAACAATTCGATTTGTCTAATCAACAGTTCGATTGAGTTCAAAATGGATGTCTTCTTTAATCAGTTTTCCAAAACCGCCAAATAACCGCCACAGTTGCCCCCATTATAGTCATACTACGGTATTTACATTGCAATCCGATGAAATAAACCCTTATATGGCGGTAAAAAACAAAACCACCGGAAATACCGCCACCAAAACCGCCACTCGATATGGCCATGGATATAAATCACTGTAAAAATCTTCTTTTAATACGGCTAATCTCGGTAATCTTAAAATTTCTGGTGGAATAGGTAATCGAAATCAACGGCTGGATTACATTTATTGTAGACGCCAGCTATAACCTATTTTATAAAGAACCGCCCAAAAAAAACACGGTTACCCATATCAGCGAACCACGTTGTTTTCGTTTCAATCCACTGAAATACACTCTGATTTGGTGGTAAAAAATAAAAATGCCGAAAATACCGCCTCCCGTTTTACATTTGCTCCATGGCCTAGTCCTCCACTTATGGCACAGTAAACCTTATTATATATATCCGATTTATGGTAAAAAACTAAATTGCCGAAAATATTGCATCTGTCCGCCATATAGGCGTACTATGGTGTTTCCATTGCAACCCGCCAATACATTAATGCTAATGGCGGTTAAAATAAAAACCACCACCGAAATAGCCGCCCGCTATGACCATGGCATTAAATTACTGTAAAAATCTTCTTTTTATCCTGTCCTATTTTTAGGGAAGGCTACAAGGAGGCGTAGCAGGATAAGTAAAGTGGGCAATAGGAAGCTACGGAACTTGGTGTTTTTGGCAGCATTATCGGCATATAAATATAATAGGGCGTGTAAGGCATTGTTCGATAGGATTGTGGCAAAGGGAAAGAGCAAAAAACTGGCATTGATAGCCGTGGCAAACAAACTGTTGAAACAGGCATTTGCCATTGCAAAAAGTGGACTGCCCTATAATGAGGACTTTGTTTCTAAATTAGCTTGAAATTGCTTGTTTTTTAACTCAGTTCTTTGTTGGCGGTTCGTTTTTTATTTTTTCCGTTTGTAATGCAATTGCGTTAAGCCTGTTTCAAATGTTTTTGCTTTTACAAATTCAAGTAGTTGTTCAGGTCGTCCATCTTTAAATAATCTTGTTCCATTACCTAATAATACAGGAACGACTGAAATAATAAACTCATCAATCAAGTCATTTTTTAATAGTTCATTAATTACTTCTGCACCACCATCACAGTATATGTTTTTCCCGTTTTTAGATTTGAGTTGCTCGACCAAATTGGTCAATTTACCTGTGTAAAAGCTTGTTCTACCAACACTTGGTTTTGGGGTTCTTGTTATGACATAAACGTCCCTTTGTCCATTGTCGTAAAATGATGAGCCAATTTCCTTAAGAACATAATCATAGGTTTTTCTACCAATAATCAATGTGTCAATGGAATCCGTAAATTCTTTATAACCATAGTCTTCACCTTCTTTTTCTACGAGTTTTAAGAAACTTAAGTCGTCATTAGGTTTTGCAATGTAGCCGTCTAAACTTGTGGCAATAAAAAGTGATATTTTTCGCATCTGTTTTAAAATTTTAATGATTTGGCAAAATTAGTTTTAGACAACCATTTACACATTGTATAAATGCGACATTTAAAGCTGTGATGGTGAGAGTCCTGTATTTCGCTTGAATTCATTATTAAGATGTGAATGGTCATAATAGCCACACTCAAATGCAATATCTAATAAACTGCGATTTTCACTCGAATTTTTAATTATGTTTAAAGCATTTTGAAAGCGAATAATATTTGAATATTCTTTTGGTGTCAGTCCAATGAATTTTTTGAAATTTCGCTCCAATTGTCTTGTCGTTATGAAATGTCTTCTTGAAAGTTCGTAAATACTCATTTGTCCGTTTGTTAAATGAATATCATCAATAACTTTTTTTAATTGATTGGATTTGGTAATTATTCTTTCGGAGTAAAAATGGTCAAAATAATTAAACGGATTTTCTATTATTTTATCAAGATTAAATGAATTAGATTTTTCAAATTCAACGGTGTCGTTAGTCAATTTATTTTGGGAGGTATATTTATAGAAATTTGCAAAAGTTGCAGGTTTTAGGCACACACCTATTAAATGTGTATCGGTGTCAATAAAGCTGTCCTTAAATGAAGTCATTGCACCAACTACATAAGTTTTCCCAAACTCCATTAAAGTCGAGCCGTTGTCAGTCAAGCAAGTATCTCCTAAATTCATTACTATACCAGCGCAACCATCTGGAAAAACCCGTTCCCACTGTCTTTCTGGCTCGTTTCCTTTCAGTTCCCAATAGAAATGAATAAAGGGCTCTAATCCTTTGTATGGTTTTACTTTATTGTACTTCATTGGTTTCTACAATGTCGTTCGTTACAATGACCGCCAACGGTTTGGCTATGGTTTCGTTGCGTGAAAATCCGCGAGGATTTTCCGCCGCAAACTGAAGATAACAAATTTGCGAGGACTTTCCTAAAAGGAAAGTCAGAAGCAATGAATTATAGCCGGTGTGCCTGTTGCACAAGACTCAAATATAGTTTAAAATTTTCAGATTTGCCTGAAAGTTCTTATTTTTAGGGATGCAAGGCAAAAAGAACTACCAGGAGAAACTGTTCAGCAGTTTCCA
>JAUIKY010000019.1 GCA_030430535.1 Bacteroidia bacterium
AAACAATTATTGCTGGACAAGATCAAGATATCTCTGTAAATTTATCAGATTATGTAAAAGGTATATACCTATTAAAAGTGGAGAGAGGCACAGCTTCAAAATCATTAAAAATAGTTAAGCAGTAACCCTATAAATTTCTAATTTTAATTAAGCAGTTTCCTTCAAAAAAGGGAGCTGCTTTTTTTGTTTATAATAATATTGTATTCCCAATAATTTGTTTACAGAATCGTTCATCGTTCAAATTTATCCTTGATTTTTTATTAATTCACTAATTTTATCATTATTGGCTGCGCACTCAATGTTGCCAATATCAATTAATTAAATTTTTAACTAAACCTAATTCATTAAATTATGAAGAAAATTACAAGTATTTTGGTGTTGATGCTCTTTGCAGTGTTAATGCCAAATCAAATGGAAGCACAAGCCAAGCAAGTGCTCTACTTGAACAACGCAAACTCGAATGACGAGGGCGGGGCTATTTCTGCCCCTGGTAATGATGCCATCGTAAGAATGCTTAATGCTGATGCCAATTTTGTGGTAACCGCAGGGACTATTGATGGTGGCGGAACCATAACTCCTGCTGACCTGAGCCCTTATGACCTTATAATCATTCAAGAAGATGTGTCGTCGGGAAACAATGCATTTAAATCTAGTGCAGACGGGCCATTGGCACCTAAAAACCTTACCGTGCCAGTAATATACTCAAAATCTGAAGCTTTCAGAGTAGACAAGGCTACCTTGGCTACAGCTGCTGGAATTGCCAGTAACAAAAGTAGTATTTCGGTAACGGTTCCTAGTGCCAACCAAAGCAATGCCTTATTTAGTGGTATCGACTTTTCAAACGGGGACGATATCCGCCTATTCTACACCGCTACCAACGGAAACGGTACAGATACAGGAAATACGGCACTTAAAGTACTGACCGGGTTGGAAATGAGTCCTGTTTCTCCAACTTTGGCTACTACTCCTGAGGTTACAGACGCTGACTCTTCTGTAGTAATAAACCATATCCCTACGGGAACTCAATTAGGCACCGATGCAGGTGATGTAACCACTCAAGATATTGTTATTTTTGCCTTTGGTTATGGTGCACAAGTAAGAGGCGATGGAAAAAACATAACTTCTGAAGCATTAACTATTTGGAGAAATGCAGCCTATACATTAACAGGCTTAACAGTACCTTCTACTCCTTATGAAAACCCTGATGAATTATCATTAGTGCTTTACTTAAACAACGCCAACTCGAATGACGAAGGTGGCGCTATTTCTGCTCCAGGTAATGATGCCATTGTAAGAATGCTTGATGCCGATGACAATTTCATGGTAACAGCAGGTACTATTGACGGTGGCGGAACCATCTCTCCAGCCGACCTAAGCCCTTACGACCTTATCATCATCCAAGAAGATGTGTCGTCAGGCAATAACGCGTTTAAATCTAGTGCAGACGGGCCATTGGCACCTAAAAATCTTACCGTTCCAGTAATATACTCTAAGTCTGAAGCTTTCAGAGTTGACAAAGCAACCTTGGCTACTGCAGCAGGAATTGCTAGTAACAAGAGTAGTATTTCGGTAACGGTTCCTAGTGCTAACCAATCCAACGAGATGTTTAGTGGTATTGATTTTACCAACGGAGACGACATTCGTTTGTTCTATACAGCCACAAATGGAAATGGAACTGACCCTGGAAATACAGCTCTTAAAGTACTGACTGGATTGGAAATGAGCCCTGTTTCCCCAACTTTGGCTACAACCCCAGAAGTTACGGACGCTGACTCTTCTGTAGTAATAAATCATATCCCAACTGGAACGCAATTGGGTACTGATGCAGGAGATGTAACCACTCAAGACATCGTTATTTTTGCCTTTGGTTATGGTGCTCAAGTAAGAGGCGATGGGAAAAACATTACTTCTGAAGCCCTAACCATTTGGAGAAATGCAGCTTATATGCTCACTGGAAAAACTGTTCCGACCGAGCTTTACGAAAATACTGAAGCTTACAAACAAATTTTATATGTAAACCAAACTGGCGTAGGACAAGGCGAAGGTGCTTCTGCTCCTGGAGCTGACCCAGTAATTAACATGTTTAATGCAGATGACAACTTTTTCGTAACCTACGTTGAAACACCTTCTGACGGTAGTGCCATTCCAGATATCTCTGGATTTGATTTAGTTATCGCTCAAGAGACCATTAGTTCTGGAGCAGCATTGTTCCAACCTGGTGGTGCACTAGGTGTTAAAGACGTAACTACGCCTATTATCTACAACAAAACATGGGCATTCAGAAACGGTAGAGCTGTTACTGATGCCGATGCTGCGGTTACTGCCACACAAAACGTTTCTATTACAGCAACAAATACAGCACACCCATTATTTAGAGGTATTGATTTTACTTCTAGCAATGACATTAGAATCTTTAAATCGGCAACAGCTAATGATGATGGAAGCTCTGGCGGAAACAAAGCTATCGATGTCTTAAACAACCTAGAAATAGGAAATGCTGGAGGTGCAACCATAGCAACCGTACCAGAAGTAGCTGATGCGAACAAAGCTTTTGTTGTTAACTACTTACCTGCTGGAACCCAATTGGGTGAGGCTGCAACAGATGTACTTGGTGCAAATGCCGTAGCCCTTTCATTTAGCTATGGAGCTACCATTTTGGGTGACGGTGCCAACATTACTCCTGAAGCTTTAACCATTTGGAGAAATGCTGCTTATATGCTTATTTATGGTCCTACTGAAGTTCCTACAACACTTGTGGAGAACCCAGCTTATGTTGCTCCTGCAAAAGTGCTTTATGTTAACCAACAAGGCGTTGGACAAGGTGAAGGTGCTTCTGCTCCTGGCGCAGACCCAGTTATTAACATGTTAATGGCCGACACTAATCTTGAAGTTACTTATGTTGAAACGCCTTCTGATGGTAGTGCCATTCCAGATATTTCTGGTTTTGATGTAGTAATTGCACAAGAAACCATTAGCTCTGGTGCTGCATTGTTCCAGCCAGGTGGTGCACTTGGTGTTAAAGACGTAACTACACCTATTATCTATAACAAAACATGGGCGTTTAGAGATGGTAGAGCTATTACCGATGCTGATGCCGCCGTTACAGCTACGCAAAATCTTTCGGTAACTGCAACAAATACCGCTCATCCATTGTTTAGAGGTATCGATTTTACTTCAAGCAATGACATTAGGATCTTTAAGGAAGCCACCGCTAATGATGACGGAAGTGTTGGAGGAAATAAAGCTATCGATGTACTTAACGGTTTAGAGATTAGTAGTGCTGCCGGAGCATCTATAGCAACTGTACCTGAAGTAACAGATGCAGCTAAAGCTTTTGTTGTTAACTACTTGCCTGCTGGAACTCAGTTGGGAGAAGCAGCAACCGACGTACTTGGCGCTAATGCTGTAGCACTTTCATTCAGCTATGGAGCTACAGTAATGGGTGACGGAGCTAACATTAGTCCAGAAGCTTTAACTATTTGGAGAAACGCAGTATATATGCTAGCATTTGGCCCTACTGAAGTTCCAACTACCTTAGTTGAAAACCCAGCATTTACTTTGAGTATTGATAAAGTTGGTGAGGTTTCTAACGTGTCTTCAAACGTTAGAGCTATTGGAAACAGAATTTATGTTTCTGATGTTAAAGCTTCAACCGAAATTAACATTTACAGCTTAAGCGGTGCGTTGGTTAAAACTATTAAAACGAACAACGATACTAACTTCAATTTCAATTCAGGGCTTTGGATAGCTACTGTTAAGACTTTTGAAGGTACTAAAGCTGTTAAGCTATTAGTACAATAACAATTTGTTATATACAAATGTTAAATGGAAAGGGACGCCAATTGGCGTCCCTTTTTTTTGTATTAAAAAACTACTCAAAACACAAAAACAAACAACTTTAAATCAGAACATTACAAAATTGACCAATGTTCAAAATTATCCTTCAATATTATAAATAAGTTATAATTTTCTTGCAAACCAGCTAAACCACATATATGAAACAACAAACAACTATTCACTCATTTTTAATTTTAATTGCGCTTGCCTTATCATTGCAATTAAATGCCCAAACCAAAAAGGTTTTATATGTAAACCAAACGGGAGTTGGCTCTTCGACCACCACCACATCAGATCCCGATGAAGACCAGGTCATCATTATGCTTCAAAGCGACCCGAATTTTGAGGTCACTTATATTGAAACCCCACAAGACGGCAGCAATCTACCAACTCTTACAGACTTCGACCTAATCATTGCACAAGAGAACATCAGTTCCGGTGCGGCACTTTTTAAACCAACAGGGCTTTTAGGTATAAAAAATGTTCCGGTTCCCATTATTTACAACAAGGCTGAAACTTTTAGAAACACTAGGGCTATTACAGATACAGATGCTGATGTTACAAAAACACAAAACTTATTTATCACCGTGCCTGAATCCAATCAGAATCATGATATGTTTAGCGGTATTGACTTTTCCGAAGGAGAACAGATTAGAATTCACTACGAGCTATCAAACAGCGATGGTTCTGAACTAGGTGAAAAATCTATTGATATTATAAACGATTTGTACATTTCAGACCCCAACACTTTGTTGGCCACCGTGCCAGAGGTCACAACTCCTGAAGAAGCTTTGGTAATCAATTATTTACCAGAAGGCACACAATTGGGTGAGGCTACAACCGATAAACTTAAAGTTGATGCGGTATCATTACCTTTTGGTTATGGATCTTTGGTTAGAAATGGTGGAAAGAACATAACCTCTGAAGCGTTGACCATCTGGAGAAATGCCGCTTATCTTCTCACGGGGCTATCCGTACCAAACGACCTTTACTATAACCCAGAAACAGCAAAAAAAATTCTTTATGTTAATCAAGTAGGAGTTAATCCTGGCACCGGTGGAGGTTCTGTTCCTGGTTACGATCCTGTGATTAGAATGTTGGAATTCGACAAGCATTTTACCGTAACTTATGTAGAAACTCCTGCTGATGGTAGCGCTATTCCCAATGATCTTTCAGAATTCGATTTAATTGTAGCCCAAGAAACCATCGATTCTGATGCTGGTTTATTTAGGCCCGATGGAGCACTCGGGGTAAAAAACGTTTCCATTCCTATTATTTACAATAAAACATGGGCTTTTCGAGACGGTTTGGCAGTTACCGATGCTGATGCTGCCGTAACAGCTACACAAAACTTTTTTATTACAGTGCCAGAAGCCAACCAAGACCATGGTATGTTTAGTGGTATTGATTTTTCAGGAGGTGACCAAGTAAGGATCACTCATGAATTGGCCAATGATGATGGTTCTCCTGGCGGAAACAAAGCTATTGATGTTTTAAACAATTTAGAAATTTCAACACCGAACACTCTGTTGGCCACTGTTAATGAAGTTACAAACCCTGACAAAGCTTTTGTAGTCAATTATCTTCCTGCTGGCACACAATTAGGCGAAAATCCAAATGATGAGCTTCAAGTTGATGCTGTGGCCTTATCGTTCAGTTATGGGGCAATGGTAAAAGGAAAGGGAATCAACATCACAGCTGAAGCACTAACCATTTGGAGAAATGCGGCTTACCTATTAACAGGTATTCCGGTATCCACTTCATTGTATAACAACCCAGCCTTATTCAAACAAATACTATATATTAATCAAGAAGGTGTAGATGCTCCTACACCAGAGGTATCAACACCAGGTGAAGACCCCATAGTAAGAATGCTGGAATCCGATGGAAACTTTAAAGTAACTTACGTTGAAACCTATACCAATGGTGATAAACTTCCAGACCCTGGTTTTTTTGACCTTGTAATTGCACAAGAAACAATGAGTTCTGGAGGTGACTTTTTTAAGCCGGGAGGAAAACTTGGAGTCAGAAACATAAACGCTCCTATCATATATAATAAAACAAGCACATTTAGAGACGGTAGAGCTGTTACAGATGTTGATGCTGATAACGTAGATACCCAAAACTTGTCTATTACTGTTCCTGTTGAAAATCAAGATCACGATTTATTTAGCGGTATTGATTTTGCCGGTGGAAATCAAATCAGGCTTTTGGCAGAAACATCTGAAAGTAATGGTAACGATGGAGGAGACAAAGCCATTGAAATAATAAATGGGCTAGACATCTCCCCTGCTGACTCCCTTTTAGCAACCGTTGATGAGGTTACCGTTGCCGACGAAGCCGTAGTTTTTAATTTTTGGCCAAAAGGCACACAGCTAGGAGAGAATTTAAATGATGTTCTTAATGTAGATGCCTTTGCCTTCTCCTTAAGTTATGGCGCCATGGTAAATGGTGATGGTGAAAACATTTCTTCGGAAGCATTAACCATGTGGAGAAACGCAGCATACATTCTTACAGGCTTAGAAGTGCCCACCGAACTGTATGTTAACCCGGATTTCACTTTAAGTATAGATAGAGCCGGAGAAGTTTCAAACGTATCTTCGAACGTGAGAGCCATTGGAAACAAGGTTTATGTTTCTGATGTAAAATCTTCGACTGAAATTAATATTTACAGCTTAAGCGGTGCTTTGGTAAAAACCATAAAAACCAATACCGACAGAAACTTTACATTTAAAACAGGACTTTGGATTGTAACAGTTAAAACCTTTGAAGGCACAAAGGCCGTGAAGCTACTAATCAAATAATTTTACCAATCAATAAACTGGCAAAAAGGAAGTAGTTAAGGCTACTTCCTTTTTTTAATCTAGAAAATTCTATATGCTAACCCCACTTGAACATTATTGAGTTTCACAGAACTTCCACTGGGCGCATTTTCCAACAAATTGCTCAAACCTTTGTTATATCTCGCACAGACAGTAAACCTTTCGGTAAAATTGTACTCGGCACCAACATCAACTCCAAAATTAAAAGATTTAATTCCGTTAGGTGCATCTAAAAGGTATCCTAAATTTGGGCCTGCAGCTAAGTTTAAACCTTCTATAACTTCATACTTAGCCAAAATAGGAGCTTGAAGTTGATTTAAATTGTCCTTGATAGCCAAAAAGTTCAACTCGGGCTGTACCTTCAGCTTATCAGCTATTAAATCAATATCCGAAAATAATACACCAACATAAAACCCGGTTCGGCTTGTGGTGTTTTTATTACTTATAGAGGCACTTGAAGCTGACTCGGATTTACTGGGTTTTGCTGATTTTCCTGCGAATTCTGCCCCAGAGGGCGACGAATACTTGCTTACATCATAAGATCCATTTACTCCCGCACGAACAGCACAAGAAGTAAACAAAATTGTTGCAAAACAGAATGTAATGACTGTAGTAAAATTTTTCATAATCTGATTGTTTTAGGATTAACAACATCAAGATACTAAATATCAACCACTTAACATATATAAACAATTCTTTAAAAAGGCGTAAACTAATAAAATAGAAAAGCAAAAACCCCAAGTAAACCAACCGCTAGAGGCGCCACAAAACATAAGAATAGAATGGTCACCAAGCTGGTTTTGAAAAAGCTTTTTAACCAACCTTGCCTATAAAAACGTTTTAACCCTACTAACAGATAAATGTATACAGATAGCATGAAAATAAAATCACCCCATCCGGGTATGTCATAAATAAAATTGAGGACAAGAATGATACTAAACACAGTAAAGATAAGAGCGAAATAATAAAAACTGAATACTAAATGATGGGCATAATAGCCATACTTTCGGTAAAACACCATTAAGATTAAAGCAAAAATCGGCAACAAAAAGAACATGGCGATGGGAATGGTGTCATAAAATGTTTGCAAAATACTTCCTCCTCTTTTCGATTTATAAAATTTTAAGGCTTGCGAATACAGGCGTGTTTTAAAAACTCTAGCATCAGCAGGCATGCCCATTGCTTTATATATTTCTGTATTGGGAGCTCCTATGGTTATTAAAGAGTCTAATACTTCCCTTTTAAAACCAAACAAGTTTTCGTTATCCAAATTTTGGGTTTCATTTAAAGAATCAAGTTGGTTTTCAGTAACCTCCCTCAAAACTTTTGCCCGTATCATTGAGTCTTGATGTTTTTTAGAAGCTACTTCATTTTTATCTGGAACACTTAGCACACTCAAACTATCTTCGACTAAGACCCTTCTGTCACTGGGACTTAAAATCTTGGCAAGATTCTCATCTAATGATTGCACCTGTTGGCGCTGAACAAAAGAAAACAAAAAGAAAAACACCACACTAATAAATAGGTACATTTGTGCGGGGTGCAAATATAAAAGCCGTTTACCTTCAACAAACTTAATGGCCAAATAACCAGGTTTAAACAGTAACGGTAAAAAACTTTTGAAAAACCGGGCATCGACGGAAAAATAGTTTCTTATCGTGTTATAAAACAACACCTTAACCGTTAATTCTTCTTTGGATTCTTGTCCGCAAAACGGGCAAAATTTAAAATTGGAGTTAAACCGACGTTCGCAGTTTTTGCAGGTTTCTTGCTGACTTTTCATAAGCCTGATGTCTTTCCATAAAATTAGAAAAAAGAAACCAATGAAACAGTAAAACAAAAACATATTAGCCATTTTGTTTTCACGGAAAATTCTCCTGTTGGTTTCAATACACCATAAATACCCTACGAAGCTTTAAACAATCTTTGTCTTATCGTTCTAGCAAACTTTTTGTTCACAGGATAGTGCCTGTTGCTGGTTACATTATTAAAAACCAATGCTACAATAAGCAAAATAAGCGTACCCGTTAGCACCGGAGCTACAACGTACCAATATCCTAGTTCTTTTATATTTTCCCCACCTATTACAGCTATTAAACCAGTGGCTCCACCCGGTGGATGCAACGTTTTTGTGTATTGCATGGCCACAATAGATAATGCTACTGCCAATGAAGCAGCCAACCATAAAACATCTGGCACAAGCTTAAAAATTGTTACTCCAATAAAAGCAGATACTATATGCCCGCCAATTAAGTTTCTGGGCTGTGCCAACGGACTTTGTATTTCGCCATAAATTAATACACTTGAGGCCCCAAACGACCCTATCAAAAAAAGACTTTCAACCTCTGGTAGGAAACTAGACTGCGTTACCGCAACCAGACCAATACCAAAAAAAGCGCCAATAAATGACCAAAATTTCTCTTTATAGTCAACCAAAGTTTCTCTATAAATCACATATCTGGAGACACGAACACTTCTTTTTATTTTTTGCTTGAGCATTAGGTTCATTATTTTTGCAATACTATTAATACTGGATCTATTTGAGAAACTAAGTGATTGAATGATTTTAATGAATAGTTGAAATAATCTCAAACAGTAATTTTTTAGTATTATCGTAGTTTTACCACATGGAAATAAAATATTTCAAATTAATAAAAACCATCGCTGAAGAAGGGAGTCTAGCCAATTCTAGCTCAAAACTTTTTTTAACGCAGTCTGCTTTAAGTCATCAATTAAAAGAACTGGAACTGCAATTGGGTTTTAAAGTTTTTTTTAGAACCCGAAACAAATGGACACTTACCGAAGAGGGCACGGAGCTGTACCACATAGGAAACAATGTGCTCGAAAGTATTGAAAAAGGCCTAGATAACATAAAGCAAATACAAACAAAATCTACCGGCTCTATAAAGGTAAGTACCGAATGTTATTCGTTTTACCACGGTTTCCCCAATTTTATTCAGAAAATGGGGCGGCTGTACCCAGAAATTATTATAGACTTGATTTTAGAATCTACACATCAGCCTATCGAAAAATTACAATCTAAAGAAATTGATGCCGCTATTGTAACCTCAAAACCCACGGACAAGAATTTGATAGGGTTCAAATTTTTTGAAGATGAAATCTTTGGCATTATGCACAAAGAAAATACTTTGAGCGACAA
Source organism: Bacteroidia bacterium (assembly GCA_030430535.1). GTDB lineage: Bacteria > Bacteroidota > Bacteroidia > Flavobacteriales > Flavobacteriaceae > Flavisericum. The sequence goes on from JAUIKY010000019.1 coordinate 9,820, forward strand.
AAAATACTTAGCCGCAGACGAGTTTAGTAGCCAACATTTAATCATCCACTCCTACCCGCTTGAAACCGTATCGGTTCACGAACAATTTTTAAAACCTAATAAAATTTCCCCTTTAAAAATATCTGCCGTACCACTAACACAGGTAGCTTTAGAAATGATTGATTCCAATTTAGGAATAACCTGTATGCCGAAGTGGGCTTTAAAATCATTTAATCTTTCTGAAAACCTAGTTTTCAAGCAAATAGGCAAAGGTTTGAAAAGGAGTCATTATTTAGTAATCCGGAAAAGTGACGAAAACAAAAAACATATGAATGATTTTGTTTCAAACTTTAAAGAACATTTTTTGTTGGTTTCTTCGAATTAACTGAACTTACTCAACACTTTACCATCAACCTCTTTATGGCAAGTACAATTGCCTTTTTTATAATATCCTCGGCAATGTAAGCTGTACTGGATACTCTCTATCGTTTCAGTGAAAAGCACATCAAATAAAAGCGCACCAAAATTACTGATGCTTATTGAAGTATCTAATGATTTTACATAGTGCCACCATTTTTTAGGTATAAACAGCACGTCTCCAGGCTGTAAAATCGTACTGAAAAAATCAACATCTTTAAACTTAGGGTGTTTAGATTCGTCGTAATTATTAATATCTACCCCGCTTGACGTTGCCCCTAATTCAAACTTATCACTTATGTACATATTTTTGTTGTCCTTGGGAGCTACCAAAACAACCTGTTTTCTGCCTTTAACTTGAGCCAATAAATTATTTAAAGAATCATAGTGCAACCCTGTTACAGTACCCTCTGGACCAATCCAAGCATAGATGTTATTTTTTCTGGTGAATTGTGTTAATATGGATAAATCGACATCCTCTTTTAAATGTGGAAAGCGATCAAAAATATTAAATAATGTGAGATATGCCCTATCTTTTTTATCCTTATGCTCTTCTTTAATTATACTTTCTATGTAGGTTTTTAAATTTTCTTTTACAAAGTTGGTTTCCTTCTGATTATTCGCCCCTATTTCTAAAGACACCGGATTTTTCACTTCAAGGTTTGCTAAAAAATCGAGCGTCCATTTTTCCTTGGCCACCCAATTATTACCATATCCTTTTAGCACCACCGGCCTATTCTTGTTTAAATAATGTTTTTTAAACCGTTGCGCATCAAAATCAACTGTTTCCTCAATAGGTTTACTCTTTGATAAAATCTGATTTAAAACATCCATAAAAAATAGCTTACAAGATTAATACATTCTAAATTATGTGCATTAAGCGATATAAACAAATAAAAATTGACTTAAACGGTAATCTGTAAAATTTTAGGATTAAAAACGCAAATATGTAAAAAACTGAAAAACAGCACCATAAAACAGCTAAAATCCCTTTTCGGCTTTTTGGCACGCTGTTTGTAATTCTTTAAGCGAGTTACATTTTAAAACTATAAATTATGAAAAAGTTAATATTCTTTTTAGCGGGTTTAGCCCTTACTGGGTTTTCCGTTAGTGCAGCCACAACCACCAATTCAGAACACTTAGAAGACATCAACATCTACAATAGGGGTTATGGCAACTCTTTCATATTTGTTGAAAACGGCATCGAGTTTTCTATTTTCCCAGATGGGCAATTCGATTTTAATATATTACACAACAATCCTCAATTTAGCGTTTCCATTGGTTCGCCTAACGTTAACTTCAGTTTCAACTCTGGGTATGATTACAACGCCTACGTACAATACGATGAGTTTGGTGCTATTATACAGATAGAAAATACACCCATTTTTTACGATTACTACGGAAGAGTTAATCAAGTTGGAAACATTAATGTGTTCTACAATAATTTCGGGTATGTATCTCGTGTAGGTGGACTTTATGTGCACTACAACAGGCGAAATGTATTTTCGCACTGTACAGGCTTCATAAATGTTTATAACAGAAACTACATTTACAGACCTTGGCACCGCTACTATAGCGTGCCAGCTTACGATTATTGCGTGGTGTACAACAGACCATACAGACGTTACTATAAACCTGTTCGGTATGTTTATAACAGGCCTTTTTACAACAATTATAGACCGAGAACATCTGTGGCTTCAAGACGTGGACATGCCATTAACAGAAACAGAAGTTATGCTACGGTAAACCGCAGTAAACGAAATATTACCACGGTAAACAGAAACACAACTTCTAGACGTTATGTAACACAAAACGAAACGGCTCGTCGAAATAGCAATAATGTTATAAAAAGAAGTACACCAAACACAAAAAGACAAGTCGTTAAACGGGAAAATACCAAAGTGGCTAGAACACCATCAAGGAACAATTACCAAATTAACAAACCCCAAAGAACAAGAGAAACCGTTAGGAATATCCCTAACAGAAACAACAACTCAAGCTACAGAGTTTCAAAACGAAATAAAAATAATACGGTAGCACAAAAACCAAAAAGCACAAATAAACGTACATATACTAGAAGTTCGAATACAAGAAATGCCCAAGTTACCCAACGCAAAGCAGTTAATAAACAAAGAACGGTTCAAAAACGCACAGTAACGAAGGCTACAAACAATAAAAAAAATAGAGCTGTAAATAACACAAGCCGCTCTAATAACAATACAAGATCAAGACGATTTTAAAAATTTTGGTTGGTTAGTTTGGAAAGCCCTGCGATTAGTTTGCCTCAAAGCAACATCGCGGGGTTTTCTCTTTTAAAACAAATCTAAAATTTAATGTAACGTTTAATTAGCGCTGTAATATCTTCCGAAAAATCGAACTTTAATATCACAAAAGCATAAACCACAGTAATCAACGTTGATTTTAAAGCGATATTGATAATAGGATGGAACGGAAACTCCCAAAAATAAAACAGTAAAACACTAACTAAAATAAGTCCTGCTATTTTTAAAGTGAATCGCGTAAACGGAAAGATTTTAAATTTCCGATAAACAAAGTATAGCTTAACGGAATTATATAAAAAAACGGCTAAAAAAGTAGCCAGTCCTGCCCCATTGATGCCTAATTTGGGAATAAACACCATATTGAGCAATACCATTAAAATCACCAATGCCACACCCAAAACTAGTACCATTCTATAATAATCGCTATTGAACAGTATGGCATTATTGCTTCCCAATAACGAATCGTAAAGTTTCGACAAACTGATGATAAAAACCACAAAGAGCCCACCACTAAATTCCTCTGGAATTATGTGGTACAACTGATTGATATTTAAAACAATCAGCAAAAAAATAAACCCACCTACAATAAACAGGTTTAAAGAACTTTTTTTGTACAAATCGCCCAAAGCTTCAAAATCCCTTTCGTTTAAATATTTAGCCGACAGAGGTAATAATATTTGATGCATGGCCCGTTGGGGCACGGCTATAACCGCCGAAATAAAAATAGCCACATTATAATAGGCTATTTCTTCAATATTAATATACTGTCCCAGCATCACTTTATCCACATCCAAAAGTATGGTCGCTATAGACCCTGCGATAATGATTAAAAACGAATATTTTAAAATCCGTGACAGTTCATTAACCTTCTTAAAAGTAAGCACCGGCCATCGCACACTAAAAGCGAAAATTTTCATCACCAGCATCCGTATTACATAAACTACAACCAGGCCCGCCATAAATTGCTCCAGGTTTATCCATTCAAAATGAAGGAAAAACAGCAATATCATAGCCCCTGCCCTATGGAAGACTTCTTTCATAAAGTTACCGAACACCGTTTTCATCTGCACTTTGGCCCAAGCAAAAAACACCTCAAAATACGCCAAGGCAATCGCAATAACTACGGTGTGCCATAAGTAATCTTTAATGATGGCATTGGTTTGGGAGAGAAAATTGCCTATAAAATCATAAGACGTATAAATAATCAACACCAACGGAATGATCACTAAAATGGGCAAAACCAACATGAGCGTTAAAAAACTGTTTACCGAAACCCTAGTTTTAAAGGTCGAATAAAATTTCACCAAAGTGTTGTGCACACCAAAAGCCATAAGCGGCATGATTACGTAGGCCAAAGACAACATGTAGCCAACCATACCGTAGTACTCATCACTTAAAAACTCGGTGTAAAGAAACAAGGTATTAATTGCTCCAATAAAAAAACCCAAATAGGTAGAAACAATATTTTTAAAGGATTGTAGTGCGACTATGCCCATTATAACAATTTTGATAAAGATTGCGTTAGCGCCTTCCGGTGGTACTTTTGCAAACCTACGGGGTAAGACTGCAAACTTTTATTTTTATAGGCGTCGTAATACTGTAAGATAGTATTTTTTAACGAGGCGTAATCATTGTAATAAAAATAATGGCCAGTGTTGGTTTCCTTGATAATTTTTTCAACATCCGACCCTTTTGGCCCCAGTGCTATTATCGGTCTGTTGGAAACCATGTATTCAAACAATTTACCTGGAATGATGCATTGTGTATCTTCGGAATCAATTTCAACTAACAACAATAATTGTGATTTTTTTTGAAACACAACTGATTCTTTGTGTGAAACATAACCGATTTCATTCACATAATCACTTAAACCGAATTTTTTAAGCGAATCCTTCACGTTTTCACTTACAGCACCAACGAGATTAAGCTGAAAATCTCTTGAAAAGCCAGTGTTTTCATTGATTAATTCAGCCAAAACCTCCCACAAATTTTCAGGATTTCTTTTAGACAACAACGAGCCAATATGCGCCAAAGTGAATTTTTCATCCATTTTGAAATCAACCACAGCCTCATCGTCATATCCGTTGGTAATAACCTCGATGGGCTTAATAGTTAATTCTTCAAACTCTAGTTTTGTGACATGACTGGTAACAATAATCTGGTCTGCTGAATTCAGTACTTGTTTTTCCAAAAACTTATGCTGCTTTGCAGATGATTTTGTCAATTTTAATGATTTATGATAGCCAATAGTCGTCCACGGATCCCTAAAATCGGCCAGCCATTTAATATTTTGTGTGTGTTTCAACTGCAGGCCAATTAGGTGCAAACTATGCGGCGGCCCGGTAGTAATCAAGGTTTCTATAGTTTCACTTTCAATATACTTCGAGAGAAACTTAACAGAGGGCTTAACCCAGCCCACCCTAGCATCTGGAATAAAAAAATTGCCCCGCACAAAAAGCATAAATTTTTCAATGAATGTCTGTTGTTTTTCCTCGGGAATAATCCCCTTGCTAATGGTTTTAGACGACTTTCTTGAAAACATTTTAGCCAAACCATAAGGCTCGTTTATGGGGCGTTTTAATACCGTGACACCCTTGGGGATTTCCGACTTCAAACTTTCGTCAACCAAAGGGTAATTGGGGTTTTCGGGAATATACACAATGGGCTCGACATCGAACTGAGGTAAATATTTAACGAACTTCAACCAACGCTGCACTCCCGGCCCACCCGCTGGCGGCCAATAGTAAGTCACTATGAGTACTTTTTTAGGCACTTTTATTTTTCTTAAACTCATAAAATAACCCACCGAACAATAGTAGCGCAAACAACACTGAGCCCGCTAACGAAATCGCACTTCCCTTTTTGACCACGTCAGGTTCAAATTTAAACTCAACAACATGTTCTCCTTTCGGGATAGGCATACCTCTTAATATGTAATTGACACGCATGTGTCCGACCTCTTTTCCATCAATAAATGTTTTCCAGCCATGAGGGTAATAAATTTCGGAAAACACCGCAAAACCATCATTTTCATTGTTCGATTGATACTTTAAATAATTTGGCTTAACTTCTTTTATTTCAATATTTGAAATTGAATCTATAACAACGTATTTCGTTTTTATACTTTCTAAATCAAAAGATGATTTTTGAGCAGTATAAATCGCCTTGTTTTTATTGTCCAAGCTATCCAAAGCTAAGATTTCTTCATTAGCCGAATTGACTTTTTCAAGGCTTTTTACAAACCATGCACTACCATTTGCTTCGTCGTTTTTAAAAGGAAACACATCTCCTTTTTCATCTTGTGTCACAATATATTTTGCATTAAGCATATTGAGCACGTTTAGGTTGTTTTTTGACACATAAAAACTAAACACCTCACTATACCGCCTTAATTCCGCTGCATTATAGCCATTTAACGAATTATGGAAATACGATGGTTTTGATGGCCCCGACACCAAATCGAACACCCGATAGTGCGATTTGTCCTTTAAAATAAAGTTATCAACCTCTGTAGCCTCAAAAGGTTTGTTCATGGCTATACTGGGCACAAAATCATCGTCGTTCACATAGCGCCTATCCACGCCAACCAAATCAAATAAAATTAAAACAGCAAAAGCCGCGATTACCCATTGCTGTTTCCATTTTTCCTTTAGGAACATAAAAATAGCCCCTGCGGAAAGCAGTACCAAAACTAAACTCCGTAACGTATCTTGTGTAAATAATGTTTTTCTATCTGCCTTCAACGCCTCGACAAAAGCTTGACCGTAGTTTTGGCGGTAAAAACCATCGTTAACACCAACAAAATCAAACAACGACGATTTAAACAACAAAAAAACCAATGCCAATCCGCCGGTAATGGCCGTGGCATATTTCAAAGCCTTCAATTTTTCCTCTTGCTTTTCAAAATCATTGAACAAACGCACCAAACCGAAAACAGCGAGTACTGGAACGCAAAGTTCCAAAAGCACTTGAATGGAAGTTACCGCCCTAAACTTATTGTACAGAGGCACATGATCGATGAAAAAATCGGTTAAAAAACCTAAATTCTTCCCGTAGGACAACAGCAACGAAAACACCGTGCCGCCAACCAACCACCATTTTAAGCGGCCTTTCACTAAAAACAAAGCAAAAACAAACAAAAACAAAACCACTGCCCCAATATAGGCCGGCGCTTCAACAATGGGCTGGTCACCCCAATACATGGGTGCCCGCTTGGCTTCCTGGGCTGACTGCGTGGTAGTAGCGCCTAATTTTCTAAAAGCATCGTAGGTTGCAGAATCCTTTCCAACGTCTTCGGCATTTCCTCCGCCCATAAATCTGGGGATAAATAAGTTGAAGGTTTCGGCAAATCCATAACTGAATTGTGTGATATAATCTTTGCTTAGCCCTGAGGAATTATCTGCTTTTGGAGAACCATCGGCATTGACAGTCAATTCACTTTTGCTGCGCTTACTTTCCTTTACATATTCGCTGGTAGCCAATATATTCGTCGCATTCAAGGCTATGGACAGAATGACTGCAGCCAACATGATACCGACGGATTTAAAGTAATGCGGCAGTAAGTTCTTTTTATAAGCATCAACGAGGTACGCTATTCCGAGGATTATTACCAAAAACATTAAATAGTAGGTCATTTGGAAATGGTTTGCGACTAACTCCAACCCCATGGCTACGGTGGTCAATAAAAATCCAACGACATACTTTTTTCGAAACACCAAAACGATGCCACTAAGCACCAACGGCATATAGGCAATAGCATGCGCCTTACTGTTGTGCCCAACTCCTAAAATGATAATTAGATACGTTGAAAAACCAAAAGCCAATGCCCCCAAGGCCGATAATTTATAATCAACTTTTAATGTAAGCAACAATACATAAAACCCTAAAAGATAAAGAAATAAATAATCGGCAGGACGTGGCAAAAACCGAAGCCCCAAATCTAATTTCTTAATGTAATTGTGCGGGTAACGCGCACCCAATTGATAGGTAGGCATACCACCAAATGCAGCGTTGGTCCAATAGGTTTCTTCGCCAGTTTCGGCTTTGAAATCCTTTTGCTGCTTGCTCATTCCAATAAATTGTACAATATCGTTTTGATATATGGCCTTACCTTGTAAAACGGGATAGAAATAAGCTAATGAAACAACAACAAACCCTAATAAAATAAGTATGTGCGGAAGGAATCTTTTAAAAGAAAATGGCATGAATTTTTTTTAAGAAAAATGAAATCGAAAATTAATCAATTTCTTCGAAATCCACATAATCCCCAACCTCTTTATTTGAAGTTTTCCTATTTGGGATTTTATCAATGGTTACTTCCCCTTCTTTTTTTACTGATTCTTTTCGGCCAGTATTCTGAAAGCTACCGAATTGGCCTCCAAAACGTTCCTCTGCTTTTTTGGCTGCATATTTCACTAAAAAGGGCGCAAAAATCCGAGATAATATTTTTATGGCGTAGTAAACCAGAGCTATAATAAGTATGGTTCTTAATAAACCCATCTTGTTCTTGTTTGAAATTCAAAACAAAAATACGATTCTGCTCGTTTAATTAAAGATGAAAACTGATAAAAAAACTATAAAATATCTATATTTGGAAATGCTTTTAACCAAAATCGCACAAGATTTAGCAAACCTACAATTTATGAGCCCATTAAAATCTGCCTTACTCATTTTATTAAGCCTCACAACCCTCCAAGGTTTTTCGCAATATACCGATGTAATTAATTCCAACCGCCCCGGGGTATCACGGAGCGCCTTTTCCGTAGGTACCAATGTAGCCCAACTGGAAGTTGGCCCATACATTATTAAAGAAGAACGCACTCCCGCCCCAGCTTACGAAGTTTCGGGTTTCGGGATTGATTTTGCCGCTCGCTACGGACTGTTTTTTGAAGAATTGGAAATCAATATTGAAGGCACCTACCAAAACGACACCAAAACATTTGCATCAAACTTTAATGCCGAAGAGGACCGCGCCAACTTTAAGTTTGCGGCCATTGGAGCTAAATACTTGCTTTACGACCCGTATAAAAATGCAGAGGAAGACAAGCCCAATCTCTATAGTTGGAAAGCCAACCGGCAATTTAAATGGAAAACTTTAATTCCTGCCGTTGCCATTTACGCAGGCGCTAACTATGATACCGAAAACAATCCTTACACTGCCCCAGGTATTGAGGGTTTCAGCCCTAAAGTAATGATTGCTACCCAAAACAATTTTTCGGGCGGATGGGTTTTTGTGATGAATTTTATAAAAGACCGTATTGGCACAGACCAGTCAGATTTTCAATATATTTTAACCTTAACGCATTCGTTCAGTCCGAAATGGGTTATTTTTGGCGAAACGCAAGGTATTAAGAGTGATTTTTACGCCGATAACCTTTTTAGGTTTGGCGGCGCCTATTTACTGGGAAAGGATTTTCAATTGGATACCGCGCTGACTTTTAACACCAAAGACACACCTTCTGTTTTCAGTGTCAATTTCGGAATGTCTTACCGCTTGGATTTCCATAAGGACAAAGAAATAGACAATGGCACTTCTATGGAAGACGAAATGCAACGCCGAAACAACAGAAACAGAACATCCAAAAAGAGTAAAAAAGACGACACTGACAAGCCTTTGCAAAGACGACAAAAAACAGAAATAGATTTCGACTAAATTATAAACTAAGCCTACCAAAACCAATGGTAACACTCAAAGAAGTAAAAACAAAAAAAGACCTCAAAGCCTTTGTTAAATTTCCTTTTAAGCTTTACAAAGACTCAAAATATTGGGTACCCCCCATTATTAGCCAGGAAATGAAGACCTTCGACAAAAACGAAAACCCCGTTTTTAATGATGCCGAAGCTCGATTGTTTCTAGCATACAAAAACAACGAAATAGTTGGACGTATCGCCGCCATTACCAATTGGCTGGAAATAAACGGACAAAACCAAAAGAAAATGCGTTTTGGGTGGTTCGATTTTATTGACGACTTAGAAGTATCGAAAGCCTTACTCGACCAAGTTGAAGCTATTGGCAAGGAACATAATCTGGAATACACCGAGGGCCCCGTTGGGTTTTCAAATCTGGACAAAGTTGGGGTTTTAACCGAAGGGTTTGATATTATTGGCTCCATGATAACCTGGTACAACCACCCCTATTACATAAAACATTACGAGGCCGCGAACTATAAAATTGAAAAATCTTATAGCGAAAGTCGATTCCCGTTTTCCAATGTGAAACCAGAATTTTTCCTCAAGGCCAATGAATTGATAAAAAGACGCTACAAAGTCAAGGCGCTAAACTTCACCTCGACAAAAGATGTGATGCCATACGCCGACAAGATGTTTGACCTTTTTAACGAAACTTACGCCAAGCTCTCATCTTTTGTTGCCATTAACGACATACAAAAAGCATATTTTAAAAAGAAATTCATCAGTTTTATAAACCCAGAGTACATCAAGTTTGTAATGGATGAAAATGACGAAATGATTGCTTTTGCCATTGTGATGCCGTCGTTTTCAAAAGCATTACAAAAAATGAATGGCAGATTGTTCCCATTCGGATTCCTGCATATCTTACAAGCCAAAAAACACAGCAAAGACGCTAGTTTTTACTTAATTGGCGTGCACCCCGATTACCAAAACAAGGGGGTTCACGCGGTTATTTTTAACGAATACTACCATACCTTTAAAGAAAAAGGTATTGAAATGTGCTACAGAACCCCAGAATTGGAAGACAACGAAGCTATAAAAAAGATATGGAAACATTTTGACCCAGAAGTTTACAAACGAAGAAAAACGTTTAGAAAAGATTTAGCATAAAAAAAATCCGATTCAATTCATGAATCGGATTTTTTTAGGTCAACATTTATATTTTACTCGCCCATGGCTGCCATTACCGCAGCAGAAAGGCGCTTGTAAGTTCCGTTGTTCAATCGTTCCCTAATAGCATCAAAAGCATCAAGTGTTTCACGAACATCTTCTAAAGTATGTGTTGCAGTTGGAATCAATCTTAATAAAATCATCCCTTTAGGTATCACTGGGTAAACCACTATGGAACAGAATATTCCGTAGTTTTCACGCAAGTCTTTCACCAAAGCCATAGCCTCAGGAATACTTCCCTTTAAATATACTGGCGTTACACAACTTTGAGTTGTTCCGATATCAAAACCACGTTCTTTTAATCCCGATTGCAATGCATTAACATTTTCCCAAAGTTTCGCTTTTAGCTCTGGCATGGTTTTTAGCATTTCCAAACGCTTCAATGCTCCAACAACTAATTGCATTTGCAATGATTTGGCAAACATTTGTGAACGTAGATTGTATTTTAAATAGTCGATAATTTCTTGGTCACCAGCAATAAAAGCCCCCGTACTTGCTAGGGATTTTGCAAAAGTAGCGAAGTACACGTCGATATCATCCTGAACACCTTGCTCCTCACCTGCTCCGGCTCCTGTAGCACCTAAAGTACCAAAACCATGGGCATCGTCAACAAACAATCTGAATTTAAATTTCTTTTTAAGGGCTGCTATTTCCTTTAATCTTCCTTGCTCGCCACGCATACCAAACACACCTTCAGAAATCACTAAAATTCCTCCGCCGGTTTGCTCTGCCATTTTAGTGGCACGCTCCAAGTTCTTTTCTAAACTTTCAACATCGTTATGCTTATAGGTGAATCGTTTTCCCATATGAAGACGCACCCCATCAATAATACAAGCATGCGCATCTACATCGTAAACAATAATATCATCCTTGGCTACAAGGGCATCAATAGTTGATACCATACCTTGGTAGCCAAAGTTTAAAAGATAAGCTGCCTCTTTGTTTACAAAAGAAGCCAATTCGTTTTGAAGTTTTTCATGCAGATCGGTGTGTCCAGACATCATTCGCGCTCCCATAGGGTATGCCGATCCGTATTGTGCAGCCGCCTCAGCATCTACTTTTCTTACTTCTGGGTGGTTGGCCAAGCCTAAATAGTCGTTTATACTCCAAGTAATAACTTCTTTTCCTTGAAATTTCATTCGGTTAGAAATTTCCCCTTCCAATTTAGGAAACACAAAGTAACCTTCAGCTTGGGAAGCCCATTTTCCTAATGGCCCTTTGTCTTTGTAAATCTTATCAAATAAATCCTTCATTTACTAAAATCTTCTTATTGCTAATTAAAGTTAAAACGTAACTACAACCAAATAAACGCTTTATGGGAATACAACACCGTGTGTTTAGAAAATTCAAAGAAAGCTTTAGCTCTTAGTTAGTTCGTGCAAAATTAAATATTTATCTGCTTTGAACATAATTTTTATTGTTCAATTATTGATAAAATAAAAAAAGAGATGCCATTTTGCTTTTGTCGCAAAAAACATCTCTTTTATTTGCTTGACATATTCTTATTTTATGTATTGGATGTTTTGCGCCGAAGCCTCATTAATACTATCAAAGAAGCCTTGGTCTTCCATCCACTTGTCGCTGTACACCTTGCTCATATACCGTGCGCCATGATCGGGATAAATCACCACTACATAATCACCCTTTTTAAATCGGTTTTCCTCTCCCAATTGCAACAATGCCTGTGTGGCAGCCCCCGAAGTATAGCCAACAAACATGCCTTCGGTTTTTGCAATCAATCTCGCAGTGTGGGCACTGTCTTCGTCGGTTACTTTCACAAATTCATCAATGATATCAAAATCAGTAGCTGCCGGAATTAAATTCTTCCCTAAACCTTCAATGCGGTAAGGATAAATTTCTTTTTCATCGAACTCACGGGTTTCGTGGTATTTTTTCAGAACCGAACCAAAAGCATCCACCCCAATAATTTTAATATTTGGATTTTGCTCCTTTAAATATTTGGCCGTACCCGAAATGGTACCTCCAGTACCGCTGCAAGCCACCAAATGAGTGATTTTACCTCCGGTTTGCTTCCATATTTCTGGGCCAGTAGAATGATAGTGCGCATCAATATTCAACTGATTGAAATATTGGTTGATATAGATAGATCCCTTCATTTCCTCATGAAGCCTCTTGGCCACCTGATAATATGAACGTGGATCGTCTGCACTTACATGTGCGGGACAAACATAAACCTTTGCCCCCATGGTTTTTAGCATATCAATTTTGTCTGGCGACGACTTTGAACTTACCGCCAAAACGCAATCGTAACCCTTGATAATACTCACCATAGCAATACTAAAACCAGTATTGCCCGAAGTGGTTTCTATAATAGTATCACCCGGAGAAAGAATGCCTTGTTTTTCGGCCTGTTCAATAATATAAAGTGCTATTCTGTCTTTTGAAGAATGACCTGGGTTGAAAGATTCAACCTTTGCATAAAAATCGCCATCAAATTTGGAAGCTATTCTATTGAGTTTAACAAGCGGTGTGTTGCCTACTAAATCTAATACATTATCAAATACTTGATTTCTGTGTTCCATATAAGCTTTTTAAAAACTGCCCTTTTTTCAAATGAAAAATACAGCCTAAAATCGAACAAAAATAAAACTTTTTTTTTTACTGACCATGAATTCCCTCTAAATCTAGCAAAAAGGCGTACTCGAGGGCTACTTCCTTTAAGCTCTCAAAACGCCCGGAAGCACCGCCATGCCCTGCATCCATGTCGGTATGCAACAGCAATTTATTGTGGTCTGTTTTTAGCTCACGTAATTTCGCCACCCATTTTGCAGGCTCCCAGTATTGTACTTGCGAATCGTGCAAGCCAGTGGTGACCAACATATTAGGATAATCTTTGGCTTCAACATTATCGTAAGGTGAATACGATTTCATGTAATCATAAAATTTCTTTTGATTGGGGTTGCCCCATTCATCATATTCTCCTGTTGTTAATGGAATAGTATCATCTAGCATAGTAGTAACCACATCAACAAAAGGCACAGCAGCTAAAACCCCGTTATAAAGCTCAGGGTTCATATTAATAACAGCCCCCATAAGTAAGCCTCCAGCCGAACCACCGTAAGCATACAAATGCTTGTTCGACGTATATTTTTCTTCGATTAAATATTTTGAACAATCAACAAAATCGGTGAACGTGTTCTTTTTGGTCAACAATTTTCCGTTTTCGTACCAATCGCGGCCTAAATATTCACCGCCACGAATATGCGCAATGGCATAAATGAATCCACGATCCAACAAACTCAATCGGATGCTAGAAAATGAAGGATCTATAGTAGAACCGTAAGAACCATAAGCGTATTGCAACAACGGATTGGAGCCATCTAACTTTATGCCCTTTCGGTAAACCAGCGAAATAGGTATTTTAACGCCGTCTCTTGCGGTAGCCCACACACGCTTTGATTCGTAGTTTTCTTTGTTAAACGTACCGCCTAAAACCTGTTGTTCTTTTTTTATTTCACTTTGTTTCGTTTCGAAATTATAATCGATAACAGCCGTTGGAGAGGTTAGCGAATTATAGACATACCGTAGCACTGGGCTTTCAAAATCGGGGTTATTGCCCACATAAGCCGTATAGGTTTCAGAATCGAACGGCAAGTAATAATCTTCACTACCATCCCAACTCATTATTCGTAATTTATTGAGTCCGTTTTCCCGCTCATTCAGCACCAAATAATCCTTAAATATTTCAATATCCTCTAAAAGCACTTCTTTTCTGTGTGGAATAACATCTTTCCAATGCTCAATTCCTGTGTTATTTTCATCGGTTTTTGAGAGCTTGAAATTGGTTGCACCATCGGCATTCGAAATAATATAGAAACTATCACCGTAATGAGATACCGAATACTCCAAATCGGGCATGCGCTCCTGGATGATTCTAAAATCGTCATCGGGCGAATCGGCATTGAGCACCCTGTATTCTGAAGACAGCGTACTCGACGAGCCAATAACAATATATTTTTTCGATTTGCATTTATATACAAACGTATGGAAAGTTTCATCGGTTTCGTGGTACACCTCTGCATCAGTTTTGGTGTCGGTGTGCAATTCGTGCTTATAGATTTTATGCGAACGCAGGGTCACCTCGTCCTTCATCGCATAAAATAAAGTTTTGTTATCGTTGGCCCAAACCACGCTACCAGTTGTATTCAATATTTTATCGGAGAACACTTCACCCGTCACCAAATTTTTAACCTGGATGTTATATTGCCTCCTGCTCACGGTATCGACCGAAAAAGCTGCCATGGTATTATCAGGGCTAATGGCTATGCTTCCCAAGTTGAAGTAAGCATGCCCATCGGCCATTTGGTTGCAATCGAACAATATTTCTTCTGGAGCATCTAAAGTATCCTTTTTTCGCGCGTAAATGGGGTAATCCTTTCCTTTTTCGTAACGCGTTAAATACCAATAGCCGTTTAACTTATAAGGAACCGAGGTGTCGTCTTCTTTAATCCTGCCCTTCATTTCTTCAAACAGTTGCTTCTGAAACGCTTCTGTATGTGCCATCTGCTGCTTTGTATAAGCATTTTCGGCATTAAGATATTCTATAACCTCGGGGTTTTCTCGGTCATTCAACCAATAATAATTATCAATTCTGATATCGTTATGAACAATCAGTTCTTTGGGTATTTTTTTTGCTACGGGCGCTTGTATGATAGTTTTCAATGGAAACGATTTTATTCTTCAAATTTAAGGGCTCAAAAATAGGAAATTTATATAGTTTTGCATGGCAACCTTAAAATTAAAAGATATGTTTGGTGACATGATGAATATGATGGGCAAACTAAAAGAAACCCAAAAGAAAGTTGAGGAAACAAAAAAGCGATTGGATACCGTTTTGGTTGATGAAAGCAGTAATGACGGTAAGCTAAAAATTACATTAACCGCCAACAGAACCATAAAATCTATTGAAATGGACGACGAATTGCTTGAAGACAAAGAGCAACTTGAAGACTACTTAATCCTTACCCTAAACAAAGCCATTGAAAAAGCTACCAAAGTGAATGAAGCCGAGCTGGCAGCGGTAGCTAAAGAAGGCATGCCGAATATTCCGGGGATGGATTTGTTTAAGTAAAAGGCAATTTTTTTTATAAAAAGCCAATAACAACATTATTTTTTAGGCAAGAATTTTCCCTACATCGACTTATCCTACATTTAATCAAAATTTGTACGTTGGCATTTTTTTAATAGCTACATTTGATGGTAAATTTGCTATTAGTTGATTGGTTATGAAGAAGTTTTTCGTGTTTGCTTCGGGTGCTTGCTTGCTTGTTGTTGGCCTATATTTATACAACTACCCTTTAAAAAACGCTTACAAGAAAACAGATAGTACTGTTTTCATTAAAAAAGATTCTTCAGGGTATTGCCTTTACAGAAACAATAAACCTTTCCAAATAAAAGGTGCTACTGGCAAAGTTCAATTCAAAGCTTTATCGGATATTGGCGGGAACACTATTAGGGTTTACGACACCATTAACATTAAATTTGTTTTAGATCGTGCCCTTAAAAATAATTTAGGCGTAATTATCGACATCCCGTTGCCCAAATATTCAAAACATTACAATTACTACTCCAATAAAACCAATAACAACCGTCTTAAAAAAAAGGTTAAAAAACTAGTTAACACTTACAAAAACCACCCCGCACTATTAATTTGGAACCTTGGTAACGAAATAGATTATCCCCTTACAGCTATAAAAAACGACTTCATAAAAACTTACAATGAACTAATAGACATCATACACCTTGAAGACCCCAACCACCCCGTAGGTACAACTTTGATTCCATCGCGCACGCAAACATTAGGCATTCATTTACATTCTTCAAAAATTGATATTATAGGTTTCAACGCTTTCGGAAACCTGAAAATGATCAAACCTTTAATGGAGAAAATATCATACGTAAAATCACCGCTTCCCTATTATATCAGTGAATTTGGAAGCAATGGCCCATGGGAAGAAAAAATGACGCCGTGGCAAATACCTATTGAACAAACCAGCACTAAAAAAGGGGAACAGTACACCGAACAATTTCACAAATATGTTGGTAACGATGAAAATTCATTGGGAAATCTTGTGTTTTTCTGGGGACAAAAACAGGAACACACCCATACATGGTTCAGCATTTTTGATGAAAAAGGAAGAAAATCGGAAGTTTATTATTCGGTAAAATCATTTTGGGGAAATCCCGTCTCAAAAAGTGAGCTTCCGCCACAATTAAAATATATGCTTATAGACGACAAAGGCGCCAAAGACCGATTGGTTTTTAATGCAAATGAAACTAAAAGCGCCAGAGTGTTAATGGAAAGTGAAATTGAAGGGGAAATAGATACCACTTTTACATACAAATGGGAAATCTATAAAGAAGGCTGGAATTACAACCAAACTGAAAGTGAAGATAAACCCGTAAAAATACTCGAAACTGAAGTAAAAGCAGATTTTAAGTCCTTTTCTTTTAAAGTACCAAACCATGAGGGGCCGTACCGGATTTTCGTTTATGTGTACGACCAAAAAGGAAACTTTGCTACATCAAACACCCCATTTTACGTTTTAAAGGAATGAAAGACAATAACCATATAACCCAACCAACCAAAAAAGAAAAGACCACCTTAAGGTTGATGATTATTATCGGCCTTATAAGCATCGGTAACTTTTTGTATTGGTTTTTTCTCCCTGAGCTTGTTGAAAACCCCATTTTATTTAATATTCTGGCATCGGTTATTATTTTTGACACCTTAAGAATAGTTTATATCTGGTACCATTACTGGAACATCAGCCTTCCCAAAAAGCCCAAATTAAAAAAGGATTTTACAGTAGATGTGCTTACCACCTATTTCCCGGGCGAGCCTTACGACATGATTACCGAAACGCTCTTGGCTATTAAAAACATTAGATATCCACATAAAACCTATTTGTGCGACGAGGCCAACGATCCGTTTTTAATCAAGTTTTGCAAAGAGCACGATATTATCCATATAACGAGAACCAATAGAATAAACGCTAAAGCCGGCAACATAAACAATGCCCTTAAACAAGCTACTGGCGATATTTGTTTGATCTTGGATCCCGATCACGTGCCCAAACCCCATTTTCTGGATGAAATACTTCCTTATTTTGAAGACGACAACATTGGTTTTGTACAATCGGCGCAAGTATATTACAACGTAAAAGAATCTGATGTAGCAGAAGGTGCCTCGCAGCAAACCTTTCATTTTTACGGGCCAATGATGATGTGCATGAACTCATACGGGACAGTAAATGCCATTGGAGCCAATTGTGTTTTTAGACGCAAAGCCTTAGACTCCATTGGCGGTCATGCGCCAGGCCTTTCAGAAGACATGCATACCGCGATGCAACTGCATGCCAAAGGTTGGAAATCGGTTTATGTTCCTAAAGCACTCACCGAGGGGTTGACGCCCGCATCGCTCACGGCCTATTATAAACAACAATTAAAATGGTCCAGAGGTACGCTAGAGCTTTTGGTTTCGGTTTATCCAAAACTGTTTAAAAACTTCACTTGGCGGCAAAAAATTCATTACGGCATACTTCCGTTTCATTATTTATCAGGTATTTTTATTTTTTTGGGATTCTTAATCCCCATCCTATCTTTATTTAATGCGTCGTTGCCGTGGCGCGGAAACATTATTAATTTCGGACTTATTTATACACCTGTTTTAGTGGCCATACTTTGCATACGTTTATATGTACAGCGTTGGGTGCTCAATAAAAGCGAACGTGGCATACATTTATTGGGCGGGTTGTTGGTAATCTGTACATGGTGGGTTTTCATCATCGGTTTCATCTACACCATTATCAGGAAAAAAGTGCCCTACCTCCCCACTCCAAAAGATGATAGGGAAATCACTAATTTTAAAATCCTCATTCCTAACCTCCTTGTTGCCATTTTTTCTGTGGCAGCTATTATTTATGGCTTAAATATAGACTTAACCCCATTTACATTGTTTATGGCAGGTTTCGCGACGTTGAATGTCTTTTTTATGCTATATACCTTTATTTTTGCATACCAAAAGCCAAAAATAACTAAATTTAATCTAGAGGAGAAACCATATAAAAGGACCTTTAGAAATAGGCTTTTTAAAACTTTCAATAAAGTTGTTCTCCCTATTGTAGTCTTTAGTGTTTTAGCATGCGGGAGTATTCAATATTATGGTGATTATGTAAAATGGGGCGGCGTTAAACCTGAAATCAAGGTTAAAAACACGATAAACTACTTAGGTGTTTTTGCTCCGAAAGTTGACAATGGGCTTACCGATTTAGAGGAGGTGCAACAAACAGCAAAATTTGTTGACCATAAATTTGATTTGATTTCACTTTATTTGACTTGGGACAAAGATTTCGAATCCAGTTTTCCAAACAATTTAATCGACTCCATTTACAAACAAAAATCGATTCCTGTAATTACCTGGGAACCATGGCTGAATACTTTCGAAAATGATACCATCACTAAAAGCAAGCATGTTTACGACCTTATAAACACTGGATATTTCGATACGTTTATTTCTCGTTTCGCAAATAAATTAAAACAACTTAACCACCCTGTTTTTCTACGGTTTGCCCACGAATTTGACAATCCTTTTTACCCTTGGTCCGTTAAGGATGATGATGCTCCTGAAAAATTTAAAACAGCATGGGTGCATACTTACGAAATTTTTAAACAAAATAATGCCAATAATGTAGTTTGGATTTGGAATCCATGGAAACCTGAAAGTATTACTGACTTTTACCCAGGACAGTCTTATGTCGATTGGATGGGTGTTAATATTCTGAATTATGGTGAACTAAACCAAAATGGTCAATCGCATAAATTCGAGGAGTTGTACCAACCGTTTCATGATGAGCTCAAAAAACTGCCCTCCACGCCTGTGGCCATAACCGAATTAGGTTCGTTAAACAACGGCACAGAAAAAGCAAACAACGAGTGGCTTGATGAGGCTATAGCGTCTATAGAAAACCAATTTGATGAAATAAAATCGATAATCTATTTCAACAGCAAGGTGGACAATAATTGGCCTAATGAGGAAAAAGCAAACGAATTTCTGGATTGGTCCATTGAGTCGAAGCAAACTACCCTAAACCTATTTGCTCAAAAGATGGTGCCAAATTACGTTTATTCACCATTGCCCGAAATTGAGAATGCCCAAAACAAAGCAAACAGAAACCTTAATGAACTAAAAAACATTAAAGGCATCAACTTTAAAATAGGCCATAATTGGGAAAAAGAATATCATATTCTCAACAGGAAAAAGCTAATGGAGGATTTTGAAATGTTAAAACAACTAAACATCAACACCATCAAATACCAGGGCAATTCCATTTATAGCCATAATGTTTTTAATGTGAGCGAACAATTCAATGTCAAAATCGCTTACAGTTTCTGGATTCCGGAAAACATTGATTTTGTGGTTGACACCACTACAGCCTCAAAATTAAAATCAGATATTTTAAAAAGTATCATTTCCTACAAAAACAACCAACAGATAATTTCATGGCATATCGAAAACGATGTGCTTTATAACCAAAAGAATTTTTATCATAAACCAGAATTGCTCTATCAAAACAAAGCCTATCTAATTTGGCTAAAGGAACTTAGTGCCGAAATAAAAAAAGTAGACCCTGTGCGCCCTTTATTTGTTGATACCGAAGTTAATTTGCAATCGGAGTATCATATTAAATTAATCTTGGAAAGCAACAAAAATATTGATGGAATTGGATTGATTCTTAAAGAAAATAAAACAAAACATTTAGATGAAATTTCATCTTATTTAAAAGCAATTAACACTCCGTTTTTGATTAGCAGTTTAGATGCCGAACTTATAGACGAAACAGGGATGGTTAAAAATAATCAATCATTTTTTATAACCGCTTGGCAAGACAAACATGAAAGCAACAAACTGGTTTTTGACGGTTTAATAGACAGGAAAGGGCGCCCTAAACAATCTTTTCAGAAAGCATTTTCGGCAATTCATGCTGATAATTTAAACACAGATTTCCCAAAGATTAAAATTTTAAAACCTTCAAAGTTAATACACCCAAATAACACGCACACTTTTTATGCTATGCTATTTGACGAAAAAGAAGGTTGGGTTTTCGCATCGGATTCAGAAAACCTAGAATTTGAATGGGCGTTGATAAAATGCGATGAATATGGAAACTTTTTGGCGATAAAAGAAAAAGGATACAGTGCAAACCTAACACTTAGCATACCCGAAAATCATGAATTATACAGGTTACACCTCACCGTCATTAAAGATGGAATTGTAACAAACGCCATTACTAAACTCAACACGCCTTTGTTGCCATAAAGGCATTACCGTTGAGTGCGTTCAGCTTAAAAATTTTTAATTGAGGATTTTGAGGATTTCGGTTAATTCATCCACCTCAAATTGGGGGCAATAGCTTTTGTTGTTTTTAAAATCATTAGGAGATTTATGGATGTTTAAACCATTGTCCTTTAATCGGATGGTTACCCATCCCAGTGCGTTGGGCGCAACGAAATCCTTTTTTATGTTGTCACCGATATAATAATATTGCGCATTTCCGAAATGGTTTTCAAAATGTTTAAAATTGCGCAAATCGGGTTTTTCGCTCCCAAATTCTTCTGAAATTACAATTTCAGAAAAATAGCTTTCGATTCCCAGAGCTTTCAGTTTATTTCGTTGCTGTATACTTCTTCCATCGGTTATCAAACCCAGTTGAATTTGCTTTTCTTTTAAAAAATCCAATACTGTTTTAGTGCTTTCAGAAAGCAGCAAATTTGGAAAGTGATTTCGGTACGTTATAAGTAAATCTTCAATAGCTAAGTCTGGTTTGTACTTTTTTAGCACCAAATCAAAAGCATTCAAATTACCAGTGTAAAATTGCCACAAATCACTATAAATAGCCTCTTTATTGCAACTAACATACTTTGAGATTTGTCCAGCAATTTCCCGGTAAGCCGATTTTAAATATTCGATTTCTTTGTAAAGCGTATCGTCTAAATCGAAAACGACTATGTTTTTAGTTTTCATAATTGTTAACTAAAACTTCGTGGTCGTACCTAAGCATGAGCAAATTGTCTTCCCATCCATTAAAATATTCAATGTTTTTGTCCAACAAATATTCTTCAACTATCCATTTAGGATAATTACCTCCCGCCAAATAAGATAGTGGAAAACCACCTCCAAATCGAGGGTTGCATTCTATTCCAAAAACTTCATTTGTTTTCTTGTGGATAAAAAACTGAATATTTATGCAGCCCCGCACACCTTTAAAGATATTTAAATTTTCTTGAAACAGATTTAATAATAAGTTTTTACGAGTAACACTTTTACTCACTTCTCCTGCGCGCAATTCCAGTCGCTTTCTCGGGATGGCACATTTAATCGTGCTTTGCTTATCGAAATAGATATCGCAAGTAAACTCATCATACAGTTCTGGACTTAAATATTCAAAAAACAATAGGTTGTCGTCCATTATATGGTGGTCACATAATTGCGGTTTTTCTTTAACTACGCAGGTACCAATCGAACTGCTTCCCTTTTCTGGCTTTATAAAAACGGGGAATTTATAATCATCCTTTGAATATAAAACAGGTGTTTTGACACCTAATTGTCCAAATAGCTTTTGCGACTCAATTTTACTTTCATTCTGACGGATAAATGCTTCGTCCGAAACTATGATTTCAATATTATTTTCCTTAAAAAGTTGCTTGCTTTGTGATAGTTTTAATAACTCATTATCTATAGTGGGTATAACCACAGAAATGTTGTTTTCTTTACAAAGCTCAAGTAAAACACCAATATATTCTTCATCCTGAATTTTACATATTTTAAAATACCCATCGGCGATATGGGCAGCCGCTGATAATCTCGGGTTAAAATCAACAGTAAAAACTTTAGCAGTAGGCAAAAACTTTTTCAGCTCTTTTTGAAACATTCTGACTAAAGACACTCGCCTTCCTGCTGATGTTATTAAAATATTGCCCATTATTTTTTATGTTTAAGCATAGGGTTTAACATTAAAAAAATAAAATAATACAGATACTTATTGCTAAACAATTTTGACAACACGGAATAAATGGCACTATTGTAATCTGGTCCTAAAAAGGCATTTAAGGGGTATGCTCCTACCGACTTCATTTTGCTTAACAATGGAAAAATATCTGCCCTCTTAATGGTCGATTTTAAGGTTCTAATCAATAAAAAGAATACAAACGACTGCTGTCTGGATTTTAACCGCTTTACACAGGTTTTGTTTGCTTGATCCACTTGGCTTATTATCGACTCATAAACCACCGCTGCATGAGCGTTATCTGCAATTACCTTTAAATAGTGGCTAGGCTCTTTACTGGTCATTGCAGAACCTTCAACCTTTACATGCCTGTGCACATCTAGAGGTAAACTAATCACTCTCTTTGCCTGCACCAATAATTTAGCAGTAAAAATGGCATCTTCCATCCATCTGCCGTGAATAAACCTAAGACCAATGGAATCTAAAAAGCTTTTCTTCGTAAAATACCACCAAACTTCATTTTTAAAACCATGGTTTGCGATAAAATCCATACCACTTTGTTCTGTAATATTGAAACTAGAATCAGGTATTTGACTTGGACTGCTCAAGTTGGTCAGTACTGTAGCTTGTGATTTGAAAGTCAGCACATCAGGTTTGTGTTTTATTGAATAATCCAATAAGGTTTTTAAAACGTTATCGGCCAAATAATCGTCAGGATCAATAAAATAAATGTATTTCCCCTTGGCCAAATCCAACCCTTTATTTCGGGCAGCTCCCACGCCTTGATTTTCTTGGCGGTGAACGAAAATATTTTTATGGGAAGGCAAATAATGCTGTTCCACCAAATTGATACTGTTATCCTTTGATCCATCATCAATAATCAATACTTCATATTCATCCTCATTCAAATCTTGATTAAAAAGGCTTTCAAGGCATCTTGAAATGTGCTTTTCAACATTATATACAGGAATGATTATGCTTAATTTCAAGTTAGGTTTCTTAGGTTTATCAAACGAAAATAATCAATTATCCGTCTGCGGAAAAAGAATACAAACTTTAATAGATAAATGCACTAAATCATAGCTGATTTGCATCAAGCCACACCAATTTTCAGAATTAAAAAGAAGGCCTTAATTTTTAATGTATTTTACCCAAATTCTTTACCCTTTTGACTATTATAAACTCTTTTAACCAATCTTTAAAATAAGTTTTACCTACCTTTATTTTGAAATCGATAAATTTTACATAAAAATTTAACTAAATACAAAAGCTAATCGCAACAATGCTAATAAAAAAATACATAATATCGATTTTGTATTTAATAACCATAATAATATTGTGTACAGTTTTTGTTTTAAGTAAAACCCATAACATTCCGTTAATGAAATTTACAGCAGATCCTGCTCTAATTTTTCAAGCGAATCCTTTTATTGGTATTATTTCTAACTTAGGCGTTTTACTATGGTGTTGCACTGCATGCATTTGCTTCTTTTCAGGAATAATCATTTATAATTCACAAAGAAAACATGCTTCATTCTTATTATACTCTGGGGTTTTCACAACAATTTTATTGTTCGATGATTTTTTTATGATTCACGATTATGGCATATTTTACATCCTTCCTTACAGCTTTTCAGAAAAAATCATATTTGTATTATATGTGTCTTTTGCCATTTGGTATGTCATTAAATTTCATAAAACCATTTTAATGACAAACCATCATTATATATTGCTCACCGCATTTGTTTTTTTAGGGTTATCGATGGTTATCGACACTATTTTTGAGAGCAAAGGTTTAGAATATTTTATAGAAGATAGCCTTAAATTTATAGGAATAATAAGCTGGACTATTTTTTTTATCGCAACTTCATACAAATCCGTTATAAAACAAATCACCAGATTAAACTAACCTCCTTTAGTTAGTCAATATACTTTTAATCTTATTATAAACAATACTCAACATAGGTTTTGGGTCTGTTAAATAATATTTTAAAGGCGTATTTCCAAGAATAAATTTTAGGTTGAATATAAACCACTTGTTCTTTTTTATGGTTTTACTCAATCCTATTAAATTTAAAAACTTAGTTTGTTGAAACTTAGGCTGACTGAACTCAAAACCCAAAAAGGATAAGCAATATAAAAAAGGAAAATTTATTCCTGCAATTTCTGAAGCCTCGGTGGTTTCCCAAAACCTGGGGTTGATTTCAACAACCTTGTAGCTCCCATCGTTTGCATCATACCGCATATCAATGTGAGCCACGCCATTCCAGTCTAGCGATTTCATTAAACGCTTCACCACGTTAAACATCTCGTCCCTATATAAAAACTCAACACCTACATTTGGACCAAATTTTTCCGAACCGGGTAAAAAACCTTTTTGTATCGTGTATGCTAAAATTTCTCCGTCTTTACACAAAACGCTGCAATCAATATCATAGCCTTCAATGTAACTTTGAATCAAATAAGGCACTTCCACTGTGTTTAAAGAATAAAACGATTGCATAGAATCTTCATCTTCAAATTTATGTATACCACGGCCACCTCCATAACCCTCAAGGGGTTTTAATATAACAGGGAAATCGGTTGGCGATTTGTCACAAACCTCATTCTCTTTAAACAAAAACGTGTTTGGTGAAGGGACATCATGTTTTTTCATATGTTGTGCCAAAGCCCCTTTGTTATTTGATAGCAGAAAACTGTCCAAACTTGGTAAAAACACCAATTTTTCTTTTTGAAAAATTTGATCTTTAAATTTAATTGCAGCCTGTATCCCAAACTCATCAAAAGGTAAAATAACATCTATTTTAAACCTTTTCATTTCTGTATTTAAGTTATCAATCCATTCCGCTTCTGATTTTGCCTTTGGGTAATTGGAAAAGTTTTTGATTTTATTCGATTTTCTAACTTCTGCCTTCGGGTTATTGGAAATCACATAGATTTCTATTCTTTTTTTTCGGGATAAACAATTTACCACAAAGGGCAATAAATTACTGTCGCCTTCGGGAAGTAACACAGAAAATTTAGGATAACTTTTTTTCATGTAAACTGGTAGCGAAGCACTTAAAGCTGGCTTCAATTTATTATTATTCAACCGAAAAATAGCAATAAAATCAACAGTAAAAACAAATCTAGTTTAAAAGAAGTTTATTTCATATTAAATACTATTTTTGTTAAAACATTTACTAAAAAATGATAACATCCGATCAAATTAAAGATCTAAACACCCGCCTAGACAAACTTAGGCACTATCTTTGACATAGATGCCAAACTGATAGAAATACAAAACGAAGAAGAGCAAACCTTCGACCCTAATTTTTGGAACGATTCCAAACAGGCTGAGTTAGTCATGAAATCTCTGAGGGAGAAAAAAAGTTGGATTAAAGACTACAACGATTCCAAGACTTTAGTAGAAGACCTCGAAGTTATTTACGAGTTTTTCAAGGAAGACGAAGCTACCGCCGAAGACGTTGAAAACCGCTACAATGAGGCACTGAACCTTATTGAAAAACTGGAATTCAAAAATATGCTTTCCGACGAGGGTGACAGTCTGAGCGCCGTGTTACAAATTACAGCTGGTGCCGGTGGTACCGAAAGCTGCGACTGGGCCAGTATGCTTATGCGCATGTACTTAATGTATGCTGAGAAGAGTGGCTTTAAGGTCAAGGAACTTAACTTTCAGGAAGGTGACGTGGCTGGTATCAAAACCGTTACTTTAGAAATTGAGGGCGATTTTGCCTTCGGTTGGTTAAAAGGCGAGAACGGCGTACACCGTTTGGTACGCATTTCCCCGTTTGACAGTAACGCCAAACGCCACACCAGTTTTGCCTCTGTTTATGTCTATCCTTTGGTTGATGACACCATTGAAATCGAAATCAACCCATCAGATATTGAAATCACAACAGCCCGTTCTAGCGGTGCTGGCGGACAGAACGTAAACAAAGTAGAAACCAAAGTGCAGTTAACACACAAGCCCACTGGTATTCAAATATCCTGTTCAGAAACACGCTCGCAGCACGACAACCGAGCCCGGGCTATGCAAATGCTTAAATCGCAGTTGTACGAAATCGAACTGCAAAAACAAATGGAGCAGCGCGACGATATTGAGGCCGGAAAAATGAAAATTGAATGGGGTAGCCAGATTCGAAATTATGTGATGCATCCATACAAATTAGTTAAAGACGTTCGCACCGGCCACGAAACCGGGAATGTGGATGCCGTTATGGATGGCAACATTGATGCGTTCCTAAAAGCATACTTAATGATGATGGGCCAAAAAGAAGAAGACTCCTCTACCCTGTAATTATGGCAAAAATTGATACCATTATTTTCGATTTGGGCGGTGTTTTGATTGACTGGAATCCTGAGTATGTTTTTCTAAAGGCCTTTAATGGTGATATAGAAAAAACAAAGTGGTTTTTGGAAAATATTTGCACAAGTGATTGGAATGAAAACCAGGATGCGGGTTATCCGTTAACAAAAGCCACTGACGATTTGGTTAAAAAATTCCCGGAATACGAAGAATATATTCAACTTTTTTATGGCCAATGGGAAGATATGCTAGGCGGTGCCATTGAAGGCACAGTTGATATTTTAAAACAATTGATCGATTCGAAAGCATTTAAGGTCGTCGCTCTAACCAATTGGAGTTCAGAAACCTTCCCTATTGCGCAAAACAGATTTCAGTTTTTAAAGTGGTTTGAAGGCATTGTGGTTTCAGGCGATGAAAAGACCAGAAAACCCTTTAAGGAAATTTACAACACCACTCTAAACCGCTTCAATATCGCTCCCGAAAATGCCATTTTTATTGACGATAATTTAAGAAATATTGAAGCCGCCCGCCAATTGGGCATTAACGGCATTCATTTTAAAAACCCCGAGCTGCTTAAAGAAGTATTAAAAAACTATCAAATAAACTTATCATGATTACCATATACCACAACAACCGATGCACAAAATCCAGACAAGGCCTAGCGCTACTCGAAGAATCTGGAAAAGATTTTGAAGTTGTAAAATATTTGGAAAATACACCCACCGAAAGCGAACTTAAAAACATCATTGATTTATTGGGAATCCTCCCTATTGAGTTGGTTAGAAAAAATGAGAGCATTTGGAAGGAAAGTTACAAAGGCAAAGATTTAAGCGATGCTGAAATCATTTCAGCTATGGTTAAAAACCCAAAACTCATTGAGCGCCCTATTGTGATAAATGGCGATAAAGCTGTAATTGGCCGACCCACCGAAAAGATTAGTGACATACTGTAATTGCGTTTTTAACATTTCTTCTTTTTAATTAACTTTAATTTAACAGGTTTCGCTTTAAACTAAAGGTCAATAATTCGGTCTATAGTTTGAGTATTTATATGTATTAATCAAACCTAATCATGATTCGGACCTTAGTTACTATTTTTTCTATTTTTATTTTTTCAAATGTCTTTGCTCAACCTAAAAGCATCACAAATCCGCCCGACAAAAAAATAATTGTTTCAGGTAAAGTTATCGATAAAGAAACCCAACAACCCCTGGAATATGCAACCATATCATTTTTCAGTAAAAAAGAAGCGAAAATAGTTGAAGGCGGTATTACCGATTTGAATGGAGAATTCAGTATCCAAGTAAAAAACGGACTTTACGACATTACAATTGAATACATTTCGTATAAAAAAATCACCCTCGAAAACAGGGAATTATCTAACGACCTCAATCTAGGCACTATTTCTCTGGAAATCAATATGGAAGCCCTCGATGCTGTTGAAGTGATTGCCGAAAAAACCACTGTTGAGATTAAACTCGACAAAAAAATATACAATATTGGTAAAGACCTTACCACCGCTGGTGGAACGGTAAGCGATGCCCTTAACAACGTGCCTTCTGTCTCGGTCGATATTGAAGGCGGAATTAGTCTGCGAGGTAACGAAAACGTTAGGATTTTAATTAACGGAAAACCCTCTGCCATGGCTGGTTTTGGTGACACCAACGTGTTGAGCCAACTACCTGCCGAAGCTATCGAGCGGGTTGAAGTGATTACTTCGCCTTCGGCCAGATACGATGCCGAGGGTACTGCTGGAATTTTAAATATCATTTTAAGACAAAAGGAGACTTTAGGCTTTAACGGCTCACTGAACTTAACCGTCGGAAATCCCGATAATGCTGGACTTTCAGCCAACCTCAATTACCGTACCGAAAAATTCAACCTGTTTTCAAATTTTGGGTTTAGATATTTTGATTCGCCCAGAAACAGTTTTAACGCCACCAAATACTTCGATAGAATGGTTGATGGCTCCGCGGTTGCTCCAGAATACGAGCGTATTCGCGAAGACCAAGAGGTAACGCGCCTAAACAGAAACTACAATGCCAGTATGGGCATGGAATATTTCCTTTCTAAAAAAACTTCTTTAACAGGGAGTATTTTTTATAGATATGGAGAAGACGCCGATTTATCAACCAATAACAGTGAACGCTTTAACGGTGGTAGCGTTGTTGAAGAAACCTTAAGGAAGGAAAAACAGGATGAAGCTGGAAACAATTACCAATTTGCGCTAAACTACATTACCAGATTTGATGATTCTGGACATGAATTGACAGCTGATTTCCAATATGAAGTGGGTTCTGAGGAACAAATAACTTCAATCAATGAAGATTACATTTTTACCGATCAGACTAACCCAAACCCATTTCAAGAAGAACGAGTAAATGAAATGGAAGATGAAAAAGAATATCTTTTTCAAGTAGATTATGTATTGCCTATTGGCGAAAATACAAGGTTTGAAGCTGGCTACCGTGGTAATTTTGAGAATGATATAAGCGACTATACTTTGCAACAAGAAGATATAAATAATAATAGCTTTTATGTAAACGACACCATTTCTAATATTTTTGATTATTCTGAAAATGTAAATGCGCTTTACTCACAATACGGAACCAAGTTTGGCAAATTTTCATTCCTTTTGGGCTTACGCTTGGAGCACACACAGTTAAAAGGAAAAATCGATTCCAGACTAACAAATGAAGAATTACAGGAAGCGTTCGGATTTCCTATTGATACTGATTTCGACAAAAACTATTTAGGGCTCTTCCCTACCCTAAACCTGATTTACAACTTGGGTGGCGACGATACTGACTCAGAAGAAAGTATTACGTTTGGCTACAACCGAAGAATTAATAGACCACGTGGTTGGTTTATCAATCCTTTCCCTTCGCGTTCCAGTCGTACAAATGTGTGGCAAGGTAACCCCAACTTAAACCCTGCTTTTGCCAGCGCATTCGATTTGGGCTATTTAAAACGTTGGGACAAATTAACGTTGACCTCCTCGATATATTACCAACACGAAACCGATTCGTTTGAGCGCGTTGAGGAAAACACGGGACAACGAACCACTGATGGTATTGATATTATTAGAACCATACCTGTGAATTTATCGACCAATAAAAGAACAGGAGGCGAGTTCGGTGTACTTTACAATCCCAACAAATGGCTTAGGCTAAATTCTAGTTTTAACATTTTTCAGTTTGAAACCGAAGGTGAATTTAATGGTGTTGACTACAGCGTAAAAAACACCAGTTGGTTTGCGCGATTAAGCAGCAAAGTAACACTGCCTTCAAAAATAGATTGGCAAACCAATGCTTTTTATAGGGGAGCTAGGCAAACGGCACAAAGTAATAACGAAGGTATTCTTTCTATCGACTTGGCTTTCAGCAAGGAAATTTTCAACGAAAATGCAACCATTTCACTTAACGTAAGAGATTTGCTGAATTCCAGAAAACGAAAAACATTAACAACTACCGAATTTTTCGAAAGATATAACGAGTCGCAATGGAGGCAACGCCAAATTAACCTGTCGTTTATGTACCGCTTCAATCAACAAAAGAAGCGTAACGAGCGTAGAAACAATCAAAATGGCGGCGGCGATGACGACATGGATTTTGAATAATAAATGAAAAAGAAAACTCTCCATACAAAAAAAGGAAGTTCAATTTGAACTTCCTTTTTTTGTATTTAAATATTAGAGTGATTATTGAGCCGCTTCGCGTTTTGCTTTCTTTTCTTCTCTAATTTCTTTTAATCTTTCAATCAGCGAACCTCCAATCCAATAAGGAATTACAAAAGTTAACAAGAATATCATTAACCAAAACCCTATAGTTAAGATCGTTAAGAATGCTAAAAAGCCTAAATATTGGTCAAAATCAAACATAATAATAAGTGTCTTTTAAAAAATCTTACGCAAAGATAGTGCAAAGCCTCTACTTATACAATATAGGCGTAATATTTATTAACAGAGTTTTCCACTAATCTAAATTAGGCTGTGGGGTCATTCTTAAATACGGTTTCACTTCTTTGTGTCCTTTCGGAAATAAATCTGGAATTTGCTCGTTGGTCACCGCTGGCGAAATCACCACATCCTCACCGTGTTTCCAGTTAGCTGGTGTGGCCACTTTATGGTAAGCCGTTAATTGTAGCGAATCAATAACACGAAGTAACTCCTCAAAATTTCTTCCTGTTGAAGCTGGATAAGTAATAATCAACTTTACTTTTTTGTCATCACCAATTACAAATACCGAGCGTACAGTAAATTTTTCACTGGCATTGGGGTGAATCATATCATAAAGTTCAGATACTTTTCTATCTTCATCTGCAATAATTGGAAAGTTTACTGTGGTATTCTGGGTTTCATTAATATCGTTAACCCATCCTTTGTGCGATTCCAGTCCGTCCACACTAAGGGCTACTACTTTTACATTACGCTTATCGAACTCCGCCTTATATTTTGCTACAGTACCCAATTCGGTTGTACATACCGGGGTATAATCGGCCGGATGCGAAAATAAAATGCCCCAACTATCGCCCAACCATTCGTGAAAATTTATTTCTCCTTCGGTAGATTGCGCTGTAAAATTCGGGGCTTCGTCTCCTAATCTAATTGTTGCCATGATATTGTTTTTTTTATTTAGTTAAAGTTATTAAAATTGAAAACAAAATATATTCGTATTCTTCAAGCTAATGTACTTAATTGTTGGCGGTTTTTAAATTATAAACCGTTATTTATATGTTAAAAACCCGTAATAAAAACTCTAAAATTTCTCAATAAAAAGCGCGTAAAACATTAAATTAGCGACTTTAAAATTTAACGATTATCAAAATGAGTTACCGAATAGAAAAAGATACCATGGGCGAGGTTAAAGTACCCGCCGATAAACTTTGGGGCGCACAAACCGAACGTTCCAGAAACAACTTTAAAATTGGCCCTGCGGCATCTATGCCATTAGAAATTGTTTATGGTTTTGCTTACTTAAAAAAAGCTGCTGCCTATACCAATTGCGAATTGGGCGTATTGGCTGTTGAAAAGCGTGATTTGATCGCTAAAGTTTGCGACGAGATTTTAGAAGGCAAGCACGACGACCAATTTCCGTTGGTTATCTGGCAAACCGGTTCGGGAACACAGAGCAACATGAACGTTAATGAGGTTATTGCCAACAGGGCACACCAACTGGCGGGAAAAGTTATTGGTGAAGGCGAAAAAACCATTCAACCTAATGATGACGTCAACAAGTCGCAATCTTCAAACGACACCTTCCCTACGGGCATGCACATTGCTGCTTACAAGAAAATAGTTGAAGTAACCATTCCTGGAGTTAAGCAATTGCGTAATACGCTGAAGAAAAAATCTGACGCCTTTAAAAATGTAGTGAAAATTGGCAGAACCCACTTAATGGACGCTACCCCTTTAACCTTGGGCCAGGAACTTTCTGGTTATGTAGCCCAATTGGATTACGGACTAAAAGCTCTTGAAAATACTTTAGCCCATTTAAGTGAATTGGCCCTTGGCGGAACTGCCGTTGGTACAGGACTGAATACCCCAAAAGGTTATAGCAAACGTGTTGCCGAATATATTGCCGAGTTTACAGGTCTTCCTTTTATAACGGCTCCTAATAAATTTGAAGCTTTGGCCGCTCACGATGCTTTGGTTGAAACCCACGGTGCTTTAAAGCAATTGGCGGTGTCTTTAAATAAAATTGCCAACGACATCCGATTAATGGCTTCTGGGCCTCGTTCAGGTATTGGTGAAATTATCATTCCTGCCAACGAACCAGGAAGTTCCATTATGCCCGGAAAAGTAAACCCAACGCAATGTGAAGCTTTAACCATGGTTTGCGCCCAGGTTATGGGTAACGATGTTGCGGTTTCTGTCGGTGGTTTACAAGGCCACTACGAGCTTAACGTATTCAAACCTGTAATGGCTGCCAGTGTGTTGCAATCGGCCGAACTAATCGGGAATGCTTGCGTAAGTTTTGATGAAAACTGTGCCGTTGGTATTGAACCTAACTACGACGTGATTACTAGATTATTGAACAATTCATTAATGCTCGTTACGGCACTAAACACTAAAATAGGCTATTACAAAGCTGCCGAAATTGCTAATACGGCTCATAAAAATGGTACTACTTTAAAAGAGGAAGCCATCAATTTGGGTTATGTTACTGCCGAAGAGTACGATGAGTGGGTAAAACCCGAAGATATGGTTGGTAGTTTGAAGTAATTTTTCTTTGAATAGAACTTACTTAATAAAAACAAGCCACTTCATTGGAAGTGGCTTGTTTGTTTTTTGAAATGATACTTTTCAGGATTAATCAATATCAAAACGGTCGGCATTCATCACCTTTACCCAAGCATCAACAAAATCATTTACAAATTTTTCCTTGCTATCATCTTGCGCATACACTTCGGCATAGGCCCTTAAAATAGAATTTGATCCAAATACAAGATCAATACGTGTGGCTGTCCATTTTACTTCACCTGTTTTACGGTTTAGAATTTCATAAATACCTTCTTTTGCAGGTTTCCATTTATAGGCCATATCGGTTAAATTCACAAAGAAATCATTGGTCAAAGCCCCTTCATTATCAGTAAAAACACCGTGCTTAGTGCCGCCATGGTTTGTCCCCATAACGCGCATGCCACCAATTAAAGCTGTCATTTCAGGAGCGGTTAATCCCATTAGTTGTGTGCGGTCTAAAAGTAATTCCTCTGGGCTTACCACATATTTTTCTTTTTGCCAATTTCTGTAACCATCGGCTTTAGGCTCTAGATACTCAAAAGATTCCACATCGGTCATTTCAGCAGAAGCATCGCCACGCCCCGGGGCAAATGGCACGGTAATATCCATCCCCGCTTTTTTAATGGCCTTTTCAACTCCTACATTTCCGGCCAAAACAATTGTATCGGCCACACTAATTCCAAATTCCTTGGCAATCGGTTCGAGAACCGACAATACTTTTTGCAATCGTTTGGGTTCGTTTCCTTGCCAATCTTTTTGTGGCGCTAAACGGATTCGTGCACCGTTGGCGCCGCCTCTAAAATCTGACCCTCTAAAGGTTCTGGCGCTATCCCAGGCCGTTGAAACCATTTCTGAAATGCTCAATCCAGAATTGGCTATCTTAGTTTTTACGGCATTAACATCGTAATCTTTTTTCCCTTTCGGAACGGGATCTTGCCATAATAAATCTTCTTGAGGCACATCCGGACCAAACCATCGGTCTTTTGGCCCCATATCACGGTGCGTTAATTTAAACCAAGCGCGAGCAAAAGCATCTGAGAAGCCTTCAAAATCATTCTTAAATTTCAATGAAATCTCTCGATAGATGGGATCCATTTTCATGGCCATATCGGCATCGGTCATTGCAGGGTTATTACGGATTGAAGGATCTTCAACATCAACGGGTTTATCCTCCTCTGCAATACTCACAGGTTCCCATTGCCAGGCTCCAGCAGGACTTTTTACAGACTTCCACTCGTGGTTGAACAGCATTTCAAAATAACCATTATCCCATTGGGTTGGATTGGTCGTCCATGCTCCTTCTATACCACTTGTTACAGCATCGCGTCCTACCCCAGTTCTGGTCGGGTTAGCCCATCCAAAGCCTTGCTCTTCCACTCCTGAACCCTCTGGAGCTCCACCTAAAATACTGGCATCGCCATTACCATGCATTTTGCCAACAGTATGCCCACCGGCAGTAAGCGCAACGGTTTCTTCATCGTTCATGGCCATACGCTTAAAAGTTTCACGTACTTGGGCTCCCGTTTTTAATGGATCTGGATTGCCATTAACACCTTCTGGGTTCACATAAATGAGCCCCATCTGCACGGCAGCCAAAGGGTTTTGCATGGTATCTGGTTTATTTACATCATCGTAGCGCTCATCGCTAGGAGCCAACCATTCTTTTTCGGCTCCCCAATAAATGTCCTTTTCAGGATGCCAAATATCTTCACGTCCAAAGGCGAAACCATAACTTTTCAAGCCCATACTTTCGTAAGCCATGGTACCCGCCAAAATAATCAAGTCGGCCCAACTCACTTTATTGCCGTATTTCTTTTTTATGGGCCAAAGCAAACGTCTGGCCTTGTCTAAACTTACATTATCTGGCCAAGAATTAAGTGGCGCGTAACGTTGGTTTCCGGTACCACCGCCTCCACGGCCATCGGCTACTCTATAGGTTCCCGCTGCATGCCAAGCCATTCTAATCATTAATCCACCATAATGTCCCCAATCGGCGGGCCACCAATCTTGACTATCGGTCATCATTTTGCGAACATCTTTCTTCAATGCTTCAACATCCAACTTTTTTAATTCTTCCTTATAGTTAAAATCTTTTCCCAACGGATTGGTTTTCGTATCGTGTTGGTGTAAGATATCTAGGTTTAATGTATCGGGCCACCAACTGGTAACCGTTTTACTAGAAGCCGTGTTGCTTCCATGCCCAAACGGACACTTACCCATTGACGAACCATTTGTGTGCTCTTTATTCTCCATTATTAATTTGATTTTATTAGTTATTCATTTCCATAAAATTAATAATTTTAAACCTAATTCTATGTCAAATTCATTTTTTTAAACTATACTAAAATCAACAGAAACTATCAACCGAATCAAAACCATAAATTAATCAAATAACAATTAACCCTATCTTTAAAATTTAGTTTCAGTATTTTTAAGCCCGAAATAGGTATTATCATTATTTTTATAAAAATTTAAAAAACCAAATAACACATGGCAACTATCACTTTAAAGGGAAACAAAATAAACACCGTTGGAAACCTACCAGAAACAGGAAGTAAAGCCCCGGATTTTTTATTAACAGCAACCGACCTATCAACCAAAAGTTTAACCAACTACAAAGGAAAAAAATTGGTATTGAACATTTTTCCTAGTGTAGATACTGGAACTTGTGCGGCATCAGTTAGACAGTTCAACAAAGAAGCCAGCGAATTGGAAAACACTAAGGTGCTTTGCATCTCTCGCGATTTGCCTTTTGCACAATCCCGCTTTTGTGCCGCAGAGGGCATTGAAAATGTAGAGAGCTTATCGGACTTTAAAACCGGACAATTTGGAAAAGACTATGGGCTGGAATTTACCGATGGCCCATTAGAAGGACTACACTCTCGCTGCGTAGTGGTTCTAGATGAAAACGGCACTGTAAAATATACCGAACAAGTAAGCGAAACCGTTGACGAGCCCAACTATAAAGCAGCATTAGAAGCACTTTATGAACAATAAAAAAGAACCGCTTTTAATTAACCGGGCAAAAAGTGTACGCTATGCCTTTAGGGGCGCTTTACTATTGCTAAAAACAGAACCCAGTATAAAAATCCAATTTTTAATTGGCATTTTGGTTACTGCAGCAGGTTTTTACTTTGAAATATCGGCCACCGAATGGATGATACAAACTCTAGCCATAGCGCTGGTAATGAGCATTGAGGGCGCCAATACAGCCATTGAAGAAATAGCCAACTTTATACACCCGGAATACCACATTAAAATAGGCAAAATAAAAGATTTAGCAGCAGGGGCGGTTTTTATCGCCTCTGTATTTGCTGTAATTGTGGGACTAGTTATTTACCTTCCTAAGGTTTTTTTAAAATAATATAACCTCTAGGATAAACGTTAGTAATTTGTATTTTTGCTGAGTTAAAAACTCATTTAGCGTTTAACCAATTCAATAACTTCAATTCCACATTCCCGCATTAATGGCCAAAAGGAAAACCAAATCTAAAACACCAACAAAAAAAAGGCTGGCTCTGCCCAAATTCAACCTAAACAACCAACAAAAACTGGTATTGGGCAGCTTCTTGGCTATTTTGGGTTTACTCCTTTTTATTGCCTTTGTGTCATTTTTGTTTACAGGAAAAGCCGACCAAAGCGCACTTACCGAGTTCACCTCACGTGATGTAAAAACCCAAAATTGGCTCAGTAAATCTGGGGCTTGGCTCAGCGATTTTTTTATCCAACGTGGGTTTGGAATAGCTTCATTTATATTTTCAGGATTGGTTTTTCTATCGGGCGTTTACGTGCTGATGAACATCAACAAAGCCAAACTAAGAAAACATTGGTTTTGGGGCATTCTTATTATTATATGGACATCGATTCTTTTAGGATTCTTTGGTGACAAAAACGATATTTTAGGTGGTACTGTTGGGTTTGAACTCAATACTTTTTTACAAGATTATATCGGTAAAATAGGCGTTGCCCTACTCCTTTTATTCGGGCTGATCACCTATTTAGCCATCCGCTTTAAACTCACTTTCGAAAGTTTTGCAAAGCTTTTTAAATCCGCCAAAAAAGATATTAAAGACGAGCTTTCGAGCATGAAAGAAGATGTGATAGCACCGTTGGATAATAATTTAACGGAAGAGGCCGAGGCTATAAAATCGGCTTTCGAAATTCCTTTGGATGATGATGAAGAGGTTATTGAACCCGAATTAAAACCTGTTAAGGACACTAAAAAGGAAGCGCCTGCGCCACTGGAAGTTCGTGTAAACGAAAGTGAAGACGAAGAAACAGACCTTGAAATAAAAGTTGAAGAAGTAAAAGAGGAAATTTCAGAAACCGATAACCTCGCCAATAAATTGGTTGAGGATTTTGGGCAATTCGATCCCACCTTAGAATTGGCCAAATACCAATTCCCTACGTTGGAACTTCTAAAAAAATACGATACCGAAGGCATTAAAATCAACCAAGAAGAGCTTGAGGAAAACAAAAACCGTATTGTTGAAACCCTCAATAACTATAAAATTGGTATTTCAAGCATAAAGGCCACCATTGGGCCAACGGTAACACTTTACGAAATCGTGCCCGATGCCGGTATCCGAATTTCAAAAATTAAAAACCTGGAAGACGATATTGCCTTATCGCTTTCTGCTTTGGGTATTCGTATTATTGCCCCAATTCCTGGCAAAGGGACTATCGGTATTGAAGTGCCTAATAAAAACTCGACTATTGTTTCCATGCGCTCGGTGATTGCATCGAAGAAATTCCAAAATTCTGAAATGCATTTGCCTATTGCCCTCGGAAAAACCATTAGCAATGAAACTTTTGTGGTTGATTTGGCGAAAATGCCACACCTGCTTATGGCCGGTGCCACGGGGCAAGGTAAATCGGTGGGGCTCAACGCTGTTCTTACCTCATTGCTTTATAAAAAACATCCTGCCGAAGTGAAATTCATTTTGGTAGATCCGAAAAAAGTGGAATTGACGCTCTTCAATAAAATTGAGCGCCACTATTTGGCGAAACTGCCCGATAGCGAAGATGCCATTATTACCGATAACACCAAGGTTATCAATACGCTCAATTCGTTGTGTATTGAAATGGACAACCGCTACGAGCTGTTGAAAAACGCTATGTGCCGAAATATTGTGGAATACAATGCTAAATTCAAGGCTCGAAAATTAAACCCGAACGAAGGCCATCAATTTTTACCATATATTGTTTTGGTTGTGGATGAGTTTGCCGACTTGATTATGACAGCCGGTAAAGAGGTGGAAACCCCCATTGCCCGTTTGGCACAGTTGGCTCGTGCCATTGGCATCCATTTAATTATAGCCACGCAACGTCCGTCGGTTAACGTTATTACAGGGATTATCAAAGCCAACTTCCCTGCCCGAATCGCGTTTAGGGTAACTTCAAAAATCGATTCCCGTACCATCTTGGATGGCTCGGGTGCCGATCAACTTATTGGGCGCGGAGATATGCTATACACCCAAGGCAACGACCTCATTCGTGTGCAATGTGCGTTTGTGGACACTCCCGAAGTGGAACGCATTACCGATTTTATTGGTTCACAAAAAGCCTATCCCGATGCCTACATGCTTCCCGAGTACGTTGGCGAGGAAAGTGGCACAGGTATTGATGTAGATATAGCCGATCGCGATGCTCTATTTAAAGACGCTGCAGTAGTAATAGTAACCGCACAACAAGGTTCGGCGTCGTTGTTGCAGCGAAAATTAAAACTGGGCTATAACCGTGCCGGTCGTTTAATAGACCAATTGGAGGCTGCGGGAATTGTTGGTCCATTTGAAGGCAGTAAAGCCAGACAGGTTTTGGTGCCCGATATTACAGCTTTAGAAAAACTTTTAGAAAACGAAATATAACATTGAAAATGAAAAAACTATTTGCTATTGCAATACTTGCCCTTTCCGTTAATGCTTTTGCACAAAACAAAGCCAAAACGCTCTTAAACGAAGTTTCAGAAAAGGTAAAGGGCTATGAAAATATTTCACTCGATTTTAAATACACTTTAGAAAACCTTTCCGAAAACATCAAACAGGAAACCAAGGGCGATGTGGTTTTGGAAGGCGAAAAATACCGTTTGAACATACTGGGCGTTACCCGTCTTTTTGATGGCAAAACCCTTTACAGCATTAGTCCCGAAGACGAAGAAGTAACCATTACATCAACCATTGATGACGAAAACGATGCCATTACCCCAAGCAAAATGCTATCGTTTTACGAAGATGGTTATACTTATGAAACCGATATTCAGCAAAACATCAACGGAAGAAAAATCCAATATATTAAATTAACGCCTATTGATTCCGATTCGGAAATCAAAAGCATCCTTTTGGGCATCGATGCTAACACCAAACATATTTACAACCTAATCCAAATGGGCAAAAACGGCACCAAAACGACACTTACCGTTAATTCTTTCAAAACGAATACGCCCATATCAAAAAGCTTGTTTACCTTTGATGCCAGCAAATACAAAGACTATTACATTAATAAATTAGACTAAAACAACGGTCTGCTTTATTGAAACTTTCAAAAAACATCAACAATTTTAGGGTGTTTCCGTAAACAGGAAATACGGCTTCATCCCGATTATCGATTAACGAGTGAAAATTTTAGATCGCTACATACTCACCACCTACCTAAAAACCTTTTTCAGCGTGTTTATTATACTCATGCTGATTTTTATTTTACAGACCATTTGGCTGTATATAAAAGAACTGGCGGGTAAAGATTTAGACCTTATCGTAATCGTTAAGTTTTTGGTGTATTTTATGCCGAAGCTCATTCCGCTGGTATTACCACTTACCATTCTGCTTTCATCCATTATGGTATTTGGCAGCTTTGCCGAAAATTATGAGTTTGCTGCCATGAAATCGACCGGGATTTCGTTGCAACGTGCCATGTCCGGACTCAGTATTTTTATTGTCATGCTGGGTATTATTACGTTTTTCTTTTCGAACAACGTGATTCCTTGGGCCGAACTCAACTCCTACAATTTACGGCGAAACATCGCCAAGTTAAAACCAGCAATGGCTATTGCCGAAGGGCAATTCAATGCTATTGAAGGCACCGATTACAATATTAAAGTTGAAAAGAAAAGTGGCGACCG
This sequence comes from Bacteroidia bacterium, assembly GCA_030430535.1. Lineage (GTDB taxonomy): Bacteria > Bacteroidota > Bacteroidia > Flavobacteriales > Flavobacteriaceae > Flavisericum. The sequence goes on from JAUIKY010000019.1 coordinate 50,050, forward strand.
CGGACAGTTTTTAGAAGATGTTACCATTCACATTAAAGGAAACAACGGGCGAAAAAACACCACGGTAATTAAGTCGAAAACGGGCGAGTTAACCAGTGCGGAAAATTCAAATGTTTTAAAACTTATCCTTCTCGATGGAAACCTTTACCAAGATGTTGAAACTAAAAATTTAAAAACAAGAGAACGACAGCCTTTTGCCAAAAGTGCTTTTGAAAAGAAAATTATCAACATTGATTTGTCTAATATGAATCAAGTTGATTTTGATGAGCAATCGCAAACTGATAAGTACAATATGCTCGATGTGGTCGATTTGAACAAAACCATCGATTCGCTCGTCAAAAAAAGCGGAGAGGAACACGAAACGTTTGCTAAGAATTTGGAGGTAAGATCGGGCTTACCTCAAATTCAAAAAACGCCTGTTAATTCAAAAAAGCGAGACAGCATAACAGAAGAATATACTGGTGAAATTCTAAATATTTTCGATACTAAAAAGAAAATAGAATTGGTAGAATCGGCATTGCGAACCATTGCGTCTTCAAAACAACTCATTTCCTCTAAAGAAGTCACTTTAAAAAACTCCAAATCGTGGCTTAACAAACATGTTATTTCATTCCACGAAAAATTTGCCTTAGCGTTCGCCTGTATTATTTTGTTTTTTGTGGGTGCTCCGTTGGGCGCTTTAATCCGAAAAGGCGGTATTGGGCTGCCCATGGTTATTGCTATTGTTTTGTTTTTATCCTACCATTTCATTGGAATTTTTGCCACCAATAGTGCCAAAAACGGAAGCTTCAACCCCATTCTTGCCAGTTGGTTCTCTACTTTGGTCATGTTGCCGTTGGGTATATTTTTAACCAAAAGAGCTACGGAAGATAAAGGTCTATTCGATTTTGACAGTGTAATTGAACCACTGAAACGCATCTTTAAAATCAAGGAAAAAAATTCGGTGGACTATAAATTTCTTTCCAACCAAAAAAATGAAGAACTGGTCGATATCATCAACAACTATGAGAGTTTGGGCCATGAAGAACCCGTTCGTTTTGAAGCCATAAAACTATTAAAAGCTAGAGGTATTGACACCCATCAACTAAAAGAAAACGGCATAGCAATTGACGATAGTTACCTCGAATCTGAACAAATCGTTCAAGATTATCAAGACCATGTAACATTTGCGAAAACGCTTTATTTTATTGGAGTGGTGTTGTTGGTTTTATTTTTCGTTTTCAGAAATAACAAATTGCCTTCGTTGGCCGATTCGGCCATTCAACTTAGTGTGGTGTCATTAATCTTATTTGTTATTTATTATATCAAATCTATTAAAAACGCCTTTCAGTTTTACAGCCATATCAACAAACCCCGTAAGCGACCAAAAATTTTATTATTACTAATTGGGCTTCCGCTTTACATAATTACCTACCTCTTCCTCAACCAAAAAATAAAGGAAGACTTAAAACGAAATTGTTTAGATTCTTTAAAATAAGCAATATCTTTGCCACATGACAACAGAAACCACGACACAGAAAAACGCTTCTGAAATTAAATTGAATACCATTCAAGAAGCTATTGACGATATAAGAAACGGTAAAGTTATAATTGTTGTTGATGACGAAAACCGTGAAAATGAAGGTGATTTTTTGGCTGCAGCCGATAAAGTAACTCCAGAAGTTATCAACTTTATGGCCACCCAAGGCCGCGGATTGATATGTGTGCCACTTACTGAAACCCGTTGCAAGGAACTGGAACTGGATATGATGGTGCGCAACAATACCGACCACATGGAAACGGCTTTTACGGTATCTGTCGATTTAAGGGGGAAAGGTGTAACCACCGGTATTTCTGCCAGTGACCGGTCTAAAACCGTAAAAGCATTGATTGACCGCGATACCAAGCCGTTTGAATTGGCGCGTCCTGGGCATATTTTTCCATTGGTAGCCAAAGAAGGTGGCGTTTTAAGGCGTACAGGGCATACCGAAGCAGCAATTGATTTTGCTCGATTGGCTGGCTTAAATCCAGCAGGGGTTATTGTTGAAATTATGAACGAAGATGGCTCAATGGCCCGATTGCCACAGCTTTACGAAATCGCACAAAAACTCGATTTAAAAATCGTCTCCATTGAAGATCTAGTGGCTTACAGAATGCAACACGACTCTTTAATTGAGAAAAAAGAAGACTTTGACATTGAAACCCGTTTTGGAACTTTTAGATTAAGAGCCTACCAACAAACCACTAATAATCAAGTACATATCGCTCTCACAAAAGGCCAATGGAAAGATAACGAAGAGATTCCAACGCGAATCAATTCAACATTGGTTAATAATGATATACTTGGCACTTTAACCAACGATGCCGATAAGCAATTGGACAAGATGTTTAAAGTGGTTAATGACGCGGGGAAAGGTGCTATTATTTTTATAAACCAAGAGTCGCAATCTACAAACATCCTAAACAGGCTATCGTATTTAAAAGCCGAGCAAAAGCCAAACAGCATTGCCAAAGCTCCAAAAATAGCAATGGATAACAGAGACTTTGGAATTGGGGCACAAATACTCCACGACCTTAACATTCACAAACTACGTTTAATTTCTAATTCTGGAGAAACCAAACGTGTTGGTTTAATTGGCTACGGTTTGGAGATTGTAGATTATCTTAAATATTAAAAAAATAAAAAAAGAGGGCTCCCACCCTCTTTTTCCAACTTTACGTTGATCTCCCTAATTGATTAATAGCGCTCAATTAATTTTAAATATTTTATTGTTTTACCATTTTATAAACCTTTTGGTCATTCAACCGTAAAAAGTAGATGCCCGAGCTTAAATTTTGTAAAGACATTTTCAATTCCGTTGCTCCGGTTTTAATTGACTCTTGGTTCACTTTGTTTCCATAAACATCGAACAGCACAACATTTACTGAAGATTTTAACAAACTGTTCACTTTAATGGTTACATCGTCTATAACCGGATTTGGATAAACCCTTATATTTTCGGCTTGCAGACTTGAATCTTCAACATTTAAAGCACCTTCTTCCGACCAAAACTTAACCAATCTTAAAAATCCTTCCCACATCTCGTTTGAAGCATTCCACGATTCAAAAATCAATTCAATTTCGTTGTTATTTGCGTCAAAACCTTTTAGTTGACGGTATGAGTTTTCCCATTCTTGGGTGCTACTGTTCCATTCCTGCCCCAAAATTTCAACTAGATTGTTATTGCCGTCATAAGTGTTCTCCACCTTTGCCGTGTTTACCCATGAACCCGATGCAATAGTCTGCTCGGTTACTACCGTGGGCAAATTGCTTTCGTTATAGTCAATAATGGTTTGGCGGTAAGGCGTGCCCCACTCCATTGAACTGACGCTCCAGCCATAAATTTCAATTAAAATAATCTGCTCATCGATATTATAGGTGTATTTTTTGCGTTCTTCATTTTCCCAATCTGTAACGACATCACGCCATTCTTCCAATATTTCAAATTCCAGAAGGTTATCGGCGTCATACAAGTAATTTAAACGTTGGTCGTTAACCATCATCAAAGTGGTGAAATCAAGTTTGGTGCTATGGTCCTCAACAATATCGTTTCGTAAATTATATTCATAAACATTTTCATTGAAAACCATCCAATCGCCCACAGAATATATGGCATAACTAAATGTTTTGGTGTTGTTTGAAGCATCGTAGGTGTAGCTATCTCTCGATCCGTTATTCCACATATCGTCACCCCAATTTTGTAATATGCTTTCCGTTAAATTGTTATTACCGTCATACGACTTGTTGAATTGATAAAAATTTTCCCAAACATCTCCATTTAAAACAAGGCGTAAAAGATTGGTTTCTTTTATACCGCCGTTATCGTATTTATAAAGGTCTCTTGTGTTATGTTTCCAATCGGTGATATCTTCATCCCACGAATATTGATGAATAGAATCCAACTTAAAGGTAGGTTGCGCGCACAAATGTACGAGGGACAAAAAAAGGGTGATTATATTTATGTAAAAGCAACGCATTTTAATGGACTGTTTTTGAATAATAAGGGGACAACTCTACATTGCTTTGTTATCCCCTTATTCAAGGATTGATTAATAGCCTCTTTTATTCCTTATTGATAGTTATCGTTTTAACTACTTTGTTTTTCAATAAAATATGCAGGGTATAAGTACCTTTTTCCAAATGGTCAATACTCATATATATTTTTTCCTCATTTTTATCTGCAACAGAATCGACCATTTCAAACCTGGCATAAATATTTTGTTTGACTAATGTACTCACAGAATTTCTATTACGATAGAAGATATGTTACAGAGTATGCAATAAATGTTACACCCCTGAAAAAGCCTTTAAAAACCTTTATTTAAAAGCATTCAGCTTTGCTGAAGATATTCGTTTGGCGTGCAGTTATAAACTTCCTTGAAGCATTTAATGAAATAGGATGGCGTATTAAAGCCGACTTGATAAGCGATTTCTGAAATGGTTGAATCTGATTTTCTTAAAAGATCTATGGACAGCTTTAAACGTTGCGACCTGATAAATTCTGAAGTGCTCACCCCGGCAATGGCCTTTAATTTTCGATGCAATTGTGTTCTGCTCATACCCATGTTTTTGGCGAAAGCCACACTTGTAAAATCGGGATTGATTAAATTATCATCCAGCACCGTTTTTAAACGTTTGAGAAAATCTTCTTCGGTGGAGGAAATTTGAATATCAGGGCTCACCGTAAACCCTTTGCTAAAATGCTTTTGAAGTTTTTCGCGGTTTTCAATCAATTTTTCAACACGTAATTTTAGGGTTTCTGGATCAAAAGGTTTGGTTACATAAGCGTCTGCTCCGGTCTTTAAACCTTCTTTTTTTTGTGCTTCGCCCACTTTGGCCGTTAAAAGTATTATGGGTATATGGCTGGTTAACACATCATATTTTAGCGTATTGCACAAATAAATACCGTCATGCACCGGCATCATCACATCACTGATAATCAAATCGGGGATTTGCTTCAATGCCTTTTCAACGCCTATTTTTCCGTTTTTGGCCTCAATGATTTTATAAATGCCTTTAAAAATAGTAGCTATAAACGCCCGTATATCGGCATCATCTTCAACAATGAGCAAACTGGGACTATCGTCGTTCAAATCTGCTTCAGCATGTACATCATAAAGCAACTCCTCTTCAATGTCATTTTTATATATTTCTGAAGGGTGAAATGCCTTTTTGCTTACGGGAAGCGTCACCGTAAATTGGATCTTATTGGTATCGATACTGTTTGCGATTATCCTTCCCTTTGAAAGTGTTACCAATTCCTTTACCAATGCCAGCCCTACCCCAACACCTTCGGCTGTGGTATCGTCTTGGTAAAACCGTTCGAAAAGTTTTCCGAGGTCTTTTTTTGAAATTTCCTTGGTGGTATTGATTACCGAAAGCACCAAATTATCTTCCTGTTGGTTGGCATCAAAAATAATACGGCTGTTCTCCGGAGCATATTTTATGGCATTTGAAAACAGGTTTGAAACCGTTTTTTCAATAATATCGGGATCGTACCAAACCGCATTTAATCGCTCAATTTTGCTGTTTATATCAATATGCTTTTCGGAAGCTTTGTATCGAAACGCCGAAACAATTTGGGTTAAAAGGATGTTCAAATTGCCTTTTGAAACTTTTAAACGCACCTGTCCGGAATCGATCATTGATAAATCCACCATCTGATTGACCAAATTAAGCAACCTATTGGCATTTTGTTTCACCAAGCCCAATTCCTTTCGGTCTTCGGGTTTTAAATGGTCTTTGGATAATTGATGGTCAATGGGCCCCGAAATGAGTGTGAGCGGCGTTCTAAATTCATGCGAAATATTGGTGTAAAGCTTGGTTTTAAACTCATCCAGCTTTTTTAAGCGTTCGGTTTCGGCATGCTCCAATTGCAATTGGGTCTTTACATGCCACCTAAACTTTAAGTACCTGTAAACCCCCAACATGATGAGCAGTAACATTAAAATATAGGCACCCTTCATAACTCCCGTAAAATACCAGGGTTTTAAAATGGTGAACGAAAAGGATGCGGGTTCGTTATTCCAAACCCCATCATAGTTTGAGGAAACGACCTGAAACGTATAGTTGTTTGGCGGTAAATTGGTGTAATGTGCAAAATTGATGTTTTTGGGCATCACCCAATCGGTATCGTAATTTAAAAGTCTGTATTTATAATGATTACGTTCGGGTTGTGAAAAATGCAAGCTGGAAAAGGTAAACGTAACCGTGTTTTGGTTGTATTTTAATTCGGAATTTTGATTTAAAGGCCTGTCTTTCGAAAACACTTCAAACTTCGAAATAATGGTTTTGGGTTTAGCCGAATTATAAGTTAATTGCTCTGGATTGAACCAGTTGAGCCCTTCAAGCCCCCCGAAATAAATAGTGCCATGTGCATCTTTGAAATAAGCCCCAGTATTGAACTCGGTATCCTGCAAACCATCATCAACACTAAATCCTTCAAATTTTTCGTTTTTGGGGTCGAAACGGCACAAACCATTATTGGTACTCAACCATAAATTTTGGTCGCTATCGGGCAACACGCCATAAACCACTTGGTTGGGCAATCCATCGCTTTTAGTATACGTTTTTATGGATTGATTTACGACATTGTACTTTTTTAAACCATTGCCAAAAGTGCCTACCCAAAGTGTTTCGCCAACCAAAAGCAACGATTTTATTTTATCGTCTAAACCTTTAATTTTTTCAACCTTTTCCGTTTTGGCATTCCATTTGAACACGCCCGAATTATCGGTACCAATCCATAAATCACCATTTTCACCCTTAATTAAAGCCCTGATATTGTTATCGGCCAACGCCGAATTTTCAATATTAATTTCCTTAACTATGCCTTTGGTTTTATCGAACAAAACAACGCCGTGCCGTTCGGTGGCCAACCACCTTCGGTTTTTCGATTCTGCCAAAATACGCCAAATGGTGTAGCCCTTCAATTCAGGATAAACACTGTAATTTTTCAGGTTTTCAATAATATTTAGTCCGTAGCCTTGATGCCCCACCCAAAGATCGTTTTCAAAAACATTTAAGCTTATAATACGATTGCTGTTAAGTTTTGAGTTCTCGGTGGTTAAAGTTTTATACGTTTCGTTTTTAGTATCGTAAAAGGTCAGTCCTTTTCCAGAAGTGCCAATCCAGAAGTTATCGTCGCTATCGGTAGTGAAACTTCTCACCATATCTACATTCACCGACCGTGGCACTTGGTTGTTGGTTAAAATATTGAATTTTATAAGGTGCTCATCGTAGTAGCTAGCGCCCGTCCCATCTGAGCCAATCCAAATTACCCCAGTGATGTCTTCATACAAACAAAGCATATCGTTGTAGTGAATGGCAAAAGGGTTGTTTTTATTGGCCTTAAAATTTTTGACACTATTGGTGGGAAAATCAATTAAAAAAACGCCGTTGCCATAGGTAGCGATCCATAGGCGATTTTTACTATCGATTAATAAATCTTCAATATTCAAGTCATCGGGCAAGTTGGGGTGGCTGTATTTTTTGAATTGATTGCTGTTTTTAGGCATGTAAAAAAGTCCATTGCCGAAGGCCCCCAACCAAACCCCTTCATTACGATCATTTTCCAAGGCGCTAAAATTGGTTTCTATGGAAACCTCGACAGGGATTTCTACATAACGGCCATTGCTATACACCCGATAAACGGCATTTGAAGCCGCCACCAAAACCTCTTTGCCCTGTTGTGCAATATGATAAACTGTAGCCTTTGTATCTTCATTTTTTAAAATTTGAATCGTGTCTTTGGTTCGGGCGTCAACTTTTAAAAGTCCGTTGCCATAAGTGCCAATAAAAAGATTTAAAGTTTCGTCCTGAAAAATAGTGCTCGCCTTAAACGGAAGCTTTACAATTTTAAAATCGTCTGTTTTTGGCCGATAAAGCTCCAATTGTCCTGAATGGGTAATGATCCACAACCTATTTTGCACATCAATGTATACTTTGCCTAAATTACTGAACGTACTTCGGGTAATATCCTCAAACTGTTTGTTGTAGTATTTAAAAGTGCGTCCGTTGTATCGGTTAAGTCCGTCTTGCGTGGCAAACCACATATAGCCAATGGAGTCTTGAGCCATACTAATAACACTGTTTTGCGACAAACCGTGCTCTACCGTTAGCCCCCTAAAAGCCATTTGTTCTTTATGGTTTTGGGCAAAAACAGCAAACGTAATCAAATATACCAGAACCGTTCTTAAAGCACTCATTTAATGGATTTACCCATAAATCTACAAAAATGCAGCGAACAATAAGGAATTTCTTGAAACCAAGATTCACATAAACAAAACCACGGCAACTCAACTGTTATAAAGTCCTTTAAAATTGAATCTGAAAAGCGAAATTACTTTATTTGGATTCTCGTCTTCACTGGAATGACAAATTCGACTGCGCTCATTGCACCGCAAATTCAACGGAAACCATGTCGCAAAGCGAGGTGGAATTCTTTTAGATTAACCGAGAACTTCCGAGATAATTTTGGCCATTTTTTGGGCACGGGTTTTTACCTCGTCTTCGGTCCACGATAATTTAATTAAACAGGAAATGTTTCTGGCAATATAATCGTCAGATTTTGGATAACTCTTTGTTTGCAGGTATTCTAGTCCCTCTTTCACTTCTTTTGAAATGGGATATAAAGATTTTAAATTCTTTAAATGTTCCCATTTACGAATGTAGTGCCAATTGTTGTTGTAGTAATGAAAACAAGCATCAATACCATTTTTCTTAAACGCTTCCGATACTTTGGTTGCGGCTTCTAAATCCGGAAGGAAGAAACTTAAAAATCCGTAACTTTCCTCGCCACCTTCGGGAACGGTTCGAAATGTAACTTCAGGAATATTACTTAATTCCGATTTAATAATATTGAAATGCTTCTTTTGGATTTCTATGAATTCAGGCAAACGTTTAACTTGCGCCAAACCTACAGCAGCGTGCAATTCGGAAATCCTGAAATTATAGCCCAAAAACGGATGGCTCTCCGCCCCACGATCGTTGCCCACATGGTCATGCCCGTGGTCGCTGTAATGGTCGGCATTGGTATAATAAGCTTCTTTATTGGTTACTACAGCGCCACCTTCACCACAGGTAATGGTTTTTACAAAATCGAACGAAAAACAGCCCAGATCGCCAATACTGCCCAATGGTTTGTTTTTATAAGTGCCACCAATGGCTTGGCAGGCATCTTCGATTAACAGTAAATTATTGGCTTTACAGATTTTTTGTAATGCATCCATTTTAGCCATGCTTCCACACATTTGCACCACCATAACGGCTTTGGTTTTTGGTGTAATGGCTGACTGCACAGCTTCGGGATCTAACCCCAAAGTATCGTCGATATCCACCAAAATGGGAATGGCACCTAGCATCATAATGGCTTCAAAACTGGCCACAAATGTGAATGTGGGCATAATGACTTCATCGCCCGCACCAACGCCCGCCGATGCCAAAGCTATCGATACGGCCGCAGTTCCGCTTGATACCAATTGAGCGTATTTGGATTGCAATGTATTTTGAAGTTCAGCCTCCAGCTCTTTGGCTTTCCAATGGCCATTGCGCATACCATCGAAACCGTAGCGCATCAATACGCCACTGTCTAAAACATCGTTGACTTCTTTTCTTTCTTGTTGTCCAAATAGTTCGAATCCTGGCATAATTATGTTTTGTCTTTCTTTTAAATTTAAAAAATGCTGTTTTGCGTTAGGGTCCCGATAGTTATCGGAGGCCTTTCTGAGTTGTATTTAGATTCCCTTTTTCAAGGGAATGACAATTTCAAAGGAAACCCCGACGCACAGCGTCGAGGAATTTTTTTTTATTAAATTTCGATAATGGCTTCCTCGATGGGTTTGCGCACTTTTTTGAACCCTGAAAACATATCGTCGTCGGCACGGTAGCCGATGGGCAACAGCAACACCGATTTTAATCCTTTTTCTTCGAGCTGAAGGATTTCGTCGTACTTAGCCGGCACGAAACCTTCCATGGGGCAAGAATCGATACCCTCGATAGCACAAACCGTCATTAAATTCCCCAATGCGATATACGCTTGGTTGGTGGACCATTTTTGGCGCTCTTGCACTGACATGCCTTTTATCATTTTTATGAGGTCTTCGCGGTAGGGTTTTAAAATCTCGTCGGGCGTATTGCGGATGCCTTTTATATTGTTGTAATATTCGGTTACATCGTCTTGCAGAATATTGTCTTGAATGCAAATAATGAGCAAATGCGAGGCATCGACTACTTGCTTTTGGTTGTAAGCGTACTGTTGCAATGGCGCCCGGGTAGCCTTGTCTTCTACAATAATGAGCTTGATGGTTTGGAGACCGAACGAGGTTGCCGTAAGGTTAAAGGCTTGTTTTACTACGTTTAATTTATCTTCGGGCAGTATTTTTTCTGCATTGAATTTTTTGGTAGCGTAACGCCATTTTAACTGCTTTATGGTATCCATTATATAATATAATTTGTGCAAAAATAAGGTTTGTGTTTTGTTTTTTACAAATAACAGGCTAAAATATGATGGTATGGCCTTGCAGAAAATTATTTTAAAAAAACTGCACTTTTCTTTGAAAGAATTAAAAAAGGGTTTTATATTTGCACCCGCATTCAGGCAAATAGCTTGATGAGGCACTCAAGGAGAAATGGCAGAGTGGTCGAATGCGGCAGTCTTGAAAACTGTTGAGGGTCACACCTCCGGGGGTTCGAATCCCTCTTTCTCCGCCAAGATTTATTCAAAATCGACGAAAGTCCTGTAAACTCAAT
>JAUIKY010000109.1 GCA_030430535.1 Bacteroidia bacterium
TGCCCGGCGTTATTGAACGCGATGAAAAACAGCATTTCCCAAAAGAATTAGTCAAAAAAATGGGCGATTTGGGTTTTCTGGGCGTGATGGTCGACCCAAAATACGGTGGCAGCGGTATGGACACGATTTCGTATGTGTTGATTATGGAAGAGCTCTCGAAAGTAGATGCTTCGGCCTCGGTGATTGTTTCGGTAAATAATTCTTTGGTATGTTACGGTTTGGAGGCTTACGGTAGCGATGAGCAAAAAGAAAAATATTTAACTAAACTGGCTACGGGCGAATTTGTGGGCGCTTTCTGTTTGAGCGAACCCGAAGCGGGCAGCGATGCCACTTCGCAACGTACCACGGCTATCGATAAAGGTGACCACTACCTCATTAACGGCACCAAAAACTGGATTACCAACGGTGGGCGTGCCGATGTATATATCGTGATTGCGCAAACCGACAGGGACAAAGGCTCGCACGGCATCAACGCTTTTATTATTGAAAAAGGCACCGAAGGCTTTCACATTGGCCCAAAGGAGGACAAACTGGGCATCCGCGGCAGCGACACGCACACGCTACAATTTAACGATGTAAAAGTACCAAAATCGCAACGCATTGGCCCCAACGGTTCGGGGTTCCGGTTTGCGATGAAAACCCTTTCTGGCGGACGCATTGGTATCGCAGCACAGGCCTTGGGCATTGCCAGTGGCGCTTATGAACTCGCCCTAAAATACTCGAAAGAACGAAAAGCCTTTGGCACCGAAATTTGTAACCACCAAGCCATTGCGTTTAAGTTGGCCGATATGTACACCGATATTGAAGCCGCCCGCATGCTGGTGATGAAAGCGGCATGGGACAAAGACCAAGGCCAAAGTTACGACAAAAGCAGCGCCATGGCCAAACTCTACGCCTCGCAAGTGGCCATGGACCACACCGTTGAAGCTGTACAAATACACGGCGGTAACGGTTTTGTTAAGGAATACCACGTAGAACGCCTGATGCGTGATGCTAAAATCACCCAGATTTATGAAGGTACATCAGAAATACAGAAAATTGTGATTTCACGGAGTTTGATTCGGGAGTAGGGTTTTTATTTTATAATCTATACTTTAGTTAGGCACAAGCAAAAAAATGAAAGCTGAAGAATTTATAAACATTTGGACTTTAGACGAGGATAATCTAAACCCGATCAGTCGGGAAAAACTGAATGGACTTGGCCTGTCAGAAAATTCAATAGAATTTCTTGTGAAGTCAGGATTACCAGATAGTGCTGCACCTTTCCTTTCTTTCTCAAAAAATTCTAATGATGTCTATGACAGCGTTCAAAAGTTAACTTCTATTTATGACTTTTTAGAACCTGAATTTGAAAAGTACGTAGTAATTGGCTCTTGTAATGATGGAGACCTTATTGTCATAAACACGGGAAATAATGACAAAATAGAATATCTGGACCACGAAGATTATTTCAGTTCGCATCCTTTTAATTCTAACCTTGTTGCTACCGCCAAATGTCTAATAGCATATCGGAATTTTGTAAAAAGAGTACAAACGGAAAATGGAGAAGATGCGTTTCTCGAATCTAATTTTACGGACGAACAATTTAAAAAGCTAAAGCTTGACTTAAAAAATGCCGATTCCGAAGCATTGCAAAGTGATGGATTTTGGCTTCAACAGTTAGAAATGGACTTAGAATTACGAGAAGATGCTAAAAAAGAAAGATAAAAACCATCAACTAACAAAGATCTGAGTTAAAAAACAAGTCTATTTAGGATAATTTAGAGACATAATTTTCATCATAAGGTCTTCCAGATTTTGCTATTGCAAAAGCTTGTTTTAAGAGTTTGTTTGCTACTGCTATAA
>JAUIKY010000065.1 GCA_030430535.1 Bacteroidia bacterium
ACGGACTTCCAAAAATTTGAAATTGCGAATCCGTTCCGCGTCCAGCGCTAACATTGGTGCCTTCAAAAAAACACAAACTAGGATACAGATTGATTGATTTATCGTTGGGCAAATTCGGACTCGGTTTAATGGGCAAACTGTAAGCGTTTTGGTGATTGTAATTTCTTATTGGAATTACGGTCAATTCACATTGCACGCCGTTTTTCAACCACTTTTCACCATTAATCATTTTGGCATATTCGCCAATGGTCATACCGTGTACTATCGGAATCGGGTGCATGCCCACAAAACTTTGGTGCTCCATTTCCAAAATGGGGCCATCGATGTAATGTCCGTTGGGGTTGGGCCGGTCAAAAACCAACACCGGAATTTTGTTTTCGGCACAGGCTTCCATCACATAATGCAACGATGAAATATACGTATAGAACCTTGCACCCACGTCTTGAATATCAAATATTACGATATCTAAATCCTGCAACTGTTCTTTTGAAGGTTTTTTATTATTGCCGTAAAGCGATACAATAGGCAAATTGGTTTTGGTATCTATGCCATCTTTAACCACTTCACCCGCATCGGCCGTACCACGGAAACCGTGCTCGGGTGCAAAAACCTTTTTCACATTAACTTTCAGCGCCAATAAAGAATCCACAAGATGTACGTAAGCGTCATTACGAGGTGCTGCAGACGAGGTGGTGATCTCTTTAAAAACCACCGAAGTCTGGTTGGCCACTACCCCAACCCGCTTTCCTTTTAACAATGGTAAATACAATTTAGTTTGGTTAGCGCCCACAACAATATTAGCGTCACCTTGAACTCCTTTGCTAAGCGAAGTCGAAGTTTGTTTCAGGGTCTCATCCATATAGGTTGGATTTTCTTCTGGTGCTGCCGCTTCCCGCTTTCCCACATTCCCGCAGGAAATTAACAAAACAATCCCGACAACTATCGGGAATAAAACTGTATTTTTGAACACACTAAACTTCATTTAAAAATTGAATTACGAGTTTTTTATAGCTAAACGCATTATAGGCACTAAAGCGTATAAAAGTAGTATTTCGGCACCAATAATAAAAATTGGCATTGCGGCCATTGCCATTGGTATTATCGTGATGATGGTAGCCATTGCAACAGGTATTGGGCTTCAGCAAAAAATACGTGACAAGGTGGTGGCGTTTAACGGCCACGTTACCATTACCAATTACGATAGCAACAACTCGCAGGAAAGTATCGTGCCCATTTCTAAAAACCAGGACTTTTATCCGGAATTTAAGTCGGTGGATGGCATTGCACACATTCAGGGCGTGATTTCAAAGTTTGGAGTCATCCGTACCGAAACCGACTTTGAAGGGGTTTATTTAAAAGGTGTTGGCGCCGATTATAACTGGGATTATTTCAAGGAATTTTTAATAGATGGCCAATTGCCCGATTACTCGGAAAAACGAAACGAAGAGGTACTGATTTCAGAATATTTGGCCAACCGCTTGCAGTTTAAGGTGGGCGATAAATTCCAAATGGTATTCGCCAAAGACGACCCCGAAAAACTGCCCAACATCATTACCTACAACGTGGTAGGCATTTACAGTTCCGGATTCCAAGATTTAGATGCTCAATATATTTTGGGCGATATTAGGCACTTGCAACGCATCAACCGCTGGGAAGACGACCAAATTGGCAATTTCGAGGTGTTTATTGACGATTACAATGATTTGGAACAAAAAGGCCGCGAAATTTACCAAAACACACCATCCACTTTTAACACCCAAACGGTAACCGACAAATATTATTCTATTTTCGAATGGGTTAAAATTTTCGATAAAAACATTTACGGTATTATTGGCATCATGATACTCGTGGCGGGTATTAACATGATTACCGCACTGCTCGTATTAATTTTGGAACGTACCCAAATGATTGGTATTTTAAAAGCTTTGGGCAGCAGCAATTGGAGCATCCGAAAACTATTTATTTACAACGCTTCCTATTTAATTTTACTCGGGCTATTTTGGGGAAACCTCATCGGTCTCGGACTACTGTTTGCCCAAAAATATTTTAAATTATTTCCGCTCGACCCCAGCGTGTATTACGTTACCGAAGCCCCGGTTTACATCAGTTTTGGCTACATCATGGCTCTCAATATCGGCACTTTGGTACTGTGCTTGCTCATGCTTTTGGTGCCCTCGTACATCATCACCAAAATATCGCCGGTAAAGGCCATTCGGTTTCAGTAAAATGAGCTGATTAAGGTTAAAAAAAAGTAAGCCACGTATCAACATTCAATGTAGCTTGTCATTCCGAACGAGGTACGAGGAGGAATCTCATAATTATGGGATTTCTCCTCGTTCGTCCCTCACTCTGTCGAAATGACAAGAAACTAGAAAAATAGACTCAGAATATTAGCCCCAATAGTTATCAAATTAAGATATAATGAAAATTTTGGCGCTTCCCTAAGAATCGCGCTTTCCGTTCATAGTTTTGGCTCGATGCTCGCCTCGCCATAAGCCATAAATTCATCCTTAGCGTAGTCTAAGGGTTGCAATCCCTAACGCACAAATCCGCAAACTCCAGAACCTCTCCGGGCTGCATACTACCAATTCTAAATTCGCCTATTCGAACCCTCACCAAACGCAAAGTTGGAAACCCCACTGAGGCTGTCATTTTTCGAACCTGCCTAAATTTACCTTCCGTTAAGGTTATCGACACCCAACTTGTTGGGCCATGGCGCTCGTCGCGTATCTTTTTACCTCGTTCCGGTAAACTTGGTTCGCCATCCAATTTAAAAACCTTACAGGGTTTGGTGGTGTATGTTTTTCCGTTGATGCTAATCCCCACACCTCTTTTTAGTTGCTGAATAGCTTCTTCCGAAATATCGCCATCCACCTGTGCGTAGTATTCTTTTTCAACTTTTTGGCTGTTGATGAACGCACTGGTTTTTCCGCAAGTCGTGAGCAGCAATAAGCCTTCGGAGGTTTCATCCAAACGGCCAATAGCCATTATTCCCTCCGGGAAATCATAAAACTCTCCTAAAAATCGTTTGGATTGCTGTTTGCTGGAGTTGCTTTTAAACTGACTTAAAACGCGAAAAGGTTTATAAATAAGAAAATGTTGGTGTTCGGTTTCAGGCATTGCCACTTAAAATTTTGTACACCAATTCTTTGGTTGGTTTCTGCCCGTTTATTTTTGCTTTTACCACATCAAAAGTCACTTTAAAATCGCATCCCGATTGGTAGGCGCTGCAGCCATAAGCAGTTTTTCCTTTTATAATATTCCCTTTTTGACATTTGGGACATTTTAATTCGCCGTCTGGTTTCGCCTTTACAGAAGATTTTTTAGGCTCCAATTTCAAATTGAAATCATCATCAAAACGCAATAAACCTTCAACAGTGCCTGCATCGGTTTTAAAACCTTTTAAATTTACCGTGCTTCCCTTTTGCAACAAACGAATAAATTGCTTTTCTGATATCTTTTTGTCGGCAAATTTAAACGGCAACACAAAACGGCATCCCGACTTAAAGGCACTGCAACCATAAGCCGATTTTCCTTTTATCAGCGTTCCCTTTTTACA
Organism: Bacteroidia bacterium; assembly: GCA_030430535.1. GTDB lineage: Bacteria > Bacteroidota > Bacteroidia > Flavobacteriales > Flavobacteriaceae > Flavisericum. The sequence goes on from JAUIKY010000065.1 coordinate 3,560, forward strand.
TTTGGGGCAGGTTTCGGCCAATAGCCCTTTTTGCTTTTTTTCGGCTGCTTTGGCCTGCCTATTTTTTATCACATTGGCCTGCGATATATTGGCACGTTTGGTTTCACTGCGTACTTCGTACACCAAGGCATCGACCATGCGCTTCATGTTTTTTATAAACGCTGCTGCACTGTATTCGCCCTTTTCAATATCTTTTAATTGCTTTTCCCACTTGCCCGTCAGTTCGGCCGATTTCAACAAGTCATTTTGGATGGTTTCTATCAACTGAATGCCCGTTACCGTTGGCAGCACCTGTTTTTTGTTCCGTTTGATGTATTTCCGTTTAAACAAAGTCTCAATAATATTCGCTCGGGTGGAAGGACGGCCAATACCGTTTTCCTTCATTAAATCACGAAGCTCTTCGTCATCAACCTGCTTGCCTGCTGTTTCCATGGCGCGCAGTAATGAGGCTTCTGTGTATTGGTTGGGCGGTTTGGTTTCCTTTTCTAAAAAAGACGGTTCGTGCGGCCCTTTTTCGCCCTTTTCGAACGTGGGTAAAATACCCGACTCTTTTTCTTTTTTATTAGGGTTTTCGAATACGATTCGCCAACCTTTATCGAGAATCTCCTTTCCGGTGGTTTTAAAGCTGACTTCGGCAGCACTGCCCAAAACCGTGGTGTTCGATACCGTACAATCGTCATAAAACACCGCAATAAAACGCTTTACAATAATATCGTAAACCTGCTGTTGCGCGGGGTTCAGTTGGGTTTGCATGCCTGTGGGAATGATGGCGTGGTGATCGGTTACTTTTTTATCATCAAAAACACGTTTCGACTTTTTTATTTTCTTCCCCAACAGCGGCTGTGTCAACGCCGCATATTGTGTCAATTTTTGAAGAATGCCCGATACTTTCGGATAAATATCGTTTGGCAAAAACGTGGTATCTACTCTGGGGTAAGTCACAACTTTCCGTTCGTAAAGCGCTTGGACTATTTTCAGGGTTTCTTCGGCCGAAAAGCCAAATTTGGTATTGCAATACACTTGTAGCCCCGTTAAATCGAACAATTTCGGGGCATAATCCTTACCCTTCTTTTTTTCGATGGAAACGATTTCGAACTCACTTTCCTTCACTTTATTGGCCAAAGCCTCACCGTCTTCCTTCTTTAAAAACCGCCCTTCTTCGTAACTAAAAAGTGTTTCGCGATATAGCGTTTGAAGTTCCCAATACGGCTGTGGTTTAAAATTTTCAATTTCCTTAAATCGGTTCACCACCATCGCCAAAGTAGGGGTTTGCACACGCCCGACCGACAGCACTTGCTTATAACCGCCATGCTTTACGGTATATAATCTGGTAGCATTCATACCCAGCAGCCAATCGCCAATGGCACGCGAAAACCCGGCGTAGTACAAATTATCGTAATCGGTAGCAGGTTTAAGGTTTTCAAAGCCTTCTTTTATAGCTTCGGTAGTTAACGATGAAATCCATAACCGTTTTACCTCACCTTGGTAGTTGGCTTCATTCATCACCCAACGTTGGATGAGTTCTCCCTCTTGTCCGGCATCACCACAGTTTATAACCACTTCGGCTTTATCGAACAGGCCTTTTACAATTTTAAACTGCTTTTGTATGCCCGAATTGGCCACCACTTTTGTTTCGAACTTTTCGGGCAGCATAGGCAGATTGTTCAAATCCCAGCTTTTCCAATAGGGCTTGTAATCGTTGGGCTCTTTTAAAGTACATAAATGCCCAAAAGTATACGTTACGGCATAGCCATTGCCTTCGAAATACCCATCGCGTTTGGTATTCGCTCCTAAAACAGCAGCTATTTCTCGAGCCACACTAGGTTTTTCGGCTATACAGACTTTCACTTAAATCGGTTTAAAAAAGTCCTGCAAAATAAAGATTTTGATATGTTTTTTTAAAGGAAGTTTTTAGGAGTTATTAACCGTAACTCTCAAAACTAATCCCCTTCATTCTGCATAAAATCCGGAAAGCCACTCGGTGTCCACTTTAATACCCTAGCCCGGGTAGCACGATTAGGGTCCGATAGTTCGTGCCCAATTATTTCTTTATAATCACGGGCATGGTAAATCATAATATCGGTTTTTCCGTCTTCAGAAGTGGTGAACGAATTATGCCCAGGTCCATAACGTTTTAAATCTTCGTTGGTGTAAAATACGGGACCGGCCGACTTATGCCAATTTGAAGCATCCAAAATATCGGCCGCTTCATCAATCCACAACAGCCCCAAACAGTAATTGTGGTTGGTAGCACTGGCCGAGTAGCTCACAAATATCTTTCCGTTGCGCTTTATTACCGCGGGGCCTTCATTGACATTGTATTTCATGCGCTCCCAACTAAATTCAGGTTGGGTAATGACTACTTCTGGCCCTGTTAGTTCGGTTGGAGATGCCATTTCAGAAAGCACTAGTGCCGTACCATGCTCACCCCCTCCTACGTTCTGGGCCCAAATCATGTACCTTTTGTTATTGTGTTCGAAGGTGGTGGCATCCAACGAAAACGAATCCATATCGGTTTTTATTTGTCCTTCCTCTTTCCATTCACCTTTCATTGGGTTTTTAGAGCGGTTTGAAAGCACCCACATCCTGATATTCCAGATATTTTCAGCTTCGCCTGCCGCAAAATAAATGTACCAAACCCCATCGATGTAATGCAGTTCGGGCGCCCAGATGTGATGGCCCATCACGCCTTTTTTATGTTTTTCCCAGATTACTTTTTCTTCAGCTTCCTTTAAACCGTTGATGGTTTTTGATTTCCGAAGTACAATTTTATCGTATTCGGGCACCGTGGCAATCAAATAATAAGTACCATCTTCAGCTTTCTGCACCCACGGGTCGGCGCGTTTTTCGGCCAAAGGGTTATTAAATTGAATGTCTTGCGAAAACACCGTTGCGCTACATGCCACGCTCAGCACCAAAACCATTAAAAGGTTAATTAATTTCATCTTGTTTAGTTTATAGTTGTTTTAGTATAATAAATTTACCACTCGCGTTTTTTGTTCAGCTCTTCTTGGGCTTCGAGTTCTTTTTGCGGAATCACTTTTAGGAATGACGGATGTTGCTCGATGGCATATTCAATTTTCTTTACAATTTCATCGGTAGTTTCGTTGTCGTAATCAATTTCCAACGGTGGTTTAATTTCCATGGTTTGGAGAATGTTTTTCTTTTTGATACGCAATCCTTTCTTATCGAACGATCTTCGGAAACCATCAATCACAATAGGAATAACCACCGGTTTGTAACGTTTTATAATGTGCGCCGTACCTTTCCTAATGGGCTTGAACGGCGTGGTGGTACCTTGCGGAAAAGTAATCACCCAACCATCATCCAAAGCTTTACCGATATTCGAGATATCGCTCATCCTCACTTGTCGGTTTACATCCTTGCCTTCAGAGCGCCACGTGCGTTCAATACTTACCGAGCCCACATAGGCCAAAATTTTTGGCAACAATCCCGCTTTCATGGTTTCCTTGGCGGCCACATAATAAATATTCAGTTTGGGATTCCACAGATAGCCCACGTTTTTTATCGAATCTACGCGTCCGCTTAAACTGGCATTGAACACGTGGAACATGGCTACCACATCGGCGAAGTAAGTTTGGTGGTTAGAAATGAACAATACGTTGGTATCGGGCAGGTCTTTTATGATTTCTGAACCTTCGATTTGCAGTTCGTTAAAACCACGAAAGCGCCTGTGCGTCATCGCCCCCAACACCCTGATGAGCCATTTTTTAATAATTAATATATGTCCGAATGGATTTCTTTTAAACAATCCCATGTATATTAGTTGAAATAGTTTGGTTAGCTACACCAATTTAAGCAAAATATGGCAAAAGCCGCTCAAATTGAGCCTACAAAAGTAATAAACAAAATAAATTACCAAAGTTGTTTCATTATATCTTTAATTTCACTCAGCATCATGGCGGTAGCCCCCCAAACCACATAACCGTTCAGTTTGAATGCAGGCACCTCAACCTCAATGCTGTACGAGGTAGTCAATCGTTTGGTAATTAAAACCCCATCATCCAAAAAATGTTCCAAATCCACCTCGATAACATCCTCAACTTCATCATCTTGTTTTATAAATTTTGGGGTGATTTCGGTAATCCCAATAAATGGCTGTACATAAAAATTACTGGGCGGAATATACACCTGCGACAATTTTTTCACCACTTTAACCTGTTTAACGGGCACGCCAATTTCCTCTTCGGTTTCGCGCAAAGCCGCGTCTTCCAACGATTGGTCGTACTTTTCCAACTTTCCGCCGGGAAAGCCCACTTGAGCCGAATGCACCCCTTTATAGGTTTTCCGTAATATCAAAACCAATTGGGTTTGCTGGTTGGTATTGGGGTAAAACAAAGCCATAACCCCTGCATGTTTGGCGCGTTTTATGGCTTCGGACTGCTTCTTCAAAAGCTCTTGCCTAAAAGGTGGCACCATTTTAAAATGCGAGGATTCGCCTAAAAGCGGTATATTTTTTATTTTTGAAAGCGATTGCTGAAATTCACCAAAATCCATTTGAATGTTCTTTTTTTAACATAAAATAGTTTATCGTCATGCTGAACTTGTTTCAGCATCTCAAAAAAAATTAAAAAACCAAAACCTTATAATGCGACCCTGAAATAACACTTCGACTCCGCTCAGTGTGACAATTCAGGGTAACGTTCAACCCATTGTAAGCTATTGTATATAATCGAAATCCATATAAAAAAGCCTTATTGGCGATTAAAATATTAATTAATGAGACTGTATTTATTACTGTGTTTATTTGCCGTTTTTTTGAATTGTGAAGATAAAAAATCTAAAAACAAAAACACCCCAAAAACTGAAGTTGAAAAAGCAGACAGTTCTAAAATCGAAACTGAAGCAGACCCCAAAGTGGTAAGCGAACTGCCCGAACGGGAATTCCCCTTATTGACGGAAAAAAATGCCATGGAATTTTTTCTGCAATACGACAAAAAACACAAAGAAAACAAGGTACGCATCACTACCGATATGGGCTCGTTTGATGTGTTGTTGTATAACGAAACAAAATTCCACCGCTCTAATTTTATCTTTCTTACCAAACAGAAGTATTTTAACGGCACCCAATTTTACCGCGTGATTGATAATTTTATGGTTCAGGCCGGCCATAGCGACGACCAAAAAACATTGGATAAGCGCCACGCCATTGGGCAATATTTGTTGCCACCCGATACCAAGCGCGGATTTAAGCACGACCGCGGCGTTATTTCCATGCCCAGCAGCGAAATAGACAACCCACACAAACTCGCTTCTCCGTATGAGTTTTTCATCGTGCAACAGCATGGTGGTGCCCATTACCTTAACGGCGATTATACCATTTTTGGCCATGTAACCCGCGGCATGGACGTCATCGACAAAATTGCCAAAGTAGAAACGGATGATGCCGACTGGCCACTACGGAATATTTACATTCGAAATGTGGAGATTATTGAGTAACCGCTGCAAAAAACTTTAATTGCTTTTATAAAACATTTCGGCTATTTTAGTTGGTAATATTTTTTTTGAAATGAATGTAATTTAGCTAAACGCAATTGCATTTGGCCTATTGTTATGTATAAACTTGAAATAATGAACTTTAAATTAACAATCGGATTTATTTTTTTAAGTCTATGCTTTAATCAAGCATACGGACAAACGGACTCATTAAAAACGAAGTGGGATAAATTAATTATCGGAAAATGGGTTAAGAAAATTAATAAAACAGAAAACGGAGAAAAATACGACGGACTTAAATGCTTGGACACAATTGAGTATTATAATGATGGACGTTATGTTTGGAATATGTGTGGAATTAACGAATCTGGAAAATGGGAAATATCAAAAGAACGTAGTGTAATCATTTTTCGAGAAAGAGATAATAAATATTGGAAAAAAGAACTAAACCTAACCGATTTGGGAGAAATGGAATCCCCTCTTTTCAAATTAACGGAAACGGAATTAGTGACCGGAACGATTGACGAGGAAAAGGGTTGGATTAATGAATTTTATTATCGGATTAAATAAAAGTCTACACATAACAAAGATCTGAGTTAAAAAACAAGTCTATTTAGGATAATTTAGAGACATAATTTTCATCATAAGGTCTTCCAGATTTTGCTATTGCAAAAGCTTGTTTTAAGAGTTTGTTTGCTACTGCTATAA
>JAUIKY010000020.1 GCA_030430535.1 Bacteroidia bacterium
AAACAAACTCTTAAAACAAGCTTTTGCAATAGCAAAATCTGGAAGACCTTATGATGAAAATTATGTCTCTAAATTATCCTAAATAGACTTGTTTTTTAACTCAGATCTTTGTTGGCATTAGTATTTAGTTCAATTTTAATGAATTATTCACAATTTCAATCGGATTACTTCCTTTTTTTATTTTTAAAGGAAACCCATTTACTTCGAGAATATCAGATGCTAAATTAACAATCAAATATATGTCTTCACCTTCCACTTCTATGGTCAAATCAAATAAACTAGATTTTGCACCAAACAAATTTTTTGAATATATTTTTAGCTCATTTTCAGTAGTTTCATTATTGATTTTTGCTAGAGCTGGTGAAACTATAGCGAGCAATAAATCACGAATTGCCTCAGCTTCATTTATCTTTTCTGCTTGAGAGCAGTAGTTCAAAGCTCTTATTATATCAGAGTAATTTGAAGCCACGTTTTCAGTTGTTTCGCTTATTAATCCATTTACCTCGTAAGAAGCAGCATTTGGTTTTTCATCATTCGTAAGAGTTGATACGTACTGATAATATGCTTCGATTGTGCCCTTTCTTAAGATGAAACAACCTAATTTTTCTAGAAGTTCTAGTAGTCTTGAAAGTCTACTTTTTATAGTGAGCCAATTACTTCCATTATTAATTGAAGATATAGTAGAATCATCAGTTGTAAATAACCAACAAAAAGCACTTCTTCTTTTGGCAATTAACTCATCTTTATCCGTGTCTCTATTAATCCAATAATAATGTTGTTCTGCGTGAGATTGAATATCTGTCCAATTATTTGCAATAAGTTGGCAGAAATCATTATAAATATTGCGGGCAAATTCTGGCGCATCTCGATGACCTAACTCACTAGCATAAATATTTGCCTTTTCAAGAGTGGTAAACACACTAATAATGTCTAAATTATCCGTTAATGCATCCGCATCTCCAAGTAATGCAGGTTTTTTACCTATAAGTCTCATTAGTTTAATAACTACTGGAAATTGTCCCTTTCCCGTAACAGGTAAAATTTGTGAACCTGCAGCCTCTAGATTTATATTAAGTTTTCTATTTATTGCTGAACAAATAATTTCATCGCTAGGACCTTCAACAAGAAGTGGTGAATGACAAAAAAGAGCTAATTTATGTTCTTGCCCAAGCCTAGTCAAAAGTGCCTGTAATTTTCTACTTTGAAATTCTCCAATGGTTGGGTCAATTTGAACAGGTTGGTCTAAAATATCTTGGCAGAAAACAATTGTTGATAATTGTTGAACCGAACTAATTTCAATAAATTCCGTTGAATGAATAGAGATAAATACCAATTTCTTTCCTGGTTGATTATTTGCACCAGCTACCTTAATAATTTCATCCATTACAAATGATTGTAATTGTGGATGTAGAGATACTTCTGGTTCATCAATTAATAAGCAACCCACTTCGTCATCATAAAGTGATGCAAGAATTGCAACTAAATGTAAAAGTCCACTTGCTTCTCTTGCAGAGGAATAATTATTATTATTTGTTTCGTCAACTCTAGAAAAAAAAACTTTAAGAACTCCACCATCCCAATCTAATGTCAAATCACGTTTGAAGAGTTTTCTCAACCTTTCTTGCACTTTTATAAGAATATCAGGTCTTTCCGAAAGTGTTCCAAAATCACCTAGAATTGTCTCATTTTGATGTCTACGAGTAGTTGATGATTTGTTACCAAATGTAGCTTCATCAAATCTAGGTCGCCCTCCTCTTTGTCCATCGTAATCTGAGCGATAAGTTTCCATTGGACCCAATCTGCCAGCAGACACATATCTTATCTTTTTTCTATTAGAATGAGTTCCTAAGCTATTTTTTAGTCCTCTAAGAAGTTGTGTTTTCCCAGAGCCATTTGGTCCTAAAAATGTTGTTATTCCTCCATTGACTTTTATCGTCTTATTTTGAATGCCTGTAATTCCAGATTGGTTTAGTTGTATTGTGATGTCAAATGGAAATGTCATATGTTTTTTATATTAATGCCAACGGTTGACTAAACACAATTGCGTTTAGTCTCATTAAATTTATAGCCTGACGAATATAGTAAAAAATCCTACAACATGAAGGGACCTCGTTTTAAAAAATCTCAACACCGAGCTACTTTAAATAAGCCTAAGGTTTTATACAACATCACATTTAGGTTAAACTAAAAACGATAAGCATTAATCCATTACCGGTTTATGTTGTTTTTTTATAGCAAAAAATTAATTATGGGGTTGTTGGCATGTTTGGTATTGGGGTTTGCTGTGGCAACGGTGGGCAGTATTACGCCCAGTTTTTTAAATATGACGGTGGTTAAGTTCAGTTTAAACCGCGGGAGAACTGCCGCCTTTTATCTTATTGCCGGGTTTGCAACGGTACTGTTTTTCCAGGCGAATTTGGGGGCCTACCTATCAAACGTGTTAATGGAGAATTCTGAATACATTACCGCAATCCAAAAATTGGGTACGGCCATTTTGCTGTTGCTTTCCATTAATTTTTTTAGGCTGCATTTTACTTCTGGAAAAAGAGTAAAAAAAGTAGAAACCGACAAATCTCAAGCTTATTTGCATGGGGTGGGCATGTCGCTTTTAAACACTTTTGCTATTCCGTTTTACTTTACCACGCTTTCTTTGTTAATTGCTCTGGAGTATTTTAAGTATTCGTTTGAAAATAGCTTGTTTTTCTCCATAGGTTCTACTTTGGGGTCGTTTTGTTTGTACGCTTTGTATGCGATTGTGGCCAGTAAGATTGAGCATAAACTCGCTTTTATAGCCACAAAAATGAACTTAGTTTTGGCGGGCATCACCGGTGTAGTAGGGCTAGGAAATTTAATTTACTTGCTTAAATAAAAAGGACCATCTAAAACGCCAAACTATCGCCAAGCTGTAAATTCCAAGTATCGGCCAGTCCGGCATTCACTTCCAAAACATATTGTGCGGGTTGGTTGGAAGGCAACGACGACTCATCAAAAGGTTTCGCGTTTTTTTGGAAACTCACAATTTTTTTGTCGGCAGAAACATAAATCAAGTCCAATGGGATTTGGGTGTTTTTCATGTAGAAAAAGCGGGGTTGCTCGTTGTCAAAAACAAACAGCATCCCTTGAGTGTTTTTCATGCTGCTGCGGTACATGAGTCCCGTTTCCCGGTCGAACTCGGTATCGGCAATTTCAATATCCAAAGTCACCGTAGTAGAATCGGCAGCTTTATAAATGGTAAGTTCGCCTTCTATCTTAAAACTGACTTCAGTTTGCTTAATGCTTTTCTTTTCGTTTTTACACGCCGAAACGGTTAATAAACAACCCACTGAAACCAGTAATAAAGCACGTTTTAAAAGCATCTTATTGTACTTCGGTTTTGGGTTTGTAAACAAACATGAAATAGAGCCCGATTAATATAAACGGAATACTAAGCCACTGCCCAGTGTTTAAACCAAACCAATTAATGTATTCTTCACCCTGTGGCTCTTTGGCGAATTCCACAAAAAAGCGGATGCTCCAAAGCAGGATTAAAAACAGCCCGAACAAAAAGCCAGTACGATTCTTTTTTTCGGTTTTTGAGTAGAAATACCACAAAATTAAAAACACGAAAATGTAGCAAAACGATTCGTAAAGTTGAGCAGGGTGGCGGTACGGCACTTGCTCTAAAAGTTCGGGGTTGGCAGCAATAGCATCATAGGCCTTCTGTACGTTTTTAGTGCCCGCAATGCGCATGGCTTCGTATTTATTATAATAGTCTTGAATGAAGCGCACGCCAAACGGGAAGTCGCCCGATTCCTTACCGATGATTTCAGAATTGATAAAATTTCCAATACGGATAAAAATAGCACCCGAGGCTACCGAAATCACCACGCGGTCTAAAATCCAAAGCAACGATTTGTACTTATATTTTCTGCGGTACAGATACATGCCTATAATAATACCAATAGCGGCACCGTGGCTGGCAAGCCCTTGGAATCCGGTAAACTCAAAACCACCTTTAAATTTGAACGGTAAAAAGATGCTGAAAAAATCTTCTGAAATTAATTCCGATTGATAAAACAACACATGGCCCAAACGTGCGCCCAACATGGTAGCCAACACGGTGTAAATAAAAAGTGGGTCTAAATAATCCAGCGACACCTTTTCTTTGGTGAAAATACGTTTCATGATGTACCACCCTAAAATAAAGGCTACCACCCACATAAGGCTGTAAAAATGGAGTTTGAAATTTCCGGCAATATCAATGCCCGTTATGGGATTCCAATCGAATTTTAAGAGTTGCATACGTGTTGTTTTTCACCGTAAATATAACGGATAGAATAGGGTTTAGTGTTAAAATTTATTTAAGAAGTTTTATAATGTCCACTTCAAAAATAAGGTTCGATTTTCCAGGTATGCCACGCGTGCCCGATTCGCCATAGGCCAAATGGTACGGGATGAATAGGGTGGCTTTGTCGCCAACGCTAAGTTGTTGTAAGCCTTCCTTAAACCCGGGAATCATCCCCGCATTTGGGCCAATATTGGCGGTAATGGGTTGGTAGCGGTCCATGGCTTTGCGTTTGGGGTTTACGGCATCGAGAGCTTCGGCCGTTTCGAGCTTACTGGTTTCCAAAAGCTTTCCGTTTTCAAAATAAACGGCGTAGTGCACCAAAACTTCGGCATCTTCGGGGAGCTTTTCACCCGTTCCTTTTTCGGAAATGTAATATTGCAATCCGGAATCCATAGTTGTGGCTTCCAATTGTTGTGCATCAAATTTTTCTTTGGACGCCTTTACAATGGCTTCGGCCTTCGCCGCTTTTTCTTTTTCCATACGCTCGGCCTTGGCTAATTGGTTTTTGAATACCTCGGGGGCATCAAACTTTTTGGCCAATTTACCTTTGCGGATGATTTTAATGTGTTGGATGGTGTCGTTTTGCTCAATGGAATCGACAACCTCAAGCCCAAGTACCACTTCGCCAAAAACAGTATGGCAACTCACACGGCGGTCTTCACAGTCTTTAGGGTAGCCTTCTTCGTCGTAAGCATCCAACCAGGGGGTGGCTTTGTGGGTAATGTAAAATTGGCTGCCATTGGTGCCAAAGCCCGAATTGGCCATTGCCAAAATGCCCTTTTTGTCATGTTTTAAATCGGGGTGGAACTCATCATTAAAACGGTAACCTGGATTGCCAGAGCCGTCGCCGTTGGGATCGCCACCCTGGATCATAAAGTCGGGAATCACGCGATGGAATACCAGTCCGTCGTAAAAATTCTTCTTTTTAAGGGAATCGGCAACCAAGGTGTTGGTGCCTTCGGCCAACGATACAAAATTAGCTACCGTAGTGGGGGTTTTTTCCTGTTCCAGCTTGGCAACCATAATGCCTTTGTTGGTAATGAATTCAGCATACATGCCGTCTTCCAGTTCTGGGTAAGGGGCTTTGCAGCCCGTTAATTGAATCAATAAAATAAACAGTAAAGCTTTGCCAAAGAGATGGGGGTGTGCCATGTTAATTCGTTTCATTAGGAGTAATAGAATTTACGGTTACTTCACAAATTAAGGGGGTGTTGCTGCCAATGCGGTTTTCGTCGCCATAATAACCATAAGCCTTTTGTGACGGAAATAAAAACGTAACGGTTTCGCCGGTTTTCATTAGTTTTAAACCTTCGCGTAGCCCAGTGAACAGTTCTTCTTTGTCCATGGCGTAGGTCTGTGTTTTTAAATCTTCAGCTGAATAAATCACGGAACCGTTAAGCGATTTTACATCATAATCGAAGTTGACGATGTCGCCAAAATCGGGTGTTTTTAAAGAATCGTTTTCAACTTTATTGTTGTAGTAGTACCAAAAACCGCTTTCGGAAGCAAGGTAATCCAGTTGTTTTTGTTTCAGAAGTTTTTCGATGGAAGCTTGTTCTTTGGCATTCAGCTTTTTATTTCGTTCTACCGAAACGTTAATAAATGAGCCGGTTTTTACCGAAATAGGTCGACGGGCTTCGGGAGTTTTACAGCCAATAAGCAATAAAACAAAAGCGATTTTTATGAGTTTATTCATCATTCAGGGCTTTGTTATAACTAGGCAATATACTAATAAATTTTTCAACCGTTTCGTTTAAAGTGAGTTCGCTCCTGCCTCCAGCCGCATTGATGTGTCCGCCACCGTTAAAATGTGCTCTCGACATTTCGTTTACAGAGAAATTTCCTTTAGAACGCAACGATATTTTAACGATGCCCTCCTGTTTGTCTTCAATAAAAATGGCTGCCAAAACGATACCTTCCAAGGAAAGCCCGTAGTTAACCACGCCTTCGGTATCTCCTTTTTTATAGTTGAACTGGTTGAGTTCTTCCTGCGAAAGCGTAATGTAAGCGGTTCGCGATTCGGGAATAACTTTTAAATTGCTTAGTGCCCGACCCAGTAATTGAAGCCTTTCGTAGCTGTTGCTATCGTAAATATTGTTGTGTATTTCGGCATTATTAGCGCCTTTTTCAATTAATTCTGCGATAACCCGGTGGGTGGTGCTGGTGGTCGACGCAAAGCGGAACGACCCCGTATCGGTCATAATGCCCACGTACAAACAGGTGGCGGTGTCTTTGTCGATTAAACTCGCATCACCAAGCCTGTCTATAAAATTATAGACCATTTCGCAAGTAGAACTCATGCTCACATCGCTGTAAGTAAACTGGGCGTAATCGTCGGGCGATTGATGGTGGTCAATCATAATTTTGATAGCTTGGCTGTTGGCCAAAACCGGTTCCATATCGCCTGTTCTGTGGAATGCGTTAAAATCTAAAGTAAAAATCACATCGGCATCGTTGATTAGGGCATCACAAAATCGCGATTGCGAATCATACTTCAGTATGGCATCGCTGCCAGGAATCCATTTTAAAAACGAAGGGAATTCGTTGGGCACCACAACATGTACTTTATGGTTGCCTTTTAAAAGGTAATGGCAAAGCCCCAATGACGAACCAATGGCGTCGCCATCGGGGTTTTTATGCGGAACGATAACAATCTTTTTTTTAGTGCTCAATAAGGCTTTAACGCCTGCAATATCATGTTTTTCCATAGGTGGCGAAGATACGATAATGAACCCATTTAGACTTTTTCAACGGACCAAAAATTGCTGCTTTTTACCCATTTTTTGTCCAAGTAATCCAAAAAGTTTGCAACTGAGCAAAAAGGCAATTGATTTTAGCTTCAATTTTAAAACTTGTTATGGGGCTTTTTAAAATGACATCACTTGCATTTCTTTAGAAATACATTACTTTTGCAGCACAAATAAAAACACAGAAATGGCAACAAATAGAACATTTACCATGCTTAAGCCCGATGCGGTTGAAAAAGGACACATTGGTGCGATCTTAGAAAAAATTTCAGCTTCTGGATTTAAAATCGTAGCAATGAAATTAACCCAAATGACCAAAGCTGATGCCGAGGAATTCTACGGAATCCATAAAGAGCGTCCGTTTTTCGGAGAGTTGGTAGAGTACATGACGCGTGGCCCCATTGTGGCTGCCATTTTGGAGAAAGACAATGCGGTAGAGGATTTTAGAACTTTGATTGGGGCAACGAACCCAGCTGATGCGGCCGAAGGGACCATTAGAAAAATGTACGCCGATTCTATTAGCGAAAATGCCGTGCACGGTAGCGATAGTGACGAGAATGCTGCTATTGAAGGTGCTTTTCACTTCTCAGGTCGCGAAACGTTCTAAAAATAAACATAAGGTTACTATATTTTAAAATCCCGCCACTGGCGGTTTTTTTTTTGTGCCCAAGCCAGCTGCCCAAATCCCCAAAAATGGGGATTGATAAATTCTCGCATAATAACTACTTTGTAAGACTAAGCCTCTTTTAGAGGTGGAGGTGCTTATGCTTTTCCAAGAGAATAGACTTGCACCGTATTTTCTAAAAAACTTATTGACGGAATTATGGCTAAATTTTACAAATCTCCGGGAGTTTATATCCAAAATATGGGGCGATTTCCGTCGTCTATCGCTCAGGTAGAAACGGCCATTCCTGCGTTTATAGGCAACACCCAACTGCTTAATGGTGTTGGGGCTTTTCAGCCTCAAAGAATTTCATCGCTTTTAGAATATCAGCATTATTTTGGAACCTCTGTGCCTCAGGGTTTCCATGTAAAGGTTAGGGTTGAAAAACAAGGCGGTAATATTACAAATATTGATGTTGCTTGGGCTGACGGAAACCCGACGAATGCTTCCGAATTAGTGCCTTATAATCCAATGTATTATGCCATGCAATTGTATTTTGCCAATGGTGGAGGCGATTGTTATGTGGTTTCAACGGGTATACAACATGATGAAGGCGACGTTCATAAAGCAGACATAAAAAAAGGGGTCGAGGCGCTGGAAACTAAAGATGAAGTGACGTTGATTGTAAGTCCCGATGCTTCAAAATTAAGTCCGACGAATTATCAATCCTATTTTTCCGATCCTGTTCTAAAACAATGTTTGAAGTTGCGGGATCGCTTTGGGGTCTTCGATGTAGTAGGGGCGCATACCAAAACATCGGCCGAAGCCGTTATTCTCAGCTTCCGAACACATACCAGTAACATAAAAGAAGAGGTGAAATTCGGGGCAGCTTATTTTCCATACCTAAAAACCAATATCCATATTTTAACCGAAGATGCTAAAGTTACCATCACGGAACACAAAGAAATTAATGATGGAGGCGCACCTGTTGATGGTGTTTTAAAAGGAAAGCATTTAGATAATGCGATTTTTGATGACCATATTTTGGTTTACAGGGCAGCAAAGAAATATTTGGAAGCGTTTTATGCGGTGATGCCTCCATCTGCCGCTATTGTAGGGCTTTATGCCCAAGTGGACCGTACGCGAGGGGTTTGGAAAGCGCCTGCTAACGTGAGTTTAAGCCATGTGTTGACGCCTGCGTTTTCAATCAACAATCAACTGAACGATAACTTGAATGTTGATGCATATAGCGGAAAATCAATTAATGCCATTCGGGAATTTCCAGGAAAGGGCACACTGGTTTGGGGCGCCCGTACCTTGGCCGGGAACGATAATGAATGGCGCTATATTTCGGTGAGACGGTTTTTTAACATGGTTGAAGAGTCGGTTGTAAAGGGTACAAAACATTTTGTGTTTGAGCCGAACGATGCTAATACGTGGACAAAAATTAAAGCTTTAATCGAAAATTTTTTAACTCAGCAATGGCGTGCGGGAGCTTTGGCGGGCTCTAAACCCGAGCATGCCTTTTTTGTTAAGGTGGGCTTGGGCGAAACTATGACCGCAACCGATATTTTAAATCAAAATATGAATGTTGAAATAGGCATGGCCGTGGTGAGGCCTGCCGAATTCATTATATTGAAGTTTACGCACAAGATGCCGAAAAATTGAACGCATGTAGGGGTAAAACTGAAATTTGGAAAAATAGAAGGGTTTTAAATATAAACAATAACCAAAAACTATGATTATGAAAAAACTCAAAACAATACTGGTAGCCATTGTAGTTTCAGTCACTATGTTGAGCTGCACCAGTCTTTACGACCATTTTACTTACACAGAAACCATACAGACCAAGTTGGAGGCCTTAAGCTTAATGGATAAAAGTACACGTCCGTTCATTGATTCTGAAGATCAAGTAACCAACTTAAAAAACGAAATGGAACGGATGGTTATTTATGAACGCGGCAAACAGAAAAACCAGATTACCCTAAAAATGTGGGAGCTCATCAGTAGCGACGAGCATTTAATGGGCAGTTACCTTAAACTTTGGGAAGAAAAAGGGCAGCTTAACGAAGCATTCAAAGACGAAGCCAAACCGCAAATTGAAAAGGCTTTCGATTTGATGATTCACTACGAAGAACAAAAAGACAAAAAAAGTGAGAATGCCTTAACCCAATTTATCAATCAATTTATACAATAAAATCATGGATTTCGAAAAATTATTAAAAGAGCTTAAAGAAGAAATTGTTGCCGAAGCCACCGATAAATTTGGCGATGAAGGTAAGTTGATTGTTGACGATATGAAAGATTACCTTAAAAGCTCTGAAGAAAAACTAAAAAAATGGAGCGGCCTGTTTATAGCCGGGGCCATTGATAAGAACGAACTGGAATGGTTGCTAAAAAGCCAAAAAGACCTGTTGGTCATGCAAGCTTTGGTCAAGGCGGGGGTAAACAAAATCAAAGCCGGACATTTTAAAAATAGAGTGATTACCATTGTGTTGAATAAATTGGTGTCGTTGGTTATTTAGTTTTTATTTAGTTAGTTGAAAAACATCAAATGTGTTGAACAGTAAGTTCAGCTTGTTTGGTGTTTTTTTATTTGTACTTGTTTAAGTTTTTGAAAATGAATATATTTATTGTTGTGTAACGATGGAAAAAGAAAATAGCAAAGCGGTTTTTTTTCACAATTCACAAACTAAAAAGCAGAAAAATTCTTTCTTTCTGTTTTTTGAAATAGCGCTCCCTAAAATTCTAAAAATAAGTTGAATAGCTAATCCAATCAAAAGTTATGGGGGTGCAAATCAATAATATTAAATTTTCAGCTACAAAAGAGGCAGCTTTAGCCAGTCAAATTTCAAAATTAACCCAATCCTGCAATGGGCTAGATCATTTGAACGTAGCTATTTATTCTTTAGAAAAAGGTGTTTTTGTCTTCGGAACTCCAATGCTTGAAAAAATAATAGGTACAGAGGTCTCCTGTGTTTTGAATAACAATTGGAATAGCTGGTTCAGTTTTATAAAGAAAGATGAAAGAAAGGCCATCAAAAACAAAATAAAATCATTTTTATCGGCACCATTTTTTGACCCTGCGTTTTCCCTGAAATATCATTTACTCAATAAAACAGGAACTTCGGTTTTTCTAAAGCACGACATAGTGTTGCACAGAATGGGCGACGATACTTGGATGGTGAACTATTTTTTCGATTTAACAGCCAAAGAGCAATTTGAAGCCTGTTTAAAACAACTGGAAAAAAATAATGAGTCAGTAGAGGGAAGCAATGCTTGTTTAATTTCGCCCCGCGAGAAGGAAGTTCTCAAATTGGTGGCCGATGGTTTTTCTTCAAAACAAATTGCCGACAGGCTGTTTATCAGTAACCACACGGCTATTTCGCACCGTAAGAGCCTTATTGAAAAATTCAATGTAAAAAATACGGCGCAGCTCATAAAAAGGGCGTACCAAAATGTTGAGCTTTGGTGATTTTCGGGCACAAAAAAAGCCTGTTAAAAACAGGCTTTAAATGTAATTGTTACTAGTATATCGTTAGACTACTTTTACGTTTACGGCGTTTAATCCTTTTCTACCTTCTTGTAGATCGAATTCAACTAGATCACCTTCACGAATTTCATCGATTAGTCCTGAAATGTGAACGAAATGTTCTTTGTTGTTGTCATCTTCAACGATGAATCCATAACCTTTAGAGTCGTTGAAGAATTTTACGGTACCTTTACTCATTGTATTTGTATTATATAAATTAAAGCATCAAAGGTAATGTAAATAATGATCGGTTGTTGGAATTTTGGTAATTATTTCAATTAAATTTTATGGAGTAATTATCTTAAAACCAGTTTTTTAATAATTTCCTTGCCCAATTCCTCATTTAGCATGGTAATAATTTTTTGTTTGCCATAGCTTAATTCTTCGCGTAATACGCTCGAAGTCAGTTGTACGTAAAGGGTTTCACGTTCCAATTGTACCGAAGTAGTGTAATTGTTAACGCCATTGCCCATAAGTTTGGTCCAGGCATCGGCCACATTTACTTTGTCCAAACCCTTTTCAAGTTTGTTGGTTTGGATAAATTCCTTTAAGGCGTCGCTAATTTTTAAGTGTTCGTTATTGCGTTTGGCCATGGCCGGTTGTGGGTTTTATAAATTGAAACGATAAAGTGTTTTTACGTGCTGTTCTTTTTGGTACCAATCGTTAAATACCAATTCGAGTTGGTCGACTTTGAACGTGCCAAAATTACAATTTTTGAAAGCTTCAACCGTGTTTAAAAATGGGGTTTTATTAACAAGTTTGTTGCTGATGCGCACAATGGTGGCGTGTGCCGTTTGTATGGCGTAGCGTTTGTCTAGGCTTTGCTCTAAATCTGAATTTTTAAAATGAAATCTTAAATTGTCGCGGATATCGTTTAAAGCATCGTTCGCCATAAACCCTTGTACCATAATACAGGATGGTGATGCCGTTAAACCTTTAAATTGGATTTCAATTTCTGAAGTTTCAGCAATGCTTTTTTTGATGATGTCAACATATTTTGAAATATCGATACCGTTCAAATCAAAACCATTGTAACAGGAAATGATGGACATGATCGTAATATGAATATCAGGATTGGGGTAATAATATTGATTGGGTTCCACAGCACGCAACTCGTTTAAAAACTTTTGAATTTCGTTTTTTACTTCTTGTGGCGGACGAATTAAAAACGTAATGCCAAAACGGTTATCGTTTGGTGAATGGATGAGTTCATCGATGGTATAATCATCGTTTTTAATTTTTTCAATCGAATTGTTATAAAGGGTTTGGTAGTGTTCGTTGAGGTTCATTTTTTAAAAGGTGGGTGGTGTTTGTTTTAAAAGCAATGTCATTTCGACAGAGCGAAGATATGAGCGGCGAGAAATCCCATTATGATGAGACTCCTTC
The DNA here is from genome assembly GCA_030430535.1 of Bacteroidia bacterium. Lineage (GTDB taxonomy): Bacteria > Bacteroidota > Bacteroidia > Flavobacteriales > Flavobacteriaceae > Flavisericum. Next base: position 12,597 of record JAUIKY010000020.1, read on the forward strand.
TCGTTGCGGGTTTTGCTTTACTATCCTTAAATATAATTATTTGTTAGTTTTTTTGGAAGAGAAGATGTTCATTTGATGTATTTATGTAAGATTAGTTTTGCGCTTTAAGTAGGTAAATTGGGTAAATGCAAATCAAATAGAAAATCCGAGAGGGTTTTCGTAAGTAAGCATGCGCAATTAATTTTATAAGGTGCTGCAAAATCGTTTTTATTATTCTAACTTAAATTGTTTAAGCCAAATAACTCCATCGTTTGTTCCAAAAATTAGATATGTATTATTATCGAATATGATTTTATAAGGGATAAAGAGGTCTGTATTATAATCGTCTCCATCATGAAAAGTCCAAAGAATATTTCCTTCTATATCTGATTTTAATACAGTAGCCAAATTAAATACATGCTTATTAACCCAATAAATGTCAGTAAACAGATATAAATAATTGCCATCGGAGTCTTTAATTATATCATTACCATGATACAAAAAATTCTTTCTCATTTCTATAAACTCCCATAATTTATTTCCTTGACCATCTCTAAAGTGAATCAGTCTATAATCATCTTTATTGGTCCCATAACCCCATTGGTCAACTTGAGTCCCGATATTGATTATATTATTTTCATCAAACAATAATTCATCAATTCTATCTTCTCCAAAAATATCATCGTTATAATGGACATGCCACATCAGGTTGTTGTTAATGTCGTACTTATCAATAACACCTGAGTTGATTATTACTTCAGTCGATGTTAAATAGTAATTGCCATAACTGAACTTATTGCCATGTATGTCATATTTAACCCTAGAAATTGGTTTGTCAAACACATTTCCTATGGTGTCATTAGATATTATCTCTCCGTTGTTATTCAGTAATATTTCCCTAGTGTAACCATCTCTATTGTCATATTGGGTAGAATCAGAATAAATAGGGAATCTTAATTCATCTGAAAAATTTTCAAAATCAATAGCCATGTCAAATATGTTTCCAGATAATCTACTGTAGTTTTTTATCCATAGGATATTTCCAGAGCGATTGAATTTAAAACCATAGTTTTTGTAAATAGAGTTTCTGCCAATCCCAATGAAATTGCCATCTGTTAATTCAAACATTCCAGCAAGTTCATCGCTTCCTGAAGTATCTTCATCTAAGGTGAAGGTCCATTGTAAGTTGAATTGCTTGTCGATTTTAATTACCCGTATAATTGTATTGTTGCTGTAAGATTGTCCCTCAACTACTACCACGATATAGCCATCCATTGTTTTTATAACTTTTTCTATATCGCCGGTCCAAGAATTTCCTGTTCTTTGAAACAATTGATTATTAAACAATATTTCCATTTTTGTTGTGGTAACGGAAACTATTTCGCTATAAAATAACTCATCATCAAATTCGCCAACTAGTCTAAAAAAGTATGTGCTATCTTGTTGAAGATTGTTAATTGTTATTTCTTTACTTGCATTGGTTAAATTGCTTTCGCCAATGTTGTTATTAAAATCAACATTTTTAGTCTCTCCCCAAATTAATTTTAAGTTTTCAAGGCCAATACTAAAGTTATATTTAAAATCACTACTGTAAGAATTGTATTTAATTAAATTGAGGGTTAAAGTAGGGGTAGAGGTGATGCTGTTATTGCTTTCTAATTTTTCATCACTTGAACATCCTAAGATTAGAAAAAATAATAAATAAAGTAGTCTCTTTTTCATCAGGTTTTAATGTTTGCCAACTTTTAGGATGTTCGTCGTTTGTGAAACAGGTTCAGCACAAGTAAACAAATGTAGTTGAAATTTTTTACAAATTCAAGCGAAAAACTCAATTGTCACGACTGCTGATTAATAACTAATTTGAGCCATTAGAAAACCATTCGTGAATTTGTGGCAAAAAAATTACAGCTTAAAAATCTCATAACTTTGATGCACTTGTTTTACGGCGTTTTCGGTGCGGTCGGCATGGGTGTCGCTAATAAATAACTGACCGAAATTTTCATCGTCCACCAATTTTATAATCTGTGCCACGCGGTTTTCGTCCAGTTTGTCAAAAATATCATCCAACAGTAAAATGGGGTTAACGCCACTTTGCGCTTTTATAAAATCGAATTGTGCCAATTTCAAAGCAATCAAAAACGACTTTTGTTGCCCTTGGCTTCCAAATTTTTTAATGGGGTGGCCTTCAATGTTAAAGTTCAAATCGTCTTTATGTACGCCCACACTGGTGTACTGCAAAGCCTTGTCTTTGTTGATGGATTGCATTAAAAGCGAGTTTAAGTCGCCTTCAAACAACGGACTGTGGTATTCCAAATCTACCACCTCATTGCCGTTGCTAATGGCTTGGTAGCGTGATTTAAAAATGGGAATAAATTCCTTTAAAAACCCGTCGCGTTTTTCAAAAATAATGGTGCCGTACTCAGTAAGTTGGTTGTTGTAAACCTCCAAAGTGTCTTTGTTAAAGGTGTGGTTCAGCGCAAAATATTTTAAAAGGGCATTGCGTTGCGCCAGTACTTTGTTGTAATTAATCAGTTGGTTCAGGTAGTTTTTGTCGCTTTGCGAAATCACGCTATCAATAAACTTTCGGCGTGTGCTGCTGCCTTCAATAATTAAATCGCGGTCGGCGGGCGAAATAATCACCAACGGTAAAAAGCCGATGTGTTCACTGAACTTGTCGTAAGCTTTTCCGTTGCGCTTAATCACTTTTTTTTGACCGCGTTTTAAGCTAATGGCTACTTTTTCGGTTTTGTCTTCCTTTTCATAATCGCCATTAATCACAAAAAAATCTTCGTCGTGCTTTATGTTCTGTAACGCAATGGGATTGAAGTAGCTTTTTCCGAAGGACAAATGGTAAATGGCATCGAGCACATTGGTTTTTCCGATGCCGTTATTGCCTACAATACAGTTTATCTTGTCGTTGAAAACAAACGATTTACTGTCGAAATTTTTATAGTTTAAAAGGGAAAGCGATTTTAAAATCATAGAAAAAGCAACTTATAGGGCGCTTGGGCGGTTAAAGCCCAAAAAGAACTGCAAATTATTGAAAAATATCAAATAAAAAGGCTTCATGCCAATTATGGAATGGTTTTATGCTAAAATAATTTGAATTAATTATCGCTATGGGTAGTTAAAAAATTATCGAATAGTATCGTTATTTTATAATTTTTTAATGAAGCCATAGTAGAAAAGAAAACGAATTATTAGTGTAAAATTATAACATAATTGGCATTGTTATGAAGAAAAATTATATTTTTGCGCCACATTAATCTATACTGAATAAATGGCAACTTACAAGAAGAAAGGTTACAAACCAAAAACAAAAGTAGAGAAAGAAGAGAATATTGAAGAAGGGTCAACAACTGCTGAAGTTTTTAATACGCTTGATGAAACCGCGTCAAAAACGGAGGATTTTGTAGCCAAAAACCAAAAATATATTTTTATCATCATTGGCGTTGTGGCCTTGGTGGTTTTGGGGTCTTTAGGATATAAAGAATTTATTTCTAAGCCAAAACAAGCCAATGCGATGAACGATATGTTCCAAGCGCAAAAGTATTTTGATCAAGCGGTTTCTGGTGCTGCTACAGCAAAAGATTCGTTATACAATCTTGCTTTGAACGGTGGTGAAGGTAAATTCGGGATGCTGGATATTATTGAGGAATACAGTGGAACGCCATCTGCAAATCTAGCCACATACTACGCCGGTACAGCTTATTTAAGATTGAAGGATTACAAAAATGCAATTGAGTATTTGAGTGATTTTAAAAGTGAAGACGAAATTTTAGCGCCGTTGGCCAAAGGAAATATTGGTGATGCCTTTGTACAGTTAAACCAACCGGAAGATGCTTTGGGTTATTACGAGCAAGCAGCAGAAATGCGCGATAACGAATACACCACACCTATGTACTTGTTCAAAGCAGGAACGATTGCTTTAGATTTGGGAGAGGCCGATAAAGCGTTGAAGTATTTCAAAAGAATAAAAGACGAGTATTCAAACTCTACCGAAGCTTCAAAAGTAGAAGTATTTATAGGAAAGGCCCAAGTATTGGCAAACAAATAATGTCCATTTAAATTATTTTAAAATGGCTACGGCAAATAAAAATTTATCAGAATACGATAAAAACACAATCCCAAATGCGAAAGGTTTTCGGTTTGGGATTGTTGTTTCAGAATGGAACGATACCATTACCGAAGGACTTTTTGAAGGCGCTTACCAGGCTTTGGTAGAGAATGGTGTGGAAGTAGAGGATATTATCCGTTGGGATGTGCCAGGCAGTTTCGAATTGGTTTACGGAAGCAAAAAAATGCAGGAACAGTTTGTTGATGCCGTTATTGCCATAGGTAGCGTAATTCAAGGGGAAACCAAGCATTTCGATTTTGTTTGTGAAGGCGTTACCCAAGGTATAAAGGATTTGAACGTGCTTCACGATGTACCCGTTATTTTCTGTGTGCTTACTGATAATACTATGCAGCAGGCCATCGAACGCTCAGGAGGAAAACATGGCAACAAAGGCACAGAAGCCGCCATCGCCGCTATTAAAATGGCCGAACTACGGAAGAATAGCTAGTTTATAATTCGTCATTGCGAAGGCGGAACGACTGTGGCAATCTTCTGTTCGGGCAAAAAGCTTCATTATCGATAGATATCAGTTTTAGTAATCAGGCTTAATCCAGCCTTTGCGAGAGGCATAAATAGATCCAGCCTTTCCGCTTCAATTGTTAACATTTTTTAGCAGTCCAAATCCGGTTTTCTGCCCATTTTTAAGTACTTTTGAAAGATAAGCCGTGCTCTATTTTGTTCAAACAACGCAAACATAAAACCTTTAATTATCAACCTCGTTTTTCGAAAGAAAACGGAACAGATTCTGACACTAAAAACGATGCTGAAACAAGGGATTTTGCCTCGAAATGGCGTAGGGCCAGCAATACAAAAACCAAGGTTAGGGGCACGATGTCCATAAAAATCCTAATTTTAGTTTTGGTACTATTATTGATTTGTATGTATTTATTAGAGAAAAAATACATGTAATCAAAAAAACTAAGCATCATGGGACTTTTAAAACTTCGGAAAAACAAAAAATTCAGCTACACGCCACGTTATTACGACGATAAAGGCGAGGGTAGCCCGTATGAAATAAAACATAAATTTGATGAATATAGAAAAACGGTTGGTGCAAATAAAGGCATTAAAGCAAAATTCAATGATGCTTGGGAGGATTATAAAAACCCCGATAGGCAAGCCAATAGGCGCATTTTAATTATTGTTGCGATTTTGGTTCTAGTATTTTTGTTCATTATCGATTTCGATTTATCTATTTTCTTACCCAAATAATTTATGGCAGACATCATACAGCTTTTACCCGACCACGTTGCAAACCAAATTGCCGCTGGAGAAGTTGTACAACGCCCGGCCTCAGTAGTAAAGGAACTTTTGGAAAATGCTATTGACGCTGGTGCAGACACGATAAAACTTATTATAAAAGACGCCGGAAAAACCCTTGTGCAAGTGATTGATAACGGCAAGGGCATGAGTCCAACCGATGCACGATTGAGTTTTTCACGACACGCTACCTCAAAAATCAGGAATGCCGAAGATTTGTTCCAATTGCATACCAAAGGATTCCGTGGTGAAGCCTTGGCCAGTATCGCTGCCATTGCCCATGTAGAACTGAAAACCAAACAGCCCGATGATGATGTGGGGACGTGTTTAGTGATTGAGGGCAGCAATGTAACTTCGCAAGATGTGGTGGTAACACCAACGGGAACATCGGTTTCGGTGAAAAACCTGTTTTTCAATATCCCTGCGCGACGCAATTTTTTAAAATCGGACGCCGTGGAATTGCGCCATGTAATGGACGAATTCCATCGTGTGGCCTTGGCACATCCCAATATTTCGTTTGCCATGTACAATAATGGTAGCGAATCTTTTAATTTGCCTGTTAGTAACTATCGCCAACGTATCGTTAATATCTTCGGAAATAAAACCAACGAAAAGCTGGTGCCTGTTGATGAAGATACCGAAGTGCTTAAAATTTCGGGTTTTGTAGGTAAGCCCGAATTCGCCAAAAAAACACGTGGCGAACAGTATTTTTTCGTCAATAACCGATTTATAAAAAGTGCCTATTTAAACCACGCTATCGCTTCGGCGTTTGAAGGATTGTTGAAAAATGGTACGCATGCAAGCTACTTTTTGAACTTGAATGTGGATCCGCAAACCATCGATATCAATATCCACCCCACAAAAACCGAAATTAAGTTTGATGACGAGCACACGCTTTATGCCTTGTTACGTTCTGCCGTTAAACACAGTTTGGGGCAATTTAATATCGCGCCAGTGCTCGATTTTGAGCACGACCCTAATTTAGACACCCCGTATAGTTATAAAAACAATCAGGCGCAAGCACCAAAAATAGAGGTCGACAGGAGTTTTAACCCGTTTAAAACCGAAACTAAATTTTCAGGTAGTTCTTCGGGGAGGCAAACCACTTCTTTTAAACCCACGCCCAATAATTGGGACAGTTTGTATGTGGGATTAGAATCAAAAGGAAACGATACGGGAGATGATTCTGAAAGTGATTTTAGTGGACTGCAATTTGAAAGTGAGGAAGAAACGGTCTCGATGTTTGAGAGCGAGCACCCCGTTGAAACAGGTTCTTCTACCTATCAATTACACAACAAATATATTGTCAGTACCATAAAATCGGGCATGTTGCTGATAGACCAACACCGCGCGCACCAACGTATATTGTACGAAGAGTTTTTAAAAAACATCACTATCAAGGAAGCGACGAGTCAGCAATTACTGTTTCCGTTGCAGTTGCATTTTTCATCGCAGGATATCGAGGTGGTCAAGCAATTGAAAAGTGATTTGGAACACACCGGATTTGTGTTCTCAAAGGTTGATGATGGCGAAGTGGAAATAACCGGAGTGCCTGTTGGTGTTCCCGAGAGTGAGGTGTCCATTGTTTTGGAACAGCTTATTAGCGATGTGGAAAATGAGGTGCCCGACAGCCATTTTTCGGCCACCGATCTTATGGCAAAATCCATGGCAAAAAGTTTGGCCATAAAAACGGGGCAGACTTTAAAGAGCGACGAACAGGAATATTTGGTAAACAAGCTTTTTGCTTGTAAAGAACCCAATATGTCGCCTGCCAACCGAACAGCGTTTGTTACCATGAGCGTTGACGAGTTGGATAAAAAATTTATGTGATAATACCTTTGAAAAGTCATAGCTTTTCAAAAGGAAAAGAATATTTTAAATTATGATGCAAGTTTCAGAAACCGTTAAACATTTAATCATCATTAACGTGATTATGTTTGTGGGCACTCTGGCCATTGGTAACGGTACTTTGTTTTACGAATGGTTCGCTTTATATTTTCCGAAAAATGATGCCTTTCAGCCCTGGCAAATTCTAACCCATATGTTTATGCACGGTGGGTTTATGCATATTTTCTTTAATATGTTTGCTCTTTGGATGTTTGGCACGCCTGTGGAACAGGTTTTAGGTTCGAGACGATTTTTATTTTTATACATATCGGCCGGCCTGGGTGCTGTGTTGTTACAAGTGGGGTACTATTATTTTCAATACATACCCAATTACAGCGCGCTATTGGAAACGGGAATGTCGCCTGAAAATATCAAACAAATGCTTACCACAAATAAAGTGATGGCTGGTACTTCGGCAACACAAGTTGAAATGCTGAAGTCTATTTTTCCTGCTTTTAACGCCTCTATGGTAGGAGCATCCGGCTGTATTATGGGCGTTATGGCGGCTTTTGGTATGATGAATCCCGAAGCTAGATTAATGCTGATATTTTTACCGGTTCCCATTAAAGCGAAGTATTTTATTCCCGGAATTATTATTTTAGATTTGATTTCAGGACTTACAGGTCAGTCGTTTTTTAGTCCGAGTAACACAGCATACATGGCACACGTTGGTGGTGCACTGACAGGTTTTTTCATTATGTGGTATTGGAAAAAGAATCAGTTTAACCAAAACCGTTGGTATTGATGAATAGTTTTTTGCAAAACATAAAATACAAGTTTGCCAACCTAAATGTGTTGGAAAAAATTATCGCGATAAACGTGGTGGTTTTTGTTTTGGGCTTATTGCTGAAAAGCGTTATGCACTGGTTTAAACTGCCAAGCGATTTTGGTGATGCTATACTGCAGCCGTGGAGTATTGTAACTTATGCGTTTTTGCATTTCGATATATGGCACTTGCTCTTCAACATGTTATGGTTGTATTTTTTAGGGCAGATGTTCCTGAATTTGTTCAGTCCTAAAATGGCGCTTAATGTTTATTTTTTAGGGGCTATTTTCGGCGGATTGCTCTTTATGTTGGGCTATACGTTACTGCCTAGTTTTTTTGGAGGTTACTCTACCTTGGTGGGAGCATCGGCGGCTGTTCGGGCCTTGCTTATTTTTCTTTGCGCATATATGCCCAATCAAGAGATTCGCTTTTTCACTTTCAATTTAAAACTGTGGTACATTGGTGCTGCTATTGTTGTGCTCGATTTGTTAGGGTTGTTCGGGGCCAATTCCGGTGGGAACCTAGCGCATTTAGGTGGTGCACTTTTGGGTTATTTTTATGCCAAACAACTATTGAAGGGCCAAGATTTCGGTAAAGGTTTTGAGCGTATTATGGATACCGTGGCAGGCTGGTTTAAGCCTTCAAAAAAAACACCGTTAAAAACCGTTCACAAAAATAAAAGTAAGGTGGGTGGCTATACTAAATCAGATTTTAAAGAGTTTAACAACCAAAAGAAAATCGATGTGATTCTCGATAAAATTAGCAAAAGCGGTTACGATAGCTTAACAGCCGAAGAAAAAGAATTTTTGTTTAGGGCGGGGAAAAAGTAGCGGATGCTTTACGCTAAACTATCAAACTTAGGTGGACTGCAAATAGGTGGTTAGCAAAATATGGACAAACTCAGTTTCATAAATAAGATTATTTATTGGGTAAACGTGCTGGTCGCTTTACTCTTGTTATTCTCTTTTGTTTTGCCGTTTTTGCCTCCAAAAACCTTTGCTATTTTAGCGGTGGTCAATTTAGGGGTGTCGTTGTTGATCATCCTCAATGTACTGTTTTTTTTGTATTGGTTGGTCAAAATAAAAAAACAGTTGCTCTTATCGCTTACTGTGCTGGTTATTGGTTATTTTTCTTTTGGTTCGCTCTATAAATTTTCGGCTTCCAAAAAGATTGATCACCCCAATAATTTCAGGGTGATGAACTACAATGTGAGGTTGTTTAACCTTTACGAATGGATTCCCGAAAAAGGTGTAGAAACCAAAATAACCGACTTCATTAAAAAAGAAGCTCCCGATGTGTTGTGTTTACAGGAATACCATCCACATAAAAACATCGATTTGTCGTTTTTCGATTATAAATTTGAAAAGCTATCGGGGAATAAGGCCAAATACGGACAGGCCATTTTTTCGAAATTTCCCATTGTCAATTCGGGTTCCATCGAATTTCCCAATACGGCGAACAATGCCATTTTTGCCGATGTGGTTAACGGTAAAGATACCATAAGGGTGTACAACATCCATTTGGAGTCGTTACGGATCAATACGAATGCCGAAAGCTTGCAAAAGGAAGACTCTGAACGATTATTGAACCGGGTTAGCACCTCGTTTAAGATGCAGCAGTCCCAAGCCGAATTGTTTTTGAAACACAAAGCACAGTGCCCGTATAAAATGGTAATTTGTGGCGATTTTAACAACACAGCGTTCTCGTATGTGTACAGACAGATAAAAGGCGATTTAAACGACGCATTTAAGGAAGCGGGGAATGGTTTTGGTCGTACCTACGACTTTAAGTTTTTCCCGATTCGGATTGACTTTATTTTAACCGATGAAGCTTTCGAAGTAAATGGTTTTAAAACCTATGATCAGCATTTCTCCGATCATTACCCTATTTCTGCCACTTTGAGTTTGGAATAATTTATTTTCTATTTTTCGCCTTAGCGACTTTGCGAGAGGAAATTACATAAACGAGCAATCCACAACATCGGCAATCATATGAATCACCAATCCCAATCCGATGAGTCGTGTTTTCTTCGGAAACAATAAAGCCACATAAATTACCATAGCATAATAGGTGTGAAGTGGATGAAAGTTAATACTACACCGATTGGGGTCGAAAATAGGAATTGCCAAAAGATGGTCTAAATCAATTAAAATGCCTGCAACCATTATTAAATAAGCCATTTTCCATTGGGGTTTAAACCAAATAAGCGCTACTGCCAAAGGCAATAAAAAATGACAACCGTAATGGGTAAAGGTTTGAAGCATTATGGTAAATTCAGATTTTGAGATTCTAAATAATTTAAAGCATTCGGCCCTTCGTTGAACAATAAATCCAAAATACTTAGATTGGGAATAAAGCCGTGTTTGTCGCCAAAAACTTGGGTGTAGGGATCAAAGTTTTGAGGTGTTTCTTTTTTGGCATTCACTAAGCTTCTGGCATCAGTTTTATCGGTAACTTCCTTTTCAAAAGCATCAGTTTTTTCAATGTTTACATCCAATTGCAGGCAATCGCAAATGGTTTCAAAACATTTAAAATTGAAGTCTAAAATAAACTCGGCCTTTTCGGTGAATAAAGGTTGAAGTTCGTCTTCGTAAAATTCAAAAAAAGGTGATGTGCGGTAGGCAGAAAGTAAGGATTTCCAATGTTGGCTCTGCCAGTTATCCTCATTGAAAATGGTAACGTCTTTGTATTTCTGACGGTTTTTTTGGGAATGCACCACGGGAATGTTCAACGCCAACTTTCCGTTGGCACCGTAAATATAGGCCCGATTTCGGTAGGTTTGCTTTACGAAATTATCTTCCATCTCAAAAGTCACCTCACGAGCCTTTGCCATAGCAACAAAATGGGCAATATTTGGGAAATATGTGGGGTGTAATAGAATGTTCATACATTTATCATTCCTGAAAATTTAGCCACTGTGTTTCAATATCTGAAAACCTTTGTGGCTTAGCATCTTTGCGATAATATTTTTATCCTCTCACTAAGGCGCAAAAGACGCCAAGGAAAACATGTTTAATTATCGCAAGCACTTGATAGCAATTTAACTATTAGCCTTTTTATGTTTTCTCCATTTGCTAAATCCAATCCAACCCGCTAATAAAATTAAAAATGGAATAAGATAAGAAGTCGCTTTGCCTTCGCCGCTAACGGTAGTGAAGAAGCGCTCCCAACGGGGACTAGCTCCATCCCAGCTCATCCAAATGAACACGGGTTTGCCAACCACGTGGTCAAACGGTACAAAGCCCCAAGCCCTGGCATCGATGGAGTTGTGGCGGTTATCGCCCATCATCCAATAGTAGTTTTGCTTGAAGGTGTATTGGTCGGTTACCTTACCATTAATCAAAATTTGGTTGCCTTTTACTTGTAGTGTGTTGCCTTCGTATTCGGTAATCACACGCTTGTAAAGTGGTAAATTGTTGAGATTGATATTGATGGTTTTGCCTTCCTCGGGAATATATAGTGGGCCAAACTGATCCACGTTCCAATTATAATCGGGGTGATGCGGGAAAATATTCGGGTCGCGAACACCTTTTTCTTTGATGTTTGGCGTAATGCTTACCACATTGGGGTGGTTTTTAAATTTCGCCAATGCTTCGTCAGAAATGGCCGAAAAATAATAAGTGTTTTGGTTATTGATGATACCAAAACCGTCGGTAATATCATACCGTTCCTTTACAAATTTAGGATTGAACTGGTTGGCTTTAGGCTGCACATAATAGCTGAATTGTAAATGAGCCCTATCCGGCAACTCGTTTTTCTTTCCGTTGATGTAAACATAGCCATCTCGAACTTCTAAAGTATCGCCAGCTACACCCACACAACGCTTTACTAAATTGGTTTTTTTGTCGATAGGCTTATAATAATTACGGTCGGGATGAAAATCGTTCATATCCAACAGCGTATCGGCGGGTTGGTTGAAAACCACAATGTCGTTACGCTCAATATCTTCAAATCCTGGTAGCCTCAAATAGGGCAGTTGTAATTTGTTTTTCCAAGAATTGCTGCCTTTGTGGTCGTCGAATAAATAAGATTTTGTTCCTAATTTCGGAATGGTATCATGTACCATAGGTGCAGCAACGGTAGTCATGGGTACTCGCGCGCCGTAATGAAACTTGCTCACAAAAAGGAAATCGCCCACCAATAGTGATTTTTCCAAAGAGGACGACGGAATGGTAAACGGCTGAATGAAATAGGTATGTACAATCGTAGCAGCCACAATAGCGAAAAGAATGGAGCTGGTCCACTCGCCAGACCCCGATTTGGGTTGTAAACTGCGGTCTTTTACGTGAGTAACATCGGCGGCATAGTTCAAATAATAGTTATAAAAGCCTAAGGTAACAACGGCCAAAAAGGTATCTAAATAGGTGTTTTTTCCAAAGCTTCTGGCGGTCTCCACCCAAATTACGGGAAACATGATGAGGTTAACAATGGGTAAAAACAAGAGGAATACCCACCACCAAGGGCGGTTAATAATTTTCATTAAAACTACCGCATTGTAAACAGGAACAAAAGCCTCCCAAGCTTGTCGGCCGGCTTTAATATATAATTTCCAAGTGCCTAAACCATGAATCACTTGAATAATTAAAATGAAAATAAACCACTGAGACCACGTCATAATCTAAAGTTTTAATGTTTTGTAGGTTGTAACTCGCTTTAGGTTGTTACAGTTTTAGGGTGTATTAACCAATATTTAACACATCGTTCATGGTGAAAACCCCCGTTTTATCGGCTAGCCATTCGGCTGCGATAACGGCACCTAGGGCGAAACCTTGTCTGGTATGTGCCACATGCTCGATGGTGATGCTATCTACTTCGCTATTGTATGTTACGGTGTGTGTACCCGGTACTTCGGCAATACGTTTGGCAGTTATCGAGATGATGGCTTTGCCGTTTTCATCCAATTTCCACTCGTTAAAATTAGCATTGTTTGCAATGATGTCTTCAGCTAATGAAATAGCCGTTCCGCTGGGAGCATCCAGTTTTTTGGTATGGTGAATTTCTTCCATCGAAACATTGTACTGTTTCAAAGCGCTCATCATTTTGGCCAACGTTTTGTTCAGTTCAAAAAAGATGTTTACGCCCAAGCTGTAGTTTGAGGCATAGATAAAACCACCGTTTTTTTCTTTACAAAGTGCTACGGCATCGTTGTATTTGTCCAGCCAGCCCGTAGTGCCCGAAACCACGGGGACACCGTTATTCAAACAGTTTGAAATATTGTTGAAAGCCACGGTTGGAATACTAAAATCTATAGCTACATCGGCTTGGGTAATATCGTAATCGTGGTCATCTTTATCAACGGTTAAAACCACTTCGTGCCCACGATTTAAGGCAATTTGCTCAATGGTTTTTCCCATTTTTCCGTATCCTAGTAATGCTATTTTCATCTGTTTATTTTTATTTGTTTTTTTAATGTTCAGATGTAATTCGCCATTAAACATCTCGGTGGGTATCAAGATTTGTTATGGCTCATTTCATATTCTATATTCTGTTTTAAACTCCTTTAGAGTTAAAATTTAAAATTTAAAGTTTAAAGTGAGCCCCAAATTGCTAGTGGCATCTATTTCGTTAAATTTATAATGTGGTGCCAAAGATAAGTTTTCATCGACATTATATTGCATTAAATGCGCATCAACATTGGCATCGATAATATTTAAGGCGTAAAGCCCAAAAGTAACCAAGAGGGAAATCTCTTTGTTTCTTCTGTAAAATTTTTGTGCATCTTCAAGCCTACTTGTGCTAATTCTTGGGGTGTCTAGCTTGTTGCCTTGTCCGTCAAAATAAAATTCGTCGGTTTCAAAACCCGCCAATCGACTTTTGTAGGCATCGCGGTAGCGGTTATATTCTTTGTTGTTGTTAATGTAGAAATACACACCTGTACCGATAGCCCCGTAAACAATAGGGATTTTCCAATATTTTTTGTTGTAGGCTTGTCCCAAACCGGGTAAAATGGCCGATAAAAATGCGGCTTTAGCAGGGGCTAGGGGATTGATGACTACGCCCGGTTTCGAAATAGAATCGACCGCCACGAGGGGTTCGGGCAAAGCTTCCTGTTTAGGAGGCGTATCTTGTGCCAGTAGTGAAAGGCTCCATAAAAAAGCAAATGCTCCTGCCCACAGGAATTTATTTGGAATCACCTTGAACGAGTTTTTTTATACGGTTAAAATCTTCTTCTGAATGGAACGGAATGGTAATTTTTCCTTTACCGTTCTTAGAGACTTTAACGTCAATTTTATGCCCGAAGTATTCAGAAAATGCCGCAATGCCTTTTTTAACAAACTTTGGCATCTCTTCCTTTTCTGCTTTTTTGGCAGGGATTTCAATTTCCTCTGAAGTATTGTAAGTTCGTATCAAATTTTCAGTTTCGCGCACCGAAAGCTTGTTCGAAAGTATTTTTTCGTAAATATCCAATTGAACGCTTTGGTCTTCAATGGCAATTAAAGCACGGCCGTGGCCCATGGATATAAAACCGTCACGCATGCCGGTTTGGATGATGGGATCCAACTTTAACAAACGCAAATAGTTGGTGATGGTAGAGCGTTTTTTGCCCACGCGCTCGCTCATTTGCTCTTGCGTTAGGTTGATTTCGTCAATTAAACGTTGGTATGATAAGGCAATTTCAATTGGGTCTAAATCCTGGCGTTGGATGTTTTCTACCAAAGCCATTTCCAACGATTCTTGGTCGTTGGCAATCCTAACATAAGCCGGAATGGTTTCCAAGCCCAATAATTTTGAAGCTCTAAAACGGCGTTCACCAGAAACCAATTGGTATTTATTAAGCCCTACTTTTCTAACCGTAATAGGTTGGATAATGCCCAGTTCTTTTACCGATGAAGCCAATTCGCGAAGCGATTCCTCACTAAAATTGGTTCGTGGCTGGAAAGGGTTCACTTCAATAAAATCTAAATCTAGCTCAACTATATTGCCAATAACTTTGTCGGCATTAGTATCTTGCGCCGATTGTATATCGTTATTCGGGTCTTTTAATAGCGCCGACAAACCTCTACCCAAAGCCTGTTTCTTAGTTGCCTTAGCCATAATTTAGGAGTTTTTATTGATAATTTCTTTTGCCAAACTTAAGTAATTATTGGCGCCTTTACTGGCCGCATCGTAATTAATAATGCTTTCGCCGTAGCTGGGCGCTTCACTTAATCTTACATTTCGTTGAATAATGGTTTGGAATACCATATCGTTAAAATGCTTCTGTACTTCTTCAACCACTTGGTTAGATAGGCGTAAACGCGAATCGTACATGGTTAACAACAAACCTTCAATATCCAAATCGGCATTGTGTATTTTTTGAACGCTTTTTATGGTGTTTAACAGTTTGCCCAAGCCTTCAAGTGCAAAATATTCACACTGAATGGGGATGATTACCGAGTTTGAAGCCGTAAGCGCATTTAGGGTCAATAAACCCAATGACGGAGCACAATCAATCAAAATGTAATCGTAATCGTCCTTTATGGGTTGCAGGGCCTTTTTAAGCATGTATTCCCGTTGGTCTTTATCAACGAGTTCAATTTCAATAGCCACCAAATCGATGTGGGCCGGAATGATGTCCAAATTGGGGGTTTCCGTTTTTATGATCGCTTCCTTGGCAATGTTGGAATGCTCTAACAGTTGGTAGGTTCCAATTTCAACCGACTCTACATCTATACCAATTCCTGAGGTTGCATTTGCCTGCGGATCGGCATCAATAAGTAATACTTTTTTTTCGAGAACACCCAGTGAGGCTGCTAAATTCACCGAAGTAGTTGTTTTGCCTACGCCTCCTTTTTGATTAGCAATTGCAATGATTTTACCCATTCATTATTCAGGTTTGATGAAGAGCAAAAATACGATTATTTATTAGGAATAAAAATGGAAAATGTTAATAGAGACAAGTTTGGTTTTTTGTCGAGGTTTTTGAAAAAATACGACGTTTTACGTATTCTTTCCTTTTTAATGGTTTTATAGGTTTGTGATTGATAATTAATTTTTTAAAAGATACACATGAAATTAAAAATTACCTCAGTTCTACTTGTTTTAATAATGCATGTAAATGCCCAAAAATGGACATCAACGTTACCTGCTAACCCAGAGAAAATATTTAAAAGTGCTATTGTTTATGGCTATTTAAACGAAACGATTTTTGCATCAGGAAATGATGGCGTACAGTACTATAATAATTTCATATTTTCAACAGATAAAGGTAACACGTGGAGTTCTCCTGCGCCAATATTCACTAATACATCTAACAAAGAGCAGGTAGCTCAGTTTCTAGGGGTGAAAGATAGGATGTATGCCGCGGTAAATTCAAATTTAGGTTATAAGTACTATTATTCAACAGACAACGGAAGTACTTGGGTATTAGATACCGATGGTTTGCCCGGTAGATATACAGCCTCAACCGAACCGGAGTATAAAGATGCTTTTGTCTTGGCTAAATTAAGTGAAGATTATATTGTAGCTTACAACACGAGCACTTCTAATTTTGCCTATTATAAAAAAATTGGTGATCCAGTATGGAAAACCTTGAAGACCTACCCTAATAGCTATTACAATATTCATACGGCTTTTACATCAATCGGCAATACTTGGTTTGCACTAAATCAAGGGTACGTGAATAATCAAGATGAAAAAATAACAAAGTCAACCGATTTCGGGGAGACCTGGCAACCCATTTCAAAAACTGGACTTCCTGCTAATTTTGAAGGTGGCTTTTTGGTATCCAACAATCAAGATAAATTGTTTTATGGAGCAGGCAGTACTGATACTAATACCACGGACGTTTATGTTTCTGAAGATGAGGGTGCTACTTGGGTAAAGACCAATGCGGGTCAATTAGGAAATGTTGAGGGCGAAACCAATCTAATATCAAATATTTATGCAACAAACAACGATGTTGTTGTAACCTATTATTTTCCTGGTTTTGAGGACGCGCCAAGGTATTTGTATTCTAATACAGAGAATGTACTTTTTAATCATGGAGATGTATCAGGAATTGTTGGAGGTGGCCCTTTCACGGGAAAAAGCTTTTTTGATATCGATGGACAGTTTTACGCTATGTTCAGGTATATTTTATACACGACAAACACCGGGACGTTAACAGCGGCAAAAAAGGATTTCTCACAACAGCTAAAGATATATCCAAACCCAGCAACCGATAACATTAATATAAATTCAGAAGCAATTTCTTTCGATTGGAAACTTTACAGCCTTACGGGAGCCGTGGTTTTGTCCGGTAGCCATAACGGTGGAAGTTTGAGGGGATTCAAGATCAATATCGGAAATATTGGTAAAGGAGTATATATGTTCGTGACTAGTGAAGGGTATAATGAAAAAATAGTAGTAAAATAAAGAAGCTGATTGGCTGAATGCCCTCAAATAACATTCAATTAATCCATTAAAATCTCCAAGACCTGCACGGCAGCATCGCTTATTTTTGTGCCTGGTCCAAATACGGCAACCACACCGGCATTGAATAAAAACTGGTAGTCCCGCTTTGGAATCACCCCGCCAACAATAACTAAAATATCCTCTCGTCCGTAAGTTTTTAATTCTTCAATCACTTGCGGAACGAGGGTTTTATGACCGGCTGCTTGCGAAGATATGCCTAATATATGCACATCGTTTTCAACGGCCTGTTTGGCCACTTCCTTAGGGGTTTGAAACAGCGGAGCAATATCGACATCAAAACCTACATCGGCATAACCCGTGGCGACCACTTTGGCACCGCGGTCGTGGCCGTCTTGTCCCATTTTGGCAATCATGATGCGTGGGCGGCGGCCTTCATGCTCGGCAAAGGCATCGGCCATTTGCTGTGCCTTTTTAAAACTGTTGTCGTCTTTTATCTCTTTGCTGTACACGCCCGAAAATGATTTTATTTGTGCTTGATGCCTGCCAAATACGGTTTCCAATGCCAGACTGATTTCACCAAGTGTGGCCCGTTCTTTGGCAGCTTCTACTGCTGAAGCTAGTAAATTGGAATTCCCATGAAAGTGGGCATCTTTCGATTTGTCTCCCCCCGAATTTATGGAAAATTTAGCGGCTTCAGTCAAATTCAATAAGGCTTCTTCAACTTTTTTGGAATTCCGAGTGGCTTTAATGCGGTTTAACCGTTCTATTTGTTGATTTCGCACCGTTTGGTTGTCCACTTCCAGAATGGATATGGGTGCTTCGTTGTTGGGCTCGTATTGGTTCACACCAACAATAATATCCTTTCCAGAATCGATTCGGGCTTGTTTTCTGGCGGCGGCTTCCTCAATGCGTAATTTGGGAATTCCCGCTTCAATGGCTTTAGTCATACCACCTAATTCTTCAACTTCCTCAATGAGTTGCCAAGCCTTTTGGGCAATGTCGTGCGTTAATTTTTCAAGATAATAACTACCGGCCCAAGGGTCAACAGTTTTTGTAATTTGGGTTTCTTTCTGTAAAAATAGCTGTGTGTTTCGGGCTATCCGGGCCGAGAAATCGGTGGGCAGCGCAATGGCTTCGTCCAGCGCGTTGGTGTGCAGACTTTGCGTGCCACCAAAAGCTGCTGCTGCCGCTTCAATGGTGGTTCGGGCCACGTTATTAAACGGGTCTTGCTCGGTTAAGCTCCAGCCAGACGTTTGGCAATGGGTGCGTAAAGACAGCGATTTTTCATTTTTTGGTTTGAACTGTTTTACCAATTTGGCCCAAAGCATTCGTGCGGCGCGCATTTTGGCAATTTCCATAAAATGGTTCATGCCAATGCCCCAAAAGAAGGATAGGCGCGGTGCAAAATCATCAATGTCCAGTCCCGCTTTTAGTCCAGTTCTAATGTATTCCAAACCATCCGCCAGTGTGTAAGCCAACTCAATATCGCAGGTGGCTCCGGCTTCTTGCATGTGGTAGCCCGAAATGCTGATGCTATTGAATTTGGGCATGTGCTTACTGGTATATTCAAAAATATCGGAAATGATTTTCATGGAGGGCGATGGCGGATAAATATATGTATTCCGCACCATGAATTCCTTTAAAATATCGTTTTGTATGGTGCCTGTTAATTGTTCTGGTTTTACACCCTGTTCTTCGGCAGCCACAATATAAAAAGCCATAATGGGCAAAACAGCGCCGTTCATGGTCATGGAAACACTCATTTTATACAACGGAATTTGGTCGAAGAGTATTTTCATGTCCTCTACCGTATCAATAGCAACACCTGCTTTTCCTACATCACCGATTACGCGCTCGTGGTCGCTATCGTACCCACGATGTGTAGCGAGGTCGAAGGCTACGGAAAGCCCTTTTTGTCCGCCCTCTAAATTGCGTCGGTAAAAGGCGTTGCTTTCTTCGGCGGTTGAAAACCCTGCGTATTGCCTTATGGTCCATGGTTTGTAAACAAACATGGTGCTGTAAGGCCCACGGAGATTAGGCGTGATGCCCCCTGCAAAGTTTAAATGGTCCAGTCCTTCAACATCTTTTTTTGAATACACCGATTTCACCTCAATCCCTTCGGCGGTTTGAATAGTTGATGCTTCCGGGTTCTGGTTTTCGGTTTCTGACTTTAATTCGATATGTTGAAGTTGCTTTCTCAAATTTTAATTGTGGTTATGTCCTGCGTGCGGATCAACGGGAGCGGGTTTTGGTGTTTTGTTGAAATCGACTTTTTCTTCTACAACAGGGCGGTCAAAATTCACTTTTGAAAAATCGACATCGAACATTTTAGCATAAAATAAATCGAGCGCGATATAAAGCGCCAAATATTTATCATTCATGGCCGAACTGTATTTTGTGGTAAGGGGAACACCAAAAAGTTTGGGTGCCATGGTGTTGGTTGATAATAGGGCGTCCAATGTGGTTTTTAAGGCCTGATTTTTAAGGTTGCTTGCTATGCAGCCCATGGTTTTGCTATTGTAGTTAAAATGGCTTTTGGTGTTGTTGGCGTCCCAAAGGTCGTTTTCGTTTTTTAAGGCTTGAAACACTTCGTAAGT
The DNA here is from genome assembly GCA_030430535.1 of Bacteroidia bacterium. Taxonomy (GTDB): domain Bacteria; phylum Bacteroidota; class Bacteroidia; order Flavobacteriales; family Flavobacteriaceae; genus Flavisericum. Next base: position 32,539 of record JAUIKY010000020.1, read on the forward strand.
GTGTTTTGATACGATGTCTTCAAATTTTAATTGGGAATAAACCGAAGTTCTTATGGTTTGCGAATATGCCCTAACCAAGGAAGCGTTGGGGTTGCTCTGCTTTTGATGATTTAAAATATCGTTTTCGAAGGCATAGACTGCTTCGTTCAATAATTTGGAATTGACACCCTCGCAGGTGATAAGGGCAGGCTTGTCGGCATACTTGTAATCTGTAAAAGATAGGTCTTTTTTACAGCTGCTTAAAGTGATAATAGATAAAAAAGTGATTAAGGTAATTTTCAGGTTCATTTTAATGTTCATGTTTTAATCGTTTTTGTTCTAAAGATTCAGCTAAACGTTTTTCTATTATGGGTTCAATTAATGTTTTTCTGGGGTTTGTTTTAACGAACGGATAAAGTTCCAGTTCGTTTTTTATTCTGTCGTCAGGATTTTGGTGCTTATTGGTGCCTACCAAAACTGTTTCTTTATTGTTGAACTGCTCTTGTTCTTTTGCGGCACTTTCTTTTATTTTCTTTTGAATGATACCGTTTTTTAACTGTTTTAAAAAACCACCTTGGCTTTCAATATCCTTAAAAAGGATTAATGCTTTTTCGGCCAACTGGTTAGTTAGGCTTTCAATGTAATAAGCACCGTCGGCGGGATTATCGACTACATCAAAATAACTTTCATGTTTTAAAATGAGCAATTGATTTCTGGCAATACGTTCACCAAAAGTATTGGTTTTATGAAAAATGGCATCGTAGGGCATATTGCAAATGGTGTTGGCCCCGCCCAAAATGGCACTCATGCACTCGGTGGTGGTGCGCAGCATATTGGTGTTGTAGTCGTATAGTGTTTTATTGCGTTTGCTGGGGGTGGCAAAAATATGGCAATTGGTGTTAGCGTTATATTCATCGGCCAAGGTTTTCCAGAGTTTTCGCAAGGCGCGTAGTTTGGCGATTTCAAAAAAGTAGTTGGTGCCTATGGAAACATTGAAATTAAAATAAAAAGATTGCCACACTTCGGCTCCGCTCTGTGCAGGCTCTATTTCATTCCTCGCAATGACAGTATTGTGAAGTTGATTGAGATATTCATTGGCGTGTGCCAAGCCATAGGCTAGTTGCTGAACCATATTGGCACCGGCATTTTGGTAAAGCGACATATCAATTGAAAATGATTTTGTGCTTTTAACAATGCTTTCGAATTGCTGAAAATCGTGGTTCAGCGATTTAAACCAATTTCCGGTTTTGGCCAAATTCCCAATAACATCGGTTTCGATGTAAATTTTAGGTTTCACTTCGGCTCCGCTCAGTGAACGGGAAGAAATGGCCATGAGTTTGTTTGTGAAAACTTCAGAAAGAAATAGCGGTTTGATATGAACGGTGACCGAAGCTAAATCGATATTCCTCAATAGTTCTTCAATTGAAATATCTTCAGAAGGAATGATGAAAAAAATGCTTTCGGCACCCCGATTGATGGCATCGATAGCCATGGCGTTCGATTTTTCAACTTGGGCGACATAAATGGATTGGCAAATCTTCCATTGTGATGCTTTGGTATTTGATATTTCGGGAAGAAATTCAAAATCATCGGCATGGTAAAATGGTTTCACATCAATACCCTCGTTCGATTTCCAAATGAGCTTGCTGTAATCGGCTCCTTGTAAATCGAACTGTATTTTTTGTTTCCATTGTTTGGCAGAAACGTCGTTAAATTCGCTGAATAGCGATTTAGTCATCGTCCTCGGTTTTTAAACTGTCTTCGTACTCAATAATATAAATTTCTTCGTTGTCGCGTTTCATGTAATATTCTTCACGGGCGAATTTTTCCATGCCTTCTTCGGTGCTCAATTTTTTTAAATCGGCTTTGTCTTTTTCAATTTCCTTTCTATAGTACTCCTTTTCGTTTTCCAAATCTTCAATTTCGGTATTCAGCTCATGGTGGATCAACCAAGAATTGGCATCGAAAAAAAGCATCCAAACGACAAACACCACTAAAATAAGCAGAAAAATATTCTTAAAAGGTTTTAAGTATTTATTGTTTTTTAGGTTCATGTTTAGAGTTTTTGGGTAATTATGGTTCTTACAATATCAACCGCCACCGTGTTGTATTTGTTATTGGGGATAATAATATCTGCAAATTCTTTCATAGGTTCGATAAATTGGTTGTGCATAGGTTTTAGTGTAGTTTGGTAGCGGTTTAAAACCTCATCCAAATCGCGGCCGCGTTCTGAAATATCGCGTTTCAGCCTGCGGATTAATCGCTCATCGGTATCGGCATGTACAAACACTTTTATATCGAACATGTCCCTTAATTCGGGGTTCGACAACACTAAAATGCCCTCAACAATCATTACTTTTCGTGGTTGAGTTAAAACTGTTTTGGCCGTACGGTTGTGTTCCACAAAGGAGTAAACGGGTTGGTGGATAGGGTTCCCCATTTTAAGTTCCTGTAAATGCGCCGTTAACAACTCAAAATCGATAGACCTTGGGTGGTCAAAATTAATTTTAACACGCTCATCAAAGCTTAAATGGGAGGTGTCTTTGTAATACGAGTCTTGCGAAAGAATTCCTACTTCGCCTTGTGGTAACTCATTCAATATCTGATTAACCACGGTGGTTTTTCCGCAGCCCGTACCACCCGCAATTCCAATTATGAGCATGATTTTTGGCTTTTTACAAAGTTAGTTAAAGAACCCATTTAAACTTTTTCAATAGGCTAAAAAATTGACTTTTTTTGCCCATTCATCGTCTTTTTTTCTTCCGTAGCACTGCTATGAAACTCAAAAAAAGCCTTCAACTGAACAAAAAAACTTCTAATTTTAGCTTCAATCCAAAAAGCTTAAATGAGTTCTGAATCAAAAATCTTTAAGGGTTAACCATTTTATTTTTTCACTTTGGCTACTTCGGCTTCGGAAACAATCTTGTCGTTTTTATTGCCCCAGCTATTGGTAATGTAGTTCATCACATCGGCTACCTCGTCATCACTCAATCCCATCGGCGCCATAAACCCATTGTATTTTTGGCCATTGACCACAATTTCACCTTTTTGGCCGTATTTGATGCCTTTTATGCTCGCCGTTCGGTTGTTCATTAAGTAATCGGACTTTGCCAACGGCGGATAGGTTTTTCTAATACCCTCGCCCGACGGCATGTGGCACGATACGCAAAAATCTTGATAGATTTCAGCACCCCGTTCAATGCTTTCTTCCAATGGCGAATTTTGAGTATAATGGTTTGTTTTATTAGGAAAGAGCAGTGTTGATGTTACTGTTAATATACAAACAATTAAGATTTTCATTGGGTTTTGTTTTTTTGAGCAATTTTGGGTTAAATGGTGATTTGTCTATTGTAAGACTTAATTTTTTGGAACGATTTTAAAAATACCTTTTCCTTCAACGGCAATATAAATGAAGCCATCGGGCGCTTGGATAACGTTTCGTAATCGGCCAATGCCTTCAAACAGTTTTTCGCGTTGTGTAACTTTATTGTTTTCAACCACCAAACGTTCTAAATATTCAAACTTTAGGGCGCCTACCAAAACGTTGCCTTTCCATTCGGGATATTTATCTGAAGAAACAATACTCATCCCACTTGGCGCGATTGAGGGTACCCAATAAAACAAGGGCTGTTCCATACCTTCTTTTTCGGTGATTTCGGTAAACTTGGTGCCACTGTAATTAACGCCATAAGAAATAACCGGCCAGCCATAGTTTTTGCCTTTTTCGATAATGTTGATTTCGTCGCCTCCTTTTGGGCCGTGCTCATTTACCCATATTTTTCCTGTAAATGGATTTTTGGTCATGCCTTGTGGGTTGCGGTGTCCATAACTGAAAATGGCTGTTTTTGTCCCCGATTTATTAACAAAAGGATTGTCTGCAGGAATGCTGCCATCGTCGTGCAAGCGGTAAATCTTTCCGCCATCGCGGGTAATGTCCTGTGGGTTTTCATCCCTATTTCCACGGTCGCCAACTGAAAAGTATAGGTAGCCTTCATCGTCAAATTCAATACGAGAACCCCAATGCTGTCCTTTTTTGGTGTTGGGTTCGGCTTTATAAAGCAGTTGTTTTTCAACCAGTTTGTTGTCGCTTAATTTGGCTCGTATCAAAGCTGTATTTCCGCCATCGCCATCACCTTCTTGAGAACTGTAAGTGATGTAAATCCATCCGTTTTCCTCGTAATTGGGGTGTGCTTTTATATCTAATAATCCGCCTTGGCCACGAACGTAAACTTCGGGAGCGTTTTCAATATTGGTTTTAACACCATTTTTAAAATGGATGATTTCGCCCGTTTTTTCGGTGATGAGCATGCTGCCATCGGGAAGAAAGGTCATGCCCCAAGGAATGTACAACTCGGGGACAATCAATTCTGTGGTGTAGTTTAAATTTTGAGAATCCTGAGCTTTTACTTTAGATTCCTGTTGTTGGGCGCATGCCGAAAGGGCAATGAATGTAAGCGCTAGTAACGAATGTATAAATTTCATGTTTGCAATTGTTTTTTCCATAAAAGTCAATCGACCTTAAAATAAGTAATTTAAATTAATTCCGGTATAAAAATTTACAGGATTACCCGGATAATAATATCGAGGAGCGTTGCCTCCAAAACTCGATGCGTTTATAAGAATTTGTGAGGCATAGGCCGTATCAAAGATATTGTTTAAGCCAAAGAACAGATTTAATTTTAGCTTTTTATTAAGATTTGTTTTGAAACCCGTTTTTAACCGGGTGAGGTTGTAGCTGTCGGAATAGAGACTATTGCTGTCGGTAATGGGAATTTCTCCAACATGCTGAAAATGAATATTGCCGTAAAAGCCATTCTTGGAAGTCAAACTTAGCCCCAAATTAAATATGTGCGAAGGTACACCGGTTAAATCGTTGCCGGAATAATTATTATCATTGTTGATGAATTCCTTAAACTTAAATCGATTCCAGGTAAGATTCGAAAAGACTTGCAATGAACCTTTTTCGGTTTGCTTTATGATATAATTGAGGTGGGTTTCGAGTCCATTATGTCTAGTTTTTCCAGCGTTTATGCCGATGAATTGGTCTTCTGCTGTTCGTCTTGAAACCAATAGGTTTTTAATGTGCATGCTGAATGCCGATAGGTTATAATTCAGTTTTCGGTTTTTGGTTGAGCCCCGTGTTCCGATTTCGAAATTCCAACCTGTTTCGGGTTTAATGTTTGGATTGATTTGTCCGTTTGGCAGTAAAGTCTCGTTTAATGTGATTGGCGAAAACCCGTGACTAATGTTGCCGAAGAGATTTATATTTTTTGAAGTTTGGTGGTTAATTCCGAATTTAGGAGAAAGAATGGTTTTAAATTTGAATGCACCCGACTGGTCAGGATTATTTTCTGATATTGGGAAATAGTCTGTTAAGTTGTATTCGGTTTGATTAAGGTTTGCTCCGGCTGATAAAGTGGTTTTTTTAGAGACTTCAATTTGTGTTTCAAAAAAGAGATTATAATAGAGCCTGTTTTCTTCAAAATGCGACAGATTGTTGCCTTTCACGCTACCAGTGCCATCCGGAAAATCTCGGTATCGGTTTTCGAAGGTTTTGTAATTATAACGGTCTTTAAACCATTCGCCGCCAATGGTGTATTCAATATGCTTATTAAAAACTTTAGTGCGATTTTCGAATCGGGTTCTCAATCCGTAGGCCAAAGTTTCGTCTTTTAAGATATTAAAAGGCCTGGGTTCGAAAGCGTCCCTAAATGAAAGAAATGCACTGGATTTTAATTTGCTTTTCTGGTTAAAAAGGTGTTCCCATGACAGACCAAAAACTCCTCTTTTGGAGTCCTCGTGCCCTTTGACGGCTCGCCAATTTTGGTCGGCCATTTTTGGGTTGTTCAAAAAGTTGGTTTCGTTAATCGAACTGGGAATAAACGCTTTTAAATCTACATAACTTCCCAGGAAACTCAAGTTGTTATTGGGGTTTGTAGCGTGATTGGAATTTAAGGTGAACGTTTGCCTATTGTAATGGTTATTCTCCCTAAAGCCATCACTTTCAGTTTGACTGTGTACCAGATTAAAGCTGTTGTTTTTGAGTCCCAAACCAATTTTGTTGGTGTTTTTAAATAGGTTGAATGACCCTACGGTTAATTCGGAGTTAACTTCTGAATGGTTTTGTGAAAGCTTTTGGGGATGAATAATGATGGTGCCTCCCAAACCAGCGCCATAAATTGAGGAAGTAGGACCTTTTATGATTTCCATGTTAGAAATTGAAGCTAGCTCAAAATCCTCAATATTGGTTTCGCCGCTGCCATTGGTAAGAGGCATATCCTTAAAGTAAGCCCTTATTTTTGCAGTTCCGAATAAATTTCTGGAGCCAATGCCGCGAATGGTAATTCTGTTGGTGTTAAGCGCTCCACTTTGCATAAAAACACCAGGAATCAAATTAAGAGCTTGATTGAAATTGATGTTTTGGGTTTGCTCTATGGTTTCTTTTGAAATGATGCCAATGGCATTTGGTGATTGGGTTACTGCGGTACGGGTTGCGTTGGTTGTTATGGTAACTTCGTTAAGTTGGGAGGGAGCGGCAGATAGGAAGACTATAGTTTCTTCAATGGTGTTAATGGATGTTTGTTTTGTTGAAAATCCTTCTTTTTTAAAAACATATAACCCTTTTGACTCAATAGGGAAGTGGCCTTTGCTATCTGAAAATATGGTGTCCTTTGTTGTTGTGTTTATAACAAGAACATCCGGTATTGGCATTTTGTTTTCAGTGTTTTTTATAATGCCATTTGGGTTGGTTTGCCCGATGCAATTGCAACCGATAAACATTAGTGTTAAAAGAGGAACATAGAATTTGATAGGGTACATGTTTTGACTTTAGCTAAACTAAAATAAATTCGGCAATAAATATTTTATAAATAATGATTTGCAAAATAAATAAAAGCAGTATATTTGCACCCCGTTACAGATAACCATTACTCGGGGTGTAGCGTAGCCCGGTTATCGCGCCGCGTTTGGGACGCGGAGGTCGCAGGTTCGAATCCTGCCACCCCGACTTTTTAACAAATCAATAAGCATCAAAAACTTGGTAATCGAATGATTGTCAAGTTTTTGTGTTTTTGGGCCTATCATTTAATTTGAATTGATTTGGTTAAAAAAGTGACCTATTCGGTTACCGCTCACAAAAACCCATAAAAAAGGTAACCGAACCATTTGATTTGACTTTTGTTTTTCAATGTCCAACTTTAAAAACAAAAGCGTATGAAAACCCAAAGCACATTCGCCGTACTGTACTGGCTTAAACAGGCCAGTGCCAAAAACGGAAAGGCACCACTTTATGCCCGGATCACGGTAAACGGAAAACGGGCCGAACTCTCCCTAAAACGGAAAGTGCCCGTTTCTGATTGGGATTCAGGAAAGGGCAGGCTCAAAGGCCTGGGGAGCGGGGCCAAGGCCATGAACAATTACATTGAACAGGTCAATGCCCGTCTTTTCGAGATCTACCAAAAGCTGAGGAACGAGAACAGGCTGGTCACTGCCAGTATCGTTAAGTCCCAATTCATGGGGGACGGCGAAGGCCGCCACACCCTTTCCGATATTATCGATTACCACAATGCCCACATGAAAGAAACATTAAGGTGGGGCACCCAAAAGAACTATTTTACCACCCATAGGTACATATTTGCCTTTTTGAAACAAAAGCATAGGACAACCGATATTTTCCTGTCCGAACTGGGGTATAGGTTCATCATCGACTTTGAGCGTTTTCTGCGGGAACAAAAATCGATGGGGAACAATACGGTGATGAAGCACATCGAGCGGCTGCGAAAAATGGTCAGTTTGGCCTATAAAATGGAATGGCTGGAAAAGGACCCGTTCTTGAAATTCGAGGCGAAGTACGAAAAAAAGGAACGGGACTTTCTCAACAAGGAAGAGCTGGCCAGTATCGAAGCCAAGAATTTTGAAATAACCAGATTGCAACTGATAAAGGATTTGTTCGTGTTCAGCTGCTATACGGGGCTGTCGTATAAAGATGTGATGAACCTTACCGCGGAAAACCTAACCGTGGGCATCGATGGCGGAAAGTGGCTGTGCCTAAAACGGGAAAAGACCAGCGTTGCGGTAAGGCTGCCGTTACTGTCGAAAGCCCATGCCATCATCGTGAAATATAGGGAACGCCCATCCAATGCTGGCAGCGACAACCTTTTTCCTACCATATCGAACCAAAAGCTGAACTCGTACCTGAAGGAGATAGCCGATGTGTGCCGGATAAGAAAGCACCTCACATTCCATGTGGCCAGGCACACCTTTGCAACGACCGTGACCCTGAGCAATGGCGTACCCATAGAAACGGTATCTAAACTGCTCGGCCATAAAAAAATAAGCACCACGCAGATCTATGCACGGGTATTGGAGAGAAAGACGGGAGAGGACATGAGGCAGTTGGAACGGAAGCTGGAAATGGAATCAAAAATTCCGTATGAGCTTACCCAATAAAACCAATTATTTTTTAGGCTTAAAAAAAGAATTCCCTTTCAGTGCGCTCCTCACCAAAAGACGGGAGCGTACTGAAAGGGAATTTTATGCTGAATAATCCAAAATTACTTATCGAGAAGTTTTTCCAAATACTTGATTTTTTCCTGCTCGGCTTGTAAAAGGCGTTCGTAGAGTTTTTTGTTTTCCTCGTGAGCTTCAATTAATTTATCAAGAGGATTAAATGTTGGTTGATATGAAAATAGTGATGAGTTATCATGGTTGGTTACAGTATTTCCAATAATATTAAAAACGGTTTCTTCTGAAAAATTTTCAATACCTTCCTTGGTCACGCCTAAGGCTTTGGCCACCTGTTCCAGTTTATCGTCCTCAATCTGTTCAGACTGTTCAATCTTAGATACGGCCTGTTGGCTGATGTTCAGGGCATCGGCAAGGGCTTCCTGTTTCATGCCCCTAAGTTCACGGATGCGGCTAATCTTGCGCCCGATGTGATTTGGTTTTGTAGCTGTTTCCATACCCCAAATATAATAATTAATCCCGTATAGTTTTAGGTAAAAAACAATTTAAGAGGTGTAAAATACAACTCCGCGTGGTTGGGTACACGGACGTGTGGGCTTTACTTTAGGGAAAACAGAAAGCCATGAATGCAAGTGTCACAACAAAATTTCCCTTTCAAGAAAAATTTATAGCTCTTCTCAAGAACTTAACTCCTTTACATTCCATCTATGTTATCAAAAAGGACAAAACCAAAAGTAAGCGGGTAACCTATCTACCGCCCCAAAACGAAAAATCCCAAACGCAAGCCATTTATATATTACTGGTGGTAGGACATACAGCCTTGGATAAAAATTTAGATGACCTCATGGAAGAGGTCTACAACAAAATGAACCAGCACTGCAAAGCCTATATCATCTATTGTAGATTGACAAACCTGATGGAGCGGATAAGTTTTGGTGATAATTTTTTGGCGCGCACACTAAAAGAAGCGCCTTGTATGTATAAGGAAGATGATGCCCTTTTAAGTTATAGCCGATTTGCCTTGATGCACCACGCTTTCATTTACGATGCCATTGAAACCATTTGGAAAAATCGCATAAAACGGGCGGTATATTTATTTTCGATCATAGACGTTATCCATAATGAAGAAGACGCCATATCAAAATTGGCAGTCCTTCACGAAGCCATGGTGCAAATATGTTTAGCACTGTTATATGTATTTTGGGAGTTCAAGCCCCATCACTATACACTAACTTATTTATTGCATTTATGTACCGCTTTTACAACCCTCCCGGAAACTATTTTTCCACAAAACACATTTGGGCTTCAACGCCAGTATTATATGCTCTGTAATGCATCCGATATCATACGCTTTAAAGGTACGGACGGGACAAGCGATTTCAAACTTAAAGATGTAGACAAGGTTTTAAAACGATGCGAGAGGTTTTTAAAACGGGCCAACAAATTGGGCGAAAACCATTTGGAACACCTTAAAAAAGTCCATGGGAAAACCTCCGTCTAATTTTACTAAAAAGTAATCTTTGAAGAACTTGTACTAAGAACGATATAGAGACTATTTAAATTATTGCGTGTTTATGACTATGTGCAGTTATTCAGCATTTTTTTAAAATTAACTTTGAATGTCTGCATTCTGGTTAAAGGAAGAAGGTGTTTGTTTGAATTAAATGAGAATATCATTTTGTCCGACGGAGGGTAAAATCGGATAAAAGAGATAGGAATATATTGCAATAGACGTTGGTTGCTACATCCATTCCGAATTGAATCCCTAACATCTGTCGAGCTATTACTACGAAGTGTTTTTATTGGAATTTTATTGGAGGGCTAATTTTTACTAAAAAATGAACGGTTTTATTGAGCTACGAAGCTTTTTTCGTAAAGAATGGGGTTTGACGATTAAATGAGTTGGTTACACACCCTTATAGACCGGGGCTTTTCGGAGTAAATGAAAACGTAGCGTTGCGTTAGCACGCTACCCTCTTGCTTTGCGACCTATAAACTCGCAAACACTATTTTTTGGGAAAACTGATTTAGCAGAGTTCCTTGTCATAAAACGGCTATATTTCACGACTTATATAGATTTTTTCTGAAAAAAAATATTGATTTCATTGGGTTGCCAAGACTTTTTCTGAAAAACAAACACTGCGAACAAAGCACAAAAAAGTACAACCTTCCAAAGCCCTTTATTTTGTTGCCGTTCTGAAGGAACATGAAAACGTAACATCGCGAGGCGTGTTACCCTCTTGCTTTTCCCTTAGATTCGCAATAGTCATTTACATAGAGGAATCCTTTAGAATAGTCAGTCTAATTCATGATTGGTTACCATCATGCGGGAAAATACTTTGTAATTTTTTTATGCTGAGCTTAACTAGTCACTATTGACTTTGCCACCTAATACGTAGCAATAATCAATCTCTGATTTTTTTATTTGTATGAGAGTTGTGTTATAACCGATGGGTTATCCTCTTTTTTTTTTTTTTTTGATACCAAGAACCTGTCGTTCTTATTTCTGGATGTTCAATAAAATTTATATAGTTAACTCTCTTTCAAAATAAACCTCTTCATTATCTTCGGGACAATCCTTTACATAACAATAGTATATTTTATTCAAAAATGCTCTGACAATCAAAGCTTTTTCAGGTCTATTTTTGGAATAAACTGTTTGTCCCGCTTTATATAGTTTTTTTTCCGTGGAGGGTTTGTTCAATTGTAAACTTTTCAATGTCAAATCTAAAGTAATTGAGAGTATTTTGACCCTATGTGTTGCAACAATTAAGTAATCTGTATATTTTGGGATTACCATCGTATCTCCTGACTTTAAAACAGTGATTTCGTTATCCACTATTATTTTAGTATTACCTTCAATTATCTGAAAAAATATAGAGACCCCGGATTTCTTGCCTGTCAGTTCCGTCCCTAAATCAAAAGACATTGCTTTTATTTCTCCTGTTTTTTTCTTTAAAACGGTGATTATTGATATGGCGTTTGAGGTATATGTTAATTTTTCTGCTATGTCGTAGAAAATTAACATTGTACAGTGTGAATCACTCATTGTAGGGGATATTAAAATTAAAAATTGCTCTAAGGATCTAAGTCATCATAACCACTTTTTAAAATAATTGAAAGCATCTTGAATCTCTGATTAGCTTCTAGTGTATATGAAACATGACCAGGAATAATCATGGAGTCATTTGTCTGTAAATAGGTAGACAAATTGTCTAACACAAACTCTGCTTTTCCTTCGATAACATTTATAAAAGTTGAAAAAGGTGTTAATTTAGGCTTATAGACTTTACCATAGTCCAGCGCTAAAGCCATGATATTTCCAGTTTTTTTATTTAAAATGTGTTTTACAACTATAGTGTTAGGGACATATCTTAACTTATCACCAATGTTGAATGCTGTTAGGTTCTCAAATTCATAATTTTCCATAGTAGAATTTATATTCACACATTCTTTTTAATTCTTCCCTTTTCTGCTTTAGCTCTTTTCTTTAGTTATTCTTGCAGATGGAGCTTTACTTTTCTTAGTTTTACTGCTTTTCTCTTTTGGCATGGTTTTAATTTTTAAAATTTAATTAATAATGGGGTATCGTTAATTTTGTTTGCTTAACAAATAATATTTATACCTCATATGGTTAACCAAAACAAGAAAGCAGACTTTTAAGTCTGCTGTTCTAACTCCAAAAAGATTATTCATTTGGACTTCTATGACTGATTAATAGCAATACAAAAATAACGATGTATTGAATGGATATAGTTATATATTTAACTTAAATAGTTGTATAAATCACTGTTTTAGAGTTAAGTGAATAAAAAAAAGAACAGTTTTATAATTAAAACTGTTCTTTAGTGTTTTATTCAACTTAATGCGTTAGATTACATTTGCTGTAGCTTTGTAATTAGATTTTAAGATGTCGATAACTTCATTTTTGTCCTTATTTAATTTAACTTCTAATCTTTTTATCAAATCCAATTCTTTACCGCTTTCAAATTTCACATCTTCAGATGTCAACTTTGGGTACTTTGCTTTCAATGCTTTTGATTGCTTGTTCCAGTCACCACTAAATTTAAATAGCTCACTTGACTTTCTCTCTCCTTCTTTGTTCTTGGCTTCCATAATTATATAATTTAACCGTACTTAATTGTACTAGTACAAAGTTGAGAACTAACTTCTCAATTTATGTTACATAATAAATGTAATAAAATTACAGATGTTACAGGTATTCAAGATAGCTTTTTCTTTTTTTTCCTATTTTTTTATAAAAAGTAGGCGTGTGTCCAGTAACTTTTTTGAATTGGTTAGATAAATGTGCTACACTACTATAATTTAATTTATAGGCAATTTCGGTGAGATTGAGTTCGTTATAAAGAATCAGTTCTTTTACCCTTTCTATTTTGTGCTTAATAATAAAATGCTGAATAGTAATTCCTTTTACTTCTGAAAACAGATTTGATAAATACTTGTAATCATAATTCAATTTTTCTGCAATATGATCAGAGTAATTAACTTTCGGGACTTCATCAGAATAATGAATCATTTCTATAATTATGTTTTTTACCCTGTCGACTAGAATACTTTTTTTATCATCCAATAACTCTAAACCAGATACTCCTAAGCTTAATTTGAGTTTTCGTTTTTGAGATTCGGAAATTTTCTCTTTCATTTCAATCATTCCAAGTTCAACGCTTGTATAATGTAAACCCAATTTTTCTAACTCATATTTAACAAGAAGCTTGCATCTTAAGCTTACCATATATTTAATATAGAGTTTCATCAATTTTATGATTTAAAGAGCATTTTTTATTTAACCAAAGATAAACTATATTAATCTATATTAAAAGTTGATTGAAATAAAAAGTTGATTAACAGGTTTCTAATGAGGGAAACAAGTGTTAAGCTAATGTCTTTAATAGACAAAGTTCTTTATATGGCATCTCTTTTTTACAATAGTAAATGATTACTTTTTCCTTTTTTCCCTTTATATAATAAGCTAATGAACCGAAGTGTCATAAATCAGTATTGGAAGGGGTGTAATTTCTTTAATAGATAATTTCATGCCAAGACAACTTTTGTGTTTTTATTATTTATTTTTAGGGAGATGATGGATGGATATTTTGATGAGAAAGTAGTCGTCCTAAAACGCAAATACATTAGTGATATTTATATTGTTTTTGTGAAAGAACAATATAAATATAAAAATTGATGTTTACTTCGAAATACAGTTTAAGAATCAGTATATTAGCATAAAATAAAACAAAAGTCCACATCAAATAAGTTACCTATTCGGTTACCAAGTCTAGTTTAAAATTTTGAGCTTGTTGATTTTAAAGAGATAACGGGGGAAGGGAGGCTTCCTGCCACCCCGACTAACTTAGTAATAGGTGAAAAATAAAGCACTGTTAATCTTAAGATTATCAGTGTTTTTTGTTTTTGGGTGTTTTCTTTGTTGTCAAATAAAGCGTCTGTTTCCAATAAAACGTGTACAAGTCAGTGAACACTTTCCCGCCAAAATAGACTGTTCATTCGGTAAATTAAATTTATCTTTATGAACTGTTCGGTTTTTTCTCGGCAAGAATTAGGTTGCCTTTAAGGTCAAGCCCTTGAAAAGTCTGAAAAATGCTCTAGTTTAAATGTCCGATACACTAGAGAGGTTAAGCGCCGATAAAAACAATTGATAACATAGATTAAAAAATATTAAAAACATGTACGGAGCAGTTAAACAACAACTTGAAAATGAACTGAACGACATAAAAGCATCTGGGCTTTATAAAAAGGAACGCATAATTACTACGCCGCAAGGCGCCAAAATCAATACCACGGCTGGTGGTGAGGTGCTTAACTTTTGTGCCAACAATTATTTGGGGCTATCATCACATCCAGATGTGGTTGAAGCTGGGATTGAAGCCATGAAAACACATGGTTTTGGCCTGTCGTCGGTACGTTTCATTTGTGGTACGCAAGATATCCACAAAGCATTGGAACAAAAAACCGCAGAGTTTTTAGGTATGGAAGATTGTATTCTTTATGCTGCTGCTTTTGATGCCAACGGTGGGGTTTTTGAACCCATTCTTTCAAAAGAAGACGCCATAATTTCGGATGAATTAAACCACGCATCTATCATTGATGGGATCCGGTTGTGCAAAGCGGCAAGGTATCGCTATTCGCACAATAACATGGAAGCTTTGGAGGAACAGTTGAAAGCTGCTTCGGTAGCGAGAAGAAAACTGATTGTTACCGATGGCGTGTTTTCTATGGACGGTACCATTGCCCAGCTTGATAAAATATGTGATTTGGCCGATAAATACGAAGCCATGGTCATGGTTGATGAGTGTCATGCTACAGGATTTATTGGGGAAACAGGCCGCGGTACACACGAATACAGAGCCGTTATGGGTAGGATAGACATCATAACCGGAACCTACGGAAAGGCCCTTGGAGGTGCTTCCGGCGGATTTACGGCGGCAAAAAAGGAAATAGTAGATATGCTAAGACAAAAATCCCGACCATATTTATTTTCCAATACCTTGGCGCCTGCTATTGCCGGCGCATCAATCGCTGTGCTTGATAAGTTGAAAACTTCAACCGATTTAATTGAAAAAGTGCAGTACAACACCAAGCGTTTTAGAACCAAGATGACCGAAGCCGGATTTGATATCATTCCCGGGGAACATCCCATAGTTCCAGTGATGTTGTACGATGCTAAATTGGCACAGGAATTTGCAGCACTATTGTTGGATGAAGGTATTTATGTGATTGCTTTTTTCTATCCGGTAGTGCCCAAAGAAAAGGCTAGAATCCGGGTGCAGCTTTCCGCTTCGCACGATACAGAGCACGTCGATAAAGCGGTTGAAGCTTTCACCAAAGTGGGCAGGGCTTTGAAGGTTATTGAATAAATGTAGCGTCACCGTAAACTTTACATACAGGTTAATCTGAAAATTCCCCGATGTTTTGCGTTGGGGTTTCCTTTGAAATTCTTTATTTACATAACCCCTCAGAAGAAAAGAACTCAGATACCGTCAAAATAATTTAAGCTAACGTGAATAATGTTTAAGGGGAAGCGTCACTTCGAGTAAAATTCTGCAAGAATTTTGTATCGAGAAGTTTATTTTCGATACAAATTCCACTCACTTTTATTGTGAAATTCACTGTAACTGACGAAAATTTCTTAGCCATTATTAAAATTAGTTATTTACAATCTTTCCTCAATAAATTATTTGGAAGTTCAGCTTTTTTGTTGTTATTTTACAAGTGTAAAATTTACATTTGTATTTTAGGAAGTTTGGGTTATGGATATTAAAAGTTTTGTGATTGGTATAAAATATTTACTCGGAAGTGCTGTGGTGTGTTTTTCGTTGTTGGTCGAAGCGCAACAAAGCGTAACAACTTTCCCGTTAGATCAAGTGGAAGTGACCGAGGGCGTTTTTCATAAGGCCTCCAAAACGGATTTTAATTACATCAAACAATTAAATCCGGATAGGTTGCTTGCTCCCTTTTTGCGGGAAGCAGGTCTCCAACCGAAGTCAGAATCCTATACCAATTGGGAAAACACTGGACTTGACGGGCATATATTGGGGCATTACGTTTCGGCATTATCAATGTATTATGCTTCAACAAAAAACAAGCAGGCCGATAGTTTGTTGGATTATACGTTGTCTGAATTAAAAAGGGTACAAACGGCTAATGGTAACGGTTATATTGGCGGCGTTCCAAGGAGTGAAAAGCTATGGAAAGAGATAGAATCTGGCCATATCAATGCAGGCAGTTTTAGCTTAAACGGTAGTTGGGTGCCACTATATAACATTCACAAAACCTTTGCAGGATTGAAAGATGCGTGGGTGCACGCGAACAAGCCAGAGGCTAAACAGATGTTAATAGCCTTGACCGATTGGTTTATAAAGATTACGGAAAATTTAACCGAAGCCCAAGTGCAGGACATGCTGCGTTCGGAACATGGTGGGCTGAACGAAGTTTTTGCCGAAGTTTATGCTATTACTGGCGATAAAAAATATCTGGAGTTGGCTAAACGATTTTCAGAACATGCGCTTTTGGATCCGTTGGCTGCCAATAACGATATTTTAACCGGTATGCATGCCAATACACAAATTCCAAAATTTATTGGATTTAAGCGTATAAGTCAATTGGGTTCTGACGAAAAGTTTCACGATGCAGCTTCCCATTTTTACGAAAATGTGACAGAGCATCGCTCGTTGAGTATTGGCGGGAATAGTGTGCGGGAACACTTTAATCCTATTGACGATTTCAGTTCTGTGTTAACCAGCGAACAAGGGCCGGAGACTTGCAATACTTACAATATGCTGAAATTGAGCAAGCTGCTGTTCGAAGATTCTGGAAGCGAAAACTATATCGATTTTTACGAACGAGGACTCTACAACCACATTCTATCGAGTCAAAATCCTAATGGCGGATTTGTATATTTCACCCCTATGCGTCCCGGACACTATAGGGTGTATTCTCAGCCAGAAACCAGTTTTTGGTGCTGTGTAGGTTCTGGTTTGGAAAACCATACCAAATACAATGAGCTGATTTATGCAAAAACCGCCGATACGCTCTATGTTAATTTGTTCATGCCTTCAAAAGTAAATTGGAAAGAAAAACGAGCTACTATTGTGCAAAACACCCATTTTCCAGAGGAAGCCAAAACTCAACTTATCTGGCAAAGTAAAAGGAGAACGAAGGCTACTGTTAAGCTGCGCTATCCATCTTGGGTTAAACATGGGGAGTTGAAAATAACAATCAATGGAAAGCAACAAAATATTAACGCTGCGCTAGGTAGTTATGTGGCGTTGAGCCGAAAATGGAAATCGGGTGACACCATCGAAATGGAATTGCCCATGCAATTGAGCCTTGAAGAAATTCCCGACGAATCAGGTTTTGTTTCGGTTAAATACGGCCCCATTGTGCTCGCTGCCGTAACAGGTGAAGAAAACCAAGATGGCATGTTTGCAGACGATAGCAGGGGAGGTCATATTGCCAGTGGCCCATTTTTACCTATGACGGAAGCCCCTATGTTTGTTTCAGAAGATAAAGCTTCAATTTTAAAACATATTAAACCCATTCCGGGAGAAGCATTGAAGTTTTCAACAAGTGGATTGGTGTATCCAGAACATTTCAAAAATTTGGAGCTCCAACCGTTTTATAAAATCCACGAAAAACGCTATGCCATTTATTTTGATACCGAAACACCGGAAGGCTTGGAAAAAAGAAAACAGGAACTTGAAAATAAACAAAAAGAGGAAGCCTATTTAAGGTCTATCACTTTAGATTATATCGCGCCGGGCGAGCAACAACCTGAAAGTGATCACGGTATAGAGTCTAAAGACTCAAATAGTGGCGTGCACCAAAACAGGCACTGGCGCGATGCCAGAGGGTGGTTCAGCTACAATTTAAAAAATAGGGGTAATGAAGCCAAGGCCATTCGGATTACTTATTACGGAAAAGACAAGGGGCGACAATTTAAAATCTTGTTGAATGGAAAATTAATTGCAAGTCCAGAGCTAAACGGAACAGAAGGCGATAATTTTTTTGATGTAGATTATGACTTGCCAAAAGATATAGTTGAACAAAATAAAATACTAAACCTTCGTTTTGAGGCCATGCCAAACTCCACAACAGCTGGAATTTACGGTATTAGGTTAATAAGCGAAAAAGCAAACTAACTAAAACTAAAAAAATAAGATGAACTTTAATTTGATGAAAAGGCTCTGTTTCATAGCAGCCATATTACCCAGCTTTTTAAGCGCCCAAAGTCAAACGGACCCTTTGAATGTTGATGTCAGCCAATCTGTAGCAGAAGTGCAGCCCACAATGTACGGGATATTCTTCGAGGATATCAACTTTGCGGCCGATGGCGGTTTATACGCCGAATTGGTAAAAAACCGCTCGTTCGAGTTTACTTTAAATCCATCTATGGGGTGGCAACAGCCCAATACCAATAGGCATTCCTTAAATAAAAATTCAGGAATGCTCAATATCATGAAATACAAAGAGCAGAACACTAACCATAACTTTGCCAGAGTAACGGTAAAAAATGCCGATGGTTATCAGCTCATCAACGAAGGCTATCGTGGCATGGGTATCAAAAAAGACAACCAGTACAATCTTTATGTCAATATGGCCAAGCAAAGCGGCGACATTCAAAAAGTGATTTTTCAGCTTATTGACGAATCGGATAACGTAATAGGCGAAACATCAATAATGCCAAAAGGTGATGGCTGGAAGCATTACAAATCACAGATGGTGGCTTCGGAAACAGTGGAAAACGCAAAGCTTAAAATAACGTTCGCTGGCACAGGTGTAATCGATTTGGATATGGTATCGATGTTTCCGGAAGATACTTGGAAAGGAAGAGAAAAAGGACTAAGGAAAGATCTTGTGCAATTATTGGATGACCTTAACCCCGGATTTTTAAGGTTTCCGGGCGGCTGTATTGTGGAAGGAAGAACTTTAGAACGCCGATACCAATGGAAAAAAACGGTTGGCGAAATTGAAAACAGGGAAGTACTGGTAAACCGATGGAATACTGAGTTTATGCACAAGTTCACTCCAGATTATTACCAAAGTTTCGGGATCGGTTTTTACGAGTATTTTCAATTGTCCGAAGATCTAGGAGCGGAGCCCTTGCCCATTTTAAGTTGTGGAATAGCTTGCCAATACAATACGGGGGAGTTGGTGCCATTGGATGAATTAGATCCTTATGTTCAGGATGCTTTGGATTTGATTGAATTTGCCAATGGAGACAGCTCAACAAATTGGGGGAAATTGCGTGCCAAAATGGGGCATCCAGAACCTTTCAACATGAAATATATTGGTATTGGTAACGAGCAATGGGGCGAGGTTTATATTGAGCGTTATGCCATAATTGAAAAGGCCATCAAAGAAAAATATCCCGAAATTATCGTGGTTTCGGGGAGTGGGCCTTCGCCAGACGGAGAGCATTTTGAGTACGGCTGGGAAGAACTTAAAAAACTCGATGTAGCTATTGTAGATGAGCATTATTACCGTTCCCCGGAGTGGTTCAGGAGTAATGCCGCACGATATGATGACTACGATAGAAACGGTCCCAAAGTATTTGCCGGCGAGTACGCGGCGCACCCAAAAGGTGTTGGGGATGGCCCTGCAGAGAACAACTGGGAAGGCGCACTGGCGGAAGCGGCCTTCATGACAGGCTTGGAACGCAATGCCGGTGTGGTGCATTTAACCTCATATGCGCCATTAATGGCTCATGCCGATGCTTACCAATGGGCACCAGATATGATATGGTTCAATAATTTGGAGTCCTACGGAACGCCCAATTATTATGTGCAAAAATTGTTCGCAACAAACCCCGGAACCCATGTTTTAAAAGTAACCCAAAACGATGTGCCATTAACAGGGCAAGATAATTTGTACCTATCGGCGGTAAAAGATGCACATTCAAAAGAACTGATTTTTAAGGCTGTCAATACAGGGAATACAAGCCAAACCATAACCATTAATGTTGAAGGGGGCAAATTAAACCGCAAAGGTACGGTGTTGACCCTTCAAGATAATGGATTAGAGACTTTCAATACTTTCGAGGCTCCCGAAAAAATCAGTCCTGTTTCTTCAGAAATTAAAATCAAACGCAACCAAGTGAAAGTGGAGTTGCCAAGTCAGTCTTTAAGTGTTATCAAGCTCAAAATATAACCTAGCCATCCACAAAGAAAGTAGGCATTTGTAAATTTTTGAACAGACTAATGAACATGATTTTTTTTGTTTTTAAGCGCAACTCCTAACAGATAATTAGTAGATTGGGTTTAAAATAAGTGTTATATTAAAACGTATATGCAGAAAATTTTTCAGTACATATTGTTTTTTTGCGTGGTGGTGAGCTATTCCCAAAGTTCCATCCAACGGCTAAATTCTATAAACAACGAACTTAATTTCTATCTATTGGACGTTGAATTGGGGCTGTCCAATAACGTGGTAAACAGTATTGAGCAAGATTCTTTAGGTTTTATTTGGGTAGGGACCCCCGATGGACTCAATAGATATGACGGCACCGATTTTACAGTTTTTAAAAAGGAAAACAGCAACGATAACGTAAAGCTAAATGACAATTTTATTAATGAAATACAAGTTGTTGATGATGGTAGGCTGTTAATAGCAACCAATGAAAGTTTGAATATTTATAATTCAAAGAATGGTTTTTTTAAAACGTTCAATCAAGAAAATGGGTTAATTGGCAACAGTATAAGTGTTTTTGAAACAGAGCCCAATGGACGTATTTTTTTAGGGATATTTGGTGCGGGTGTTCAAATAATTGACAAAAGTGGAGAAACTGCTGGCGTATTTGTCCATAATCCAGAAGATGAAAATTCACTTTCATCAAACATTATTACGTGTATGGTTCGTCAAGGAGATTCACTGCTTTGGATAGGAACCAATAGAAATGGACTCAATAAATTAAACTATAAAACTAAAAAAGTTTCACGGGTAAAGTTAAACGGAAACAGTGATGATGGTTTACGTATTGAAGGCCTTTTTGTGGACAGTGATGATAACCTTTGGGTAGGCTCGAATGAAGGGGTGTTCGCCATGACGGCCAAAGGAGATACCTTGCACCTTGAACAATCATCGCAAGAGGGTAAGGGGTTGAGTGATAACGATGTGCGCTGTTTCGAAGAAGATAATTTTGGACAGATGTGGATCGGTACAACCAACGGCGGTTTGAATATTATCAATAAATCTGATTTTCTTAAGCGTAATTTTCAGGTGAAATGGTATTTGCCGGCCGATGATGGCTCCAGTGTATTTAACAGAACGGTTTCTTCCATCAAGAAAGATTTTGAAGGCAATATGTGGATTGGTACAAGTACTGGGATAAACTTTGTTAGCCCGAGAGGTGAACCTATTAAGCTGATTAGAAAAAGAGCCACCGAAACGAGAAGTATTAGCCATAACCGAATAGGTGCTTTGGCCGAAAGTTTCAACGGAAAAATATGGATTGGTACTGATGGTGCAGGGTTGGATTTGTTGAACCCGAAAACGGGCGAATTTAAACGCTTTAGGCATCAACCAAATAATAGCAGAAGCCTTAGTAATAATTATATTATATCGTTGTTTGAAGATTCCAAACAACGGCTTTGGGTAGGTACTTACCGAGGAGGTTTAAACCAAATGGATATTGAAACAGGAAACTGTAAGCACTATCTACAAGGTGATGCCGACAGTGGCAGTGATGTTCGTGTTATTTTTGAAGATAGCAAAGCCAATATTTGGGTCGGCACGAATAGAGGCGGTGTTTTTAAATACGATGAAAAGTCTGGGCAATTTCATTATATCAGTTCCTTGGGCAAATTGGATGTAAGGGATATCGATGAAGATGCCCATGGCGATTTATGGATGGCGACTTACGGCAACGGGATTTTAAAATATAGTCCAACACTTGACGACAGAGTTTTTTATAACCACGGAAATATTGAAGGGTTTAAAACCAATGTTATTTATAGTATTCTTGTGCTACCTAGTGGCGATATATTGGCAGGTACTCAAAATGAAGGGCTATTGCGTTTCAATCCCATTGATGGCGACATCGATTTTTTTACCGAAGCAAACGGCTTAAGTAATAATACGGTAAGTTGTATTATTATGGAAAACCAAAAAAATATTTGGTTGGGAACGTACAATGGTATAAGCAATTATAACGCCTTGACCGATAAAATTTTCAACCTAAAGACCTATACCAATATACAGCAAGGTAAATTCAATATCGGCTCAGGATTAATAACTTCATCAGGCATGGTTTATTTGGGGGGAGATAAGGGTTTGAATGTGTTCAATCCCGATAATCTGCATGACAATATAGAGGTTTATCCTGTTGTTTTTAAAGGATTGGAAGTTTTGGGAGAGCGGGTACAGGTGAACCAAAATGAAGAAGACGGCGTACTCGATAAATCTATTTTTTATGAAGACCACATCCGTTTAAAACCGCATCAAACGTTCTTTTCGTTGGACTATACGGCGTTAAAATACCCCTTCACTAAAAACGTTACGTATTCGTATAAAGTTGATGGTTACAACAACCAATGGATTAACACTAATCAATTTGGAAAAGTAAACTTGGTAAACTTGCCATTTGGGGATTATACCCTAAATGTTAAAGCTAAATTTGGGTCGGGCGATGAAGTTATAAAAAAAATGAACCTTACCATAGAGCCTCCTTTTTGGAGAACCACTTGGGCATATATTGGCTACGTTTTGGTGTTGGTGGCCGCCATTTATTGGTTTATGAAATACTATACAGAACGCGTTAAATTGATAAACTCTTTGGCTTTCGAAAAAAAACAACGCCAATTGGAATACAATTTCAATGAAGAAAGAATCCGTTTTTTTACTAGCTTTTCGCATGAATTAAAAACGCCCTTAACATTAATTTTAGCCCCCATTGAAGATTTGATTGGAGAGGTTAAGTCACTAAAACAAAAAAACAGTTTAACCTTAATTCAAAAAAATGCTAAGCAGCTACTGCAGACCATTAATAAACTTTTAGAATTTAGAAAGGCTAACTTGGGGCTAAGCAAGTTGCGTATCAATCAACACAACCTTACCGAATGTTTAGAGCAATGGGTGGATAATTATTTCCCGTTGGCCAAAAAACGGGGGATAGCCTTGCGCTATGATTTTCCTCAAGAACCCTTAATAACTTGGTTCGATCTTGAAAAACTTCACATTATATTCAATAATTTGATATCCAATGCTTTTAAGTATACGCCTGATAATGGGGAAGTGCTTGTAACACTTAGTTATGATGAGGAGAGTTTTGAGATTAAGGTAAAAGACACAGGCTATGGAATTACCCCAGAAGAGTTGGAGTATGTTTTCGAGAGATATTACCAGTCCAACTCCGTAAAAAGAAAAAACGGCATCGGCATCGGTTTGTCTCTGTCAAAAAGTTTTGTAGAGCTTCATATGGGCACCATTAGCATTGAAAGCAAACCTAATTTGGGAAGCACTTTTACGGTGGTCATACCAAGGGACGAATCGTTATTTACTGATGCGGTTATTGATACTGTAAATGTTTCCGATACCGAAATAACCGAACCGGATATTTGGGTGCCAGAATTGTATTCAGAAAGCAAAACCTCGTCCAATTTAGTAGTCAATGATAATAGGGAGCTCGTGTTGCTCATTGACGATAACCCCGATATTTTGAAATATTTAGACGGATTGTTAGAAGGTAAATACGATCTTATTTATGCCAAAAATGGAGAGGAAGGCGTTGAAAAAGCAAAACGTTATATTCCAGATTTAATAGTTTCAGATGTGATGATGCCAAAAATGGATGGTATTGAATTGTGCAATGTACTTAAGGAAACCACTGAAACCACCCATATCCCAATTATATTGTTAACCGCAAAAGGCAATACCGAAAGCATTCAAGAAGGTTATCAATATGGGGCAGATGATTACATTGTGAAGCCTTTCAGTAGCCAAATTCTACAAGCCAGAATTCACAATTTATTGGAGTCGAGAAAGCGTTTGCGTTCCTATTTTTTAAACGCCGAAGAAGAACCTGTTGAGGTAGAAAGTGAAAATGATTCTGTTTTAAAACAGGAAAAGGTGTTCTTGAAAAAGCTGACCCAAGTGATCCTTGAAAATTTAGACAAAGAAAAATCGGATGTTTGGGATATTTCGCAAGACATGGGGATGAGCCGAACCTCGCTTTTTAGAAAAGTGAAAGCCATTACCGGGCTAAATATTAATCAATACACTAGAAAGGTGAAGATCGATAAGGCTGCCGAATTAATTAAATCTGGAAATTATACCATTGCACAAGCTTCGTATGAGGTGGGCTTCAATAACGTAAAATATTTTAGGAAATTATTTAAGGAACAGTTTGAAAAATTACCGTCCGATTTAACCAAAAATTAGTATCAATAAGTATTTTTTATAAATAGAAGATAGGTATAAAGAAGTGAGACAAACCCGTGTGTTTTCAGGTGATGGACGTTTAGTAACCCTTCTTTTGTCAATTTATCCCCTCTTTAGTGTGGACTATTGTGCTAAGTTTGTAACCTACCAACTAAATTAAATATCTTCCATGAAAATGGGCCCTACAGTATTTTATTCAAAATGGCTAACCTTGTTAGTGTACGTTGTTTTTTGGCAGTCTTGTGCCCAAAAAATAACGGTTGCCAACGTTGGTGAAGGTTGGAGCAAAAATTCTGTAAATACGGTTAAGTTCAGAAAAAATGCCATTACTTCATTTTCAAATTACCAATTTACGGCTTATTACAACAAAGAAGGGTACATGGTTTTAGGCAAGCGAAAGTTAAAGGAATCGCATTGGGAAACTGTCCAAACTTCATATAAAGGTCATACAAAAGATGCTCATAATAGTATAAGTATAGCTGTTGATGGTGAGGGCTATTTACACGTAAGCTGGGACCACCACAACTCAAAATTAAGGTATGCGGTTAGTAAAACACCATTAAGTTTAGACTTGGGAGAGGAAATAACCATGACGGGTAAACAGGAAGAGAAAGTAACCTACCCAGAATTCTATAACATGCCGGGTGGTGATTTGTTGTTTTTTTACCGTTCGGGAGAGTCGGGCCGAGGCAACATGGTGATTAATGCCTACGATGTCGAATCAAAAAAATGGTCGCAAATTCAAAGTAATTTAATCGATGGCGAAAACAAACGCAGTGCCTATTGGCAAGCTGTAGTCGATAAGCACGGCACGGTGCACCTTTCTTGGGTTTGGCGCGAAACCTGGGGGGTAGAGACCAATCATGATTTGTGTTATGCAAAATCGACGGATGGTGGCAAAACTTGGGAAAAATCAACCGGAGAACCTTATACCTTGCCAATTACTTTGGCTAATGCCGAGTTTGCATGGAAAATTCCACAAAACACCAATTTGATTAATCAAACAGCGATGACTGCTGATGCCAACGGAAATCCGTACATAGTATCCTATTGGAATGAGGGGAGCATACCGCAGTTCCAACTGGTATACAAAGCGGGTTCAACTTGGAAAAAAGAAAACACTGGTTTTAGGAAATCTGCATTTACGTTGGGCGGTGGAGGCACAAAAAGTATCCCCATTTCGCGTCCAGATATTTTAATCGATAAATCCTTTGCGGGTATTCTTTTTAGGGATAGCGAGCGGGGCAATAAAGTGTCGTTAGCCTATGCTGATTTAAAAGCCAATAAAGCTTGGCAGGTTATCGATTTAACCGAAAATTCGTTTGGGCAGTGGGAACCCAACTACGATATTTCGCAATGGCACAAAAATAAAACCCTTTATGTGTTTCTACAAGATGTAACCCAAATAGACGGCGAGGGCATAGCAGATGTTCAATCATCAAAGGTGAACATTCTAGAGGTAAAAAAACTTTCAAAATTAATTAAGTAAAAAGAAAACAACCCCATAAAATGACAGTACGGTTTTTAATTATAGCAGCGATAACGCTAATGTTCAGTTCTTGTAAAACGGAAGAAGATGTATTAGCCAAAAAAATTGATGACACTTTATTGGTGGCATCCAAACAGTACGAACACCTCATGCAAATTTTGCCAGAGGGTCGCTACCCGAAAACGTATCACGCTAAACAAGATAAATTGGAAACCAGCCGCTCGGGGTGGTGGTGTAGTGGATTTTATCCGGGTTCCTTAATTTACTTAAATGAAAATGCTGAAAATCCAGTGTTTCAAAAGGAAATTGAACGTGTGCTTGCAGATTTAGAACAAGAGCAATATAATACCACGACTCACGATTTGGGCTTTATGATGTATTGTAGTTTTGGCAATGCAGAACGATTAAACCCTTCTAAAGAAAACAAAGAGATATTGATGAACAGTGCCAAATCTCTGGCTTCAAGGTTTAACGATACGGTAGGGTGCATTAAATCTTGGGATTCCTCAAATGACGATTATTTGGTTATTATCGATAATATGATGAACCTGGAACTGCT
>JAUIKY010000021.1 GCA_030430535.1 Bacteroidia bacterium
CAAACGGTAACACCGCCCGACTTTACAGTATTAGTACCAATAATTATGTTTGCGTTTTCGGGAATTTCCAACAAATAATCTGTTGAAGAATAATTCACCGCCACCCAAAAGCCATCGCGCCATTGTAAATAAACGCCTTCGGGATAGTTTTCGGTTGAAATATTAGCATTACTGTAAACCGTTTTTAGAATGTCCTTTTCGAGTTGAGCATCATCGGTATCCACGCCAATGTAAGTTACTGTGCCTTTTCCAATTTTGTTAGTAACTACTGCTGCTTTTCCAGCATAAAATTGATTCGAGTAAGTTGCTAAAACATTTTTCGGACTGTTTGCTTCAATTAAATCGGCCCAGTTGTTCCAGTAATAGGTGTTTCCTGAGCTTTCAATCGTGCCCTTTGTGTAGGGCAATAAATGGTCAAAATATTCTATTTCAGCATCAATCAACGGATAAATCTTTTCAGCGTAAGCCGATTGAAATAAATGTCCGTTTTTGTTCTTCACGCCCGTTCGAAGTGTCAACACCAAGTTTCCGCCCTGGCGCACATAACTTTCCCATTTTTTTATGAGTGCATCATCCACCATTTCAAAAGCAGGAATAATGACCACGTTATAATCATCAAAATTATCAGTTTCACTAATAATTTGAGTAGGTGCTCCAAACGATTTAGTGATTTCCAAATATTTCTGAAAAAACCCTAAAGTGTTCCATTGGCTGGTCTGTTTTTGCCGTGATAAACTCCACCAATTATCGTGGTTCCAAAGCAATGCCGTTTTTCTTTTTTTTAATTCTGAAGGCATTTCAGTATCGGGGTTATAGACTTTCCGAAGCTCTTTCATTTCCTCAATAACCTGTTCGTAGTCCTTCCCGCCATGCGATAACGACACACCATCTAAAGCGGTAATACCACTGTGGTATTGCTCTGCGCCATAATTGATTTGACGGTAGCGGTAAGAGCAGGCAAACGACAAATCGCCACCAAAACAATGGTACAACCACATGCGCAGCGTTCCTGGCTGCAACAATGGGTTAATGTTGCCCCAATTGACAAAACCAGGTTGTAGTTCCATAATTCCAGAAACACTATTTAGCCTTTTAAAATAACTCAATGCAAACGACAGTTCCTTGGGGTCGCCCAACCTAAAACCATTTTCGCCAATATTGGATTGCCCCTTATTGGGATAAGAGGTAAACGCATTGAAATCCAGTTTTTCGGTGCGCTGTGGGTCGGCGCCGTAGGTGGTTGCCGTATAATTGGTGGTGATGTACTGTTCTTTTGAAATTAAAGGCCGAAGGATTTCAGCCTGAAAATCTAAAAAATCTGCTTGCGTATCAGCCGAATAACGTTTAAAATCCAACAAGGCATGCGGATTAGTGCCCCACCAACCCACGTGATTGGCATTGTGGATTTTTATTTGGTTGAAATTGGAATAGGTTTGACTCCAAAATGCCGTGCCCCAAGCGTGGTTCAACCCATCAATAGTTTTGTATTTTTCCTCCAGCCACTTTTGAAATGCTTTTTGTGACGACGGACTATAATCTTCCTTGGCTTCAGGTTCGTTATCCAACTGCCAACCAATTACAGTTGGATTCTGGCCATAACGCTCGCCTAATTTTGCAATGATTTTTTTAGAATATGCCCTCCAAATGGGATTGCTCAACGACTGCTGGGCGCGGGTACCATGTTCGGCTCGTAAATAATTGGAACCCATAGCATAAATTTCGGGGTGTTTTATGCCCAACCAAACGGGGGCAATGGCGGTTGGTGTTCCTAAAATGACTTTCAATTTATATTTTTCAGCCAAACGAACAACCTCATCGAGCCAATCAAATTTATAAACGCCTTCTTGGGGTTCTAAATTTATCCAAGCAAATTCGGCTAAATGGATAAATTCAAAACCCAATTCTGAAATGTTTTTAATATCGCGCTCCCATTCACTTCTATCCCAATGCTCGGGATAATAATAAATACCGATGGACATTAAGTTTTCCTTCGGAAAAAACTCTGATGCGGTTTGCGCTTTTAGTCCTAGAGACATCAGTAAAATAAATGCGATTATAAATTTATTCTTCATCATCCAGTGGCGTATATTTAAAATTCTTGAATATTACTTTTCCTTCTCCCATAGAAACCAGCCCAATACGCAAACTTAAAAATCCGCTTAGTACATTATGGTTATATGAAGTGGTTTCGATGGAGTTTTCAATTTTTATCCAATCTTTTCCATTTAGGCTATAAAACATATCGACAGCATTATCGATACTCTTTAAACGTAAATGCACTTGATTTTTAATGACGTTTTTTTCGGTTACAAATTGCCAGCCCCTTAAATTAGCCAACACGTTGTTTTTATCGGCCAAAATTCCCGAAAAAGCCCTTTCGTTGTAAAACAATACCAAACCGCCAATGGCGTTGTCATCTACCTCCAATTCTACCTCGGCCATATATTTATGGTCTTGCGGAATGCACAAAAGCGGCGAACTTGTCCCTAAGAAATTTCCTTTGCCGTTAATTACCAAACTTTGGTTTTCCAACTGGAACCTGTTGGCATCGTATTCTCCCAAAAAGTGCCATTGCGGTTTTAATATTTTTCCGGAGAAATCATCATTTAGCGCAAACTTATTTTTCGATTTATCCTGCAAATCCGGAAGAGTGATTGGTTTTTCCAAATCGATATGTTCCGAGATTTTGTACCAGCCATCTTCGGTCCATTCAACGGGCACGAGCATGGTTTGTCGGCCCATATTGTAAAATCCGTTTTCATAGCCATGGAACACCATGTACCAATTACCCTTGGCATCGTCAAAAATAGTTCCGTGGCCCACCGACCACCATGGTTCGGACTTCGATTGTGTTCTTAAAATAGGATTGTGCGGTGCGTTTTCCCAAGGCCCCAATGGCGATTTTGAGCGTGCCGAAATGACCATGTGCCCTGTGGCAGGCCCCGCTGTTCCGCCTTCAGCTACGGTTAAATAATAGTAATCGCCCCGTTTGAAAAATTTAGGCCCTTCCATGCAAAAACATTCGATGGACCAGTCTCGGGGAATTTCCCAACCATCGTAAACATGTTTCGTTTCTCCAGTAATTGAGAGCCCATCTTTTGACAAAGGCACATAACTGCCGCTGCTGAAATACAAATACCGATTGCCTTCGTCATCAGCGATATGGCCTGGGTCTATCATCGAAACGTTTAACTCCACGGGTTCGCTCCATGGACCTTCAATAGTATCAGCAGTAATGACGTAATTGGTGTTACTGGCTGGAAAATAAATGTAAAATTTCCCGTTATGTTTCACCAAATCGGGTGCCCAAACTGAACCGACATATTTGTGCAGCGCATGGGTTACGGGCGTCCAATTTATCAAATCGGTGGAATGCCAAATGAGCAGCCCCGGATAATATTCAAACGACGAATGCACCATATAAAAATCCTCATCATCACGAAGGATGCTCGGGTCTGGGTAATCGCCCGGAAAAATGGGGTTTGTATAGCTGTCCAATTCAGGTTTCAAAATGTTATCTGAACTGGTTTTATTCGAATGACAACAAAGAAGTGACAGCCCTAAAACAAACAGCAAACAATACTTATTTTTTTTCATTTCAATTTATCCCTTCTATCAGCGCATCTAAGATTTGTTGATCGAAAACCGTATTGCTACTTCTATCAAAAATCCCAAAACCATTGTTGCCAAGGCTTCCTTCGTCCCAATAAAATGGCAACATACCGTTCGCTTTAGCCTGTTCAACCACCGTTTTTATATAATATGCCCTAGAATCTAAGTGCAATTGCAAGTCATCGCCCGTAAGGTTTGTTCGCCTAATGGCTCCAAATTCACCTAAAATCACAGGAATTCCTTGATCGACAAACTTAGTTTTCATTAGTTTAAAGGTTTGCTCCATTTCGGCCTCTTCAGCCCATGTAGCATTGCGCTCTATATCGGTTTCGGAGTGGAAACCTTCGCCCCAGTAGTAAAACATTTTACCCCAAGTGGCATCTTCAGTCAACCCTGCGAATTGCCATGGCGAATAGTAATGTACTTCAGCCATCATACGGTTTTCAACAGTATCAACAGGTAAACTATTCATTAATTCGTTGGTTTTAATAATGTCGGTTACCGGACCTTGAACCACCAAAGTTCGGTAGGCATTTTTACCACCAGTTGCACGTACAGCATCAATAAACGTTTGATGATAATGGGTTAAAACCGCCATTTGTTCGGCATCTTCAACCGCAGGTTCGTTGGCACTGGCGAACAACAAATGCTCGTCGAAATCGCGCAAGTGAGTGGCTATTTGTTCCCAATAAGCTTTCTGCTTGGCATTGACTTGTTCTTTACTGGACTCGTTTATATTGTTTTCCAGCCAGCCGCCGTCCCAGTGGATATTGAGTACCACATACATATCGTTATCCACACAATACTGCACTACTTCCTTAACACGGTTTAGCCAACTTAACTTCAACTTTGCATTATCTACATCTTCCAAATATTGGTCCCATGCGCAGGGAATCCGGATGGCATCAAAACCACTGGCTTTTACAAAATCAATCAAATCTTTTGTTACCATAGGGTTGCCCCAAGCGGTTTCGCCTCCAGTAGCTTCCAAAGTATTGCCAATATTCCAGCCGAGAGAAATTCTTGAAGCAATTTCAGTAGCTGTACTGGTCATTCCCGTCATATCTGCCGGAAGCGGATTCAGGTTATAATCTGGATAAATACCGTTGGAAGAACTGGCACCGGCTTGTGTTACCGGAATTTTTACAGCGCTTACGCCATTAGCGTTAACTGTAACAGTAGAGGTTCTCGAATTGATACTGGCATTTTCTTCGGCAGTAATTGAAATGGTAGTGGTTCCAGATGTACCCGATGTTTCACTGAGCGTTAACCAGTCTGTACCAGAACTACTGATTACCCAAGTATCAACATTCGTTGTAACGGTAATATCGACGGTACTTTCCGTATTGGTAAATTCTAAAGTTGATTTATCAGTAGTTAATGTTTTTACAATGGCTTCTTCCTCTTCTTCGGGTTCATTATCAGAAGAGTCTGAACTACAGGAATACATGCCTATTTGAACGAAAAGGAACAATATGGCCAATACGGCTTTGTTATTTATTTGTTTCATTTTTTAGCAGATTTTAATTAATGTTAATAGACACTTCGGCCAAAATATTTTTCGAAGAATTTCCAATTTTCAAATTATAAACGCCCGGCTCCACCAACCATTCCTTTTTCACTTCGTTATAATAGGCGAGTTCTTTAACGGGCAATTGAATATTTACCAGTTTTGAATCACCACTTTTAACCTCAACCTTTTTGAAGCCTTTTAATTCTTTGGCCGCTTTTTCAACATACGATTCGGGGTCGGATACATAAAGTTGCGCCACTTCTTTGCCATCAACCGTTCCCGTGTTTTTTATGCTGAAGGAAACGTTTACCACTTCATTTTGATTGTAATTTTCTTTATCTGTTTTTAAATCTGAAAACTCAAAATTGGTGTACGATAATCCGTAGCCAAACGGATAAAGCGGTTCCACATTTTTGGTATCGAACCAACGGTAGCCTACCAAAATACCCTCGGTGTAATTTACCGATTGGTCGCCTGGGAAACTGTGCGTAGCATGTGCGGGAGAATCTTCGAGTTTTTTGGGCATGGTCCATGGTAATTTACCCGACGGATTGATATTTCCTAAAATAACATCGGCCAACGCATTTCCTCCTTCCGAGCCATTAAACCAACTCCAAATTAACGCTGACGATTTATGGCTGATATTTTCAATATTGAAAGGCGCTCCGGCAATCATCACCACGATGGTATTGGGATTGGCTTCCAATACTTTTTCAATCAGTTCTTCCTGCCCAAAAGGTAACTTTAAACTCGCCCTATCGGAAGCCTCGGTTTCATAATCACGGTTTGAACCTGCAAAAACAATGGCCACATCAGAGTTTTTAGCCGCATTGATGGCTTCTTCCAACATTTCGGGTTCCAGTTCGTCAATGGTTACGGGGCCATTTAGTGTAATATCGCCAAACTTGGCTTTTTCTGTTTTTGAATAACGCTCCAGATAGCCTTCTGCATAATTTATTTTAACCGTTTCGGGAAGTCTGTTTTGCAAACCTTCCAATGGTGTTACTTCTCGCTTGGTTTTTACACCTGCACCAAAACCACCCAAAGCATTTTTCTTTTTGGCATTGTTGCCTATTACGGCAATACTTTTTATGTTTTGGGTATTTAATGGCAACTGCCCTTTTTCATTTTTAAGAAGAACAATAGATTCTGTCGCTATTTTATAAGCATCCTGAAAATGGGCTTCGGTATTGATGCTTCCTTTGGCAGGACCTTTATCATCTATACTTTTTAAGGTGAACATGAGTTGCAATACGCGCTTTACAGCTTTATCAACATCGGCTTCGGCGATTTCACCGGCTTTTACCTTTTCAATCAACGCATCGGCATAAAAGAATTCGTTAAAGGGTTTTGGCGTTCCCATTTCAACATCCAAACCACTCTCAATGGATTTTTTGGTATCGTGAACAGCTGCCCAATCTGAAACCACAATGCCTTCGAAACCCCATTCATCTCTCAATACATCGGTGAGCATATATTTGTTTTCACACAAATATTCGCCTCTAAATTTATTGTAAGCGCCCATGAAACTGTAAGCATTGGCTTCGGTTACCGCTGCCTTAAATGCAGGAAGATAAATTTCGCGAAGGGCGCGCTCATCGATTTGAACATCCACAAAATCACGATTGGTTTCTTGGTTGTTGGCTGCATAATGCTTTACACAAACGGCTACATCGTTTTCCTGAACCCCCACAATAAATGGCACGGTGATTTTTTTGTTCAGAAATGGGTCTTCGGTAAAATACTCGTAAGTTCTTCCGCCCAATGGTGTTCTGATAATATTGATGGCCGGAGAAAGCAATACATCCTTATCTCTGGCAATGGCTTCCTCGCCTACACTAGTGCCGAATAAATACGACAGTTCGGTGTTCCACGTGGCGGCCAAACCACCACCTGCGGGATAATAGGTCGCGAAATCGTTATCCCAGCCAGCAGCGGCCCACGAATCCCTTGAAATTTCCTCACGCACGCCCAAAGGACCATCGGCCATGGTAAGCTCTGGTATGCCTAAACGCTCCACGGCTTTTGTCGCAAACATGCTATTGCCATGCAGCATACCCGATTTTTCCTCTATGGTCATTTGGGCAATCAAGCTATCAATTTTGGCATCATAATCATGGTTAATAGGCTTTCCTTGGTATTCATTTGAAGTTATTTTTTCTGAAACCTGTTTTGGCTCTTTTTTATCATTACAGGATGTAAATAGCAAAGCAGCCGTAAAGGTTAAGCCATATATCAGTTTGATTTTCATCTGTCGTTTTATTAGTGTTATTTTTTGGCAAACCGAATGGCCGTTCCGCCACCCGATGGTAAGTTTAAGGTCATTTTATCTGAAGCTGTTACTTCTTTCTTTGAAATAGCCACTTTTGAAGGATTATTGTTTAAATCGGTATCCTCGGCATCGGCATAAATTTGGGCTTCAAAAGTGCCCTCTCCTAAAAACGAAAGGTCGATTTCTAAATCCCTAGCCACTTCATTTGTCATACTACCCAGATACCAATCGTCTGATTTTAAATCTTTGCGAACCGTAGTAATGTACTCGCCAATTTCAGCATTCAACACTTTGGTGTCTTCCCAATTGGTTGGTACATCGGCCAAGAATTGAAATTCTGGTTTTCCTATATAATTTTCAGGCAAATCGGCCAACATTTGAATGGGTGAATACAAGGTTACATAAAGTGCCAATTGCTTTGCAGCGGTGGTGTGTACGCGACGGTTATTGAAACCTTTGGTTTCCAAAACATCGATAACACCAGGAGTGAAATCCATAGGACCAGACAACATTCGAGTAAACGGCAATGTTGTGGTGTGGTTTGGCGGATTGCCCTCGCTCCAAGCGTTGTATTCCTGCCCACGGGCACCTTCGCGCGCCATCATGTTCGGATAGGTTCTGCGTTCTCCGGTGTCTTTAATGGGCTCATGGAAATTAACAGTCAATTTATATTTGGCCGCTTTTTCCAGAACCTCTCTGTAATACTGCACCCCAAACTGGCTGCCGTGCCACTCGGTCATGTTTAGCATATCGCCCACTTGACCAATTTTCACATCGTTGATGCCCATATCTTGGTACAATTTCATCCCGGCATCAATTTGTTTTCGGTAGTTGATGATGTTTGATCCTGTTTCGTGATAGCCAATTATTTTTACATCGTTTGCTTTAGCGTAATCGGTCACTTCCTTTAAATCGAAATCGTCGGTAGATTCGGTAAAACTGAATTCGTGCATTCTATTCTCGTACCAGGCCGGTGTCCAGCCCTTGTTCCATCCTTCTATCAATAAATGGTGCACACCCAATTCTTTACAGGCATCGATATACTCCTTCGAAATTTTAGTACTCGCACCGTGTTTCGGTCCTTCCCAAAAGGTGTACTTCGAAATATGCATGCCCCACCAAACACCGAGATATTTATAGGTTTCAATCCAACTGGTGTCTTCAAATGTGTTGGGGTCGTTAAGGTTTAGCACCAAATACGATTCAATTAAATCGCCCGGTTTTTCAGCAATTTGAATGGTTCGCCAGGGGGTTTTAAAACTACCGTCGGTTTTTACTTTGTCGCCATCGCTCCACGGCATTAAATCCAAATCGAAATTGGTACCGCTGTTATGCGCCACTGTGTAACTGGCGTAGTTTTTTAAATTGGCTTCATGGAAACTCAAAAAGAGTCCGTTGTCGCTTTTTATGGTCAATGGCGTGTGTACGGTATCAATGGTACTCAATCTCGACTTTGTGTACAAATGTTCGTAACGATTGGTTTTATACGCCGGAATCCACCAAGTATCACCATCTTCGGCCACGTTAAACGACGTCAGCTCGTCCATAATCACCAAATCGTTTTGCCCTTGATTCTGATAAATATACCTGAAGGCTACACCATCATCAAAAGCACGAAACTGGATTTCAATCTTTCTTTTAGGTTCTGCTTTTTCCTGAAGCGTAACAGACAGCTGATTATAATGATTTTGGATGATACTTTTTTCACCCCAAACCTGTTCCCAAGTTTCATTAAAAGTAGTCTCCTTAGCTTCCAAAAGCTCAAAGTTGTTGCACAACGAATCGTTTTCCTTGAATACAAAACCGAGTTTTGACGGCTTTAAAACCGCTTTTTCCTCGTGTGCAACTTTATAAACAGGAACACCGTTTTGCAATTCAAAAACAATTTCATTTTTAGCATCGGGCGATGTTATCTTGTAAGTTTGTTGCGCTTCTTCCTTGGCACAGGAAAAGCACAACATACTAGCTAATACAATTACATATTTTGTCATTTTATTATTTATAAGTTAAATTTTGTGTTACTATTTTCAATCAGAACAAGCCAAAAAGCCTCCACCCCAGCCTATAAAATACTTCGTTATTTTTCAAGCTAGATAATGTGAATAAGGCATGTTATCGTGAATCGAAAAAATTAAATGAGGCTGTCTGAAATAATATTTTGCAATATGTCGAAAGCCTTTCGGGCTTACCATAAATATTAACTTATTCTGAGCACTAATTATCTATGACTCTAAAAACAACTTCAGAACAACAGCTATTTAGGTGTTTCAGACAGCCTCATTTAATTTCATTTTATTTAATGACTATTTTATCGATGGTTGTGGTTACTGCTGAAATATCTTCAATATCGGCAGCTAAACCAAAAATATCAATAGTGAATACAATAGGTCCGGAAACATCACTACCCGGTGTAAACGTAATGGTATAAGTGCCATCACCGGTTACTGAAGTATCGCCACTGTTTTTAGTGCCCTCGCCCCAGTAACCGAATGCCCATCCGTTGGAAGCAAATTGATAATCGGCGGTATAGCTTCCTACAGCAGTGCTGGTTAAGGTGATACCGGAAAGTGTGAACGTAATTTCCATACTTTCGCCAAAAGCAATATCATCTGGGTTGATTGGAGGATCGGTAAATGTTGAGCCAAATTCATTAAAAAGTTCAATTCTAAAATTACCATTTCCTTCCAAATCACCGTATGCCAGTTTCGAATTATCGACAGCCACTTCCTTGCCTTCATTTTCGCTACCTCCGCCGGTAGAACCACTATCCAGTACAAAATGGAACACCATATATTCATTTTTACCTGTTTCATCGCGTTTGCCAAACCAAATATCGGACACAACACCATCGGTTTTTGCGGTTTTAACAATTTTCCATTGGTTTTGCGATGTAGTACCTACAGTTGCCCAAGAGCTTCCAATGGGGAAAAACGGTGTAATATCAGTAAATGTGATGATATTTGTGCCATCAGTGCTTGAGGAATACATACCACTCATTTCCGTACCGTTGCTATCAATGGTTGAAACCGTACCGTCATTAGAAAATGTGATTTTATTTTCAACAACCGAAGCTTGATCGGCCGATGTATATCCTGGCCAACCGGCTGCTTCATAATCTTCAACCGTTTGCCAGCCGTTCAATAGGTTTCCGTTTAAATCGGTCCAATCAAAAGGGCTATCGGCGCTTAAACGCCATGTTTTGGTAGTGGTTACGTTTGTTGACAGTAAATCATCAACCGTTCCGCCGTTTAAATCAATTGCTGGGTCTGGATCGGGTAAATCTTCAGGCACCCAATTATCACTGTATTCTTTGGTAATGAAGTTGAATACTAAAGTGGCCGCTCCATCGCAACTGTCTTTTCTTAACACCCCCAATTGCAGTGTATTCTCGGTAATGGAAAACACCTTCATACTGCCCCAATTATCAACACAAGCATCATTTTCATTGGTATGCAATATAGTAGCGTTTGTTGTGGTTAGGGTTTTAGCATCGGCATCTAAAAAATAGGTGCCTGATTCTTCTCCGTAGCTAGGAATCATTAAGTGGTTTGTAGTTAAAAATGGGCCGCCATCCAAGCTAAACGTCATAGTGCCGTAATCGCCTTGTGTTGCAATCCATTCGTTTCCTTTCCAATCTGGACTCCAATTCCAACAATCGTCGCCATAGCAGCCTTCGTCTCCTCCTTCAAGCCACCCGTTGTCTGTGCCATAAAAATACATAGGCCCGGCAAAATACTTGGAAACACCATCAGCATCCAAATCGAGCACCCATGTTTTTGAATTGCCAACCCCACCAGAAAGCAAATTCCAAAGTGGGTCGTCCACATAACTTAAATTATCATCGGTTACCGTAATCGTTACTGGGTCTAAATTTACAATACCGCCTTTGGTTACGGCAGTAATGTTAATGGTATAATCGCCTTTAAAAGCGTACTTAACGGTTTCAACTTTTTTGTTGGAACGCCCCGTACCATAATCCCAAGTTAGGGTAACCCCCGGTGTTTGATTCGTCATAATTACCGTGTTTCCTCCAGGATCGGCAGTAAAATCTTGGGTAATATCAAACTGAATTTCAGATTTATCGGGAAGCTCTCCCAAAACGCCCGTTTCTGGGTTACATGATGCTATTAGGAAGGTTACCCCCAACACCAAAAATGATGCGATTAATATTCTTATTTTTTTCATGTTTTAGAATTTAGTTTAGTTAAAATTACCAACCCGCATTTTGTTTCAATACGTTATCCGACAATGTAATTTGAGTATTTGGTATTTGCTGCAAACCTTTTGTAGCCTGAATATTTTCGGCTTTTATAGTTTTGGTTTCCGGCACTCCACCGCTTAATAACTCGGTAGTTTCTGCAATGGTTGAAGCCGCAACATCAACCCCTTGGCGCAACAAATCCCAATATCTTACGCCCTCTAAAGCAAACTCTAAATGGCGTTCGTTCATAATGTTATCTTGGTTAACCGATAAGGACACGAAATTATCTTTAAGGGCACGTTGCCTCACCTGATCGAAATAAGCCTGTGCATTACCACTGCCCAATTCGGCAGCCATAAGCAGTACATCGGCATAGCGCAACACCACGTAATCCTGAAATTGGTTAATTTGAAAATCGGTTACCCCAAACTGGTTAACGGCCGATACGGTTTGTCCTTCTTCATCCAAAATGGACATGGGCGTATATTTTTTGTTGTAGTAGCCCGTGTATTCCCGTTGGTTTTCAATTTTATCAAAAGGAATTTCCTCTTCTTCTACAGCGATAACCGTGGCCGATCTTCGTGTATCGTTGTCGCTGTAAGCGTCATAAAGTTTAGGATTTACGGTAATGCCCCAACCTCTTCCGTAAGGCAAATAGGCAAACTCTCGCATACCGAACATTACCAGCCAGTGGTTTCCATCGGTGTTGCCATTGTAATCACTAGTGTAAGTATATCGAATTGAAAATACGATTTCTTGATTATCTTCACCTGCAAAATCGACTTCGGAAGCTGCCGAAGACACCGGCCATAAAGAGGCAAAATCGTCAACCAAACCATGTCCGCTTGATGCGATAACATCTTCCAAATGGGCTAAAGCTTGGGCTTTTGTAACTACACCTGCTAAATCTGAAGCTCCGTAATACCCCGTGTAATATAGAAACACACGCCCCAACAACGATTTGGCTGCCCATTTGGTCACCCGGCCAGCATCAACTGTATTATATGCCGCATCTGGCAAATTATTTGCTGCAAATTGCAAATCTTCAGCAATTACGGCATAAACATCCTCTGGATTAGCCTGCGGAATATTTTCGGTTGAAGGCTCTGTTAACAACGGGATATTGCCCCATAACCTCACCATTTCAAAATAGGTGTAAGCCCTGATGAAACGGGTTTCAGATTCGTAAGTGTTTCTTAACGCCTCATCACCTTGCCAATCAATTTGGTCCATTTTTGACAATAGAACGTTGCAACGGTAAATGGCTTTGTAATAGGCAATCCAATTAGTATTGAACAAATCTACGAAGCTAGGCGCTCGGGAAATATCGAACTCATCCATAGCCGCAAAATTGTAACTATCGGCATTACCGGTACCGCCAAAACAATCATCAGAAAACACTTCGCTAACCACTGGAATACCTTGCCCGGCAGCCCCAGTAGCAATTTGTAAGCCGTCGTAGCAACCCACCAATGCCTTGTAAGCATCGTCTGTTGTGGAATAGAAATTTGAGTCGGTTACCTGGGTTAAAGGTTCTGTTTCTAAGCTACAAGACCCTAGCGACAACAACCCCAAACATAAAATATATAAATATGAATTTTTCATTTTCAGTAGTTTTTAAAGTTTAACGTTCAATCCCATCATAAAGGTTCTGGGCCTTGGGTAGTACCCAATATCTACACCCGATGACGTTCCTCCGGTTCCAAAACCAACTTCGGGGTCCATGCCATCGTATTCCGTGAACGTGTAAAGGTTTAATGCTGAAACGTACACTCTAAATTCCTTGGCAAAAAATGGCTTGCTAAGTTTAGCAATGTCCAATCCTAATGTTACATTATTGATTCTCAAGAAATCGCCATCCTGAACGTATAAATCTGAAAAATTAGCGAAGTTCCTTCCGTCTTCAGTTACACGCGGAATGGTGTTTGAAGAACCTTCGCCCGTCCATCGGTCTAAAATCGCCGAAGTATAATTCCCTAGTGCTCCAGGGTTTCTATATGACTGCACCAATTGGTTTCCAGCCACACCGTTGGCCGATATTGAAAAATCGAAAGCTTTGTAATTTCCAGAAATGGAGAACCCATAAGTTAAATCTGGATTGGGATCACCAATCATTTTTTTATCGGCATCACTGATGCTTCCATCGCCATTTATATCTCTGTAAATGATATCGCCCGGAGCGGCATTGGGCTGCACACCGTAATCATCAATTTCTTGCTGGTTTTGAAACACTCCGGCAGTTTCGTACCCCCAGAAATACCATAATGGGAACCCGTCTTGCGCTCTGTAAAATTCTGGTGCATTATCGAATAACTGATTGGTTGCCCCGTGAATAATGCCATCGCTGGTTGGAATTTTACCTACCACGTTTTCGTTATACGCCCCATTAACAGCTATATTATAATTAAAATCGCCTATACTATTGTTGTAATTTAAGGCTAATTCAACCCCAGTATTTTCTACATTACCACCATTAATAAAAGGAGCATCGGCTCCGGCAGTTGCTAAAATAGGCGCTACAATCAACCAGTTTTTGTTGGTCTTTTTATACCAATCGAAATTAACATTCAAGGTATTATTGAACAATCTGGCATCAAAACCAATGTTGGTTTGTTCTGAAGTTTCCCAACCTAAATCTTCATTTGGCAATCTATTTGGGAATGCTCCCGGGGTTAACACACCTTCTTCGGCACCAAAAATATAGTTTGTTGTTGATGTTTGAATAGGTGCCAAAAACTGAAACGCTCCAACATTTTGGTTCCCCACCTGTCCCCAACTCGCTCTTAACTTAAAGAAGTTAACAGTATTTGAAGCACTTAAAAACTCTTCGCTAGACATTACCCAACCCGCAGAAACCGACGGGAAATATCCCCATTGGTTATCGGGATGGAAATTTGAAGAACCATCAGCCCTAAAGGTGGCGTTTATTAAATATTTCTCATTGAAGTTATAGTTTAAACGACCGAAATAAGACATCCGTTTGTTTTCAGACTTTCCGCCGCCAACACCCATTAAAGGTGTGCCATCAAGGTTTGTAGTGTTGTCCAGCCAAGCGTTTCCTAGCCCAACAAATACGTTATCTACATTACTTCCGTTAATATAAGTACCATCAAAATTTATGGATGAGGAGCCTACCATGGTTTCAAAATGATGGTTATCGGCCACATCAAATTTATAGGTAATCAAATTATCCCAAGTCAAGGTTTTCCCTTTATTCATGCTTTGGTTGGTGTTGTCTTGATTTCTAAAAGAATAGATAGACAACTCATAAATTGGGCTATACGAATGTTCTTCTCCCGCATAATAATCAAGCCCCAATGTGGTTCTAAAAGTTAAATTTTTAATGGGCTCAACTTCTAAATAAATGTTACCCAACAGCTTTTGGTTATCACTTTCGTTTTGGTTGTTGTACAGCATTTCTGCATAAGGATTGGCACTGCCCACCAACCAAGGCTCGCTGCTTCCGGTAGTGTTGAAAAAATCTCCATCGCTATTGTACATGGGCAATAATGGTGTTACCCTAAATGCACTTCGTAATGAGTTGTTGTACTGGTTTCCTACCCCAATACCATTATTTTTTATGTAAGCGAAACTTAAATTTTCGCCAAAGGTGAGCACATCTTTGTATAATTTATGTTCTGAATTGAACCTGAAATTATAACGCTCGTAGTTAGACAAGTCTTTTCCGCCAACAATACCCTCTTGACCAAAATAGGACAACGACGACGAATATACCGAGGTTTCTGAACTCCCGGTAACGCCCAGCGAGTAGTTTTTTGTGGCCGCATTGTCTACAAACATTTCGTCCATCCAAGTAGTACCAGCACCCAATTCGGCAATTTCGGCATTGGTTAAATACGGATTTCTACCAGAGTTCACGGCTGCTTCATTTACCATAGTGGCATACTCATGGGCATTGAGCAAATCAATTTTTCGCGCCACGGATTGAAGTCCGTAAAATTGGTCGAAAGTAATTTGAGCCGCTTGCCCTCTTTTTCCTTTTTTGGTAGTTACCAAAACCACCCCGTTTGAGGCTTGCGAGCCATAAATAGCAGCCGACGCCGCATCTTTTAAAATGGAAATGGATTCGATATCGGCATTGTTCAAATACGAAATATCGCCCGTTAAAATGCCATCAACCACATACAAAGGGTTACTGCCCGATGTGGAGCCCACACCACGAATCACCACGTTTAAGCTTTCGCCCGGTTGCCCCGAAGTTGAGGTAATCTGCACACCCGGCGACTGCCCTTGCAAAGCCTGAATGGCATTTGCGGTGTTCATCTTTTCAAGGTTTTCGCCACTTACCTGTACACTAGCCCCGGTAACCAACGCCTTTTTAAGCGTTCCGTAACCAATGACCACCACCTCTTCCAAAGCAGCAGTGTCCTCTTTAAGCTTAATGCTTAGGTTAGTTTGCGAATTAACGGGTATTTCTTGGGTGATGAAACCCACAAACGATACCACTAACACAGCTTCCTTATTGGAAAGGTTTATTTTGAAATTTCCATCAAAATCAGACTGGGTACCGTTGGTGGTGCCTTTTTCAATAATATTGGCACCCGGTAGGGGTTGCCCAAAATTGTCTAGCACATTTCCTGTGACTTGCCAAGTCTGGATGGTTGTTTCATTAGTAATGTTATCGGCGTTTATCGAAACATTGGCTTCTTCTTTTTTCAGCAAAAAGATTTGACGGTCAACAATACTATACACCGTGTTTGTGTTTGAAAACACTTGGTTCAAAATGGTTTTTATGGATTCTTTTTCCACTTTTATGGAAACATTTCGCTTTAGGTTTACATCTTTTATTTTGTAAGCAAACCTAAATTCGCTGGAGCTTTCAATTTCAT
Source organism: Bacteroidia bacterium (assembly GCA_030430535.1). Lineage (GTDB taxonomy): Bacteria > Bacteroidota > Bacteroidia > Flavobacteriales > Flavobacteriaceae > Flavisericum. Next base: position 16,449 of record JAUIKY010000021.1, read on the forward strand.
CAATAAGTTCGCCAACCGTTACATTATTTAAGTTTAAGGAGATTTTCGCTTTTTGCGAGTACGAAGTGTTGGCGTGTAGGGTAAACAACACAACGAAAAAAAATAATGCGCTTAACTTCATCTTTAAATCGAATTTTAAGGGTGAAGAATGATGGCTTCTTTTCTTAACAAGAAGTTTTTTCATACTTTTAAAGAGTTTAATTGTGGTTACTAGTTTAGTTTTTAATCACACCTTTAAATGGCCGGGAAATGCGTCACCATTTTCCGGTTTTTTTGTGCGCACTGGTAAGGTGCTAAATTTGGTGTGTAGTTAATTGGTTTTGTTTAGCTTAAATCATAGTAAAGAGTGGTTTTAGTTTAGTTGATAATAATTTTATTGTTGTTTATTGAATAATCTATACCGTAGGTAATTTTAAAATATTCGAGGATTTTCTCAATGGGTTCGTTTCTGAAACTGGCGTTAAATTTTTCATTGGTAAGTTGAGTGTTTCTGTTGATAATTTCAACATTGTAATGCCGTTCCATTTTTTTCAGAATATTACCAAAAGTGATGTTTCTGAACACCAGTTCGCCATCAATCCACGAAGTATAGATACTGGTTATAACCGGTTTGGTTGAGATTTGCCCTGCAGCACTCTTACTGTAACTTCCTTTAAATCCAGGTTTTAAAAGCACATGGTTATTTTTATCACTTGGAGTGTATAAGTTAACAGAACCCTCTACCAAAACCACATCGGTCTCAACATCTTCGGGATAGCTGGAAAAGTTAAACTGCGTTCCCAACACTTCAACGTTAAGTTGGTTGGCATTCACCACAAATGGATGCTTTTCATCTTTGGCTACATCAAAAAAGGCTTCACCCTTTAAAAATACCTGACGTGTTTTTCCGCTTATAAATTTCACGGGGTATTTAAGCGAAGTACCCGCATTTAAATGGACTTTCGTTCCGTCGGACAGATTGATTTCAAAGCGTTTTCCATAAGGCACAGTTAGGGTGTTGTAAACCAATTTTTCGCCCGCAATTGTATTTCCGTAAACTATTTTCGTTCCGCTTTGCGAACCAATTACATTGCCCTTGGCATCAAAAACTTCCGATGTACCATCTTCGTTTATAATTTTAACGTCACCATTTTCCAATTGAAGCGTGATGCTTTCATCGGGAACAACAAACTGTGTTTCTTTACTGAAATAGCCCGTTTGGTACAAATACCCCACCCCTAAAAACAGTAACAATACGGCAGCATATTTAAGCACTTTGAAATGTTTAAGCTTTTTCACTTTCTTATCGTTAGTGGCCATTTTGCCCTCAAGGTTTTTATAAATTCTTTCGGTTTCAATCTGTTTATAAATGGCCAGCTTATTTTGAATATTCTTTTTATCTATAATTTTATTGTACAGGGCTAAATTAGTTTCGTTTTTTAGCCATTGGTCTAAAATAGCCTGTTCGGCAGGGGAAATAATTTTTGCAACCGATTTGTAAATCAGTTCCGCTATCTTAAATTCTGAAAGTTCTTTTTGCTCCATTTGCGCTTTAAAAATGAATTTGTCGGATTTTCAACATCCTAAATTTTTAACCTCATTTTTATCAAATAATCATTTTAAACAAGGTGCTTTTATCAATATGACTTAAAAAAGTTGATTTCGGGTGGAAAAATTTTTAAGAAATTTTTAAGTTTTTTGCTTTTCAATATGACGAAAAAGACTCAAACCCAGTTGCATTGGGACGTTAGACGATTAACAAAAAAGTAAATTTTTATTTTGATTTTATTGAAATCCTAGCTTTATAAAAACAGGCAAAAAACTAAAAACCTGCCAATAAAATTTGAAAAAACGGATGGTCCTTTAAATCGTTTTTTAAAAGTTCGATGGCTCGGGCGCGTTGCGACTTTACGGTATTGATGCTTATTTGAAGATCTTCGGCAATATCTTTATATTTCATGCCTTCCAAACACGATAGCTCGAAAACCTTTTTACATTTTTCGGGCAGTTTCTCTAAAGCCTGAAAAAGGATAGCATAGGTTTCTTCCTCAATAATAAATTGGCTTTTTTGCGAGACTGCATCGTGTTTATCAATTTCTAACCGAACAAACTTTTTTTCCTTTTTAGTATAATCAATGGAAGCATTGCGCACCATGGTGTACAAATAAGATTTTAAGTTTTTTATTTTATCGGCCTTTTGTCTTTTTTGCCAAAGTTTTAAAAGGGTAGTTTCAACAATTTCTTCGGCAGCAAATTTTTCATCTACATAATTTAAGGAGAAGGCATAGAGCCTTTTGTAGTAAGTATCGAAAATAACCCGAAAAGCTTTTTTGTCTCCTTTTTTTAAAAGAGGTAAGAAAGACTCCAAGTGCTTATTTTCATTTTGTTCCAAATTATTTATGGCGTATTTACCCGCAAAGTAGTAAAAATAAAAGAATTTCCTGCAATGAAATATCCTTGGGAAATAGTTTTAAATCAAACCTTTTTTAATTACCAACAAAACAGAAAAGCAACAAATAAAAACCCCAAGGCCTTTTAAAGCCCTGGGGATGAAATCGTTTCTGTTTTTGGTAAAGTTAAAATTATAAACCAAAGCCAATGTGGCGAAATGTCAGCAATCAATTTAGGTTAAGGTGTATTGGGTTTTGGCCTCTTTAAAATCAAATTATATTAAAAAACCCCAATCGCACAAAAGCACTTATAGAGAAACTATACTACTTCGAAATTTATTCTTTCTGAAGTGCTTCAAAAACCTCCAGTCCACATTCCAGAAATTTGGCATAGTCGTTTTCGTTGGGCATATACCCTACAGGTTCATTTAGTATTTTAGTGCCATTGGGATTTAAAAGCACATAGTAGGGCTGTGAGTTGGTCTGAAAATATTGGGTTTGAAAATTGGCCCATTTATGTCCGTAGTTTTCCAATTTTCTTTTCCCCCCATTAATTCGGTTTACCATTATTTGCTGCTCTTGGGGTAACTCTTTTTTATCATCAACATATAATGAAATTAGGACATAATCATTCCGCAAATAATTATCGATACGCTGTTCAGACCAGACATGTTCTTCCATCTTTCTGCAATTAACGCAAGCATATCCGGTAAAATCCAACATAATGGGTTTATTGACTTTTTGTGCATAAGCGACACCTGTTTTTAAATCCTTAAAGCACTCTAAATTATTGGGACAATCTTGCGGATAAATAAAACTATAAGTAACCGGCGGTGCCAAACCACTTAACAAAGTTAATGAGGTAAAGGTGTTCGTTTCTTTGTTAAACCTAAAACCCGAAGCCAAATAAACAACAAATGATGCCACCAATACACCTCCTGCCAATCTTACAAAAGACATTTTTTTAATGGGTGAATCGTGGGGGAACCTTATTTTTCCGAGCAGATACAATGCCAACCCCGCAAAAATAACAATCCATATAATTAAAAAGGGTTCTATTTTTAACAAGCCCCAGTGCTGAACCAAATCGGCATTTGATAAAAACTTAAACGCCAATGCGAGCTCTAAAAATCCTAAAATAACTTTTGTGGTATTGAGCCATCCGCCAGATTTTGGCAAAGCATTCATCATATTGGGAAACATAGCAAACAATGCAAAAGGCAAGCCCAAAGACACTCCAAAACCAGCCATACCTGCGGTGAGCTGCCAAGCCCCTCCATCAGCTGTTAATGAGCCCGCCAGTAGCGACCCTAAAATAGGACCTGTACACGAAAACGATACAATGGCCAAGGTTAATGCCATGAAAAAAATGCCTATCAAACCTCCTGCATTCTCACCCCTAGAGGTTTTATTTACCCAACTAGCCGGTAAGGTTAATTCGTAATATCCGAAGAACGAAAAAGCGAAAAATACGAATATGGCAAAGAAAACAATGTTAAGCCAAACGTTGGTGGATACTTCATTTAAAATATCTGGGTTTACAGAATCCAATAAATGAAAGGGCACACTTAAAAGTATGTACACCGCAAAAATAAAGAAGCCGTAAAGCAAGGCTTTTGAAATTCCGGCCGATTTATCCTTGCCACTCTTTTTTGTAAAAAAACTAACTGTAAGCGGTATCATTGGGAACACACAAGGGGTTAACAAAGCCAGTAGCCCACCTAAAAAACCTAAACCAAAAATACTCCATAATGACTTTGCTTTGCTATCGGCTTCCACAACCATTAGATTTTCTCCAGCACAACTGGTTTCTGCCTTGTTTATATCATCAGGAGTTATTCCGTAAAGGATATTGTTAGCTACCGAATTATCTACGGGTGCTGTACTTTCAGAAGTTCCAATATCTGTTGATGGGCTACCACTAATATAAAAAACCAAATCCTCTTCAGTAGGCGGCAGGCAACGGGTGTCATCACAAACCATGAATTCTACAACACCAGTAATGCTTTTTATTTCCTCCTTAAGTTTTACTTTTTGTTTAAAAGTCGCCGACTCTTCAAAATATTTAATCTCCATTTCAAACACGGGATCGTTTACCGTGTGCCCCTCTTCCTCTTGGGTACTTCCAATAAGCATGAAGTTATCATTGCTATTTTCATAAGTAAATAAAGTTGGAATGGGGCCATCATCAGGCACATTTTGGGAATATAAATGCCACCCTTTATCAATGGTAGCTTTTGAAATTAAAAGGTACTCGGTATCTGATAGCTTTTCGACTGATGTGGTCCATTTTACAGGCTCCAATATTTGGGCTTGGCCCAGTGATGCGATTAAAAGTATAAAAAATACAACGATCTTCTTCATGTTTGGTAGGTTTATGTTATTGCTTCGGTTTGAACACCACTTGATATGATTTTCCTGAGTTGAGTACTTGTTTTGTTATATTTTGAATATCACTTTTGTCCATGTTTTTTACTATGTTTTCAAAGTGGTCGGGGTTGTTTATATTTTCGTTGAACCTAAAATACTTCGTCAACAATTGCATATCGAAACCATTTTTATCTTTAGCCTGTTCGTGCTCCTTCAAAAAGTTGGTTCTTATTTTGTTTAAATCATCATCATTAATAATGCCATTTGCTATTTTTTGCAATTCGGCGTTCACTACATTCACCAATTTATCGGCCATATCGGGGTTGCAATCAAAATTGAACGACACCACGGCTACCGATTTTGGTTGCCTTACAAAGCTAGCCCCTGCACGCGGACTGTAAGCACCCCCCTCGGCTTCCCTAACCGTTTCGGTAACACGCAACTGCAAAATATCGCCGAGCGCATTGGTGTAAATTACGTTTTTTCTGGAAAACGGCATTTCCTTTTTGTAAACCACATTAACATTGGCTTTGGGGTCTTCCATGGCCAGGAAAATGGATTTATTTATGCGATTACTTACCCATTCTGCTGTATTGTTATTGAAATGCTCTTTGGTATTTTTGGTGGGTAAACTGGCCATATACCGCTCTAAAAGCGGTTTTAATTGGTCTTCCTTTACGTCGCCCACAATAAAGAATTCAAAGTCTGATGCGTCTGCAAATCGATCGTTGTAAATCCTTTTCATTTTTTCAAATGATATAGCGTTGGCGTAATCTTGGTCGAAAACACGCTCTCTTGGATTATTTTTTCCGTAAACCGCTACAATCAAACTATCGTGCATTTGTGCGTTTACATTTTTGCTTTTCCGTATTAAATAATTATCCACATTGTTTTTTAGCACCTTGAAAGCATCGGCGTCGAAGCGAGGTTTCACAAAATACACATGCGCCATTTGCAACATGGTTTCCACATCCTTGGTGTTCGAACTTCCAGAAAGTGCTTCCCCTATTTCACTCAAATCAATACTAACGTTTGCCGTTTTCCCTGCCAATACCTTTTTTAAATCGGCCGCGGTGAACTCGCCCAAACCAGACATTTGCACTAAGTTCCCCACTAACGAGGCCGATGGCAAATCTTCATCGGGTAAAAGCGAGGTACCTCCATAACTAATAGCCTGCATACTCACTTTATCCTTTTCTTTATCAACAAATTTGTAATGTACCGTTATACCGTTGCTCAATTTATAAGTGGTTGAGCCGAGCGCTTGATTATAGGTTGTTTCTTTGATTTTACCAGATGCGATGTCCAATCCAGAAACCAAAGTTTTACCTGCCAAATCTTCGGTATAAGGCTGTAATGAATGGTTGTTTTCTGCAGATTGAATAACTTCTTTTGCTTCTGCTTCAGTTAAATTATCTTGCCCTTCAACACCAATTATATTTAAAAACCTATTATGCTTTCCATATAGCTCTATTATGGTTTGATGTAGTTCCTTTGGGGTGATATCTTTAAAAATTTGCTGTACTATACCATATTCCTTTTCAACATCTGTAATGGTTTGGTTGGACAGAAAGTTATTTTGTATCGCCTGCTGAATCTGTGCGTGACTTTTGTCTTCCCTTTTGGCTATGTTGTTTTCGTATCTGGACTTAACATCAACAATGGCTCGATCTATTTCGGATGGCAAAAAGCCGAATTTCACGGCCCGTATCACTTCGGTGAGCACATCGTTAAAAGCTTCTTTTTGCTGATTGGGTTTAGGATAAACCGACATGTAAAAATAATTGGAGGTTCTGGTTAAACCAGTATACCCTACCCTACCTGCTAAAAATGGAGCTTCGGGTTTTTGTTCTATTTCAGAAATCCTGTTCGCTAGCATGCCCACGGCCATAGACTGCAATAAATCGCGCTTTAAATCGGCCACAGTTTCGTCCTTTAAGGACTTTTTATGGCGAATACCAAAATGGATGGAAGCCGACGACACCTCTGGGTCGGTACCGAAACTAAACCCCATTTCGGTATTTTCGGGAATATCGACAATGTAACGTTCTTTTGGGTTTTCAATAGCAGGTATGTTTGAAAACATAGCAATAATTTTTTGCTCCATTTCATCACTATCAAAATCACCTATAACGGCAATAGCCTGCAAATCGGTGCGGTACCATTCGTGATAAAAGTCACGCAAGGCTTTGTATTTGAAGCCTTCAACTACCGTCATTAATCCAATGGGCATTCTATGGGCATACTTGGAATGGTTATAGGTTACCGGTGCCGATTTGGTATATAAACGTCTGTGTCCATTTTGCCCGGTGCGCCATTCTTCTTTTATCACACCACGTTCGGCATCAATTTCCTCATCGGTCAACAGCAAATAGTTCGACCAATCGCGAAGTATAGTCAAACAAATATCAATCAAACCCTCTTTTGTGGGGATGTGGTTTAAGTTATAAACCGTTTCGTCAAAACTGGTGTAAGCATTTATATCTTTTCCGAAAACGGCTCCGTGTTTTTGCAACGTATCTAAAATGCCTTTTCCGGGGAAATTTTCGGTACCGTTAAACGCCATGTGCTCTAAAAAGTGCGCCAACCCTTGTTGGTTGTCGTTCTCTAAAATTGAACCCACATTTTGAATAATGTAATAACTTGCCGCCCCTTTTACCACATCGGTGTTTTTAATGTAGTAGGTCATGCCATTGGGCAACACGCCTTTTTTTATGGTTTTGTCAACCGGCAAAACATCATCGTAATTAAGCGTTTGCGATTGTGCTTTTACGGCCATTGCCACTAAAAAAGTACATACTAAAACAAGAATGTGTTTCATTGGTTTTAATTGTTTAATGTGTAAAAATAAATGTTTAAAACTCTGTACCATTCTATTTAAGATATTTTTAATAAGAGGGCTAGCTTCTCCTGCACTTACATAATTTTTTTACTGAAACTTGAGTGACGAATTCAAATATTTTGAACAACAAATCTTTTTTAAGATTTAGAAAAGTTTGCCTTTTCAACAAACAAACCACAGCTATTGCCAACATAATAAAGGTGCTTTTAAGACGCAATGGAGTGACCAACTTGAAAAAAAAAAAGACGCTATTTATTGAAAATATTGCTGCCCTTTATCGCTACCACTTTATTTTCACTTGGAGTCTGGCAGGAAAATAATCCTCTAAAGGTTGGAAGGGTCTTTTGATTGTTCGATTTTAATGAACCGATGTATTTTTTAAACAACCCTCTCACCGTGTTAAAAGGTAAAATAGGCCGCATTAATAAAACGCTTGTTGTAGATTTCGGTCATTCCATCGAAATCAATTTTATCCATATAATCTTTATTGTACTCAAAAAAACGCGGGTTGCCGTTGGCCGTTAGTTTTTGTAAGCATCGTTAATCAAGGCATTAGGGCTTTGGCTGTGATTCTTCAAACCTTTATAATTGTTGGTCATGGTGTTGTTAAAAATGCCCTCATAAAAACGGGGCTGTTTAAAACGCATGTAGACTAATATTTGCGGTTAATAATATTCAACGGTTAATAAATTAATTCTTTAGTTCTTTGAACAATGAGCTAAATGATTATAAACACTCTCCAATTTTTGCATTACACTCTCACAAGCCTGGAACTGTGTTTTTTTTTAATACACCAAAATCCAAAAACAACAAGTTTAAATCGGCTTAAAGTTACTTGCTGAACATTTAATTTTTGACAAAGATATCCCTAACGAAATCTTATTACCAATTGATATTATAAACTCTGAAAATTAAGTTCCATTTATGTAAATTTAACTTTAAAACACTAAATGAATCCGGTATTTCAGTACCGGGATCAACCCCAATTTTTGTAATGTTTTAAAAATAGATAATAAATTTATTTTTAAACAAATGCTTGATTTAGTTTCCTTTTTTCTTTCTTTTAATTTTAGTAAGACACTTCAGATTTTTTTTTAAAAATAGCGCATTCATTTTCAAGAAAATTACGCTCTTATTTATATAAAAAACACAACTTTCCACCCCCAACACATCTATTTTATTCCAAATTCACAAAAAACAACAAAAAGCAGTTAATATAGTATCACTTTGTGCTAATTATGATAACTGGGGTAACACTTTTAGATTCTAATTTTACCAAACAACAAAATAACATTTTAGTTATTAAAGGCCAAAACAACTATCTGCAGAATGTTTTTAAGAGTCAAAAATCAATCATTCATTTTAGAAACTATGAAAAACAAAACATAGACATAATTTGAATAAACATTGTTAACCAAAACCATTAAAGCAACCTCATTAACTTAAAATCAAAAACTAAAACATGAAAAAACTACTACTAACCAAAATAGTGAAACTGGAAACAAACCTTGAAAATCAAAATTTATGAAAAAAATGAACTATACCCCTCAAAGAGGTGTACCACGCAAAAAATATTTACTTTGCTACAAACTAACATTTGTTTTCATTTTAATTTTCTGTTCAATGGTTCATGCACAAACAAAAACCATTACAGGAAAGGTGTATGATGATGAAGGAATGCCAGCTCTGGGAGCCACTGTACTAATAAAAGGGTCTTCAAGAGGAACCACTACTGATTTTGATGGCAACTATTCTATAAAAGCAAGTGCCGATGAAACTTTGGTTTTTTCCTTTATAGGATTCAAAACCCAGGAAATCCCAATTAAAGACAAAACTACAATTAACGTAACTTTTGCGCCAAACCAAGAAGCCTTAGATGATGTTGTTGTAGTTGCTTTTGGTAAAGCACAAACACAAGAATCTGTTGTCGGTGCAGTTTCTAAAATTTCTGGAGACAAACTTATGTCTGTTAGAATGGGAAGTAGTGTTGAAAACAGCTTACAAGGGCGCTTGCCCGGATTAACGGTTATACAAACCGACCCCACTCCAGGTGAAGAAGCTCTTGGTGGCTATTATGCTGCATCGCCAATACAAATGTCTATTCGTGGTAATTCTTCAATGGGAAACAACACCCCTTTATTTATAGTAGATGGTGTTGAAAGACCTTTTTCCAACATCGACCCGAACGATATTGAGTCCATCTCCATTCTTAAAGATGCATCGGCTACGGCAGTTTATGGTGTAAAAGGAGCTAACGGTGTTATAATTGTAACCACCAAACGTGGTACAAAAGGCGCTATCGAGCTTGATTTTTCAAGCAGTTTATCCATTAAGGAAGCAGCTATTTTACCAGAGTACATGAATGCTTACGACACCATGTTACTGAGAAATGAAGCCTATGCCAACGACGGGTTATGGAACTTAATGATTTCAGACGAAATACTGGAACATTACAGAACCCAAGATTTACCATATCTATATTCTGATTTCGATTGGATGGACTATTACTTTAAACCCGCTTTCGATCAAACCTATAATCTTAACGCCAGAGGCGGCAATAATTTTGTACAGTATTATGCATCTATAGGGTTTCTTAAAGAAGGTGATATTTGGAACGTAGGAGATAAATTCCCATACGATTATGATAACCAAAACGCCCACTACGGAAGCACCCGCTACAACTTCAAGAATAATTTAGATTTCAACCTTTCAAAATCAACAAAGTTAACAGTTAATTTAGGTGGTAACGTTAAAGCTTGGGGAAAACCTATTGATACATTTACTCAGCCCATTTGGTACGAACCAGTAACCTCAATGCCTTTTTATCCAGAAGAAGCACTTGAACAATATCCAGACAACACTATCCCCTACAACCAAACCGGGAGCAGACCTTTTATAAACCCATCACAGGGTGAAGTGGAAATGAATTGGTTAGGAGCGCAAGGGTTCAATAGATTAAAATCAAACGAATTAAATGTCGATTTAAAGTTCGACCAAAAACTTGACTTTATAACAGAGGGGCTCTCAACATCGTTGTTGTATTCTTACAACTCAAACGTTATTTATCAAAAAACTTATTCATTACCACAGTATTTCGGGTATTATTTAGATCCCGATACGCAACAATGGTCTAGATACGACAATTACGGCGGAGAAGATTTAGACACCCCTCAACCTGTATTACAAGTAAACAATGCTGAAAACATCTTTATGGGATGGAAAAGCCATTACTTACAGTATACCTTAGGTTATAACCGTTCATTTGGTAAACATACTGTTTCTGGACTAGGCCTTTTTAGCCGCAGAAATTCTACAGGCAACCAATTGTTTGTGTTCCCTAGTTATGAAGAAAACTGGGTGGGTAATGCGAGCTATAATTATGATGATCGCTACTTTCTTGAAGCCAGTGTGGCCCATACTGGTTCTGAAAAATTTGCTCCAGGATTGAGATTTGGAACTTTCCCTGCCGCTGGTATGGGCTGGGTGGTATCCAATGAAAAATTCTTTGGCAACCTGAAAGAATCCATAAATTTCCTGAAACTTAAATACTCTTATGGTTTGGTTGGTAGCGACGCCGGAATTGCCAGATGGCTCTACCTTTCTGAATACACCCAAGGCGGAGGCACGGCTTTTGGCTACCCTTTACAGGGATACGGGTTTATTAATGAAGGCAATCTTCCTATAACAGATGCCACTTGGGAGAAGGCTTACAAACAAAATTTAGGTTTCGAACTTGGGTTCCTGCACAACACCGTAACCCTTAATGTTGATTTGTTTGATGAGAGAAGGGAAAACATGCTTCAATCTAGACAACGAGTGCCCACATGGGCAGGGGTTCCCGCCATTCAAGCTAACATCGGCTCCTCAAAAAGTCATGGTATAGAAGTAGAACTTGGTGTGAATAAAGGTTTTAAAGACGGTTCTTACATCATGTTTAAAGGAAACGTTTCTGCTTCTGAAAACCGAATGGTTTATTATGACGAATCAGACAACATTCCTTTCAATCTTAAAGCAGAAGGAAAACCGGTGGACATCGCTCGACGCATGGGTTCCTATACCCCAGCAACCGGAATCGTTACCCAAGGTTTTTACCAAAATTTCGATGAATTATTTTTATACCCTACAGTTGGAGGCGGAAAGCCCATTGTTGGAGATTTCAAATTCCTAGATTTTAATGGTGATGGAACCGTAGACACTCAAGACCGCGTGGTAGCAGAGAGTCCTTCTATTCCTAATGTGACTTGGAATGGTATCATAGGAGGTGCTTACAAAAACTTATCAATTGAGTTGAATTTCTATGGAATAAGCAGTGTACAAACCCCTATGAGGCAAGGTGGTCTATTTTACCTTTATCCCTTTACCGAAAATAAAGATAATGCTTATACGGCCCATGCCAACCATTGGACGCCTACAAACAGAAATGCTGAGTTCCCTGCGGTACATGCAGAAGCAACCAAACAGTACAACTACCAAATTAGCGACTTTTCTATGGTAGAAGGGCAATACATCCGTTTGCGAAGTGCCAACCTTCGTTATGCAATTCAATCGGAAGCATTAAAAAGAAACCTCGGTATCAAAAACTTAGAAATAGGTTTAATTGGCACTAACCTCTGGACTTGGAGAAAACGTAAATGGGGAGGTGATCCAGAAGGCTCAAATTTTGGTGTTGATTTTGGAGCCTATCCACAAATGAAAAGATACACTTTAGAACTAAGAGCAAGATTCTAACAAAAAATGAGAAACATGAAAAACGTATTAAATTTTTTAACAATATTGTTAGGTCTTTCTATTGTAATTAGCTTAGCTAGTTGCGAGGATTACCTTGATAAAGTACAGGACTCTGCTGGGCTTACTGAAGAAGACTTACTTGAAGACTATTTTAAGTTTAGACAGTACGAGGATGGCATGTACCAACATCTACAAAATTACCTAAGTGCAGGCGATTACAGTTACATTGCAGCCCTGGGAGATGAAGGTTATGTTAACTCCATTAACTGGGAAACCATGCCTATTGCCCAAAGTGGAGACTGGCTTAGGGCTTACGATACCGGTCAAGCACTTCAATTCTATGGGGTCTGGAACGCCTGGGCAAGCATTAGAATTGCCAATAGAGTAATCGAGCTTTTACCTCAACTACAAAATACCAGTCAACAAGAGTTGGACGAACTTAAGGGCCAAGCTCATTTTATGCGTGCTTGGTACTATTATGAGTTTTTAAAGCGCCAAGGCGGTATGCCTTATATCACAAAATCATTCAGTGCTTCAGATAACTTTGCTTTGTCTAGATTATCATTTGAAGAAACGGCTGAAAAAATTGCTGCCGATTGCGATACAGCTTCAGTTTTATTGCCAGAAAGATGGGATATACAAAATCTGGGGCGCCCAGAAAAGGGAGCGGCATTAGCCGTAAAAGCATCTGCCCTCTTATTTAGTGCCAGCCCTAGTAATAACCCATCTAATGATATTTCAAAATGGGAAAAAGCAGCACAGGCGTCTTGGGATTTATTATCAAGATTTGGTCCTTTTGGGAACAATAGATATAAGCTACTCCAATCGGAAGGCACAGACCAAATCACTTACAAAATTCCCGAAGCAAATTCAGAACGATTTGAAACCATAGAATATGCTAGTGGATTCGATAGTATTTTTATGTACAGGCCTTACCACGACGAAATAATTTGGGAAAACTATGCTGCGGTTGGCGACGGCGGAGGCGCATACCGTGTTTTAACAACCACCAGTATTGAAAGCAGAAACGTAACACAAGGATTTACGCCCTCTGCAAGTTTTGTTGACAGGTTTGAAACCATTAATGGTTTAGCCATTGAAGATGATTCTGAGTTTGATGACCAAAATCCCTATGTAAACAGAGATCCTCGATTTTACCACTCCATTCTCTTTAATGGAGCAAGATGGACGAGCCAATCTGGGAAATATCTTGAATTATTTGAGGGCGGTGCCGAAAGAAACGGCCAACCTGGCGATGCGCATTTAGGTTATATGGCCAGAAAGTTTTGGGGTAAAAATGTAGACCAATGGTCTGGAACCGCTGCTCCTCAAACCCATGTTATTTACTTTAGACTTGCAGACATATTACTACAATATGCCGAAGCGGCCAACGAAATCGGAGGTCCAAACCACACCATTTCCGGAGCTTCACTAAGTGCTGTAGATGCCGTAAACATGGTTAGGGAACGCGTGAAGATGCCACCCGTAAACGCATCCTACCTTTCAAGCAAGGATGTTTTTAGAGAACGTATTAAAAATGAAAGAGCAGTTGAACTTTTCTTAGAAGGCAAACGATTTTTTGACCTATCAAGATGGGGAGACGCCCATAAATTAGAGTTCAAACAGTATCTGTCAGACGATTTCACCCTAGACCCCTCAATGCCAACAGGCTATAGAATCAACAGAAATCCTGACCCATATTTTACTCGCACATTCGACCAAAAACATTACAAATGGCCTGTGCCATTAACCGATGCTTTGATGTTTGATGAATTTGAACAGAACCCAGGATGGTAAAATTATTAACAAAAAGAAAAAAGAAAACAATTATGTATATGAAGATTACAAACATATTGATGTTTTTTGCAGTCATCGGGATATTCTGTTCTGCATCTTTAAACGCACAGGGCACTGAGCTTTCAAAAGCTGTTATTACAGGTACAGTGGTAGATGGCCAAGGGCAACCCATTCCTGATGTTTTTGTAAAATCATTTGAGGCAAAAGATAAAAGTGTTACCAATAAACTTGGAGCATTTTCAATTCGGGTAGCCGCATCAGATCAAGATTTTATAGTAATAGACCATCCGGGATACAAGCTTAAAGTTTCTGAAGTGAATTTTGGAACTTTAGAAAATACTACAATTTCATTAACAAGCGATGATTTCCTGGAAAACAATACCGTAAAACTACCATATCAAAACATTTCGAACAACCGCAGTGTTTCGGCCACTTATACTATAACTGGAGATGAATTGGCCTCTTACCCTTCAGGAACATTTCTGGAAACACTCTCAGGAAGAGTACCTGGTTTGCAAATAAACACATCGAGCAACAACCCAGTATCCGAACAGGTTTTCGCATCAATTCGAGGTGAAGGTGTATCGTTTTATATAGATGGTATTTTAAGAGACCCGTCTGACCTGACTGTTTACGAAATTGAAACCGTACAGGTCATTAAAGATTTTTCGGGTAGAGCGGCATTAGGTTTGTCTGGTCTGGGGCCGGTAATCTGGATTACCACCAAGACCGGTAAAAAATACAAAAAGGACATCGCCATTTCTACCGAAAGTGGATTCAGTTCTCCTACTGCATTACCAGAATACTTAGATTCGTATAATTATGCGACGCTATACAACGAAGCGCTTGCTAATGATGGTATTGACCCATTGTATTCCGCTAGTGCATTAAGTGCCTACCAAAATGGCAATAATCCGCTGTATTATCCTAATGTAGATTACGTAAGCGATTATTTAAGAAAATCAAGCGTATATAGAAGAGCCAACCTAAATTTTAGTGGGGGCGACGAAAAAGTGAATTATTTTTCCCTTTTAGATTATGTTAGAACCACTGGGCTCGAAAAAACGGGCGAAGATACTTCTTCCGACAGATTTAAAGTAAGAGGTGGGGTAAACATAAAGCTTACCGACAAAATTCAATTTAACGTAAATTTATCGGGTACCTACCAAGAATTGGGCTTTCCAAATCAAAATGGTGGAGCAACCCAATTTAACATATTTAACTATATAGCCAATACGCCACCTAACGCACATGCTATTTCGTATGATGGAAATTATATTGTGAGCAACGACTTCCCCACAAACATTGAAAACATACTAAGAAGTGGTTACGCCGAAGGTTCTAATTTAAACTCTCAAAATAATGCTACCCTTAAACTGGATTTAAGCTCGGTAACAGAAGGCTTAACTTTTACAGGAACTGCGGCATTCGACATTTACAGTAACGTTATCAATAACAAAGGAGGTACTGCTGCACTTTATACTTTGCTGCCAAACAACACGCTACAGTTATATACCGACGAAGTAATAGATCCTAACCTAGCAACAGGTAGCGACAACTTCACAAGAAGTACTACTGCATTACTATCTTTAAATTACGATAGACTATTTGGCAAACATGCATTAACCGTAAACACCTCATTCTATAACGGTTTGGTTGAAACACGTCGATTTGCCAATTATCAACCCGTAAAAAAGAAAGATTTAAGTTTTAGAGCCAACTATGCCTATAACGATAAATATGTACTTCAGTTAGATCTGGCCTACTCCGGAAGCATGAAATTACCAAACGGAGACCGTTACAACCTATACCCTACCATTGGTGCTGGTTGGGTAGCGAGCAACGAAGCATTTTTAAGTTCAAGTAAAACCATCGACTACTTAAAGTTCTATACGTCTTATGGCGTTATGGGTAACGATAATTTTAGAACTGGTTTCAACACTTCATACAACCCCTATTATTTGGGCACCACCCTTTGGCAAAATGTAGGCGGATGGGTTCCTGGTATTGAAGGCAACAAAGGAGCTCTTGTAAATGTTTACAATATTCAGCAAGAAGGAAGTACCGATTACGAATTGCCAAAAATCAACTATTTCAATATTGGTCTGCAAAGTGAAATGTTTAATAGATCGCTAACCTTAGAGGCCAACTATTATGCCAAAAGAAACTATAACCAAATATCGCAAAGAAGTTCACTAACACCTTCACTATTTGGCACCGGAGGTTTTCTACCATTAACAAATTATGGGGAAACAAAATACTGGGGGCTTGAAGGCTATTTGCAATACAAAAACAACATTGGCGATTTTAAATATAGTTTTGGTGGTAACATTATGTACAATCGATCTAAATTTATTGATGTTGATGAACCTGCTGCGCTGGAAGACTACAGGAAATTGGCCGGAACAGAAACAGATATGTTTAGAGGGTATTTAGCTGAAGGTTTATACCAATCAGAAAATGAAATTACATCGAGAGGTGTTGCCCAAAGTTGGGGCAGCGTTCAGCCTGGCGACATTCGGTACAAAGATTATAATGAAGACGGGGTTATAGACGAAAAAGATATACACGTTACGGGAGCCCATGCCCCAAGGATTTATTATGGATTGAATATCGATTTGAAATATAAAGGCTTCGGACTATTTGTTGTAGGGCAAGGCTTGGCCGACGGAGTAACCAACTTAAATGGTAATTACTTTATGGGCAACAACCCCAGAGCCAATTATTCTGAAGCTATGCTAGACAGATATCCAGTTACCAATAATTTACCCAGATTAACTACGCAATCTCAAAACAATTTCCAAAATTCAACATTTTGGTTAAGAAATGCTGCATACTTCAGTATAAAAAACATAGAGTTAAGCTATACCATGCCAAAAGCAATAGCTACAAATTTTATGTTGCCAGATTTAAAGTTTTTTGCCAGAGCTAAAAATGTAGCTTCGTTCTCTAAATTTTCAGAATATAATTTAGACCCAGAAAACACAAATTCAGGATTGGGAACATACCCAATATATAGAACCTTTACATTCGGGGTATCATGCAAGTTTTAATTAATAACATCAAGATTATGAATCATAAAATATTTTATTTTTTAATATCGGCCATCTTCTTAACGTCTTGTGACATTGACCCGCTTCCCATTCAGGATCAAACCACAGAAGACCTTTGGAGCCATTCAACCTATGGAGAAGGTATATTGGCCAATGCTTATGCCAACCTCAATGGTACATACCCCATTAACTTAGATTACTACACAGACAATGCAGTACCCAACCAGCCAGGAACAAACGCTCTTGCATTGGGAACATGGAGTGTAGAAAATAGTCCTATTGGAAATTGGGAGTTAAACTATAACATAATCAAATACCTTAACCTTTATATTGCTAACGGTGCTGATTTAATTTACAGTGTTTCCGATAAAGAAAGAGACTCCATTTTAAAGTCGAACAGAATGGGTGAAGCTTTTTTCCTCAGAGCTTGGTACCAAGCCGATTTATTGAAAACCTATGGAGGTAGAGCCGATGGAGAAACCCAAGCCTTGGGATTCCCCATAGTAACCACTGTTTTAGAACAAGGAGACAATTTAGACCTTCCTAGAAACACGTATGAAGAATGCGCACAGCAAATCGCTGCCGATTGCGATGCTGCCATAGCGCTTCTTCCTACTACATACAGTAACGGTACAGATCCCTACACAGGCTTGAGTAACCGAGGTAGAGCATCAGGATTGGCTGCACATGCACTTAAAACGAGGGTTTTACTCAACGCTGCCAGCCCAGCCTATAGCACCTCGTCTTCCGCTTTATGGGAAAGAGCCGCACAGGCTGCTTTTGAAGCCATTGAAGCTGCAGGTGGACTAGTAGATCTTGCGCCTTACAACAATTTTAATGATGCCAATAGTTTCGACAATATCTGGATACAGCCAACTTATAACGGCAACGGCTGGGAAAGCAACTATTATCCACCAACATTATACGGCCGTGGTGAGTGCAACCCTTCTCAAAATTTAGTCAATACTTTTCCAACCGCTGATGGATACCCTATTGCGTCTAGTAGCAGTTACGACGAAGCCAACCCGTACACCAATAGAGATGAAAGGTTTTATAGGTTCATTTTTTATAATGGAGACAATTATAACGGAAACATTATAAAAACCTATATTGGTGGAGACGACGCACCAGGAGGGCTAACCCAACAAGGCACCAGAACCGGCTACTACATGAAAAAATTATTGAGCAAGAATGTAAGGCTTACGCCAAACGATGCAACATCTGATATAAAGTTTTATGTTTACTTAGGCAAAACAGAACTTTACCTTAATTTTGCTGAAGCCGCAAATGAAGCCTACGGCCCCAACGGAACAAATTTAGGGTTTTCAGCCGCTGATGTTATGGCCAAAATCAGACTAAGGGCAGGCATTGATTCTGACCCTATCACAGCCGGAGCACAAGATCAATATATGATAGATCAAGCCAATGCAGGAACAGAAAACTTTAGAAATTTCATAAAAAACAACAGACGTTTAGAACTGTGTTTTGAAGGTTTTAGGTTTTGGGACATCCGTAGATGGGAAGAACCTCTAAACCACACCATACAAGGTGTAAAAATTACACGCGATTTGGTAAACGGCAACACATACGATTATGTAAACGTAGAAACGCACACCTATCAAGATTACATGATATACGCCCCTCTCCCATTCTCTCAAACGTTGATAATGGATAATCTTAAACAAAATGCAGGCTGGTAATTAAATAATTGAAAAAGATTTTACACATGAAAAACATGAAAAACATATTAGCTACCTTAGCGCTTCTCGTGGCACTTACTAGTTGTTATGACGATTTTAGGCTAGATTACGAGTATTCATCAGTAGCCTTTTCAAATGCCGATGGAGGCTCTAACGAACCTGGGGTTCTTTGGAGAACCGTTGTAAAAGGAGAAGGACTTAAGTTAGATGCTGGTATTTATCTATCTGGAATATTAGACAATTCTACAGACAGATGGGCCGATTTTGAATTGGATCCCACATTATTGGACGGTACAGATTACACCCTGTTGCCCAGCCAATACTACACCTTAAGCAATAATAGCCGTTTTGTAATACCTGCTGGAGAAATTGTTGGGACAGTAGGCGTAACCTTAGATTCCATCGCCTTTTTAAACGACCCTTTAACGGCAAAAAGAAATTATGCCATCCCCTTTAGTCTTGTGGCAACCTCAGAGGATAGTATTTTAAGCACTCAAAGCACACAAATTTTGGTGATAAAATACATAAACCAATATGAAGGCTACTATAATCAAACAGGAAGCTTCAAAACCTTATCTCAAAATGAGTCCACACTGTTAAATTCAGGAAACATTAAAAACGTTTTAACGGCTAACACTATTGTTTTAGATTCTGTTGAAACCAACGGATCCATGCATTTATTGGGTGCCGATTATAAAATGAAAATGCTTATTAATGCCGATAACACGGTTTCCTTGGAATACAGCCCGAATTTGAATGCAGACAATTCACCCAAAAATATTGCTTTAGATGCTATTGTATCCTCATCCTACGTAGCACCATGGAATAGTGAAGAAGCTGTTAAAAGTGGCACAGACCCTGTTAGTTCGGCTTTTACAGACCAGATTTTATCTTGGGGAAATTATGGGGCTCCTTCTGGACCTGGGGCTGAAAATTGGATAGAATACGATTTTGGTTCAAATTTTTCTATATCTAGGTCAGAAGTTTATTGGGCCGCAGATGGTGGAGGCGTATTGTTCCCAAATAGATCATATATTATGTATTGGAATTTGGACACTGAAGCATGGGAAATATTATATAGCAATAATGTAGTTAATGGTGTATCTGTTTCTGAAGCCGATTATGGAGTGATTGATATTGGCAATGAACCAGATAGATATAATGTTACCAGTTTTGATAATATTACTACAAATAAGCTTCGTATTTATGCCACACCTCCAAATGAATTTATAGGTATTCATGAATGGAAAGTATGGGGTGTTCCTGCACCAACAGGCTACGAAACAGCTCCAATTGCCACAATTGTTGAAAATGGAGAAAACACCTTCGATCCAGAAACAGGCACCTTTACTTTAAACTATCGCGTAAATTACAATTTAGAAGATTTAAATGTAGAAGAATATTACACTGATGTATCTACAACTTTAGTTTGGCGCAACAGAATTAGAGATGGTGTAAACGAGTGGAGACGCTAAAAAGTACTCGCATGTTTTAATGGCATCAAATTATTTTTTAAAGCTCCCCAATACAACTCACCATTTGTATTGGGGTTTTTTGGTAAAAACCTA
Source organism: Bacteroidia bacterium (assembly GCA_030430535.1). GTDB lineage: Bacteria > Bacteroidota > Bacteroidia > Flavobacteriales > Flavobacteriaceae > Flavisericum. The sequence goes on from JAUIKY010000021.1 coordinate 36,876, forward strand.
CCCTAAATAATATTTGGATTATGACTAGGAACACATTTAAAAATTTTCTGTTTTTCATAATAACAATGGTGTTTACGGCTTTGTACAACTTTTCATTTGCGCAAAAATTTAACCGCATAGAAACTTTTGCTGGCTTAGAAAAACTTGAAGAAAACAATGGTGTTGCCATTGCCGATTATAACAATGACGGATTTCTGGATATTTATGTGGTCGCAGCCAACAAAGATGAGGGCGGTATTTACAAAACCCATAACCGACTTTTTAAAAATAACAACAACGGCACTTTTACAGATGTAACCGAAGAAACTGGTTTGTTGCTAAATCTTTTTCCTATTGAAAAAAACGGGGAAACCTACGATAAAATTTTCGAAGGTGTAAAGCACGGTGCTTTTTGGGGCGATTACGATAATGATGGCTTCCCCGATTTGTTTTTAACCAGTGTATATCAAGTCAATCTTTTTCATAATAATGGTAACGGTACATTTACAGAAGTTACCGAACCATCTGGAATAACAAAAGATAGTAACTGTATAAACTCTGGGGCCACTTGGTTCGATTATAACAATGATGGTTTTCTAGACCTTTACATCTCAGATTGGCAAAGCTGCGACAGCAACAGTTTTTACGAAAATAATGGTGATGGTACATTTACAAGCAAAATAGATATTTTCGAGCAAGTTGAACATAAGCACTCCTTAATGAGCATTCCGTTTGATTTTAATAACGATGGATGGATGGACCTATATGTTGCTAACGATGTAGTTAACAGAACCAACGATTTATTCATAAACCAAAAAGGGTTAAACTTTACCGAAGAATCCAGCAAATATGGATTAAACCACGCCAGAAACGATATGGGAATTGCCATTGGAGATTATAATAACGATGGTTATTTCGATATGTTTATCACCGATATTTTAAAAAACCCGTTACTTACCAATAACGGCGATAACACCTTTACAAACAAAGCGGAAGAACAAGGCGTTAATTACACCGAATGGTCTTGGGACGCTGTTTTTGCAGATTTCGATTTAGATACAGACGAGGACTTATTTGTGGTTAACGGTTTTGATTACAAAGGCAACAGCTCCGAACGTAATGTTTATTTTCAAAACCTACACGCCAATGGGCAGCCTAAATTCATAAACAAATCTGAAAGCTCTAACTTAGGGGATTTAACTATCAGTGTTGGAGCTGGTGTTTTTGATTTCGACAACGATGGTGATTTGGATATTCTTGTTACCAATAGCGACCGCCCTTCATATTTCTACGAAAACAACACTACCAATTTCACTTATAGCACCCCAAATTTGCATTGGCTAAAAATTGGGCTGGAAGGTACAACTTCAAACAAAAATGCAATTGGTACCAAATTGCAACTTAAAACAGACAAAAGTACGCTTGTAAGATATTTTTCAGGAAAAGGCTTTTTGTCCCAAAACTTGGTTCCCGTTCACTTTGGTCTGGGAGATGCTACAAAAATTGAAGAACTTAAAATAACTTGGCCATCTGGATTGGTTGAGGTTTACAACAACCTTCCATTAAATCAAACCATAAATTTCAAAGAAGGCGATTTTTACGAGATCTCAAACCTTCCGCCAAGTGTGAAAATTTATGGATGTACCGACCCTAACTCCTGCAACTATAATCCAAATGCCACTATAAGTTCGGGAGAATGTGTTTATCTAAAAACAACTTCTACCATTTATGGTGACAGTAACGTTTTGCAATCAAGCATAAAAAGCTACTCCTACCCACCCGGTAATGGCAATACGGTAACTTGGAGCATTGTTGGCGGTTCCATATTGGAAGGACAAAACAACAATACAGTAAAAGTGCAATGGGGAACAAGTACTGAAGGAACCATAAGTGTTACGGAAAAAAACAATTTTTGCTCTAGCGAAACAATAAACTTAAAAGTTACCCTTAGAAGCGAATCTGATCCCCAACCAACTACAAACGAGAAATCGGTTGCCAGACTATGGAACGAAGCACTACTGGAAGCCATTAGAAATGATTATGCCAGGCCTACTGTACATGCAAGGAATTTATTTCATACCAGTATAGCCATGTACGATGCTTGGGCCGTCTATTCAAGTGATGCAAAACCTTATCTTTTAGGCAACTCGGTTCACGAATACACCAGTAATTTTTTAGGTTTTTCAACCAATGAAAATAAAGAAAAAGCTCTAAACAAAACCATAAGTTATGCGGCTTATAGACTATTAAAGCACCGCTTTCAGCATGCTCCAAATATTGAAAACACCTATAAAATCTTTGATGATTTAATGCTTGAATTAGGATATAACACATCTATAAATTCAACAGATTACAGCACTGGCGACCCTATAGCTTTAGGGAATTACATTGCCAAAACAGTAATTGAATATGGTCTTACCGATGGCTCTAACGAAATAAATCAATATGCCAACGCCTATTACAAACCAATAAACCCTCCCCTATTATTAAACACCCCCGAAATAACCCAACCCGAGTTAATAGACCCCAACAGATGGCAACCATTGTCTTTCGAAACGTTTATTGATCAAAGCGGCCATTTAATTGAAGGCAATACCCCAAGCTTTTTGAGCCCAGAATGGGGCAATGTAAAACCGTTCAACTTAATAAATTCTGAGAAATCATTTTACAATCGAGATGGGCATAATTATTTAGTTTACGACGACCCAGGAACACCACCTCAACTCGATTTAAACCAATCTACCCCGTCAAGCGAAGCCTACAAGTGGACGTTTTCCTTAGTTTCTATCTGGAGTTCCCACCTTACGCCTAATGACAATATTCTATGGGACATTTCACCAAAATCTATCGGCAATATCGATTTCAATTCTTTTCCTGATTCAACTGAAGATTACAAGGGCTTTTATCAATTAGAAAAAGGTGGAGATATTGGCACTGGCCGCGAGATAAACCCTTACACTAATACACCTTATCAAGAACAATTGGTTCCACGAGGTGATTACACTAGGGTTTTAGCTGAATTTTGGGCTGATGGTCCAGATTCTGAAACGCCTCCCGGACATTGGTTTACCATTTTAAATTATGTAAGCGACCACGATTTATTTATAAAAAAGTTTAATGGAACAGGAGAAACTTTAAGTAGTTTGGAGTGGGATATAAAATCCTATTTTATTCTAGGTGGAGCCATGCACGATGTCGCCATAGCCTCATGGGGCATTAAAGGTTGGTACGATTATATAAGACCTATTTCTGCCATAAGATTTATGGCCAAATTAGGCCAAAGCACCGACCCCACCAAAAGTAATTATAACATTGCAGGCATACCCCTTAAACCCGGATATATTGAAACGGTAGAATTGGGAGACCCCTTAGCCGGTGATAATAACGAGCATGTTGATAAAATTAAGGTCTATGCTTGGAAAGGCCATGACCAAATTATGGATCCCAAAACTGATTTGGCTGGTGTTGGGTGGATTTTAGCAGAAAATTGGTGGCCATACCAACGTCCTTCATTTGTAACACCGCCCTTTGCGGGCTATGTTTCAGGCCATTCAACCTATTCTAGAGCCGCAGCCGAAGTAATGACCCTGTTAACCGGCGACGAATTCTTTCCAGGAGGCATGGGCGAATTTGTCGCTAAAAAAAATGAATTCCTTGTTTTTGAAAAAGGCCCTTCCGTTGATGTAAAATTACAATGGGCAACCTATAGGGACGCATCAGACCAATGTAGCCTGTCTAGGATTTGGGGAGGCATCCACCCTCCTGCCGATGATATTCCCGGAAGAATAATTGGAGAGCGAATAGGCAAAAACAGTTTCCATTTTGGCAAAAGCTTTTTCAATAATAGCAACAACAAAGTAGACCATACCGTTTACCCCAACCCTATAACTATTAATGGCCAAAATATAACCATTACCAACACGCAGAACAATTTCAATTTTGATCTATTTGACATTAATGGCAGACATATTGCGCTATCGGAAAAGCATTATTTTTCTTCAAACCAAAGCACCACTTTAAAGCTACCACAAACTTTAAAATCTGGAATTTACATCCTGAAAATCAATAACAAACCAAAAAAAATAATTCTTGATTTTAAGCCTTAAAACAACAAAGTCTATATTGATGGAAACCAACCATTAACCTGAATCGATACATTGTAAAATAAACCAGATAATATAGTATAGTTTTTTGATAACAATACTTCTTTGAGCCATAATTAAGCCCATATCTTTATCAAAAAAAAGTAAAGCCTATTTATAACACTAAGGATTTTCTACTAGTTTTTTTGTTAATTGTAAGTTTAGTATTTTCCTTTTTTACAAGCCAAAGGAGTTGACCTTCAACCTCTTTGGCTTTATTAAGTATAACTCTCAAGTTTTAAAAACACTTATCACCATAACCATGAAAAAATACTTCATTTTATCCACAGCATTAACATTGTGTATTTACCTTTTCATTTCGTGTTCATCAAGTTCCCCTTCGAAAGATGAACCGGAAGAAGAAGAAAACACAGAAACACCTGAAACACCTGAAAACCCGACCGATGAGGGCATAGCTCCACCGGACGGATTTCAGTACACCTTTGCAAAAAAACCAGAATCTGGAAAAGCCATTTATACACCAATTGAATTACAAAGCAACGACTTCGATTCCAACGATAGTAAATGGAGCTACCAACGCAGTGCCTCTTCGGATAATATTATTGTGTTTTGGGAAAAAGGCTTTGGCCAATACCCAAGCAAAACATCACGAACCAATTTAAGGGTGGATATAAACAACCTGTTAACCATGGCAGAAGAGTTTTATGATTACTACCGAGATGAGATGAAATTTGTTGTTCCGGGCAACTCAAAAACCGACGATTACCGAATGATTATTCAGCTATTTTTTCAAGAAGAGTGGTTGGCTACCGGTGCTGGTTACGACAATGTTATTGGGGCGCTATGGGTTAATCCTGCGACAACAAATGGCGGTGCCGTAATTGCACACGAGTTTGGGCATTCGTTTCAATACCAAGTGCATTGCGATGGTAATTATGGGTTTAGAGACCAGCCTTACGTAGGTTCGTTTTGGGAACAATGCGCACAGTACATGTCTTGGCAATTAAATCATGACGATTACACCGGCGAATTACCATACTTGCTAGATAATATTCATAAAAATTTCTCTCATGAAGATATTCGTTATCAATCGATGTACCTGCAAGAATATTGGAAAGAAAAACACGGCACAGACTTTTTAGGCAAACTTTGGCGTAACGCAATAACACCAGAACACCCTATTGAAGCCTACAAACGTATTACAGAAATAGATCAAGAAACCTTAAACAACGAGGTTTTTGAGTATGCAAGTAAAAACATAACTTGGGATTATCCTTTAGGTGTTTACAACACTGATTTTATCAATAATTTATCTGCAACCGAAAAGGCAAACTACGAACACAAAACAAACTTAACAGCTGTTGCCGACGGCTATTACGAAGTAGCTACCGCCCAAGCACCACAACCTTACGGTTATAACGCTATAGAACTTAGTGTTCCTGCTGCAGGCACAAGCGTTTCGGTAGATTTTAAAGGTTTAGATGGCGGATATAGCACCGTTGAAGGTTGGCGCTATGGTTTTGTAGCCGTTACAGCCAACAACACACCTGTTTATGGCACTGCCGAAAAAAACAAAACAGGTATGGTCAGCATTACCATTCCAGAAAACACCGAAGCTTTATGGCTTATCGTTACTGGTGCTCCAACCGAACATGTTAACCATATTTGGGATGATGATGCTTCAAACGATCAAATTTTCCCGTATAAAGTTAAATTTACAAATACCGCTTTAGAATAAGCACTAATAAACCACCTAAAAATGAAACAATTAATCATTGGTATTTTTTCGCTTTGCGCCTTAATCGCCGTAGGGCAAAATAAAACGGGCTACCCCATTACGCCTGTGCCTTTTACATCAGTTAAGGTTAACGATGCCTTTTGGGGGCAACGCATTGAATCGAGTAGAGAAACCACCATTCCTTTAGCTTTTGGCAAATGTGAAGAAACAGGCCGCTACGAAAACTTTGTTATGGCCGCACACCCGCACGAACACAACAAAGTGGAAGGGTTTACTTTTGACGACACCGATGTTTATAAAACCATTGAAGGCGCCAGTTATTCTATGCAAACACACCCCAATGAAAAGCTAGAAACTTACATTGATAGCCTAATTACCATTGTGGCTAATGCCCAAGAAGAAGATGGTTATTTATACACATTTCGTACCATGAACCCAGAAAACACACATGATTGGGCAGGTACAAAACGTTGGGAAAAAGAAGAAGATTTAAGCCACGAGTTATACAATTTAGGGCATTTAATTGAAGGTGCTGTAGCGCATTATCAATCTACCGGAAAGCGTAACTTTTTAGATATCGCTATAAAATTTGCCGATTGTGCTGTAGATGAAGTTGGTGATAAACCAGGACAAATTATGGTTGTTCCCGGGCATCAAATTACCGAAATGGCTATGGCTAAATTATCGGTGGTTACTGGCGAAAAAAAGTATTTAGATTTTGCAAAATTACTACTTGACAAACGTGGTTATACCAAAATTAAAAGTGAATATAGCCAATCGCATAAACCAGTTTTAGAGCAAGACGAAGCTGTTGGGCATGCTGTAAGAGCAGCTTATATGTACTCTGGAATGGCCGATGTAGCTGCTTTAACGGGTGATGAAGATTATATTCATGCAATTGACAAAATTTGGGACAACATCGTCTCTAAAAAACTTTACATTACTGGTGGTATTGGTGCTACAGGTCATGGCGAATCTTTTGGTAAAAATTACGAGTTGCCAAACATGTCGGCATATTGCGAGACATGTGCTGCTATTGGTAACGTGTATTTAAATTACCGTTTATTTTTACTTCATGGTGATGCTAAATATTATGATGTTTTAGAGCGTACATTGTACAACGGACTTATTTCTGGCGTGTCGCTTGACGGCGGAAGTTTTTTCTACCCTAATCCTTTAGAATCTATTGGTCAGCACCAACGTCAGGCTTGGTTTGGTTGTGCTTGTTGTCCTTCAAACGTAAGTCGTTTTATTCCATCGGTTCCGGGTTATATCTATGCGGTTGACGAATCGGATGTTTATGTAAACTTATTCATGGCAAACGAATCTGACCTTAATGTAAAGGGCAAAAACCTAACGCTTACTCAAAGTACGTCTTACCCATGGAACGGACAAGTAAATATTGATATCGCACCTAAAGGACGTCAAAATTTCAACTTAAAAATACGTGTTCCCGGTTGGTTACAAAATACGGTTGTACCATCAAACTTATATAGTTACACCGATAAAAAAGCGCTAAACTTCAGCATAAAAGTAAATGGCAAACCTGTAGAAAGTACTATTGAAAAAGGCTATTTCAATATTACAAGAACTTGGAAAAAAGGCGACAACGTAGAAGTTGTTTTCGATATGGAACCTCGCACGGTTAAGGCGCATCCAGCCGTTTTAGAAGACCGTGGCAAAGTAGCTATTGAGCGCGGACCAATTGTGTATTGTGCAGAATGGCCAGATAACGATTTTAATATTTTTAGCGTTATCCTGAACAAAAAACCTCAGTTTGAAGTAAACACAAAAAAAGACTTGTTGTACGGTATTAACATGCTTAAAACCGATGCACAAACACTAAGTTATAACGATAACGGACAAATTGTAGCTACCGATGTTAGTTTAAACATGATACCGTATTACGCATGGGCACATCGTGGCAGTGGCGATATGGCGGTTTGGTTGCCTATTGAATTGAATGCTACAAAACCAGAAATGGCACCAACCTTAGCTTCTGAAAGCAAAATTGAAGCATCACATAATGTAAAACCTATTGTGGCTATCAACGACGGATTAGTGCCTAAAGATGCCGAAGACAGAACGCTACCTTACTACCACTGGTGGCCAAAAGAAGGTACTACAGAATGGATTTCTTATAATTTTAATAGCGAAAAAACCGTAAGTAGTTCTACCGTTTATTGGTACGACGATAAACCTTGGGGTGGTTGTAAAGTGCCAGAATACTGGAAAATTTACTACCAAGACAGCAATAACAATTGGGTGCCTGTTGAAAACAAAACAGCTTATGGCACCGAAAAAGGTTTAGCAAACGAAGTTACTTTTAAACCTGTAAAAACAAAAGCTATAAAACTAGAAGTAAAACTCGCCGAAAAAAATGCCGCCGGTATTTTTGAGTGGGAATTAGAATAATATTTTGAAGAGCGAGAAACAACTATTTTCTCGCTCTCTTTTTTAAAAAACTTAATATGAATTATCGATTAGTTGTCAAGTGTGTTTGCTTTTTTGCTATTGTCTTAATTAGCTATTCAAGTTTTGCACAACTAAGCTTTAATTATTTTGCAACCTTTTCAGAACCCGAAAAACACTATGTAGATATTGAGTTGCACATACAACATGTAAACACAACAGAAACGCATTTTTTACTTCCGGTTTGGTCTCCTGGTTATTACGAAATACTCGATTTCCCCAAAAATATAGTCGATTTTAAAGTTACATCTCGAACCAATCAACCCATCTCATGGCACAAAAGCAGCAAAAACGAATGGGTTGTAGAAAACAACCAAAACAGCAGTTTTAAAATTACTTACCGTTATTTTGCCGACAAAAAATCGGTTGCAGAATCTAACATTAATACCGAACGTGCTTTTTTAATGCCTAACAATATCTTTATGCATGTAAAAAATCACATTAACACACCTGTTTCACTTAGCATAACACCTCATAAAAATTGGAAAAGCATTACCACAGGTTTAATAGAAAACGCGCCCAACACCTTTACGGCTCAAAATTTCGATGTTTTTTACGATAGCCCCATTTATATTGGTTCGCCTCACACCTTTAGTTTTACGCACAACGATATTCCGTTTTCGGTGGCTATTTCAAAACCCGAAGGTTTAAACGAAGCTGAGTTTACAAACGATTTAAAAAGTATCATCACAGCAACTACCGAGTTGATGCAGCATATTCCATTCACAAATTACAGTTTTATTTTAATGGAAGCTGGTGGTGGCGGACTGGAACATTGGAACTCGCAAGCCGTTTTTACCAACGGGTCATTCAATTTTGAAGAGAAAAGTCATTACACCGATTTTCTAAATTTTCTGACACACGAGTATTTTCATCTGTACAACGTAAAAGCCATTCGCCCCTTTGAATTAGGCCCGTTTGATTACAGCAAAGAAAATTACACCAATATGCTTTGGGTATCTGAAGGTTTTACGGTTTACTATGAATATATCATAATGATGCGCGCTGGTTTACTAAAAAAAGAAGAAGCTTTTAATTATTTATCAAGCTCGATAAAACGCTACGAAAATATTGAAGGTAAAAACCACATGTCGCTTGCGCGTTCTAGTTTCGATATTTGGTTAAACTTTTTCAACCATAATGCCAATGCACAAGAAACTACTATTTCGTACTACAACAAAGGACCAATTATTGGCTTGCTACTAGATTTAAAAATTAGGCACAAAAGCAAAAACAAGAAATCGCTTGACGATGTGATGCGTTACCTTTACAACACTTATTATTTAGAGCAAAATCGTGGGTTTAAAGAAGATGAATTTTGGCAAATTTGCGAAACTATGGCAGGTAGCACCATGAACGATATTAAAAACTACGTGTACACCACAAACCCAGTAGATTATCAAAAATATTTAGACTATGCTGGTTTAAATGTAGATTTAGAACCCTTATCTAAGGTTTCAAGTAGTAACGATGAGTTGGTTAAAAGAGCCTTCACCATAACAGAAAAAGAAAAGATAACAGCGCTTCAAAAAGATATAAGAGATTCTATATTTATTAAAGAATGAGGGAATAAAAAACAAAAAAGCTCCGTAAAAACGAAGCTTTTTCTATTTATATATTTAAAGATATTAGACTACAATAAGTCTATAGCTCCAAGTCTTTCTTTTGCTAAATTATATCTTGCTTGAACATCATCAATTTGCTGTTGATTTAATTTTTTACCATAAGTACGAAGTCCTCCAGCTATATCATTATGATGAATACCCATAGCAAGCTTAAGATATTCCATAAGTAGTGGCTGAGCATCTAAATAGGATAGAGAATTTAAAGCCTGAGAAATTTTGTTTGCCTCAGCCCATTCTCCATTTAAAACATACTCCTGCATAGTTACACTTGCTTTTGGGAAAATAGCCCCCACACCTGTAATGCCACCGCTTGCTCCAGCAAGTCCTGCGTGAACAGTAACTGTATCAACCCCGGCTAAAACTTTTAAATCTTTGTTCTCTAATGTCAAAGTTTCAATAATTGATACATCTATAGTCGATATTTTAAGAGCAGCAACATTAGGTAGAGCAGAAATTCTTCGAAGAAGATCAGTTGATATGGCATGATACCCTGCAGCATCAGGATTGTTATAAGGCATTATTGTTACGCCTACATTTCTTGCAGTTGCTTCCGCAAGTTCATAGTAATCGTACATTTCATCATCAGTTGGAAGCGCCTTTGTTTTTGGTGGCATGATCATGACTGTATCCACTCCAACCGTTGCAAGACCTTCAACAATTTTAGCAAGTTCTTCCTTAGTTTCTGCCGCTGCTCCACTAATCAACGGTACATTATATTCTTTAGCAACCTCAGAGAAGGCTTTAAGTAAAGTGAGGCGCTGTTCGGTGCTTAGGTAGCTATTCTCACCTAGAGTACCGGAGCCTACAAGTCCGCCCATTCTGCTTCCTCCCTTTCCTTGAACTTTTAAAATATCTGCGGCGTATTTTTGTGTGGCATCTAAGTCTATTTCAAGGGCTCCTGATTTCGACTCTTTCAACCATGTAAACACAGCCGGCATAACGCTATGCCTCCAATCTGAGTTATTTGTTTCTATCATATTTCTTATTATCTAAAATTAACCTCAATAAACATTTTTCAATTGATGTTTTAGACAAAAGTAAAAAGTAAAACTTCTTCCAATGAAGTATTGTTAACATAAAGAGATATTATATTACCCTATTTTAAGTGTTTTATTAAAGAACAAGGTAGTTATAATTACTTAAGAGTAGAATTTAGATTTTAAAGCCTGAAACCAGCTCAAAAACATAAGACTAGACTTTCTATATTAGGCTGGACTTAGGGCAAACATTTTATGTTAATAATGGTGCCAAAGAATAATTTATGTGAATATATTTATCTAAAACCTGCTAGTAGTTATGTACCAAATTATAATTTTTATAATAAGTTAGGAGTCTAATCTATTAAAACCTTTGCAACCTATAATGTGATGGCGTTAGGCCTTTAATTTCTTTAAATTTTCGATTGAAATTGGCTGTATTTTGAAAACCACATAACTCAGAAATGGAAGAAATAGAATAATCTGGGTTGTTGTAAATCATTTTACAAGCATTTTCAATTCTAATTTCAATTAAAAACTGAAAAAACGTTTTATTGGTACGCTTTTTAAAATAACGACAAAAGGCATTTTTACTCATATTTGCTACTTGAGATATTTCTTCCAGAGTAATAATTTCCATGTAGTTTTCCATAGCGTAGTTAAACACATCTTTCATGCGTTTTCCTTCATCATCCGTATATTTTTTCTTATAAACAAATGAAGATAATGCGGTACGTTTGGCTTTCGTAATATGGTTTATAATCTTTAAAAGTGTGCTAATATGCTCAACCTTATTTTGGTCTTTAAGTTTTAAAAACTGCTTAATAAGTTTCTTTTTGCGCGATAGTATTTTCATACCGTTTTCCGATTCGTTAAAAAACACATTACAACCTTCTAAATCGGGTAGGTTAAAAAAGTCCTTTCCAAATGAATTTCTATCAAAAAACAGAGTGTAAACTACGGTTTGTTCAGAAAAACTGGTGTCTGTTCTAAATACATGAGGCACATCCCCCCCTAAAACCAAAATATCACCAGGATAAAAATCATTAATGGTGTCACCTACAATTAAAGTACCCGCTCCTTGTTCTACATAGCTAATTTGTATCTCACTATGTTGGTGTAATTGATCGTACAATACTCTTTCTCTTTCATATTGGTATACCAACGCTTCGTTTTCTGGTTTCGGAATTTTAAAAGGAAGTACTTTCATAATGATTAATTTTGCTAATATTACTAAAAAATAAAATACAAACCTACTTATAGGGTAATATAGTATTACAATGAGCTAATAATAACTGCCATCGATCTATAGACAAAGTCTATTTTTGTCCATATCATATTATATATATGATTAAATGGTATTGGCACAGAGCAAGCAAGAGCACCAAGATTACCATCACAAATCGCAGAAAGATAATGCATAATTAATGCATAATTAAGGTAGTTGAACCTGCTATGCCATCACAACCAACCTTACCAGAATATAAAAATATTTACGCATAAAAATTACATGATTACAGGCAAAAATTACATCGGAAACAAACTCAGTGCAACAGGTGATTATAGCTTTAAAACTATAAACCCTAAGCTAAACACCGAAAACCCAACAGCATTTGTTGAAGCGACTCCCGAAGAAATCGAAGAAGCTACACAACTCGCTGCAACGGCTTTTAAAACGTTTAGAAATGTTTCTGGGGAAGACAAAGCTAAATTTTTAAACGCTATTGCAGACGAAATTTTAGCTTTAGATCAAGACTTAATCGATGCTTACACTACCGAATCTGGTTTACCAGAAGGTCGCGCTATTGGCGAACGCGGCAGAACCGTAATGCAATTAAAATCGTTTGCGAATTTAGTGGCTAATGAAGATTGGAAAGGCAATACTTTTGATGCTGCTATTCCAGACAGACAACCATTACCAAAAGACGATTTACGTAAAACAGTAATCCCAATCGGGCCCGTTGTTGTATTTGGAGCAAGTAATTTTCCTTTTGCTTTCTCAACAGCAGGCGGCGATACGGCAAGTGCGCTAGCTGCTGGTTGCCCTGTTATTGTAAAAGCACACGAAATGCATGCGGCAACATCAGAGCTTGTAGCTTCGGCCATTATTAAAGCTGCCGAAAAAACAGGCATGCCAAACGGTGTGTTTTCACACCTTACTGGTCGTGGTACAGTGGTTGGTTCGGCTTTAGTAAATCACCCGAAAATTAAAGGTGTTGGTTTTACAGGAAGTATTGGCGCTGGTCGTGCTATTTTTAATTTAGCATCACAACGCGAAGAACCTATTCCCGTATATGCCGAGATGGGCAGTATAAATCCAGTAGTTATTACGCCAAATGCTATAGCCAACCGAGGTGAAGCTATTGCGACAAATTACGCGGGTTCCATTACTTTGGGCACAGGGCAGTTTTGTACAAATCCGGGGTTAATTTTAACTATTGAAGATGAAAATACGCCAGGTTTTATTAAATCTTTAGCCGAAAAAACCGTAGCAATAGATGCACAATGCATGTTACACCCAAACATTAAAGCTGGTTTTGTAAAAAATAGCGATAGTGTAACAGCTCAAGGCGGTGTGAGCACCGTTGCTAAAATTACAAGTGATGTGGCCGATAACTTTGCAGCGTCACAAATTGCTACCGTTTCGGGCGCAGACTTTTTAGCAAACCCAAAAATACATCAAGAAGTATTTGGTCCGTTTTCGTTAGTGGTTACAAGCAAAGACGAAGCCGAACTTATAGAAATTATTGAAGCACTCGAAGGTCAATTAACAGGAACTATTATTGCTGAAGATGATGATATTGCTAACCTTAGCGATGTTGTTGAAGCTTTGACCAATCGTGTGGGTCGTATTATTTTTAATGGCGTTCCTACAGGTGTCGAGGTTTGCCCATCAATGCACCATGGCGGACCTTATCCCGCTTCAACCAACGCAAAATATACATCGGTAGGTACCGATGCGATTCAACGTTGGGTGCGACCAATAAGTTATCAATCATTTCCTTCAGAATTACTTCCGAAAGGATTACAAAAATAAATGGTAAATTTAATAGACCTGTCACATTTTTTAAACCTGACAGGTCTTATTAGATTTTATCAAAAACCAAAACAATAATTTAAAAGCCCTAAAAGCATACATTGAGTTAATGGCTAGAAAAACCTTTTTTTGTGTAGATGCGCATACCTGCGGAAATCCTGTTCGTGTGGTTGCTGGTGGCGGTCCCAACTTAGTTGGTGCAACTATGAGCGAAAAACGTCAACATTTCCTTAAAGAATTCGATTGGATTCGCAAAGGATTGATGTTTGAACCTCGCGGACACGACATGATGAGCGGTAGCGTACTCTATCCGCCTTCTAACCCAGAAAACGATTTTGGTATTTTATTTATCGAAACTTCGGGTTGTTTACCTATGTGTGGTCACGGTACTATTGGCACGATTACCATTGCCATTGAAGAAGGTTTAATCACCCCAAAAGTTCCAGGAAAAATTAAAATGGAAGCGCCTGCTGGCTTGGTTGAAATTGAATATCAACAAACAGGCAAAAAGGTAGATTGGGTAAAATTGGTTAATGTAAAATCGTATTTAGCAGCCGAAAACTTAACTATCGATTGTCCTGAATTGGGCGAATTAACTTTCGATGTTTCTTACGGAGGTAATTTTTATGCCATTATAGATCCGCAAAAAAACTTTAGTGGTGTGCATAACTTTACGGCCAGTAAAATTGTGCAGTACTCGCAAGTGATTCGCAATAGCATCAACGAAAATTATCCGGATATGTTTATACATCCTGAAAACGATACCATTCGCGATGTTAGCCACATGCTTTGGACGGGTAACCCAATTGACCCAACATCATCTGGAAGAAACGCGGTTTTTTATGGCGATAAAGCTATAGACCGTTCGCCATGTGGCACAGGTACATCGGCACGCATGGCGCAATTGCATGCTAAAGGCAAACTAAAATTAGGCGAACCTTTTATTCACGAAAGTTTTATTGGCAGTAAGTTTATTGGTAGAGTGGAACAAGAAACAACGCTTAACGGTACACCTGCAATAATACCAAGTATTCAAGGTTGGGCACAAGTAACGGGTTACAACAATATTATTATTGATGATGATGACCCTTACGCTCACGGATTTCAAGTGATATAAACAAAAAAAAAAAAAAATGCGCTACGTAAAAACTTGAATTCATTTGCTAGCGCATTTTAAACTTTATAATTTAAGCAACAGATGAAAAAAGTTGTTATCATTGGTGGCGGTATTTCAGGCATTTGCAGCGCTTACTACTTACTAAAAGAAGGGTACCAAGTTACCGTTATAGATAAAAGCGACCTTACTACGGGTGCTTCGTTTATTAATGCAGGCTATTTAACGCCCAGTCATTTTATTCCGCTTGCGGCACCAGGTATTATTACCCAAGGCTTAAAATGGATGTTCAATAGTTCTAGTCCGTTTTACATCAAACCGCGTGCAGATATCGATTTCTTTAAATGGGCATTACATTTTAAAAAATCGGCAACCAATAAAAACGTCGAAAAATCTATTCCCGTTTTAAAAGAATTGAATTTAAAAAGTCAGACGCTTTTTGAAAATATGATAAACGAACTAGATTTTAGTTTTCATTACGAGAAAAAAGGTGTACTAATGGCTTATGCTACCAAAGGTTGTGAAGAAGAAGAACACGAAGTTGCCGAAAGAGCCATGAAGGAAGGACTTGATGTTAGTGTGCTTAACAAAACAGAGTTGCAAGAGTTAGAACCTGTTCTATCAGATAAGGTTATTGGTGCTGTACATTATAAATGCGATTCGCACATGACGCCAAATCATTTTATGCCCAAACTAAAAACGTGGTTAGAAAAAAATGGTGTGGTTTTTAAAACCAACGAAACGGTAACAGATTTCAGCATAAAAAACAATAACATTACTTCGGTTACCACAGAAAATGCCACCTATAAAGCTGACGATTTTGTTCTTGCTAGTGGTAGCTGGACTACCGAATTAGCTTCAAAATTAAAGCTAAATATTCCAGTTCAAGGAGGAAAAGGTTACAGCATGGACGTACATCGCCCAACGGGCATAACCATTCCAACCATTTTATTGGAAGCCAAAGTCGCCATAACGCCAATGGATAAGTTTACACGTTTTGCCGGCACTATGGAATTTTCCGGAAATAACACTTTTGTTCGAAAAGAACGTGTTGAAGCCCTAGCAAACGCCATAAAAAGCTATTACACCGATATAGAAATAAACCCCGATGAACGCGCCAACGCTACTTCAGGTTTACGACCTGTTTCACCCGATGGTGTGCCGTTTATTGGCAAAACAAGCAAATACAACAACTTAACCGTAGCTGCAGGCCACGCCATGATGGGTTGGAGTTTAGGCCCTATAACAGGACAATTGGTTGCAGAACTTGTAGCGAATAAAAACACATCGGTTAATGTTTCACCGTTAGCCCCAGAGCGTTTTAAATAACAAAAATTAAAAACACCATGAGTAAATTTGGAATAGGAGGTTCAACCATTCAAGATGAGTTAAACGCTATACAACCAACCGCACAAAACATACAACCTATTCAAAACGCCGAGTACGAAGCCCGAATTAAAAAAGCGTGTGATTTAATGCAAGCTCAAAATGTTAGTGCCTTGTATTTAAATGCAGGTACAAATTTACTTTATTTTACAGGCATGGAGTGGCACCCCAGCGAGCGCATGGTTGGAGCCATTTTATTGAGTAACGGTGACGTACATTACATAGCACCACACTTCGAAAAAGGCACCATCGAGGATTTTATGGTTATTGAAGGTGCTATCCATTGCTGGGAAGAACACGAAAGTCCGTTTAAACTTTTCGCGTCTATTATTGCAAATGAAACTTCCAATGAAGATTCTATTTTAATTGATGAATCGACACCATTTTTTATATATGAAGGCATTTCGGATGCTATT
Organism: Bacteroidia bacterium; assembly: GCA_030430535.1. Classification (GTDB taxonomy): domain Bacteria; phylum Bacteroidota; class Bacteroidia; order Flavobacteriales; family Flavobacteriaceae; genus Flavisericum. Next base: position 53,723 of record JAUIKY010000021.1, read on the forward strand.
TCACCTTTAACCTTAGGGAACGGAAAATCGATTATTTCAGCATGCAGAATGGTAAAATCTGAAGCTGAAATTAGCATCATTAAATCTTTAATGGAAATCACTCTTGAAGTACAAAAAGCAGCTGCCCGAATATTAAAAGTTGGCATTACAGCTAAAGAAGTAACCGACTTTATTCATGAAGCGCACAAGCGTTACGGCGTTGCATCGGGTTCTTATTTTTGTATTGTGCTTTTTGGTAAAGACACCTCGTTTCCGCATGGTGTGAAAAACCCAAAACCTTTAGAAGAAAACGATATTGTTTTAGTCGATACAGGTTGTGCAGTGCACAACTATATTTCAGATATCACAAGAACATACAGTTTTGGCGTACCAACCGATTATCAACGCAAAATTTGGAACGTTGAAAAAGAAGCACAATTTGCAGCATTCCACGCATCGCAGTTAGATAACACCTGTCACGATGTAGATACCGCGGCAAGACAAAACATTGAATCGCATGGTTTAGGGCCAGATTATAATTTACCAGGGTTGCCACACCGTACAGGGCATGGTATTGGGTTGAATATTCACGAATATCCATATATCGTAAAGGAAAACAACACGCCATTACAATCCGGATTTTGCTACAGCATAGAACCCATGCTTGTTGTTCCAGACAATTTTGGCATTCGTTTAGAAGACCATGTCTATTTATCTAAAGACGGGCCTAAATGGTTTACGCAACCTGCGCATAGTATCGAAAATCCGTTTGGATACTAATGCTTTTTCTATAACAGTTACAAAGAATAAGGATGATGTTTTACTGAAACATCATCCTTATTCTTTATGACCCCGTCAGTATATTGTATTAAAATATCTATTTATACCCTGTTAACTTTTAGTTAAGGTTAATATAATATAAGTTTTAGCTAACATTACACGGCAACCGTTAGCAGATAATATTTAATTTTATTCATTATTCAATATTATGATGCAAACAACTACCAGATTATTTACCATTATTGCCCTTTACTGCAGTTTTTTCATAAACGCTCAAGGTACATTAAAGGAATATCAAAAGGCTGTAGCCGTTGATTCCCTTTTTAAAGACAAAGTTTTCAACACGCCTTCAAAATTCCATTGGACCTCAAGCAACACCCTATTGTATACCAACAATTCTAAAAATGGGAACGAATATTTTTTGGTCAACCCAGAAAAAAAAGAACAACGCTTGTTATTCAACAATAGTAAAATGGCAGAAGCCATAGCACAAGCAACAAAACATGAGGTTAAGCCTAACCATATTAATATTGAAAATTTAGAGTTTTCTGAGTCAAACAACAGTTTAAAATTTCAATTTAAAAACCTGTTCTTAGACTGTAAGCTTAGCGATTATTCAATAAGCATTATTGATACGAACAAACAAAGAAAACATAGAGACCACTCCTATTGGGGCAATCATTTTGATGAAACCAAAGGTAAACCAGTTACTTCACCAGACAGCACAAAAGTGGCTTTTATAAAAAACTCAAATCTTTACGTAAAAGACAAAAAAAGCAATTTAGAATCGCAGTTAAGCTTTGATGGCACCAAGGGCAACTTCTATTCTTCCTACATCAAATGGTCGCCCGACAGCAAAAAAATAATGGCTTACAAAGTAAAACCCGGAGAAGACAACAAAATTTATTTTGTGGAGTCTAGCCCCGAAGACCAACTTCAGCCCAAACTGCAATCAAGAGACTATTTAAAGCCTGGCGACGAACTGCCATTTAAAAGTCCACAATTATTTCATGTTGAAACCAAAAAACATATTGTTATTCCTACCGAAGAATTTAATAGCCAATACAGCTTAAACAACATTAATTGGCGTAACGACAGTAGGGCTTTTACCTTTGAATACAATCAGCGCGGCCATCAAGCTTATAAAATTATTGAAGTGGATGCCAATACCGGAAAAGTTAAGGCTTTAATCAACGAAACCAGCAAAACCTTTATTGATTATAGCAGCAAAAAATACCGCTACGATATTAACGATGGCGAGACTATTGTTTGGACATCAGAGCGCGATGGATGGAACCACATTTACTTTTATAATGGTGATGGCTCGTTAAAAAAACAGTTAACCAAAGGCAATTGGGTGGTTAGAAAAGTGATTCATGTTGATGAGAAAAATAAAGAAATCTATTTTACCGCAAGTGGTTTAGACAAAGACCAAGACCCTTATTTTATTCACTATTGCAAAGTAGATTTCGATGGCAAAAACTTAAAACGATTGACTTCGGAAAATGGAAATCACAAAGTAACTTTTTCCAAAGATTACAATTATTACATCGATCAATATTCGCGTGTTGACATGCCCGCGGTAACGGTTTTGAAAGCTACAAAAAACGCCAAAACACTTATAGAATTACAAAAAGGCGACCACAGCGAATTGTTAAATGCAGGTTGGATTGCCCCTGAAGTTTTTACCGCAAAAGGTCGGGATGGCAAAACCGATATTTGGGGCATGATTGTGCGACCAACGACATTTGATGAAAACCGCAACTACCCTATTATAGAATACATTTACGCAGGCCCTCACGATTCCTTTGTACCAAAAGATTTCCATGCTTATTATTGGTCTATGTCATCATTAGCCGAGCTTGGTTTTATTGTTGTTCAAATAGATGGCATGGGTACTTCTAACCGTTCAAAAGCATTTCACGATATATGTTGGCAAAATCTAAAAGATGGTGGTTTTCCTGATAGAAAGTTATGGATGAAAGCCGCTGCAAAAAAATACCCTTACATGAATATTGATAAAGTTGGAATCCATGGCACTTCTGCTGGCGGACAAAATGCTGGGGCTGCTCTCGTTTTTAATTCCGATTTTTATGATGTCGCCGTAGCTTCATGTGGCTGCCACGACAACAGAATGGACAAAATGTGGTGGAACGAACAATTTATGGGCTACCCCATTGGGCCACATTACGCCGCATGCTCTAACATTGAAAATGCCGCGCAAATGGAAGGCAATCTCATGCTCATTCTTGGCGAAGTTGACGATAATGTAGACCCCGCAACGACTATGCAATTTGCCAATGCTTTGATAAAAGCAAATAAAGATTTTGAGTTAGTTACAGTTCCCGGAATGGCACACTCTTCTGGAGGTGCCTTTGGGGAACGAAAACGCAAAGATTTTTTTGTAAAGCATCTGTTAAACGTTACGCCCCCATCGTGGAAAGAAATTTACAACTAAAACAGAAGATATAAAAAACACTATCAACACTAAAGATAAATTTAAATGAAACTGAATAAATTATTTGTTTTAGCCTTTTTAATGTTTTGTGGTTTTCAAACTGCCGTGGCGCAAGAAGGCGACCAAATTTTAGATGGTATTGGCGAAACGGCCTTAATTGCCCGCTATGTGTTTGACGAAAACACCAAAGATTGGTCCAGAAACAATTTACACGCCGAAATTAAAAACACCAAAAGTGAGTTTGTAAAAGACAAATTATTCAAAAATGCTTTAGTTCTTCCTGCTAAAAGCATGGCCTATATTTCTATCCCCAGTCAAACCCTAAACAGTGTAGAATCGTTGAGCATTACGGGGTGGATTTGGTTGAAATCGGACTCAGATAACCAAATTATTTTCGACTTCGGAAAAAGCATTAATTCCCATATTTCAATAAGCACAACAAACTCAGGAAAAGGCCTTCTTTCTGAAATTGTTTCGGAAACCGAAGGCACTTTTAAAGCAACTTCCGAAGGTTTGGTGGCCGACCGTTGGAACCATTTCGCAATTACTATAGATATTGCCGATGAAATCTTCACAACCTACA
>JAUIKY010000066.1 GCA_030430535.1 Bacteroidia bacterium
TTTTCTTTTCAACCCAAACCATGCCTTCTGGGGCTTTTATTTTTCTATATTCAGCCATCTCTTTAAGCAGTAAATCTTCCTGTCCACCGTCTTGGGCATCACTTTTGGTCCGAGGCGTGTTTTTGCAACCAATCGCCGATATCAGTAAACCGAAAAAAAACAAGACCTTAACTAAATTAACTTTATCCATAAACTATATACTTTTAAAACTACCGTTTTCCAAACTTGCTATCAATAAATTTCTATCTATTTTTAGTACTGTTAAACGTATAAGAAAGGGGCAAAGATACCATATCCACCTCATAAACATAATTGGTCGTGGTGTAAAGTTGATTTGGCCACGAGGTCGTAATGCGCTGCTCGTTGGTATTCAGCAGGCCCATATCTATATTTTGCAATTGCAACGTAGCCGCTAGCATATCCTCTAAAAATGTTTTTCTAAATGTTAAGTTAGGGGAGTAAAACCTTGAATCTTCTCCCATAGCCGTGTTTCTGTCCGACAGATAATTAAAGGAGAACTGCATTGAAGCGCTATCCCAAAATTCGTAAGTAGAATTTACGTTGAGGGAGTAAATGGTCGACTGGCTATCTATACCGTAACTTCTGTTATACCGTCACGATGTTTAAATTTCATAAAGCTATCTATGGCTTTCATCTTATCCGACGAACCTTGCCTTGACCGATTTCACAGTAACAATCTCAAAATCAAAACACAACTGTTTATAAAACTCCAACAGCTTAGCGTGGCAGAACGAACACAACTATATAAGTTTCTAAAAGCCATGAAATTACTAAAACAATCCAATAACAGGTAACCGAATAGGTGACTTTTGAATGCCTCTATTTAATTTTACATTCAAATTTAATAAAATATCCTGATTACAATCATAAAATAGTAAGATGCAAAAAATTTAGAACTCATATTAATGATAGTCAAAAATCACTAAAAACTTAATAAGCCTGTATTCAAACTTAACGTATCTTTCCAAGTATTTATCAGCGTTTACAAATGCTTTCAAAATTTGCTGACCTAACTGCTAAAATTACTAGGCGAATTAAATAACCAAGAAAATTTAACTTAAATTATAGCGCATTATCCATAATATCCTGAACCACTTCTGGGTTCAACAGTGTACTGGTATCACCTAAATTACTGGTGTCTTTACTAGCTATTTTACGTAAAATACGTCGCATAATTTTACCCGAACGCGTTTTTGGCAAGCCTTGGGTAAACTGGATTTTATCCAGCTTGGCAATAGGCCCAATACGATCAGATATCAACTGATTGATCTCTTTGCGCAGGTTATTATGGTCTCTTGATTCTCCTGGATTGGTAAGCGTAATGTATCCGTAAAGCGCACTTCCTTTTATATCGTGCGGGAAACCTACAATGGCTGATTCGGCTACCGCTGGGTGCTCGTTAATGGCATCTTCTATAGGCGCGGTTCCTAAGTTGTGTCCGGATACGATAATCACATCATCTACTCTACCCGTTATACGGTAATAGCCCACCTCGTCGCGCATCGCTCCATCTCCGGTGAAATACTTGTTTTCGTAAGCCGAAAAATAGGTTTCTTTATAACGCTCGTGGTTGCCCCAAATAGTTCGCGCAATAGAGGGCCACGGAAATTTAATACACAAACGGCCTTCCACCTGGTTGCCTTTTAGTTCTTCTCCACTTTCATCCAATAAAGCCGGCTGAATGCCAATAAACGGCAGAGTGGCATAGGTGGGTTTTGTTGGCGTTACAAACGGAATTGGGGTAATCATAATACCTCCCGTTTCGGTTTGCCACCACGAATCCACTATAGGGCTTTTATTTTTCCCCACCACATCATTGTACCAGTGCCAAGCTTCCTCGTTAATGGGCTCGCCAACACTACCCAACACTTTTAGTGATGAAAGGTCGTATTTTTCTACCAACTCTACACCTTGTTTAGCCAAAGCACGAATGGCCGTTGGCGCCGTATAAAACTGGTTAACATTATGTTTTTCAACAATTTGCCAAAAGCGTCCGAAATCAGGATAACTTGGCACACCTTCAAACATGACGGTAGTCGCACCATTTGCCAAAGGTCCATAAACAATGTAGCTGTGTCCGGTAATCCAGCCAATATCTGCCGTACACCAATACACATCATTTTCCCTGTACTGGAACACATTTTTAAAGGTATAGGCCGTGTAAACCATGTACCCCGCCGTAGTGTGAACCATGCCTTTTGGTTTTCCGGTAGAACCTGAAGTATAAAGAATGAAAAGCGGATCTTCGGCATCCATGATTTCAGCTTTGCACTCATCAGGAGCCGCATCCAAAAGTGGCTGCAACCATTGGTCACGCCCTTCTTTCATTTTAATATCGGAATGGATTCGCTTAGCCACTAAAACGGTTTTTACATCGGGGCATTGTTCCAAAGCATCGTCAACAATCCCTTTTAAATCGATGGTTTTGGCACCACGGTACGAGCCATCGGCGGTAATCACCATTTTACAATCGGAATCATTGATTCGGGTCGCCAAAGCAGTAGACGAAAAGCCCGCAAAAACAACCGAGTGTATCGCACCAATTCTCGCACAGGCCAAAACGGAAATGGCCAATTCCGGAATCATGGGTACGTAAATACAAACACGGTCACCTTTTTTGATGCCCTGTTGCTTCAAAACATTAGCGAATTTATTAACGCGCTTATGTAACTGATTGTAGGTAATATGTTCTGAAGGCTCGTCTGGGCTATTCGGTTCGAACAAAATAGCCGTTTTATCGCCACGAGTGGCCAAATGCCTATCGATGCAGTTTTCGGTAATATTCAATTCGGCACCCTCAAACCACTTTATTTCTGGCTTGCTGAAATCCCAACTCAACACATTGTCCCATTTTTTGCGCCACATAAAATGTTCTTCGGCAACTTCTTCCCAAAAATTCTCTGGTTCGCGGATCGATTTTCTATAAACTTGGTAATATTCTTCTAAGTGCTTTATGTGATAATTACTCATTTTTCTTTATGTAAAGTGTTTTTTTCAATAGAACAGAATGCAATAAAATTATTTAGTTTTTATGAAATATAAAACCATTCATTTTTTAACAATTCAATAATGAAATTAATGCCCCGCAGCAGCTTCTCCCGCCCCACTAGGAATTCTAATGTTTTCAACAATGTCCTGAACATCTTCCGGTGGTGCTGGCGTAAATTTCATGATTACAATGGATACGATAAAATTAAGCAACATGGCCACGGTACCAAAACCTTCGGGTGAAATGCCAAACCACCATTCACTTTCATCGGGCACCACATCGTCAAACCAGCCCAACTTAAATTTTATCATATATAAGAGCATGGCAATAGTACCCACAATCATTCCCGCAATGGCGCCTTCTTTATTCATCCTTTTGTAAAAGATTCCCAAAATTATAGCTGGAAAAAATGACGAGGCCGCCAAACCAAACGCCAAAGCCACAACGGCGGCAACAAATCCTGGTGGGTTGATGCCAAAATATCCTGCAACAATAACTGCAACTACTGATGACAGTCGAGCCGCTACCAATTCCCCTTTTTCTGAAATATTGGGGTTGATCATTTTTTTGATTAAATCGTGAGATACTGAAGAGGAAATCACCAACAACAACCCTGCAGCCGTAGATAGTGCAGCCGCTAAACAACCCGCAGCAACAAGCGCGATAACCCAACCGGGCAAATTGGCTATTTCTGGATTGGCCAATACCATAATATCACGATCCACATAGAGCTCGTTGGCATTATCGGAAGCATTTGAAATTAAACGTTCACCTGACATGCCCCGTTCACCTGTAAACTCTGGAGACTTTGACGAAAGCGCCGATCCGCCGTCTAATTTCGGACCCAAATACTGCACCTTGCCGTCTTGGTTTTTATCCGTCCATGCTATTAAACCTAAATCTTCCCAGGTATTAAACCATTTTGGCAATGCTTTATATTCGGTTTGGTTTACTGTTTCCATTAAGTTCAACTTAGCAAATGACGCCACTGCCGGAGCGGTGATGTATAAAAAGGCTATAAAAAGCAGTGCATATCCAGCCGATTTTCTGGCATCACGTACCCGTTTCACGGTAAAGAAACGAACTATTACATGGGGCAGACCAGCTGTTCCCACCATTAGCGCCAACGTTATCGCAAAAACATCTACCAAACTTTTTGACCCCTCAGTGTAAGCGTTAAAACCAAGTTCTTCACTTAGGCCATCCAATTTATCGAGCATATAAGTGCCGGAACCATCGGCCAAAGTATCGCCCATACCCAGCATAGGAACGGGGTTGTTTGTCATTTGAATGGATATAAAAATAGCAGGCACCAAAAAGGCAAAAATAAGCACGCAATACTGTGCTACCTGTGTATATGTAATTCCCTTCATCCCACCAAGCACGGCGTAAAACAATACAATAATCATACCTATTACCACGCCAGTGTTAATGTCCACTTCGAGGAAACGGGAGAATACCACCCCAACGCCACGCATTTGTCCGGCAATGTATGTAAACGAAACAATCAACGCACAAAAAACGGCCACACTCCGTGCGGTATTGGAATAATACCGGTCACCAATAAAATCGGGTACGGTAAACTTCCCAAATTTTCTTAGATAAGGTGCCAAAAGGAGTGCTAATAACACATAGCCTCCAGTCCAGCCCATAAGAAAAACTGAACCATCGTACCCTAAAAAAGAAATAATACCAGCCATAGAAATGAAAGAGGCTGCAGACATCCAGTCGGCTGCAGTAGCCATTCCATTGGCTATCGGAGAAACCCCGCCACCAGCAACATAAAATTCTTTTGTGGAACCCGCTCGCGACCAAACCGCAATGCCAATGTAAAGTGCGAACGTTATTCCAACAATTATATAAGTTAAAGTTTGTGTATCCATAATGCCTTAGTTGTCAAATCCGTATTTTTTATCCAGTTTGTTCATTAGCCTTACGTAGACAAAAATGAGTATTACGAATACGTATATGGCACCCTGTTGTGCAAACCAAAATCCTAATTTAAAGCCACCTATTGATATGTGATTTAAAGTGTCTTTTAATAAAATTCCGGCTCCGAACGATACGATGAACCAAATCGATAAAAGGATAAACAGATACCTAAGGTTTTCTTTCCAATAGGCCTTTGCATTGTTTTTTGTCATTTTTAATTTAGTTTGTTTTTAGTTGTTTATTAGTTAGTAGCTGAAGCCCTTTGAGTGAAAAAAGAAAACACCTTTAAGAAACGATTTTTTGATGTTGCACCAATCATTTCCGGAAGGCATTTCAATAAAAATTTGGCTAAAACATTAAGAACTTCAACAAAAAAATTTTGTTAAAGTGCTAATATAGCATTTAGATTGTTAAAATCAATTATAATCGATTACATAAAAACAAAAAGACTCAAAATCCCTTTTCAAAATAGCCCGTTATCTGTTCCATAACCCTTGGTGCCAATTTAATGGTAGAAAGCATAGTGGGGATAGCCATAAGCGCAAACACGCCATCGATTAAATTGAGCATGGCAGTAAAGGGTGAAACAGCTGCGATGATAATGCTAAAAATATAAAAGTAGTTGTAATAGTGTTTTTTATCGGCACCAATTAAAAACGACAGGCATTTTGTACCGTAGTATGAATAGGAAAATAACGAAGACACACTAAAAACAAAAACACATACCATAAGCAAATAGCTGCCGTAGGCCGGCATGGTATGGCTAAAAGCGGCTGCCGTTAAGCTTACCCCGTTATTTGACGTGGTTTCCCAAACCCCGGTTACCAAAATAGCCAAAGCGGTTAAAGTGCATACTACCAGCGTATCGATTACCGGCCCAATCATGGCCACTAAACCTTCGCGTACCGGTTCGTTGGTTTTTGCTGCACCATGCGCCATGGGCGCCGTACCAATTCCAGCTTCGTTTGAAAAAGCCCCGCGGCGAATACCCAATAGAATTAATGCGCCCAAAACCCCACCGAAAAAGGAATCGCCTTTGTAAAATTCAGCCGAAAAAGCATCAGTAAAAATCATTAAAAAATACTTGGGCACCAGACTATAGTTTGAAATCAAAATAACAGCCACCAAACCAAAATACAGCAACACCATTGAAGGCACCAGTTTTGAGGCTGCATTGCTAATTCGGTTTAAACCACCCAAAGTAATGACCGATGTTAGAGTGACCAAAACTGCAGCAAGGATTAGGTTGGACTTGAATCCCACCTCAACCCCATTCGGAATTAGTATAATATCATTTATAGCCTGCGTTAACTGGTTTACATTTACAACCGGGAGCGCTCCAATCATTCCAAAAACACTAAACATTACGGCCAAGGGTTTCCATGATTTACCTAAACCCTCCACAATAAAATACATGGGGCCGCCCTGTAAATTGCCGTTACTATCTTTTCCGCGATACATAATGGCCAAGGTAGCAGTAAAACATTTTGTAGCCATCCCCACAATAGCGCTAACCCACATCCAAAACATGGCGCCCGGGCCACCCACCGAAATGGCCACCGCTACGCCTGCAATATTCCCCATACCAATGGTAGACGACAATGCCGTAGTGAGTGCCCTGAAATGCGAAATCTCCCCAGGATTATCAGGGCTATCATATTTACCTCGAAGCACATCAATAGCATGCCCCAAATAACGAAACGGTAAAAATCGCGATAAAATTAATAGGTACAAACCACCGCCAATTAACAAAATAACTAAAGGCAGCCCCCAAGCGTAGTTGGCAAAAGCTTCAATGAATTTCTCCATAAATTGTATTATTTTATAAATATATCATTTTAGGGACATTCCTTTTCAATTATTTCAGAGTATCTTTAACCTTTCAAAATAAAATTGTATTGCAGGCCAACCGCTTATATTTTATTGATGCCGTTAGGGCATTTGCTATTTTGATGATGCTACAAGGGCATTTTATAGACACCTTGTTGGCTCCCGGTTTTAGGGATAAATCTTATGTGGCCTATAATATTTGGTCATATTTTAGGGGTATTACCGCACCTACTTTTTTTACTATATCCGGACTCGTTTTTACTTATTTACTACTCCGTGCTTATGCCAAGGGCAACGATAGTCCCAGAATAAAAAAAGGACTCTTTAGGGGGGTGCTACTTATAGGTATTGGCTATAGTTTACGCATCAATATTTTTAGTTGGCTTAGCGGTTATTTCAACCCATACTTTTTTGCGGTTGACGTACTGCAATGTATTGGTTTATCCCTTATTATCTTGGTGGCACTTCACCTTATTTTCAGGAAGTACAGCTATTTGTTTTCAATAGCATTGTTTTCTGTTGGCTGTATTTGCTTTATAACCGAACCTCTTTACAGAAATCTGACTTTAGAAAACACACCTTTATTTTTGGCCAATTACATGAGCAAAACCAACGGCTCTGTATTTACTATTTTACCCTGGTTTGGGTATTCGGCTTTTGGAGCATTTATTTCCACGGTATTTTTTAGGCATGTGCACCGTTTGCGCTTTAAAACAATTACAATTATTGCTTTTCTTATGGCCGGATATTTTTTAATAAGCCAATCATCCTGGTTATTAAATGAGTTGTACAATGTTTTTGATATTGAATTGTTTAAGCTAAGCGCCAATTACAATTATTTATTTACTCGATTGGGCAACGTACTTATTTTATTTGGCGGATTTTATGCTTTTGAGGTGTTTTTAAGGCAATCGATAATTGCAAAAATCGGCGAAAAGACCCTGTCCATTTATGTCATCCATTTTATTTTGCTTTATGGAAGTTTCACGGGTTATGGCATAAAACGGTTTTTAAACAAGTCCCTATCCCCTACAGAAGCCATTATAGGTGCCGCTTTATTTATGGTTGTGGTTTGCTTTATTTCATTTCATTATGCCAAAACCAATACTTTTTTATATAATCTAATTGGGAAAATCACCAAGACAATTAATAAAAACTAACACTATGGCTTACGATGAATATTTAGCCGATAGAATTAGGCAACAACTCAAAGAAAAGCACGTTCTATTTTCAGAACTAAAAATGATGGGGGGCCTGTGCTTTAAAGTAAACGACAAAATGCTCTGTGGTATCCATATCGACAAAAATCATGGCGGCAGTTTGCTTATGGCCCGAATTGGCGAATCGGTTTATGAACATGAGCTTAAAAAACCCGAGTGCCTTCCAATGGATTTTACGGGGCGCCCCATGAAAGGTTATATTTTTGTTACACCAGATGGGTTTGATACCGATAAGGATTTATCGTATTGGCTAGATTTATGTTTGGCGTTTAACTCTTTAGCCAAGGCCAGCAAAAAGAAGAGGAAGCAGTAAATCCTAAATATGCTTGCCTGTAGTTAAATCAGTCGGCATCAATCATATCAATCTATTTTAAAAGTTTAAGCTGCGTTTAACAAATAAACTTATGAAACCTCAATTAATGTTGATACTGCCCCTTAAAATGAAAACCACCACAGCCCTATTATCGCTTTTTTTAACCTTTGCACTTACTAGCTGCAACAATAGCAATAGTTCAAAAACCGAAATAAAAAACAAAAACCAACAACAAGTCACTGCCCCAGAAGGCATGGTTTGGGTTGAAAAGAAAACCTTTACCCAAGGCGCCAAGCCTGAAGACCCATTTGCCCTGCCCCGCGAAAAGCCAGCCCATCAAGTTACCGTTGATGGTTTTTTTATAGATGCTACAGAAGTCACTAACAAGCAGTTTAAAGCCTTTATTGATGCCACTGGATATAAAACCGTTGCCGAGCGCCCCATAATTTGGGAGGACATGAAAAAGGATTTACCGCCCGGAACGCCAAAACCACACGATTCGGTATTGCAACCCGGTAGTTTAATTTTCAACAAGGACCTCAATAAAGTTGGTAATATGGGCGATTATTCCCAATGGTGGACTTGGAAGGTTGGTGCCAATTGGAAACACCCTGAAGGCCCCGAAAGCAATATTGATGGCAAAGACAATTTTCCTGTGGTACATATTGCCTTTGAAGACGCTATGGCGTATTGCGAGTGGGCCAATAGAAGACTGCCTACCGAAGCCGAATGGGAATCGGCCGCACAGGGCAACAGTACCAATAACACTTTTACTTGGGGCAACGACCCTAGTATTTTAAACCAATACGCCAACACTTGGCAAGGTGTTTTTCCCATTAAGAACGAATCCAAAGATGGTTTTGAGTTTATCGCTCCGGTAAAATCTTATCCCCCAAACAACATAGGCCTTTACGATATGGCCGGTAATGTTTGGGAATTAACGGGCGATTTATTCAATGTAAACTATTACAAAGAACTGGACACCTCAAAACCTACTATTAACCCACAAGGTGCAGCCAAAAGTTTTAGCCCCAACAATCCATACCAAGAAGAACGTATCATTAAAGGCGGGTCGTTTTTATGCCATGCTTCATACTGTGCCAGCTTTAGGATTTCTGCTAAAATGGG
>JAUIKY010000067.1 GCA_030430535.1 Bacteroidia bacterium
GAAACAATGCCACGCTTTAAAATATCCTCACGAGAAATATCTTCATCATGGTCACCCATTTCTGCTTTTGTGGCTGGCGTGATAATTGGTTCGGGAAAGGCGTCGTTTTCTTTCATACCCTCTGGCATAGGCACTCCGCAAAGCATTCGTTTTCCTGCTTTGTACTCGCGAGCTGCATGACCACTCATATAACCACGAATAACCATTTCTACCTTAAAGGGTTCGCACAAATGCCCCACGGCCACATTGGGGTCGGGCGTTGCAGTAAGCCAGTTGGGCACCAAATCTTCGGTAGCCGCCATCATTTTTGTGGCTATTTGGTTTAATATTTGTCCTTTGTACGGAATACCTTTAGGCATCACCACATCGAATGCGGAAAGCCTATCGGTGGCTATCATGACCAATTGCTCGTCGTTAATATTATAAACTTCCCTTACTTTTCCTTTGTAAACGTTTTTCTGTTTTGGGAAATTAAAATTGGTATCTATTATGGTGTTGTTTGTATTTGCCACGAATTAACTAATTTTTTCTTGCAATGACGCCAATGCGTCGAATTCTGATTTTATTTTATTTTTTTACAGTCATTACGAGGAGCCTTTTTTAGCGGCGTGGTAATCTGTCTCTCTTTTTAATAGATCACAATAACAAATTTATCGATTTGTTTCGCAATGACGCCGAGCCTCTAAGTTATTCCCTATTTTCAATGCTCTTATAGGCCGCAATGACTTTCTTTACCAATTTATGGCGGATAACATCCTTATCGTCTAAAAATATAATGCCAACGCCTTCAATGTTTTTCAAAATGAGCAACGCTTCCTTTAATCCAGAAATGGTGCGACGCGGTAAATCAATTTGCCCTGGATCGCCCGTTAGCAGAAATTTGGCATTTTTACCCATACGCGTTAAAAACATCTTCATTTGCGCATGCGTAGTGTTTTGCCCTTCATCTAAAATTACAAAGGCATTATCCAATGTTCTTCCACGCATAAAGGCCAACGGAGCTATTTGTATGGTACCGTTTTCTATATAATGTGCCAATTTTTCGGGCGCAATCATATCGCGTAAGGCATCGTATAGGGGCTGCATGTACGGATCTAGCTTTTCCTTTAAATCGCCCGGAAGAAAACCTAAATTTTCACCCGCTTCAACCGCTGGGCGTGTTAAAATAATCCGCTTTACTTCTTTATTTTTTAAGGCTTGAACGGCCAATGCCACTCCTGTGTAAGTCTTTCCTGTTCCGGCTGGGCCAATGGCAAAAACCATATCGTTCTTTCGAATAGATTCCACCAATTTACGTTGGTTGGCGGTCTGCGCTTTTATAATGCGCCCACCTACGCCATGTACAATAACTTCGCCACTTTGCGCCGATGTGTTGTAATCATCGCTGCTTTGGCTGGTCAATACACGCTCTATGGTATTTTCGTCTATTTTATTGTATTTGCCGTAGTGCTTAAAAAGCATGGTCATCCGGCGGTCAAATTCCTCCAGCAACTCTTCATCTCCAAAGGCTTTTATTTTATTGCCCCGCGCTACTATTTTTAATTTTGGAAAGTACTTTTTTAAAAGTTCGATGTTGGCATTTTGAGCTCCAAAAAATTCTTTTGGAGTAATCTCTTCAAGTTCAAGAATAATTTCGTTCAAAGGCTTAAAATTATTTTAATAATTCTGTTTATTAAATAGCTTCATTTTGTACTAACGGACAAAAATGATTTCTTAGTTTTGTGTAACTTTTAACTATAACCCAAAAATACATAAATTTGGGAAAGGTTTTACCAAAAACATATCAACAATTTGCCCATGGCAATCATAACTTTAACGACTGATTTCGGACAAAAAGACCACTTTGCTGCTGCAACTAAAGGCGCCATTTATAGTGAGTTGCCCGATGCCAAAATTGTTGATATCTCGCATGCCGTATCGCCGTTTAATATTCCAGAGGCGGCTTATATCATTCAAAATGCATATAGTAGCTTCCCGAAAGGAACTATCCATATAATTGGTATCGATTCGGAACTGAACCCCGAAAACAAACATATTGCCATTAAGCTGGACGACCATTATTTTGTGTGTGCCAACAACGGCATTATGAGTATGATCTGCTCTGAAATTGCTCCTCAAAAAATTGTTGAAATCAATATTCACGACCGCATACAGAGCAGTTTTCCGGTATTGGACGTGTTTGTAAAAGTAGCCTGCCATATTGCACGCGGCGGTACTTTAGAAGTAATTGGAAAGGCCATCGATACCATTAAGCCAATAAAAAATATTGTGCCCTATGTAAACGACAACAAAACGCAAATTATTGGCAGCGTTATTTATGTTGACAACTACGGCAACGTGATTACCAATATTAAAAAGAACTTTTTTGAAACGATACAAAAAGGCAGGAATTTTGAAATTTTGGCCCGCAATTATCGTTTTAAAAAAATATACGATAAATATAGCGGTATTGTAAACTTTGATATTCCTGAAAACAAAAGGCATGATGAAGGCCGAAAATTAGTGGTGTTCAATTCCGGAGGTTTTTTGGAAATTGCACTTTACAAAAGCAACAACAGCACCGTTGGCAGTGCCTCTACCCTTTTAGGTCTTAAACCAATGGATGCCGTGAGCATAAGCTTTATGCCCGATCCGGTAATTCAGCAGGGTGTGGAAGCCATACAAAATATCAAAAAAGCAGCCGATTATTAATTAAAAAACGAATTATGCTAGTTAGAATAGTAAAAATGGGGTTTTACAAACAAAATATTGAAGTGTTCCTCGATAATTTTGAAAACACCAAAAGAGAGATCAGGGCTTTTGAAGGCTGTAATTTTTTGGAACTTTATAGAGATAAAAACAACCCCACCATTTTTTTTACCTATAGCTATTGGGAATCGGAAGAAGCATTGGATAACTATAAAAAATCAGAGCTCTTCAAACGGGTTTGGGGCAAAATAAAACCGCTTTTCAGCATGCGGCCTGAAGCTTGGAGTGCCGATAAATTGGAAACCTTAAACTAAAACAAAACAACCTGAAACCTGAAACCAAACAAATTAGATGTTAGCCATACTTAAAAAAGAAATCAACTCGTTTTTTGCGTCACCCATTGGTTATTTGGTTATTGCCATTTTTTTGGTACTGAACGGTTTGTTTCTTTGGTTGTTTAAGGGTGAATTCAATATCCTAAATTATGGCTTTGCCGATTTATCGCCCTTCTTTTTATTAGCACCGTGGATTTTACTGTTTTTAATCCCTGCCGTTACTATGCGTTGCTTTTCTGATGAAAAAAAACAAGGCACTTTGGAGCTGTTACTCACCAAACCCATTTCGGTTTTGCATATTGTGTTGGGTAAATATTTTGGTGCCTTTATTTTAATAATCATAGCATTAACACCTACCCTGCTATATGTTTATACAGTTTACCAATTGGGCAACCCTGTTGGAAATCTGGACATGGACAGCACCGTAGGTTCGTATTTCGGGCTACTGTTTTTAATAGCCGCCTATACCAGTATTGGCGTGTTTACTTCAACCCTTTCCGATAATCAAATTGTGGCATTCATTTCAGCTGTTTTCATCTGTTTCATCTTTTATATTGGAATGGAAGGCGTGGCCGATTTCATCTCTAGCCATTTTATTGAACAATTGGGGATGAACGCCCATTACAAAAGCATGAGCCGAGGCGTTTTGGATACCCGCGATATCGTATATTTTTTAAGTGTAACGCTTTTCTTTTTAATATTAACCAAGTTAAAATTAAACAACGAGCGCAAATGATTTTAACACCAACTTTTGTTATTTTATTGGCCATTGTTTTTATTTTGGTTTGGCTATTTATGAATACCGTTGACCATAGAAAATGGCTTAGTTTTTTAGTGAGCTTGGCACTGGCTCCAATAGTGTACTTTTATGTGTTTTATCCCCTACTGAACATTTTTAGTAGTTACCACCACAAAAAACATTTTAATGCTGAAGCTTGGAAAGATAGCCCCGCGCTGCGTTACGAAATGGGCCAAGACATTTTGAACGACAGCATATTTATTGGAAAAACCAAAACTGAAATAAAACAGTTGTTAGGAAAAAGCGAATGGCAAGGATGGAATAATGAGCTAAAGATCAACTCGCCCGATAAATGGAACTACAATTTGGGGGTAAAACCAGGAGCTTTCAACAATATGCAAGAATGCATTGAACTGCAATTTGCTGAAAACATCGTTAAAACCGTTAGATTATACCAATTAGAAAGAACTTTTGAATAATTTCATAAAACATATCGCCTTACTTATTGTGTCTTTGGTAGCCATCAATCTGCTAAGCAGCAAACTTTACAAACGTTTTGATTTAACAGCCGACAAACGTTATACCCTTAGCGAATCGGCCATTGATATGATCAAGGATATTGAATCGCCCATTGTAATTGATGTGTTTTTGGAAGGTGACGATTTTCCTTCGGAATTCAGGAGGTTACAAAACGAAACGCGGCAATTGTTGGAGGAATTTCAAGCCGAAAACGGCAACATTGTTTTTAGTTTTATCAATCCGTTGGAAGATGAAAACACCCGAGATCGAAATATTCAGCAGCTTACCCAGCGTGGCTTAACGCCCATGCAACTCAGTGTTCAGGAAAGTGGCAAATCGAGCCAAGCCGTTATTTTCCCGTGGGCATTGGCAAGCTATAACGAACAAACAGTAACCATTCCGTTGGTAAAAAATAAAATTGGTGCATCGCAACAGGAGTTGGTGAGCAACTCGGTTCAGCATTTGGAATATGCATTTGCCGATGGCTTTAGCAAACTCACCAAACCCAAACGCCGAAAAATTGCTATTTTAAAAGGCAACCAACAACTGGAAGATAAATACATTGCCGATTTTGCAAAAAAACTGGGCGAATACTATTATATAGCCCCTTTTACTTTAGACAGCGTTGCTACTAATCCTCAAAAAACGCTCAATGATATCGAGGCATTCGATTTGGTTATTTCAGCCAAACCTACCGAAGCCTTTACCGAAGAAGAAAAACTGGTTCTGGACCAATACACCATGAACGGCGGAAAAAGTCTTTGGCTCATTGATGCCGTTGTCATGGAAAAGGACAGTCTTTATAACGCCACCGGAAAAAACTATGCCGTGAACCGCGACTTAAACCTCACCGATTTTTTCTTTAAATACGGTGTGCGCATCAATCCGGTTATGGTAAGTTCTCTTTTTTCTGCTCCCATTACTGTGGCGATGGGCAGTGGCAGCGAATCGCAGTTCCAACATTTAAAGTGGCCTTATTCGCCGTTGGCCGGCAGCAATAGCAACCACCCTATTGTTAACAACCTTAACTTGGTTAAATTTGATTTTGCCAACCAAATCGACACATTAAAAAATAATATTGAGAAGACTATTCTTTTAGAATCGGCTCCCGTTTCAACTCTTGAAGGCACTCCACGGGAAGTAAATCTGGACATCGTCACCAAAGCCCAAGACCCTGAACGCTACAACCAAGGCAACCAAACCTTGGCGGTGCTTTTGGAAGGTGAATTTCGTTCCGTTTACGAAAATCGCATCAAGCCCTTTTCGCTTTCCGAAGCAAAAAATATAAGCGTTCCTACGAAAATGATCGTGATAGCCGATGGCGACCTGATAAAGAACGATGTGGTTAGAAATGTGCCGCAAGAATTAGGTTTCGACCGTTGGACGGGACAAACGTATGGCAACAAAGAATTTTTGCTGAATGCCGTAAACTACCTTTTGGACGACAACGGACTTATAAACATTCGTTCGAAGGAAATTGCCGTAGCCTTTTTAAACCAGCAAAAAATCGCCGACCAAAAAACCATGTGGCAGCTTGTAAACATTGTACTTCCGTTGATTTTACTGAGTCTTTTCGGGCTTGTTTTTAACTACTTCCGAAAGAAAAAATACGGCGCTTAAATGTTAATAAGTTTGTTTCGAAATCAATAAGGTTTCGAATATATTTGTACGTATCATAATTTCAATTTTAATTAAACGTTAATCGGAAAAAAATATTGGGTATTGAGAAAAAAAACATAATACCTATACTATTTGTTTCGCATAACCATTGAAAACATTAAATCCTCAGATGAAATTTATAGTATCCAGTACTTATTTATTAAAGCAATTACAAATATTAGGAGGCGTAATAAACAGTTCGAATACCTTACCCATTTTAGACAATTTTCTTTTTGAATTAAGCGGTAACCAATTAACGGTATCGGCCAGCGATTTAGAAACCACTATGGCTTCTACACTTGATGTGGAAAGCGACAGCGAAGGTAGCGTGGCTATTCCGGCGCGTTTATTGCTCGATACTTTAAAAACATTTCCAGAGCAACCCTTAACCTTTGTTGTGGAGGAAAACAATACGGTTGAAATCAGTTCCAACCACGGTAAATATGCCTTGGCTTATGCCGATGGGAACGAATTCCCAAAAGCTGTTGCTCTTGAGGACCCCAGCAAAACGGTTGTAACGGGCGATATTTTGGCCACGGCCATTAGCAAAACCATTTTTGCCGCAGGAAATGATGATTTACGGCCTGTAATGAGTGGTGTCTTTTTTCAGTTTTCAACTGAAGGATTGACCTTTGTAGCGACTGATGCCCACAAATTGGTAAAATATACCCGAGCAGATGTTACAGCCAACCAAGTTGCCGAATTTATCATGCCCAAAAAACCTTTGAATCTTTTAAAAGGCATTTTGGCAGCTAGCGAAGATGATGTAACGATTGAGTATAACGACTCTAACGCGAAGTTTACTTTTGAAAATTCTGAGTTGATTTGCCGATTGATTGATGGGAAATACCCCAATTACGAAGCCGTAATACCAAAGGAAAACCCGAATAAATTGGTGATTGACAGAAATCAATTTTTAAACTCAGTAAAGCGTGTTAGTATTTTCTCGAATAAAACCACACACCAAATACGATTGAAAATTGCCGGTGCCGAATTGAATATTTCTGCCGAAGATTTAGATTATAGCAACAAAGCCGAAGAACGCTTAACTTGCGACTACCAAGGCGACGATATGCAAATTGGGTTTAACTCGCGTTTTTTAACCGAAATGCTGAACAACCTTAACGCCGACGATGTACAATTGGAAATGAGCATGCCTAACCGTGCTGGTATTTTAACCCCTGTAGACGGGCTGGACGAAGGCGAACAAGTTACCATGCTGGTAATGCCTGTAATGCTTAACAGTTAAATATTAAAACCACTAAACTAAGCTAAATAAACCGTTGCTTCGGTAACAAAACGAAAAACGCTCACTTTTTAAGTGAGCGTTTTTTTATTTGGCACAATAGTTTTTTAGGATTCAGCCCTATCATCTAAATAAATATAACTTCCCTTATATTGACCAGAAATTAGCGTGCCATCATTTCTTGTAAACGTAAACGTTAACAGAATATTATCTACATCATAATCTATAATGGTGAGACTTCCGTCTGTTATTTCTAAGTTTGAATTGCTTCCGCTTTTATAAAACTGAAAAAAACCTTCTTCATACTCTCCATTGACAATACTTCCATTTACTATGAATTCTAAACTCGAAATTTCAGAGAACTCATACGTTTTATTAGGAGTAAAGTCAAAATCATTAATTTGAATTGAAAACAAATCGACATTATTAATTGTAACTCCAGTAAAAGAGTCTTCTATTTGTCCCTCTGTGATGTTAGTTAAATTCAAAAACACACTATTAAATGAAGTCTCTACAAGAGCAGAGTTCATTGGGTATGTAGAAGCTTCTATTGTAATATTATTTTCATAAGAATTAGCATCTGAACTATCATCTGAAGTACAAGCCGTCATTACTAAGGCAAATAACGCTATTGCAAAATATTTAAGTGATTTCATATTATATATTTTATGTGATTTGGTAAAAAAAGCGCCCACAGTAGTGAGCGCTTAATACTATTAATAAGCTAACAACCTAGTTTTTAAGAAACTTCTGGTTTACGGTTTTTGTAGCAGTTTGCATTTGAATAAGATATAATCCTGCTGGTAAATTAGACACATTGATACCATTATCTGTACCCTGAGATTGTTTAACTAATTGCCCATTTATAGTATAAATGGCTACACTCTCAATCTGTGCAGTCGATTTAATATATAATTTATCAGTTACAGGATTTGGATATAATTTTACAGTATTTGAGGTGAAAGTTTCATCCTCGAATCCTAATGTAGAATTGTACTCGTAAGCTCCTAAATCTATTGTAGTATTAAAAACCCTATCATTACCTGATAAATCTATATCACCAAATAAAGCTATATCGTAGTAAGCGTTATCACCTTGATCAACAATATAATTTGAAGCTGATGTTGGTTTGTACTCGGCATCTAAATTTAAATCATCAGTTGCAGGATCTAAAGTTGTTACGTTTGTTGCACTAAATGTCCCGTAAGTTCCGGCATTTGATGATACATTTGCAATAGAATTTCTAATAAACACATCGTAAGTAGAATCTAATCCGTCGGAAATATCTCTAGTTGCTGCTGTACCATTAACTGTATTCTGCCAAAAGATAGTATTATTAACATTTAGGTTTACACTACCATTACCTGATGCCGTTATAGAATTACCATAAGTACCGTTATAATCATTATTAACAAACGTACTATTATTAATTACAACATCTAAAGTGTTTCCGTTATTCCAATCTTCTCTATAAACTTCTAATGCTGAAAGATTAATATCGTTATCTGCTACCAAAACATTTGCCCAACGTGTAAAAATATAACCGTTCGTACTATCAGATACTAAGAGAACCAATCCCATATTAACTATGGTATTATTTATAAACTTGGTATTTTCAATAAGTAATCCTTGATTAAATTTTCTCATTTTTAGTAAATATCCATTAGAATAATTACTTCTAAATACCGAATTTTTAATTTTTAAGTTATTAGCATTTAAATTATTTGGTATAAATATGACACCGTTTTCTTCTACGCCTCCAGATTGCGAGGTGTCGTAAATGTTTTCGAAAATTATACCATCAAAAGTGACGTTGCTTGTTCTTAATTCAAATAAACGCTCTGCATTATCTGTTTTGTTCGATGAAAAATCTCCATCAATATCATCACCATTTATATCTCCCGTAAAAATGGTAGCATTTGTAGTATGAATAGCTGTTAAGTCTCTATCAGCTAGAGTCGTTTCGGTTCCTGCAAAACCTCCAATAATATCCACTTCATCTGTATTAACAGCTATTGGTGTGTTTTTATCTGCTAATGTATAGGTTCCTTTTGCTACCCAAACAGCATCATTTAAAT
>JAUIKY010000110.1 GCA_030430535.1 Bacteroidia bacterium
TAGTGGTCAGGGCTTTAAATGAAAAAGCGTTTTCTGAAAACGATGTGTTTTTTCATAACGAACAATGGCATTGTTTTGAAGCGCATTCAAAGTTAAGCTCGACTTCAAAAGAAGACTTGTTGGAGAATTTGAATAACGCGTTGAAGTCGGCACGCCAACATATTCTCGACGCATCACATATTATCATTACTTTAGGCACGGCTTGGGTTTATCGGTTTTTTGAGAGCAATACTTTGGTGGCTAACTGCCATAAAGTGCCCCAAAAACAGTTTAAAAAAGAGTTGCTTTCTGTCGAAGACATTTTAGTGTCACTTAAAACTATTTCAGCTTCCATTAAAAAGGCAAACCCTAAAGCGGCCATCATTTTTACGGTATCGCCCGTGCGCCATTTAAAAGATGGTTTTGTTGAAAATACACAAAGCAAAGCACATTTAATTTCGGCCATTCATCAGTTTTTATCACGTAAAGGTTCGCCGAGTCTTTCTACTCCGCTCAAGGCAAGCTGCTCCGAAGCGTATTTCCCGTCGTATGAAATTATGATGGACGAACTACGCGATTATCGATTTTACGAAGCCGATATGGTGCACCCTAACCAAACGGCCATCCAATATATTTGGGAACGATTCAAAGACGTTTGGGTGGCTCCTGAAGCCTTAAAAACCATGGAAGATGTGGATGCTGTTCAAAAAGCACTTCAGCACAAACCGTTCAATCCAAATTCCCAAGCGCATCTTGAATTTCTTCAAAAGTTAGAAATTAAAAAAGGAGAGATCAATAAAGCATTCCCCCATATTAATTTTTAACGTATTCCGATTATTTTTTTAAATTCCAAATCGTAAATCGTACTTCGTAAATCAAAATATACGTAATTCATCGTATTGATTGCCTTTATTTAAAATTTCAATTTTGTTGAACTATTAACCAATAAAATATTCAACAATGAGAAATTTAAAACAAATCATGTTATTCGTAATGGTGGGGTCGCTCCTAACCTTTAATTCCTGCTCGTCGAGCGATGATGGAGGTGATGGAGGAAATGCACCCGGAGGCACTTTGGTGGCCAAGGTAAACGGTACGACCTACCAATCTTTAGAAATTTCATCGCAAGCTACGGTGGCCAACAATGGTAATAACCTAATTATTATCGCCACAAATAGTGATGGCAATGCATTTATGATGAGCGTTTTTGGCTATGAGGGTGCAGGCAAAACCTATGAGTTTGATGGTTCTTCATTAGGTGTTTTTAATACGGCTTCGTATTCAGAAACCGAAGTAAACCTTAGCAACCCAGCAGCTTCAACTACCGAAATTTGGCAAGCACCTTTCGCAGATGCCGTTGCGGGGTCAGTATCTATTTCAGAAGAAACAGATACCAATATTAAAGGCACGTTTTCTTTTGAATGCAAAAACGTAAACGGCGATGGTTCCGTTAAAACAATTTCAGAAGGTTCTTTCAACTTAAAAAAGACTACCGAGTAAATAGTTATAGGCCGTTCCTAGCATGGAATGGCTTGTTTTTTTAATAGCAAAAATTATCAACAATGAGACAGTTTAAAATACATATATTACTGATGGCCATACTATTTATGGTGAATTCAGTTAAGGCACAAAAAATAGATACTCCCGAAAACACTTACAATTTAGGAGCGAGTATTAACCAAATGACATTGACGGTTGCGGGTACTTTGGTGGTAGCCACAAATGATGGTTTGGTTGGAATAAAACCAGATA
>JAUIKY010000068.1 GCA_030430535.1 Bacteroidia bacterium
AGTCAATCAAAGGTAAAGCCGCTGGTTCGGTCATATCGAGTTCCAAGCCCAACATAATGGCCCGAACAATCATCATTTTACCAGCAATAAAGTTGGACGGTAAACAGTTAAGCACCTTATCTCCCGGTTGAAGGTTGAAAAAATCACCCGTTGCAATGGCCGAGTTTACCATGGCCTGCTTCTTTATTTTTATCTTTTTAGGTTTCCCGGTAGAGCCTGATGTTTTTACTACAACATGGTCGTGCTGATCGAGCCAATCCAATAAAAAATTCCCTAAATCCTGCTGGTAGGGTAAGCCCTCTTTTACATAACTATAGGCCACTTCCATAAGTTCGTCGTACTTGTAACTTAGGCCATCCAATTTAAATTTTAAATGTACGTTGGTGTAATGTGGTATCATATTATTCTAAAATTTTATAGTCCTCTTTGGGCGGTTCAACAACAGTTCCAAATAATTTTTCTTTCCAATTATTCCATTTATATAGTTTCGAAAGAATGAATATCAAAATGGGGAAAACGACTAATACGGGCACAAAAATTTCGGCCATGGCCATTTCGGATGGATCGGAGAGGTCTTTTAAAATGGAATGCGTTTGAAACGCCGTCCAATCGGCCGTAACCAACAATGCGGTGAACAAATTATTGGCCGCATGAAAGCCCAATGCCAGTTCCAATCCATCATCCATCAATGTGATAATCCCAAGAAACAATCCGGTACCGATATAGTACACCATAATAATGTAACCCAGTTTTTCTACCTCGGGATTGGCTAAGTGCATCAGGCCGAAGCCTATTGAAGTTATCAATAAAGGGGTTGAACTTCGATTTAAAACCCCATACAGTCTTTGGTAAACACTTGTACTGTATATTCTTTCTAAAAAACTTGAGTTAAAGAGCAGAATACCTAACACCAAAAAGAATAAAAGATCCAAAATGCTGTACCAAACTGTTAATACAAACAATTTATCTATTACTAGGTAGCTCGAAATCACAATTATTAAATAAACTAACACTAAAGGAAATGCTTGATGTTTACCCATAACCCCAAGCCCCTGCATTAAATACCCTCTAAAAAAATATTCCTCGAAACTGGTTTGCAACGGAATGAGCAAAATGGCAATTACCGCCAATATTAAAAACGGTTGCAATTGAAAGTTGAATTGATAATCTTCGGGTTTTAGGGCATAATCCAATAACACAAAACCGCTGGACACAATACCCCAAAGGAAAAAGATAAACCAAAAGCGTTTCCAATCTATTTTATCTCTTGCCGTAGTTAGATTTTTTACGGATTGCTTATGCAAAGCTTTCGCCGAAACAAACACGCCCACCAACCCAAAAGCAAAGGAAATGAGCATTAAAAACAGGAACAAATTACTACCCAGAAGCTCAATCATTTGAGGAATATCGGTTGGGATTTGTTCCATATTTGTTCCAAACAATTTAAAAACAATAGCTATTCCCAAAGGCACCATACCTATAAATTGCCACGCAGCAAAAATAATGAACACGCCCAAAACGTAACGCCACCAATCGTACAGTCCCTTAAATGCCTGAGCTATATACATATTTGTTCTTTTAAAAATTTTAAATTCCAGTTTTTGTCTTTGGTATACTGCAACGTACCTTTTTTCACTTCCAACGGACTATCAAAATTATTGGTAAACAATCCACCCGTGCCCAAACCTTGTGGCATATTGCTATGCTTTGTGTAAGTGTATTGTGCGATGGCATTCAACCCAATATTACTTTCCAAAGCACTGGTAATCCACCAGCCTATGTTTTGCTTTTCGGCCAATTGAATCCATGTATCGCTTCCGCGGAAACCGCCAACCAAACTAGGTTTTAAAATAATGTACTGCGGATTGATGATTTCCAGCAATTTTTGTTTTTCCGTTTCTGAAAAAACACCTATCAGTTCTTCGTCGAGCGCAATGGGCAACGGTGTAGTTTCGCATAGTTGCGCCATGGCTTCAAACTGCCCTTTTTTAATAGGTTGTTCAATTGAATGCAAATCGAATTCTGAAAGTTGTTTTAATTTCTCCAAAGCATTTTCAGGCGAAAAAGCTCCATTGGCATCTACCCGAAGTTCGATATCTTTTGAGCTGAATTCATTTCGGATGGATTTCAACAACCCCAATTCTGTTTGAAAATCAATGGCACCAATTTTCATTTTGATGCAACTAAAACCTGCTTCAATCTTTTCCTCTATCTGTTGTTTCATAAAGGCTTCGCTACCCATCCAAATTAATCCGTTAATGGGGATTGCGGCTTCATTTTTTGTGAAATCGGAAGGAAACAATCCAAAAGCATCTTCGCTTTCCAAAGATTTAAATGCAGTTTCCAATCCAAATTGAATACTCGGAAATTCAATTAAAGACCCCAAAAGCACCTCCAAACCCAAATGGATGTTTTCGCACACCCATTTTAATTTTTCTTCATAATGGGGCACATCATCGGCGGAAAGCCCTTTGAACAAAGCGCATTCGCCAATGCCCTGTTTTTCTTCGGCGTTTATAATTAAAAAATACGTGTCTTTGGTTTTTAACACCCCGCGCGAAGTGCCACCAGGTGTTTTAAAATTTAAGGTATAGGGTTTATATGAGGCGTTCAGCATTTACAATTCTATATGTTCTCCAATTTCAAGAAGCATTAAATCTTTGTCCTTCTCGAAAAACTTTCGTTTGGCATCTTCGTGGTCAATTTCAATATATCCAAAGGTATCGTAGTGATAGCCCAAAACTTTGTTGCATTCTACAAAATCGCTCGCCAGAATGGCATCATCAACGCCCATGGTAAAATTATCGCCAATGGGTAAAATGGCCAAATCGAGTTGGGTTTGCATGGGGATTAATTTCATATCGAAAGTCAATGCCGTATCGCCAGCGATATAAATGTTTTTATGTTCGCCTTCCAAAACGAAACCGCCGGGCTGCCCGCCATAGCTTCCATCGGGAAAAGAGGACGTGTGGACAGCATTGACATATTTAATCGTTCCAAATTCAAAATCCCATTTTCCGCCGTGGTTCATCGGGTGGCCTTCAATGCCCAACTTTTCAAAATGGCCAACGATTTCAAAATTTGAAATCACTACCGCCTTGGTGCGTTTGGCTATGGCCTCAACATCGACAATGTGGTCTTGGTGGGCATGGGTAACTAAAATATAATCGGCTTCTAGAGTGTTAATATCAATATGCGAAGCCTTTTCGTTTGGCGATATAAATGGATCGACTAATATGTTAACATCATCAATTTGAATTCCTAACGAAGCATGTCCGTAAAATGTAATTTTCATCTGTTTAAAATTTATGAACGATAAAATTCACGCTCATTTCATGTGTCAATTTTAAACCATGAATTTACAAAATTATCCTATAACAAATGCCCCACTCCCATTAATATTGCCAATAAAACTGTGGTTAATGCCAACTTTTTTAATTCGGGATCTAAAAGCTTAGGATTGGTATTACTGTTAACCTGTTTTAAATGAAGCAATAACGGCACATAAGCCACCACAAATATTAAATTGAAAGGCGAAGTGTAATATAAAATGCCGAATAAAGCCGAAGCTAAAATGGCCGATAAAATCAAAATATTATGATAAACCTTTACATATTTTTCGCCCAACTTGACAGCTAAAGTAATTTTGTTCGATTTTTTATCAGATAGCCTATCGCGCATGTTGTTCAGGTTCAACACCCCTACACTTAAAAGCCCGACGGTTATGGCCGGCAAAAATACAACGTGGTCTATTTTTTTGGCGTAAAGTACATAACAACCAATAACACTTACCAAGCCAAAAAAGATGAATACAAAAACATCGCCCAGACCTCTGTAACCATAGGCTTTTGAGCCCATGGTGTAGCGCATGGCAGCAACCACTGCGCCAACTCCCAATAAAAAGAACAGAACGGTTAGTCCAAAATGCTTAACGCCAAAGGCTGTAAAAATGAGCAAAAACGCCAACGCAATGCAAACCAACACATTGATTTTTATGGCGTCGAATAGTTTTTCGGAAGTAATTTTTCCCGATTGCAAAGCACGCTCGGGGCCAATTCTATCGTTGTTATCCGTGCCTTTTACCCCGTCGCCATAATCGTTTGCCAAATTGGAAAGAATTTGAAGACTCAACGTTGTTAATATGGCCAAAATGAAAATACTCCACTGGAAAACACCATTATAATGTGCCAAACAGGACGCTAAAATAATACCAGAAATAGATAGCGGTAAGGTTCTTAACCGCATAGCTGAAAGCCAAATGGAAACGTTCTTCATTAGGGAATCCATTTTTTGTCGAAGTTAGGCTTTCGTTTTTCAAGAAACGCATCCCGCCCTTCTTTGGCTTCATCGGTCATGTATGCCAATCGTGTGGCCTCGCCAGCAAACACCTGCTGGCCTACCATACCATCGTCTGTTAAATTCATAGCGAATTTGAGCATTTTTATAGATGTTGGCGATTTAGCCAAAATTTCCTGTGCCCATTCGTAAGCCGTACTTTCCAACTCCTTGTGCGGAATTACGGCGTTTACCATACCCATTTCGAAAGCCTCTTGCGCTGAATAATTCCTTCCGAGGAAAAATATCTCGCGCGCCTTTTTCTGCCCTACCATTTTTGCCAAATAAGCTGAACCGTAACCACCATCAAAACTGGTTACATCGGCATCGGTCTGTTTAAAAATAGCGTGTTCTTTACTGGCCAAAGTTAAATCGCAAACCACGTGCAAACTGTGTCCGCCACCAACAGCCCATCCCGGAACCACCGCAATAACGGCCTTGGGCATAAAACGGATTAAGCGCTGTACTTCTAAAATATTCAAACGGTGGTAGCCATCGTCGCCCACATAACCTTGGTGCCCTCTGGCTTTTTGATCGCCCCCACTGCAGAAGGAATATACACCATCTTTAGTTGAGGGCCCTTCGGCAGATAACAAAACCACACCAATATTTACATCTTCATTGGCATCATAAAAAGCATCGTATAATTCGCTGGTGGTTTTGGGGCGGAACGCATTTCTAACATTTGGTCTGTTAAACGCTATTCTGGCTACTCCATTGCATTTTTTATAGGTAATATCTTCGTAGTCTTTGGCTTTAACCCACTTTGGTTCATTCATAATCACTCTAATTTGCTCCAAAAATAAATTTTATTTTAAGAAACTGACTTCTAATTATTGAAAGAAACACTTTGAGGAAGTTTTTTTAGCAATTACGCTACAAAGCCCCTCTAACTTTTCCTATTGCGCCAAATAACTCCTTAAAATTTGACAAATACTCACCCTTAACAAGCGCTATTATTAATAATGAAATTTTACAAAAACCGCATTTATACTTTATTATGACAAAAAAAACGTTGAGATTTTACTTTATCGACAATATTTTATGATGAAAATTTATTAGGTAGCAAAAATTCAAAATAAGTAAACATACGTATTGCCTTGTAGGCTATTTGTTATTAATTTTACACAGAAATAATATTAAGATTACATACTATTAACATAAAAATTGTTTTTCAGCGAAAATATATGTATTTTGCCGAAAATTTCAAAACTAACCCCATAGCCTATGATTTTAACAATTACTCTAATTCTTTCTGTTCTTGTTTCAATTAACTTTTTATTGTTAAGATTTAGTTGCAACAAAACTCCTAACAAAACAACATCTGAAAGACCTGTTGTTTTTAGAATTGAAAACGAACCTATAATGCTTGCCCCTACTGGCAGTTAATTTTATCTGCAAGTATTGTTATTCTGAAGAACACTTCTTATCCAACAAGGAGTGATATATTGTGTATACCTACCACTCAACTTTTGCCTTTCCTTTTGATTCTAAATGTTGATTGGCACGGCTGAAATGTTTGTTACCGAACCAATAGCCTCTATTGGCACTTAAAGGTGATGGGTGTCCTGAGTTCAATATATTATGTTTTTGAGTATCTATTAATTTTGCCTTTTTCTTGGCAAATCCGCCCCAAAGTAAAAAAATCACATTCTGTTTTTCTGAACTTATTGTTTTAATCACTGCATCGGTAAAGGTTTCCCAACCTTTGTTTTGATGGCTTCCAGCTTGGTGCGCCCTAACCGTTAAAGTGGCATTTAACAACAACACGCCCTGCTTCGCCCAACGTTCTAAATTACCGCTTTTTGGATATGCTATACCCAAATCGGCTTCTATTTCCTTGAAAATATTGATTAATGAAGGTGGATGCACCACACCATCGGCCACCGAAAAACATAAACCATTGGCCTGCCCCGGGCCGTGATAAGGATCTTGACCTATTATAACCACTTTTACATCATCAAAATGGCAATGGTTAAACGCATTGAAAATTTGTGACCCTGGAGGAAAACATTGGTGTTGCTTGTACTCCGATTTTACAAATTCAACTAAATCTTTAAAATAAGGTTTGGTAAATTCCTCTTTTAAATAAGGTTTCCAACTATCGTGAATATCTACATCCATGAAAAAAATCAATTTAAAATACGCACCAAAAGCTCTTTCAGCAAATCGCCTTGCGGTACTGCGTTGGCGCCTACGCCCTTTCCTTTAACATCGAACTCTCGTAAGGTTGCCACCACCATACTTACTTTTCGCATGGGGTAATTACGGGCTGCATCAATATATTCATTAACAAAATAAGGATTGATCTTTAAAGCCGAAGCAACACTACGGGGCGATTTATCATTAAGTCCATGGAATTGTAACAATTGCGAAAAGAAATTAAACAGCAACGATACTGTTACCACCATGGGGTTATCTTTGGGATTTTCGCCGAAATACTTTACAATTTTAAATGCTTTTTCAGCGTTTCTTTCTCCAACTGCTTTTCGGAGCTCAAAATTGTTGTAATCCTTACTTATACCAATATTTTCCTCAATATGATCGGGAGTAATCTGCGTGCCTTTCGGCAGAATAATTTGAAGTTTCTCGAGTTCGTTATTAATCCTACTCAAATCTGTGCCCAAAAACTCCACTAACATTTGGGCTGCCTTTGGCGAAATATCATATTTTTTTGGTGATAATACGCGGCGAATCCAATCGGCCACCTGGTTTTCATAAAGCTTTTTGCTTTCGTAAACCACTCCAGTTTTTTTTAGCGTTTTGTAAAGTGCCTTACGCTTGTCTATCTTCTTATACTTATAATTAACCACCAAAATTGTTGTGGGCTGCGGGTTTTCGGCATATTGAGCCAATTTTTCTATGGTTCGAGACAAATCCTGAGCCTCTTTAACAATCACCACTTGGTACTCGGCCATCATTGGGAAACGCTTAGCATTGCTCACAATATCTTCAACGGTAACATCTCGGCCATAAAGCACCATTTGGTTAAAACCACGCTCTTCCTCACTTAAAACGGTGTCTTCAATAAAATCTGAAATACGGTCAATATAATAAGGTTCTTCACCCATTAAAAAATAAATGGGTTTCAGTTTTCTGTTTTTAATGTCAGTAACCAGTTGTTTTACTTCGTCCAAATCTTCTAAAAAAAAAAATCAAATCTTAAACACTAAATTCCAAATGAAAAAAAACGGTATCCATGGAATTTAGCATAATAAATTGGTATTTACTATTTTGTGGTTTAACTTTGAAAAATAAACGCAACTACTTTTGCAAGCACTCAATTTTCCGCAGTATTCATTTCGATTCAAAAATAAAGAAAATAACGTTTCTATTTTTGATGGCATCCGTAAAAAGTTCGTGGTTTTGCAACCCGAAGAATGGGTGAGACAACATTGTGTACAATACCTTATTGAAGGGAAAAATTTTCCAAAATCGTTGATTAATATTGAAAAGGAACTGACCATCAACAATTTGAAAAAACGTTACGACATTGTGGTTTTTAACTCCGACGGAAGCATCCATTTGATTGTAGAATGTAAAGCGCCTTCCGTTACTATTGACCAATCTACCTTCGACCAAATTGCCCGCTATAATATAAAATTGAATGCCACTTATTTAATGGTCACCAACGGAATGAACCATTATTTTTGCCAAATGGATTTTGAAAACGAACGTTATCAATTTTTAAAAAACATTCCCGATTACACTCCATGAACATTGCCATTGTTATACTAAACTGGAACGGAAAAACGCTATTGGAGCAGTTTTTGCCTTCGGTAATCGCACACTCGAAAGGAGCCATGGTTTATGTGGCTGACAATGCCTCGACCGATGATTCTGTGGCTTTTGTTGAAAGCGGGTTTCCTTCGGTAAAGATTATTAAAAATGCCGAAAACGGAGGTTATGCCAAAGGTTATAACGATGCATTGAAACATGTTGAAGCCGATGTATTCTGTCTTTTAAATAGCGATGTGGAAGTGACCCCAAATTGGCTGAATCCAATAATTGAAACTTTTAAAACGCATCCAAGTACAGCTATTATCCAACCCAAGCTACTGGATTTTAAAAAGAAAGACCATTTTGAATACGCTGGTGCAGCAGGCGGTTTTATCGATAAATTTGGCTACCCATATTGTAGGGGGCGCATTTTCAATACCATTGAAAAAGACCAGGGGCAGTTTGATGATGTTACCGAAATTTTTTGGGCTTCGGGAGCTTGTCTATTTGTAAAGAGGAATGTATTTTTTGAATTGGGTGGTTTTGACGAACATTTTTTTGCTCACATGGAAGAAATAGACCTTTGCTGGCGGGCCAAAAACGTAGGCTATTCGGTAAAGTATGTGGGCGCGTCAACAGTTTACCATGTGGGCGGGGCAACACTGAGCAACTCCAATCCCAAAAAGACATTTTTAAATTTTAGAAACAGCCTATTTGCCTTGACAAAAAATGCCACTGGCCCTATTTTTATTAAAATCTTGGCTCGACTAATACTCGACGGCATAGCAGGTGTTAAGTTTTTGGTAGAATTGAAACCCCGTCACGTCCTGTCTATTCTCAAAGCACACCTTCACTTTTACAACAGTTATAATCGTTTGTTGAAACAGCGTAAACTCATAAAAAACAAGAATAGTTATTACCACAAAACATCAATTGTGTTCGATTATTTCATTAAGGGAAATAGACACTACAACAAGCCTTAATAAAAGATTACCACGCACTAAACCAACATTTTTTACAAGTATTCTCACAATACCAATTTATGATTCACAAAACAACCTATTTTGTGAATAAAATTTTGTTAAAAACTTTATATGGCGC
>JAUIKY010000022.1 GCA_030430535.1 Bacteroidia bacterium
CTCTGGAGGACTTTGCCCAGAAATGGGAGCAAAAGTACTCTTACGCTATTAAAAGCTGGAGGGACAACTGGGAAGAACTTACCGCTTTCTATGAATTCCCTTTAGAAATCAGAAAAATCATTTACACCACCAACCTTATTGAAAACCTTAATGGAAAAATCAGGAAGTACACCAAGAACAAGCTCTCGTTCCCAACAGACGAGGCCGTTATGAAGTCCACTTTTTTAGCCCTTAGAGAGGCTACCAAAAAATGGTCGATGCCCATTAGGAACTGGGGCATTATTTTAAACCAGTTTTTGACTATATTTGAAAAAAGGGTCCAGCTTTAATTAAGCTAAACCCTCGATTTAAAACTTACACACTTTACGGGATAGTGTCTTTAAAAAGAACTGGAAAGCTTATTGAACGCTTAAATGCACATAATCAAGAGGCTGCTGCCAATGTTAAAGATTACCACTATCTGCGCCCCATCCCGCAAGTAGAAATAGACGTTGTTCAAAACAAAGAAGACTTCCAGCAAAACCCAGGTTATAACTAACAATTTAGTTTGATTTAGTTTTAGTTTGAAATATTACCCATGTTCTTATAGCTATATAGGATGCATGCGGTAATATTTCTTTTTATATTAGTATTTCTTTTATTGATTAAATCTCTTAATTTTCATGAAACTTACATCTCAAAAGCTTATTCCTATTTTCCTTTTTGTTTGCTTTGGTTTTTTGTTAAACGCTCAAAGCCAAAAAAAAGAAATCCCCAAAGACACCAGTTTTAATATCCACTCCGATTTCAAAAAAAACTCAAAATATTTTCCATTTATAAAGCCACTTGAAGACGAGCTTCCGCCAAGCGTAAATGAACACAGAAATGTAGTTTATACCGCCTTAAAAAACACCCCTTACGGCGACAGGGATTTGCATTTGGATATTTTTTCACCTAAAAAACCAGGAAAACACCCTGCTTTGATTATGGTTCATGGCGGCGGTTGGCGTTCGGGCAATAAGTCGCTACAAGTGCCCATGGCCCAGAAATTGGCAGAAAGAGGCTATGTAACCGTTTGTGTAGAATATCAATTGTCGCTAGAAGCCCAATATCCTGCTGCCGTTTTTAATATTAAAAGTGCCATCCGTTGGATGCGTGCCCATGCCGAAACTTACAACATCGATACCGAAAAAATCGCCATTTCGGGCTGTTCGGCTGGTGGACAATTGGCCATGCTAACCGGTTTAACCAACGGAATTGAAAACAAAGAAGGCGACCACGGAAACGAAGGATTTCCAAGCAATATTCAAGCTATTATCGATATTGACGGGGTTGTGAATTTTATGGCTCCGACTTCCTTAAATCTTAACAGAAGACCTGATTCGCCCGATGTTGAATGGCTTGGTGGTACATTTACCGAAAAACCCGAAGTATGGAAAGATGCCTCAAGTATTTATTGGGCCAATAAAACCTCTCCTCCCATTTTGTTTTTAAACAGCGGTTATCCCCGTTTCCATGCTGGGCAGGACGAACTTATTGGTATGATGGCCCATTGGGGCATTTACACCGAAGTGCATCAATTCAACGAAAAAATCCATACTTTCTGGCTTTACGAACCTTGGGCAAACCAAACCATAAATTACATCGATAATTTTTTAATGAAAGTTTTTCAATAATCAACTTATTACAATACCATGAAGAAACCTTTTTATTTTCTTTTTTTACTGCTTTTTGCATCAACAATAACCTTTGCACAAACTTCAAATCCCGACAAATACAAATACGATTTTGTAGTCGCCAAAGACGGCAGCGGCGATTATAAATACATACAGGATGCCATTGATGCCATGCGCGTTTTCCCGTTAAAGCCCATCACTCTTTACATTAAAAATGGCGTTTACACCGAAAAAGTGGAATTGCCCCGATACAACGTTGATGTTACTTTTATAGGTGAAAGTGTTGACAAAACCATTATTACTTACAACGATTACGCTGGCCGCGGAAAACACATCGGTACTTTTAATTCGTACACCGTTAAAATTTCGGGCAACCGATTTAAAGCTGAAAACATTACGTTTGAAAATTCGGCAGGTTCCGTTGGACAAGCCGTTGCCTTACATGTTGATGCCGACAAAGCCATTTTTAGAAACTGTAAATTTTTAGGAAATCAAGATACCATTTATCACGGTGGTGAATATTCTCGACAACTTTTTGAAGACTGTTATATTGAAGGCACCACCGATTTTATTTTTGGCCCCGCAACGGCCGTTTTTAAAAACTGTACCATTCATTGTAAAGCAAACTCGTACATTACAGCACCAAACACTCCAAAGGATAAAGGTTTTGGTTTTGTGTTTTTAGATTGTAAAATCACAACCACGGATGATGTAACGAAACTGTATTTGGGCAGACCTTGGCGTTATTATGCCAAATCGGTTTTTGTGCGCTGCGAGATGCCACAAGCTATTCGTCCTGAAGGTTGGCACAACTGGGGCAATCCTGAGAACGAGAAAACCGCTTTTTTTGCTGAATACAATAATTACGGAAAAGGTGCCAATACGAAAGAACGGGTATCTTGGTCACATCAATTATCTAACAAGGAAGCCAAAAAATATACTATCGAAACTATTTTTGATACCTGTAACACTTGGAAAATGTAAAATTAAGTTTCTTTTATTCATAAAAAAAAGGTCGCCTAAACAGCGACCTTTTTATTGACTAACTCAAAATTAAACTTAAATACCGTGCTTGTTTTTCCAAGCGGTGTATTCAGAACCAATTAAGTTCTTTGGCCAACTGCCATACCAAGCGTAGCCGTTTCTTCTTTCATGTGAAATTTCTGCAATTGTCTTTTTTGGTACACCATCTCTACTACAGAAAAATGGTTCATTTGGCCCAAATGCGCTAAATAATGATTGATATTCATAACCTGTATAATCATCCAGGCTATAGAATCTAGCCCACATCACATTTCCAGGAGATTCCACCAACACCTTATCTCCATCTTGTTCTACTAAAGCATAACCAACAATTTTAACCGATTCAAACCAAGCAACAGCACTATTAACAGCATCAATTACTTCCGAGGACGGGTTATCTAAGGTCATTAATAATCTTACTATACCTACAGATTCAGAACCACTATTAGAAGCCAATTCATAAGACCTTGCTCTTCTTGGTATTAATGTAATGTTATCATGTTGCGCACACCATGCTGTTTTTGTTCCATTTATTACAACCTGAGTATCCAAAATAACTTGTATACCTTTCTCAAAAGCTGTTTGAGCCTTAGAAACGTAACTAGCATCAAGTAATTGAAGGTTATTTCGTTCTAAGAAAATATCGCGCATTAAATTCATCACATTAGTCATAGCATTATCATTATAAGTAATGTATCTGCTATAATCATTTGGTTCAAGAGGATACACCTGTGGCCATCCACCATTATCAAACTGTGCTTCTAGGATCCAATCAACACCTCGTATCGCAGCATCCAAATAGTCTGTATTACCGGCAGACTGATAGAAACCTAACAATTCTCGGATTTCTCCAATAGTGTGTCCATTATCAATAGTACTATCTCCTTTGTCTTTCTTTGCAGCTTCTGCTAAATCTGTAGAAGTCTGCGTCCTATCATAACCAGAAAAGTCATTATGATATTTCGGCCATCCACCGTCGTTTCTTTGAAACAGCAACATATTCTCAGCACGGGTAATTTTAATGGTAATTCCAGAAATCTCAACAACTACTTCTCCTTTTACATTACTACCATCAATAGAAGTTGCTGTTACCGTTACCGAACCGTTTTTTTTAGGGGTTAAGAGACCATTATCATCTACATCCGCAATAGTAGCATCTGAAACCGACCACACCACTACTTTATTAGTTGCATCAGTTGGTAAAATTTCGGCAGTAAGTTGTAATGGCTCGCCATCGGTAATTTCTGTGCCGCCTGTAACCGTAATACTTTCAATAAGAACCACTGGACCAGAAACTCCAGAAATAGTAATTGTTTTTTCGGCCATAACGCCAGACCCGTCATTGGCTTCTGCAGTAATTTTAACCGTGCCATTATCTAACGGTGTTAAAATACCTGTAGTTGAAATGGTAGCGATACTTTCATCAGAAACACTCCATGTTACCGTTCTATCTGTAGCATTATTGGGCAATACTGCTACGGTAAATTGTTTTGCATTACCATCGGTAATATTTCCTCCATTAATCACAATGGTGCTTACCTCAACATTCTTTTCTTCCTCAACAACATCGCTATCGCTGCTACAAGAGCCCAAAACCATTAATCCAATAGTAAAAATCAACAGCCTTTTTAATTTTTTCATATATATCTTTTTTAGTTTAATTGAATCGAAACACAAACATGCAATCGATTACACAATATTAATAAATTATAGTTCTTTTTAAAAAGTTTTAATGTTAAAATTTTTCACTACTAACTCTCTTTGCCATTTATCCTTACAAAAGAAATAGCACTTTTTCATCATTTTCTATTAACGACTTATTTTTACAACACTAAAACCCACAAAAATTATATTTTTAACAAAAAAAAGCTACTTTTAATGTTAATTTAAATTAAAACGCTATATTTATGTAATCGATTACGAATGATGCGTAAATCAAGTTTAATTCACCATACTAAACCTTTTTTTAAAAAAGTCTATTTTTGCAAAATGATTTAACTCCTTATGAGCAAGAAAACCACCATTTACGATATAGCAAAAAAACTAAATATTACTGCTGCAACCGTTTCCAGGGCCTTAAACAACAATCCTAAAATAAGTGAAGCCACAAGAGCACTGGTATTAAAAACTGCTGCCAAAATGAACTACGAGCAAAATAAATTAGCTCTAGCATTAAAAAGCGGTAAAAGTTTCAATGTGGGGGTTATTGTTCCGCGAATCGACTCTAATTTCTTTGCTTCGGTTATCCGCGGCATTGAGGAAGAATTGCACCCAGAGGGCTATCATGTTATTATCTGTCAAACCCACGACCAAAAGAGTTTAGAACTCGCCAATATCAACTCCTTGTTAAATGCACAAGTAGATGGGGTGTTAATGTCTATTTCGAACGCTAATGATGCCACTAAGCCCAATAATCCAAAGGAGGGTATTGACATAGAAGAAAATAGCATTTTTGACAATTTGATAAAGAAGAATGTGCCGCTTATCTTTTTTGACCGAAAGAAAGATATTAAAGGGGTTAGCTCTATTGTTATTGATGATTTTAAAGGTGCTTATGATGCCACCCAACATTTAATTGACCAAGGGAAAAAGCGTATAGCCCACCTATCGAACAACAGGGATATAGAAATATTTAAGAACCGTTATTTAGGCTACAAACAAGCATTAATCGATAATGGTATTGCATTTGATGATAACCTTGTAATTGAATGCT
The DNA here is from genome assembly GCA_030430535.1 of Bacteroidia bacterium. GTDB lineage: Bacteria > Bacteroidota > Bacteroidia > Flavobacteriales > Flavobacteriaceae > Flavisericum. The sequence goes on from JAUIKY010000022.1 coordinate 5,392, forward strand.
TCAGTAAAGTAGCCGATGGCCGAAAAGTAACCCAAAAGCTTTTAGATATGAAAGAACCACCCGATGCCATTTTTTCGGTAAGTGATTTTTCTGCTTTGGGAGCCATTCAGGAAATTTTGGAACAAGATTTAAAAATCCCTGAAGATATTAGCGTAGTAGGTTTTAGTAACGAGCCTTTTACCAAGTTTATGGAGCTTTCCATTACATCGGTGGACCAGTCACCGACCGAAATGGGCCGCATTGCTGCCAAAGTGTTTTTAGAGGAGGTTAATAACGACAGTAAAATTAAATCTGAAAAGCACGTGGTGCTTAGCCCAGAATTGATGATTAGGAAATCTTCCCTTTCATCGGCTTCATCGGCAGTAACAGCGTAAATCCCTATTCATTATTTATATATAAGCAAAACACCAAGATTACTAGTAATCTTGGTGTTTTATTTACACTATTTATTCTTTTAAAGCAGCTATTAAAGCGACACGCCTCTCTTCCAAGGAATGAAGTCGTCTTGGCTCAACAATTTAGCTTTGGTTTTTATTCTTCCACTAGCCACCTCTATGATGAAATCCAGCATTTCCTCAGCCATTTCATCAATCGTTTTTTCGCCACGAATTACCGCTCCAGTTTCAATGTCTATAATGTCAGACATTTTCTCCTTTAATTCGGTATTAGATGACACCTTAATAATCGGTGCAATAGGATTTCCTGTTGGTGTTCCCAAACCAGTTGTAAACAACACCACGTTTGCTCCAGACCCCACTAAACCTGTTGTACTTTCTACATCGTTACCTGGGGTACACAATAAGTTTAATCCAGGCTCGTGAATATATTCGGCGTAATCTAAAACACTAACTACGGGCGAAGTCCCACCTTTTTTGGCAGCTCCAGCCGACTTCATAGCATCGGTAATCAATCCGTCTTTTATGTTACCTGGTGACGGATTCATATCAAAACCTGACCCTGCAGCAACAACAGATTTTTCGTAAGACTTCATCAACTCTAAAAACTTCTCGCCGTCTTTATCGTCAACACATCGGTTTACCAATTCTTGTTCAACACCACAAAGCTCAGGGAATTCGGCTAAAACAGCAGTACCATTTAAGGCTACCAATAAATCTGAAACGGCCCCCAAAGTTGGGTTAGCAGAAATACCAGAAAAACCGTCAGACCCTCCACACTCTAAACCTACCTTTAATTTTGATAATGGTGCAGGTTTACGCTCAATTTTATTGGCTTCTTTCATAGCCAAAAACGAATCTTTAACGATGGTTGATAGCATTTCATCTACCGTACCCATTTGTTGCTGTTCGTATATTAATACAGGCTTATTCAAGTTGGGATTAATGGCATCTAAAGCATCCTTAAAAATACTTATTTGTAAATTTTGGCATCCTAAGCTTAATACTGTCGCACCCGCTACGTTAGGGTTATTTACATAACCGGCCAAAAGTTTGGCCAACACTTCTGAGTCTTGACGAATACCTCCACAACCTCCAGGGTGCGTAATAAATTTTACGTCCAGATTTTCAAAAACATCTTTCGACTCTTCAACAACCTCAACATCATCACCTCCGCTAACCAAAGAACGCAACAACATTTGATGTGGATTTACTTTTTTCTTTAAAAGTTCCTTTTCAAATATTTCCTTTAGTTTTTCGATGTTTTTGTTTTCACAGAATACTAATGGGAAAAACAACCAAACGTTTTCAGTTCCTACTTGACCATCTTCCCTGTGGTATCCCATAAACGTGCGGTCTTTCCACTTATCAACATTTGGTGGTGTCCAGCTAAACGACTCGGTTTTTCCAAACACCTTTTCACTTTGGTGTTTTACATTGTCTACGGTCAATACATCACCTTTTTCAATAACCCCATTGGCCGAACCAACCAATACACCGTACATAATAATACGGGCGCCCGATTCAAATTTTTCTAAAGCTATTTTGTGCTTCGATTTTACATCGGAAAGAATCTTTATATCCTCGCCCTCAAAGGGTATCACTTCACCCGCCTTCAAATTCACCAAAGCTACGGCTACATTGTCTGATGAATTTACTTTTATAAGTTTCTTTTGCATCCTATTAAATGGATTAAATTTATTTTCTTTTAGTATGTCTTACTGTAATTAGCAAAACCCTTCTCTACTCCGTTAGCTTCAATTTCTTTTAAAGCTAAGGCTACTGCGCTGGTTAGGTTTTCAACTTTTGTTAAATCTTCACCCCAGTATTCTTCTATGCTCAAGGCTTCCTTGGCTACTTTTTCGTAGTCGTTAGATTCCCAAATCTTTGCAAAATTGGCCACAATATCTTCACTATCTTGTACTGGTAAGCTTTCGCCATTCCAAGTGCCTTTGTAGAATCTAATCAAGCAAGCAAACGCAAAAGTTAAGTTGGTTGGCAATTTACCGTGCACATCAACATAACCCAATAAACTTGGTAACACTCTTACTTTGAATTTTGAAATGGAGTTTAAGGCAATGCTCGATAAGTTATGAATAATAAATGGATTTCTAAAACGGTCGAAAATTTCATCTGCGAAGCTATTCAACTCGTCTCTATCCATTTCAAGCGTATCGATAATTTCGTTGAAAACGGCTTCGTTGATAAACTTACCGGTGAATTCATTATCAACAGACTGCTTTACTGTTTTGTTTCCATAAAGTAAAGAAAATGGCACCATTGCGGTATGCGCCCCATTTAAAATACGCACTTTTCTGGTACGGTAAGGCTGCATATCGTCCACAATCTTAACATCCAAATCGGTTTTGTGGAATGGCAGTTTTGCTTTTAGGTCGTCACCGCCTTCAATAACCCATAAAAGAAATACCTCGGCAGCAACTATCAAATTATCCTGATAGTCCAACTGTGCATTGTAAGCCTCTATCTCGTCTTTTGGGTAACCTGGTACAATTCTATCTACCAAAGTACTGTGGAAACTGTTGTTTTCTAACAACCATGTTTTAAAATCTTCTCCCAAATTCCAATCTGAAACGTATTTTAAAATGATCTCCTTTAAAGTTTCAGAATTATGATTAATCAATTCACACGGAATGATAGTCAAACCTTTACTAGCATCGCCATTGAAATGTTTGAACCTTTCGTGCAACAGCAAGGTTAATTTGGCTGGAAATGAGCTTGGTGGTTGCATATCTGCAGTATCGGAAGCCACATATGCAATACCAGCTTCGGTAGTGTTCGATATAACAAACTCTAGAGTCTCTTCTTTAGCCAAACTTAAATAGTCGTTAAAATTGGCGTAAGGGTCTACTCCTTTAACAATATTATCGATCAATTCAACCTCTTGTATTTCCTGTCCTTTTTTAACACCTTTCATAAAAAGGGTGTAAAGCCCGTCTTGATCGTTAAGCATTTTTATCAGACCTCTGTCAATAGGCTGTACTACAGCTATTCCAGCATTAAAATCTGCCTTATCGTTTAATTCGTGAAAGGTGTAGTCTATAAACGCTCTTAAAAAATTACCTTCACCAAATTGTACTATTTTTATTGGACGCTTTTCTTCTAATCCAACATTTGCTCTATTTAATTTTTTCATTTTAATTTATATTGAACACTTTTAATCTATTAAACCAAATACTCTAGGAAGCCATAAACTTAATTCTGGGAAATACGTCACCAAGAACAACGCCAACACCATGGCCAAAAACAGCGGTAACAATGGTTTTACCACTTTTTCAATTGTGGTATTGGCCACGCCCACACCAACAAACAATACCGAACCCACCGGAGGTGTACAGAGACCTATACATAGGTTGAGTACCATGATGATACCGAAGTGGATGGGATCCATGCCCAACTCGGTCACTACAGGTAAAAATATAGGAGTGAAAATCAATACGGCGGGCGTCATATCCATAAAGATACCCACAAAAAGCAATAATAAGTTGATAATCAACAAAATCACTATTTCGTTTTCACTGATTCCGAGTAAAACTGTACTGATGCTCTGTGGAATATTTTCATAAGACATTACCCACGACATACTCATCGAAGCTCCAATCAACAGCATTACAATAGCCGTTGTAGCTGACGATTCCAATAAAATTTCTGGTAATGTTTTTAGGGAAATTTCCTTGTAAACAAAACCGAGAATCAACGTGTAAAGTACGGCAATGGCCGAAGCTTCGGTTGCGGTAAAAATTCCTGATACAATTCCGCCTATTACAACTACCAATAAAAACAAACTTGGCAACGCATCGATAAAGGTTTTTACAACATCTTTAAATTTGCTGCGCTCCCCCAATTTGTATTTTTTCTTTTTTGCCCAAAACATGGCTACAAGCATTAAAAACAACCCTGTTAAAATACCAGGAACGTAGCCTGCCAAGAATAGTGCTGCGATAGACACACCGCCACTTGCCAGTGAGTAAACGATCAATACATTACTCGGTGGAATAACCAAACCTGTAGTTGCCGATGTAATGTTCACGGCGGCACCGAATTCCTTTGAGTATCCTTCCTTTTCCATTTCTGGACCTAAAATACTTCCCATGGCCGAGGCCGAGGCCATAGCCGATCCTGCAATCGCACCCATTAACATGGCACCAATAACGTTGATAAGCGCTAAACCACCAGGAAGCGAACCTACCAATGTTTTTGCAAATGCAATGAGCCGGTGCGCAATCCCCCCCTTATTCATGAGTTGCCCCGAGAGGACGAAAAAGGGTATGGCGAGAAGTGCAAAACTATCGAGACCCGTTCCCATTCGTTGCGACACGGTTGTAAATGCGGCCAATGGTGATATACTAACCAACATGGTCAGCACTGCCGATATGGCGATACTCCATGCTACTGGTGTTCCTATGCCTAATAGGAATAAAAAACTAATAACTAATACAAGTACTGGTATATATTCCATAATTTATTTTTTTATAAGATCTAAGGTTTTGTAAAAAATGATTAATATGCCACTAATGGGAATGGCCAAATACACCAGTGCCATAGGGATTTGCAAGGCTGCTGAAGTTTGTCCCAGTAAATAACTGATATAAACCAGTCTGAATCCACCAACAACCAACGCTAAAAATGAGAAGATGATGATAATAACATACACCAATTTTAAAATCTTCTTTTGAGTTGGACCACTCGCCCTTGATGGCAATACATCAATAGCAACGTGCATATTGCGGCCCGATACGTAAGCGGCCCCCAATACACCAATCCAAATCATTAAATACCTTGCCAATTCGTCTGTAAACGAACTTGGCGTTCCCATTACAAACCTTGTGAATACTTGCCATAGTACATTAATGACCATAATGGCCATAATGATTACAAGTACCCTTCCCAAAACCTTGTCTACTTTTTCTCGAAGTTTCATTTATATTAATTTAATCTTGTATAAGAAATGCTTTTTGGCCATCTCTTTATTTTAGTTGTTGGATCTCTTGAATCAATTTATTTATCACAGGGTTGTCTTTATACCCTTCATAAACACTTTGTACTTTTTCCTTAAATAAGGTTTTATCAGGTCTGATAATTTCAACACCTGCTTTTTCTACCTCTGCCAAGGCTTCAGCTTCAGCTTCGGCCCAAAGCTTTCTTTGGTAGATAACCGATTTATCTACCGATGCCTGTAGCCATTCCTTTTCTTGTTCTGATAGTTTGTTCCAGGTGCTCGTACCAATTACTAAAACATCTGGCAATACGGTATGCTCATCTAAGGTGTAGTATTTACAAACTTCGTAATGGCGCGATAAATAAAAACTTGGCGGGTTATTTTCAGCTCCATCAACAACCCCTTGCTGTAATGAGGTGTATAATTCCCCCCAAGAAATGGGTGTTGGCGAACCGCCTAAACTTTTAACCATATCAATAGCCGTAACACTTTCCATGACCCTAAGCTTTAAACCTTTTAAATCTTCGGGGGTATGAACAGCTCTATCTTTGGTATAAAAACTTCTACTGCCTGCATCGTAATAGGCCATTCCTTTAAGCCAATATTTTTCTCCGTCGTCAAGAATTTCCTTTCCTATAGAACTATCTAAAACATCAAACGAATGTTGTCTGTCCCTAAATAAAAAAGGCACCCCAAAAACTTTCATTTTAGGTGCAAAATTTTCCATTACGCCTACCGAAACTTTGGTCATATCCAAACTTCCTATTTGAAGCAGCTCTAAATTTTCGCGCTCGGTTCCTAGCTGCTGACTGGGATAAATTTGAAGTTTCATTTTTCCGCCAGAGCGTTTTTCTAAATCCTTCCCCATTTCAAGCATGGCTTGGTGCACCGAGTGCTTAGTATCTAAACCATGGGCAATTTTTATCACTCTGGTATTGCTCATTTCGCCACAGCTAGACAACAATATAAGCAGCAAAAGTGAAAAGACTTTTAGGTTTTTAATCATCTTATTGTAAAGTTTTTATACGTTTAGTGGTCTGCCTTTATAGACAAGCAAACCTGTTATTTGACAAAAATAACAGGTTTGCTGAGAAAATTTAAAAATCGAAATAATTCTTTGCGTTAAAATAACTTATATCCGCAACCATTTTTCCTATCCACTGCATTTCTTCTTTTGGCAACTCGCCCCTTTGGATCTCATCACCTAATAGGTTACAAAGAATTCTGCGGAAATACTCATGCCTTGGGAACGACAGGAAACTTCTTGAGTCTGTTAACATCCCAACAAAACAACTGATAAGCCCCATGTTTGAAAGTGCATTCATTTGTTTGGTCATACCGTCTTTTTGGTCTAAAAACCACCATCCGGAACCAAACTGTACTTTTCCTTTAACGCTACCATCATTAAAGTTCCCAATCATCGTGGCCATCACCTCGTTATCGGCAGGGTTAAGGTTGTAAATAATGGTTTTTGTTAATTTATCTTTGCTGTCCAAAGCATTTAAAAAGGCTGAAAGCTTTTGTGCTTGCGGATAATCTCCAATAGAATCCCATCCTGTATCTGGCCCAAGAATGCGGTGCATACGGGCATTGTTGTTTCTTAAAGCTCCCAAGTGGAACTGCTGCACCCAACCAAATTCATGGTAAGTTTCACATAAGAAAACCAATACGGCACTCTGGAATTTCAACGCCTCTTCATTCGAAACATCCTTTCCTGAAAGTTTCTTTTGAAGAATGGCATTCACTTCACTTTCAGTATAACCTTCAAAATAAATTTGGTCTAAACCATGGTCGCACAAGCGGCAGCCGTTGTCATGGAAATATTGAATTCTGTTTCTTAAAGCCTCACTCAAGGTTGAAAACGAATTGATCTCAACACCAGAAACTTTTCCTAAAGATGATAAGTAATCGGTATATCCATCTGCTGAAATTAAAATCGCTTTGTCCGGTCTAAAGGCCGTACTCACTTTAATGCCAAAATCTTCCTTGGCCAATTGTTGGTGGTATTGCAAAGTATCCAATGGATCTTCGGTAGTACACACCAATTCTGCATTTACTTTTTTAAGCAAGCCTCTACAGCTATACCCATCTGAATTCAATTTTTCTTGGGTAATGTCCCAAATTTTTTCAGCCGATTTTTCGTTCAACAAATCGGTGATTCCAAAATATCGGGTAAGCTCCATGTGCGTCCAGTGGTACAATGGATTTCTCATGGTGTAAGGCACGGTTTTGGCCCAATTTAAAAACTTATCCTTATCGGAAGCACCACCGGTTATAAACTTTTCGTTTACCCCTAATGTTCGCATGGCCCGCCATTTGTAATGGTCGCCATTAATCCAAACATTGGTAATATTATTAAAGGTTTTATCCTCTGCTATTTGCTGAGGCGGTAAGTGGTTGTGATAATCTATTATCGGTTGATTTTTAGAATAGTCGTGGTATAATTCTTCAGCGTATTTGTTTTCCAGCAAAAAATTATCGTGAATAAACGGCTTGCTCATTTTTTATATTAGTGTAATTAATTTGATTATTTTTATTTTATATTGTTTGCAGAAGCCTTCGCCCCTAAATGTCTCATTATCCAACACTTGTTTCGTTAAGTATATTTTCCTTCAACATCCCCTCACCAAACAACCTGTTGACGTCTCGACAATGTAATCGATTACGCAAAAGTAAGGGATTTATATTTAAATATCACATTTTTTTATCTTTATCTTAGTTTGGGCTATAGAAAATAAAAATACTTTTCATTTAAACGTTTAACCAACATTAAACAATATAACATCCGCAAAGATAAAAGCTAAAGTAATACTAGCAAGAAAACCGATGCCAATTACATTTTAAAGCTCCGAATATAAAGCATATTTTCCGATTTTAAATAGGAAAAAATTGCCTTTTTAAATGAGTATCCCTGAAATAAAAATTCAACTTTATCAAAATGGATAGCCACGCATCAACCGTTTACAAATATGTCCTTTTCAAGACTAAAATACCACTTAATCCTTTTCATAAATTTAAAAATTGACCTAACAATTATTTCATAAACCAAAAGTTCGCTTCACAATCTTGATTTACAGTTTCTAAATTGGTCATTCATTTCATTTCAACATAAGCCATACACCCTTTGTTTCATTCAGAATTATTGACGCGACATTATTTTCACCATTCTTCTCTCCACTTTTAGCATTATTGCCTTCTGTAAATTAAGTCTTTTTAATAGTAGTATAAAATTGTCAAACATGTATTTTGTCGATTATTTTTGCATTTCATGGAATTTTAATATACATTTGAAGCCAATTATTTAGTCCCAAACTAAAAAATTAACCTAACTTATGAGAACGGTTGCTATTTTAATAAAGGCCTGTACGCTTATATGGTGTGCTTTTCTCTCAACCAAGGCCTATTCACAAACCCAGACTTTTACCAGCTCAGGAACATTTACGGTTCCTGCTGGAGTTACCTCAATAGATGTTGAAGCTTGGGGCGGTGGCGGTGGAGGCAGCGACAGGAGCGGCAATGGAAGCGACGGCGGAAATGGCGGTGCAGGTGGCGGCTTCGCAGGCGGCACATTAACAGTTACACCTGGCGATATTCTTACCATAACCATTGGCGCTGGTGGTGCTGGAGCTACTAACGGAGACGGAAACGACGGATCTACAGGCGGAAACACAATAATTGTAAACGGATCAACCTCAGACCAAATACAAGCCAATGGTGGTGCCGGTGGCGTTGTTGGAACTTCTTCGGGTGGTTCTGCGGCTACTGGAGGCGGTGCTTCATTTTTTGGCACGGTCACCAATCAAGTAACATACACAGGAGGCAACGGTGGAATTGGCGATGCCGATGAAGGTGGTGCTGGTGGTGGCGGTGCCGGCAACAACGCAAATGGCAGTAACGGAGACAACGGTAGCGATAGCAATCATAACGGTGGAAACGGCGGCCCAACAAATGGTGGCGATGGCGGTGACGGTGGCAACGATGGCTCGGGAAGTAACGGCAATAATTATGGCGGTGGCGGCGGCGCGGCAGGCGACCAAGGTGGTGGCGGTACCGGCGGAAGTGGCGCACCCGGTCTGGCAGTATTGAATTGGACCGTTCCCGCTATGCCTGAAATTGAGGTTACCGGCAATAGCAATTCCATTATTGGCGATGGAAGTAACACCCCCATTTTAACAGACAATACCGATTTCGGAAAAGTCCAAATCGTATCTGAAACCGTTACGAAAACTTTTGTTATTGAAAATAACGGAGCGGCCAATCTAACCCTTGGCGACATATTACTTTCCGGCACTACAGATTTCTCAATAGACAGCAAACCGGCTAACGGTACTGTGATTGCGGCTGGCAACTCCGAAAACATCACTATTTCTTTTTCAACTTCTACTGAAGGCACACAAACTACGGTACTAAGTATCGCTTCCGATGATTCGGACGAGGCCACTTACCAAATAAACCTCACTGCGGAAGGCGACAAAGTGTTTTTTGATAGCGATAATGATGGGATTTATGACGACGTTGACATTGACGATGACAATGATGGCATCATGGATTCGGACGAAGAAAATGCCTGTAGATTATCCAACGGAGCATCGCAAGCAGACTATAAATTTTTAAACGAAACTTTTGGCACTGGCACAGGACGAGGCACCGGAATTAGCTCACTTTATACCGTATCAACTTCTTATTGTTTGGAAGATGGCTCACCTGGATCCAGCTGTTCCGGCTCAAATGCAGGAGTGGGCGATGGCGAATACACCGTTACAAGCTTTATCACTTCTGGTGTTTCTGGCGAAACCGTTGGTCCTAACGATGCCATTGCTTCATGGGCATGGTATGCTTGGGCGCCCATTGAGGATCATACCCCCGGAGATACCAATGGAAGAATGGCTGTTTTTAACGCCGATTACGATCCCGGTATTTTTTACGAAACCCAAATTACCGGAACGCTTGCCAACGTGCCCGTTACTTACAGTTTCTGGGTAATCAATATTGATAACGACGATTCTCGGTTTTCAGCCGGCGAGTTGCCTAGAGGCAACCCCAATGTAACGGTAAACTTTTTAACTTTAGACCGAAGCACTGTAATCGCCACTTTTGACACTGGCGATATCACACGTTGTCCAGGAGCGATTAACGACCCGAACGACCCGGCATACGATCCTTCCGACCCATCGTTCAACACTTGCACGACTTCAGAATGGAAACAATTTACAGAAACCTTTTCCACTTCTGAAACCGCTTTTATTGTTCAATTCGTTAATAATGCCCCCGGTGGTGCTGGAAACGATTTGGCTATTGATGATATTGAAGTAAGGCAAACCCTTTGCGATATGGACAGCGATGGCGTTGCCGATGTATTCGATTTGGATTCAGACAACGATGGCATTCCAGATGTGGTTGAGGGCAACCCAACAAGTGCCAGCCTAAGTGAAGGCAGAGCAAGCCTAACTGGAGTTTCCTCGTGGGTGGATGCCAATGGCAACGGTATGCACGATTCAGCGGAAGGTATTTCACCAATAAACTCAGATACCGATTTAATTCCTGATTATTTGGATTTAGATTCTGATAACGACGGGCTATTCGATGTGGATGAGTACGGCATTGTTAGTTCCAGCGCCCCACTCCTTTTTCAAAATGGCGACGGCGACATAACAGGCAATGGTGTTGGAGACGGCGCAGAGACCGAAGCTTTTAGAGAAAAAGATTCTGAAGGCGATGGTTCAATAGAATATTACGGTGATGGTATTTTAGATATTTATGATTACCACAACGGCGCAGCTACCTATGCCGGTTCTTATGGAAATGTTGGGCAAGGCACCGGCCCTTTGTATGCTTTGGATTCCGATGGTGATGGCACGCCAGATTACCGCGACCCCACAAATGGCGCCACAAACGACATAGACACTATTGAAATTTATGCGCACCTTCCTAATACGGCAGGGGTTTTGGATGACACCACCGATGCAGATGGTGATGGTATTGTAGCCTCACGTGATGGAGACGACACCGTTTTTGGTTCACCTCGTAATCTAGATAATAGCTACAGCCTGTATTTTGACGGCCGGAATGATTATGTTGAAGACACTAATGTTATTTCCTCGGGAAGCGGTACGATTATGGCGTTTATAAAATCTGGCGGCACAAACACCGATACTGATGACAGAATTATTGCAGGGCAAAATGATTTTTACATGAGAATAAACGATGCCGATAATTCGGTTACTGCAGTTTCCGAAGGCATTAGTTTAACCTCAACAACAAACATAACCGATGGCATTTGGACCCATGTGGCAGTGACTACCGAAGCTAGTGGCGATGTAGTACTTTACATCAATGGTATTGAAGAAGCCCGAGACACCTCAAGTTCAGGCGGAATTACAGATGCCTCCAATTTTATGATTGGAAGAGCCACATCAGACAGCAATTATTTTAAAGGAGGAATTGACGAAGTTAGGGTTTTCAACAAGGCGTTGACCACCGAAGAACTTCAACGTATGGTTTACCAAGAGCTTGATGATTCCAACAATTTCAACAGTGGAAAAATCATCCCTACAAATTTTTGTTCTTCATTGGGCAGCAATCTTGTTAAATACTACAAAATGGATGGCTATCAAGATGACATCCTCGACGATAAAAAAACAGGACCTATTGATGTTTCAGGAGCAAAAATGTACAATTTCAAAGACATCTATTTCCAAAAAGCACCGCTACCTTACGAAACGGTGGGCGACGGAAATTGGACGGACAGTTCCAATTGGTTACACGGCAGCGAATGGGATATTTCGGCCAAAGCTGATAACCCCGATGACACATCAATTGTTCACATAAAAAACAACATTACCCTAAACGGTACCTACAGCAAGCAAGGCATGGTAGGATTAATTGTTGACTCGGGAAAAGAATTTACTATTGAAGCCGATAAAGGCCTGTACAATAGCTGGTATTTGAAGTTGGACGGCCTAATAGATTTAGAAGGCGAATCGCAACTTATCCAAACTGAAGGCAGCATTTTAGACGCTAACAGTGCAGGAAAAATTGAGCGCGACCAACAAGGCACGAAAGATTATTTCACCTATAATTATTGGTCATCTCCGGTTGGGGTCAGCAATGCTTCCAGCAACAACAACAGCTATAAAATGACTGACCATATTTTAAAAAACGGCACATTGCCAGCCTCGCCAAACAATATCACCTTCACCAGCTCTGGCTACAATGGCTGCGTTACTGGAAATGATATTACCATAGCCGATTACTGGATTTGGAAATACTCCAACTCTACCTACAACAGTTATTATGCATGGCAGCACGTTAGGCGTAACGGAACCATTTTACCCGGCGAAGGCTTTACTATGAAAGGGGTAGACAATACCAATGGCAACATTTCACTAACCCAAAATTATGTTTTCGACGGAAAACCGAATAACGCCGACATTACACTTCCATTAACTGTTAATAATGAATATTTGGTGGGCAACCCCTACCCCTCTGCTTTAGATGCCGACGAGTTTATAAGAGACAATATTAAAGACGGCGGCAACAACACCAACAATGTTATAAATGGCGCTCTTTACTTTTGGGAACATTTTGCAAGCAATTCACATATTTTAAAAGAATACCAAGGCGGCTACAGCGTTTACACCTTAATGGGCGGAACACCAGCCATCAACAACGATTCTCGGATAAACTATTCGGGTAGCTTAACCAGTTCAAAAGGTTCACCAGAACGCTACATCCCAATTGGGCAGGGCTTTTTTGTTAGGGCTATTTTAGACCCCGAACTTGTGGGCGAAAGCAACGACCCCAATTTAACAAGCTCCATCGACGGCGGCAATATTGTATTTAAAAACAGTCAGCGAGTGTTTCAAACCGAAGCTTCTGGTTCATCCATATTTTTAAAATCGAACGAAACAAAAAGCAAAAAGAAAATCAACAATACCAATTTAGACACACGCCCTAAATTAAGATTGATGTTCGATTCGCCAAAAGGCTACCACCGCCAACTTTTAACTGGAGTTGACGATCGTGCCAGCAACCATTTCGACCTGGGCTATGATGCGCCGTTAACTGAAAATAACGTTGAAGATATGTTTTGGTTAATTCAGGATAAGGAATTCATCATTCAAGCCGTTGGTCATTTTGAAACCGACCAGAAATTACCGTTGGGTATAAAAATAAAAAAAGCCGGAATGGCCACCATCAGGATTGATGCTTTGGAAAATATCGCCAATAGCTTAGTGATTTATCTACACGATAAGGCTCTCGATGTGTACCACAATCTTAAAACGAACGATTACAGTATCCATTTAGACCCGGGCACCTATTTAGACCGTTTTGAAATCACCTTTGGAAAAGAAGAAAGCTTGAATACAGAACATAACATTAGTGAAAATGTCGGTGCTTACTTTTCAAACGAAAAGAACAGCATTATTGTAAACAACCCCACTTCTATGTATATTGAATCTGTTGAACTATTCAACGTTATTGGGCAGTCGGTATTTAAAGTGTCTCCAAAAACCACCCAAAACAGCTTAGAATATTACAACCATTTTAAGCCTGGAAACTATATTTTAAGAGTAAGCACTAAGCACCTTAGCATGTCCAAAAAAGTGCTTGTAAAATAAACAGGCTCCTAGATTATTTGGAGTTAGTCACCTAAAAAACTTCTTTTTACCCTTGTTTCAAGTCCTGAATTAACGTTCAGGACTTTTTTATGGTGGCGACCAAAGTCTCAAGTGATACTTTTTCCTGCTCGCCAGACACCATGTTTTTAAGTGCATACGTGTTCGAATTGATTTCCTCTTCGCCCACTAAAACCACAAACGGAATATTTCGTTTATTGGCGTGGTTCATCTGTTTTTTCATTTTGGCAGAATCGGGATATAATTCGGCATTAATACCCTGTTGGCGCAATTGTTTGATCGCTTTTAAACTGAACAACGCTTCCCTATCACCAAAATTGATGAACAACACCTCAACGTTTTTGTTAACGGTTTCTGGGAAAAGCTCCAATTCTTCAAGCACCAAATAAATGCGGTCTAAACCAAAACTGATACCGACACCGCTTACATTTTTCATTCCGAAAATACCGGTTAAATCGTCGTAGCGTCCACCGCCACCAATCGACCCCATTTTAACGGACTTTGGTGCGGCCACTTCAAAAATGGCTCCCGTGTAATAATTCAGTCCGCGGGCCAAAGTGACATCCAGTTGCAACGCAGCTGTTTTTAAACCCAATTCTGAAATTGCGTTATTGATGAAGTCGAGTTCGTCAATACCTTTTTTCCCTTCTTCGGAAGTGTTTAAAATATCTTTTAAACTCTCAATTTGCGATTCAAAAGAACCCGACAACGTGAATAATGGTTGCAATTTAGAAATCCCTTCTTCTGAAATCCCTTTGGAAAGCATTTCTTCTTTTACCTTTTCCTCACCAATTTTATCGAGCTTATCCAAAGCTACGGTAAAATCAATGAGTTTATCGGAAGCACCAATCACTTCGGCAATGCCCGACAATATTTTTCGGTTATTGATTTTAATGGTAACACCTTCCAGTTTTAAGGCTGAAAAAACGTTGTCGTAAAGTTGGATGAATTCTACTTCCTGCCACAACGAATCGCTACCAACCACATCGGCATCGCATTGATAAAACTCCCTAAAACGCCCTTTTTGTGGCCTATCGGCACGCCAAACGGGTTGGATTTGGTAACGCTTAAACGGAAATTCAATCTCGTTTTGGTGCTGTACCACGTAACGCGCAAAAGGAACAGTAAGGTCGTAGCGTAGGGCTTTTTCGGAGATTTGCGTAGCGTACTTTGCAGACCTAAGCTTAGTATACAGTTTATCAGCAAAATCTTCAATATGTTTTTCTGTTTGCCCAAACTTATATTCTATTTGATATAAAAATTCAAGCAGAGCCTTTGTTACTATACTATCTTTTAAAAATTCATGATTTTTACCATGCTTATTCTTTAAATAAAAATAAACACTTTCCAAAAAGCCTTCCTCATAATAAGCTTCATTTGATAACTTATTAACCTTAACATACTCCTTTATACTATCCTTTAGCCCGAAGATATCTTTTTTAACCTTATTTCTTAAATCATTTAAGTAATCTACTCCCGACAAATAATCACCAGAATTCAAAATCTTAAAAATCAAGCGGTCGCCCTCATCGCCATATTTACCCATTAGGGTTTCGGAGTTTTCAAAACTCGGGGTTTCAATGGGTTGAAATCCGAAGGTTTCAAACGCCCCACGAATGGTGTTGAAAATATAGTTTCGTTTGGCAACCTGCTCTGGGTTAAAATCTCTCGTGCCTTTTGGGATGCTTGGTTTTTGGGCCATTTGATAGTTTTAGTTTATATGCACTTCGACTGCGCTCAGTGTGACAACGCAATAAAAGTGGATTCCTATTTAAATTAGAAACGACAAAAATAACAGATTAATTTGAAAAAGATTCCCGCTTGCGCGGGAATGACAAAATAATTAATGGGATTTAAAAGCAATACAATATATTACTTTTAAATCCCAAATTTGAATTGGAAAAAACCATCTCGTCACTTCGTAACACTCCTCCTTCAAAAAGAGGAGAACTCCTTCCCTTAAAAGGGAAGGTGGATTTCGGTTTCAAAAAAAACGAAATCCGGAAGGGTTGAAATCTTAGTGTTATGTTAAACGTATTTTGTCAGGCTGAGCGCAGTCGAAGCCCTAAGAAAGACCCTTCGACTGCGCTCAGGGTGACAATCAACTTGGTATCTTACAGTTAACACAACACTAATTTATCAACTTATTAAAATAATGGTACAATTCGCCTTTGGTAATGACGGCGCCCTGTTCAATCATTTTAAATTTATCGCCATTTTTATCGTCGGTGTACTCTTTATCGGCTTGTAAAAACTCTACGCTTTCATCCAAAAGATTTTCACGTAGCCAATCGTAGCCTTCTTGGGTGGTAATATCGATGCCATCTTTTTTAACGTTCACCACAATAGCATGCATTTTATCTTCGCCCAAGCGGAACAAATACATGTGCTGTGGCGCGAAATTCTCTAAATATTCGGTTTGGTTTAAAACGCCCTCCCATATTAAATCGCTAAACACATCCAGCTCGGTTTCGGCCAATTCGGGTTTATTGGCTTTTAGGTTGGTCCACTCGTCGTGCGTAATGGACTGCGTGGCCAAAAAATTGATGAACTCTTGGTGTAGCTCTTCAAATTGTTCTTTTGTAAGTCTTCTGTATTTCATTTTTCAAATGTCATAAAAAAAGCCCCAACATAGTTGAGGCTCTTTATTTTATTTCAAATGGATTAAGCTTGCGCTATAACCTCAAAAGGAAATTCGAAAACAACTTCTCTGTGCAAACGCACAACAGCAGTGTACTGCCCTAAACGCTTGATATTTCCTCCTGTAATAGTAACAAATTTTTTGTCAACTGAATGTCCAGCTTTTTCAAAAGCTTCAACTAAATCGGCCTTAGTTACAGAACCGAATAATTTATCACCGGCACTAGCACCTTCGGTAGCTTTAGCAGTAATTTTAATATCCAATCCTTTAATAGCCTCAGCAGTTTTGTTAGCTTCCTCTATCACTTTCTTTTCTTTAAAAGCTCTTTGCTTCAAGTTTTCTGCCAATACTTTTTTAGCAGATGGCGTCGCTAAAATAGCTTGCCCTTGAGGAATTAAAAAGTTTCTACCATAACCGTTCTTAACTGTTACAACATCGTCTTTAAATCCTAAATTTTCAACGTCTTGTTTTAATATAAGTTCCATCGTTATGTGTATTTTATTTTAATA
This sequence comes from Bacteroidia bacterium, assembly GCA_030430535.1. GTDB lineage: Bacteria > Bacteroidota > Bacteroidia > Flavobacteriales > Flavobacteriaceae > Flavisericum. Next base: position 22,533 of record JAUIKY010000022.1, read on the forward strand.
AATCTGCTACGTATGGCATTAAAGCTAAGTGACGTGCTCTTTTTACGGCAACAGACACTTTCCTTTGGTACTTTAATGACGTTCCTGTTAAACGACGAGGTAAAATTTTACCTTGCTCGTTTACAAACTTCAATAAGAAATCTGGATCTTTGTAATCAATATACTTAATACCAGATTTTTTGAAACGGCAGTATTTTTTTTGCTTATTAGTTTCAATGTTAAGCGGAGTTAAATACCTGATTTCTCCGTCTTTTTTACCTTTTGATTGTTGTTCTATTGATGACATAATTAAGCTTTTACTTTAAGTTTTTCTCTTCTTCTTTCTGCCCAAGCCACAGCGTGCTTATCTAACTTTACAGTTAGGTAACGCATAAAACGCTCATCACGTCTAAACTCTAGCTCTAAAGCATTAATTACTTCACCATCTACGGTGTACTCAAATAAATGGTAAAAACCACTCTTTTTGTTCTGGATTGGGTAAGCTAATTTTTTAAGCCCCCAATCTTCTTTTGATACCATCTTTGCACCGTTAGAAACAAGAAAATCTTCGTATTTCTTTACTGTTTCCTTTATCTGCTCTTCAGATAAAACGGGATTCAAGATGAAAACAGTTTCATAATGATTCATAAAAATCGTTTTAATTGTTAAAAATTGGCTGCAAAAATAAATAAATTCTATATATTACACAACTATAAGCCATTCTATTTTATCCCTAAAAGCAGCTCTTCAAAAGTGTTAAAAAAACGTTAAAAAGTGTATTTTAACGATGTTTTTTGGTTTTTAACCGAATTATTCGTACTATTGTCGATATCTTAACCGAAATAATACAAAATGTTATGACTTTAAACTGTGTAGTAGTAGACGATTCAGCAATACAACGTCTCTCCATCGTTAAGTTGGTAGAAAATCACCCTTCACTTAACCTTATTGCAGAGTACAGTAGTGCCCTTGAAACAAAAAATGGTTTAAACACGCACCAAGTAGACCTCATCTTCTTAGACATTGAAATGCCAGTGTTAAACGGATTTGAACTTTTGGACGTATTAAACAACAAACCCCAAATTATTTTTGTAACCGGTAAAACCGAATATGCTTTTAAAGCATTTAATTACGACGCTACCGATTATTTACACAAACCCATTACCAGAGAACGCTTCAATACTTCTGTTGAAAAAGCTTTGGAGCAACATAGATTGACCCAAGACTTTAACGAGGAAGATGGCGAACATATTTTTGTCAAAAGTAATCTAAAAAAACGTAAAGTTTACATTAAAGACATTAAATGGATTGAAGCCCTTGGTGATTACGTTAAACTGGTTACTGAAGAAAACAGCCTAGTAGTACTTTCTACCATGAAGGCCTTTGAAGCCGAACTTCCTGAAGGCAAATTTTTAAGAATTCACAAAAGTTACATTGTAAACCTTGATAAGATTGACCGATTTAACAGTAAGAATGTTGAAGTGGGCGCTTACGAAATTCCTCTAAGTAGAAACAAGAAAACCCAGTTGGTTGACGCGTTGAATAATATTTAGAAGCATAACCTCAGTAGGCTACCCCCATAGCTAACCGTGTGTTTTCAGCTTCCCATAATATTACGACAAAGTTAGAATAAGATCCCAACTTTCGTTGGGACTAATTCAATTGCGAAATTTGTTTGCAAATTTCTATTTCATTAGAAGTTATCGACATTTAGAATAACCCTAACTGACCGAAAATCTTTTATACTCTGGAAGCTATTATTTACTTTAATAATGGCTTCTTTTGTTTTTGGCAACGATTGTTTTTTAGGAATCTTTACCAAAATATTTTTATGGAACTGATTTCTGATGCGGGCTATTGGCGGTGACTCTGGCCCCAAAACATTATCGCCAAACAACTGCCTTAGTGATTTGGCATACCAAACGGAAGCCGTTTCTACCCTGTTGTAATCTTTATGTTTTAGCGTGATTTTTATTTGCTTATAAACCGGTGGGTATTTAAAATTATAACGATCGTTCATCTGCTCGTTGAACATATCTATATAATTATTCGTAGAAACTTGCTGCAAAATATTATGGTGCGGATTGTAAGTTTGAATCAACACCTTACCGCGCTCTTGCGTACGCCCCGCCCTCCCCGACACCTGCAGCATCAATTGGAAACTCCGTTCGTGGGCTCTAAAATCCGGAAAGTTCAGCATATTATCAGCATTCATAATCCCTACCAATTGTACATTTCTAAAATCCAATCCTTTGGTAAGCATTTGGGTTCCTACCAAAATATCGATTTCCTGCTGCTCTAAAGCCGTAATGATTTTTTCGTAACCGTATTTGCCCCGGGTGGTATCTAAATCCATCCGCGCCACTTTATGGTTAGGGAACAACTGTTTAACCTCTTCCTCTATCTGCTCGGTACCGAAACCTTTGCTATCCAACTCTGGGCTTCCGCAGGCTGTACATCCCTTAATCATGGCCATCACATAACCACAATAGTGGCAACGCAACTGGCTTCGATATTGGTGATAGGTCAAGCTCACATCGCAATTGGGACACTGCGGTGAATGCCCACACGTATTGCACTCTACTATAGGCGAAAAGCCTCGGCGGTTTTGAAACAGGATAACCTGCTGCCCAGCATCCAATGTTTCGTTCATTTCTTCCAACAGACGATCACTGAAATGCCCTTTCATCCGTTTCTTTTTGCGTTTCTCTTTAATGTCCACCAACTCGATATCGGGCATTAGCACATCGTTGTGCCTATATTTCAACTCCACAAGACCATATTTGTTCTGCTTGGCGTTAAAATAACTCTCTAAACTGGGTGTCGCCGACCCCATCAGCACTTTGGCGTCGTGCATGTAACCTAAAACCACAGCGGTATCGCGTGCTTGGTAACGTGGTGCGGGATCGAATTGCTTAAACGATTGCTCGTGCTCCTCGTCCACCACTATCAAACCCAAATCATTGAACGGCAAGAATATGGACGAGCGCGCACCCAATACAATTTGCGCTTTCGCGGAATTTTGCAAAACGTTGTTCCAAACCTCAACCCGTTCATGCGATGAATATTTGGAATGGAACACCGATACTTTTTCTCCAAAATAATCCTGCAATCTGGTAATCAACTGAGCCGTTAATGCAATTTCAGGCAGTAGGTACAGCACCTGCTTTCCTTTGGCAATAACTTCTTCAATCAGTTTTACATAAATTTCGGTTTTCCCTGAAGAGGTAACACCGTGCAACAACGTCACCTGATGTTTTTCAAAAGTCGATTTTATTTCGGCCAATGCGGTTGCTTGGTGCGCATTCAATTTTTTTGAAGCTTCTGTATCATCGCCTTCATACTGTACGCGATCCATTTGGATATGGTATTCCTCAAGAATACCTTTATCGATCAACGTTTTTATGATGGCTGACGAGCCTCCACTTTGCTCGGTTAGATCGGAAACCTTTACCGGCTTTTTAGTTTTTGCCGAAATGGAAAACAAGGTCAGCACCACCTCACTTTGTTTGGGTGCCCGGCTTAAATCTTCCAATAAGCTCTGAAGCGCACTTTCCGAAGAGTAGTTATGGTGTAACTTTACAAACCGTACCAATTTGGGCTTGTACTTTTCATAAACTTCCTCTTCAACCGAAACGGCATTCTTTTCAATGAGCCGTTTTATAACGGGCAGAACATTTTTTTTGTCGAGGATGTTCGAAATATCATGAACTTTCAATGACGATTGATGCTGAAGTGCTTCATAAACCAAAAATTCGTCATCCTTCAAAATAGATTCATCGATGGTATTCAGTCTACTTTTGGTCACCACCGTTTCACTTTCCAAAATAAAGGCATTGGGCAGCGCAGCACGCATTACATCGCCTAGGGTACACATATAATAACTGGCTATCCAATCCCACAAACGTAACTGTAATGCATTTACAATAGGCGCTTCGTCTAAAATTTGCTGAATATCTTTGGCCTCATAGGCCGTTGGCGCATTGGCATGCACTTTAAAAACGATGCCTGTGTATATTTTTGATTTTCCAAAGGGCACGGCAACGCGCATGCCGGGCTTTAAAAATTGGGATTCGGCATCGGTAACGCTATATGTGAATAGCTTTTGAAGAGGAACGGGTATAATGACATCAATAAAATACGGCATAAGTTAAACGGAAAATTTTAGAGTCATTGATCGTCTTCTCTTTTCGGATATTTTTTCAAAAACTGAATGGATGCGTTAAGCTCGTAACCCAAAAGTAAAATATTGGCGTTGAGCCAGAGATAGAATAACAGTATCAACAATGCGCCAATGGAGCCATAAAGTTTGTTATACTGACTGAAATTTTCAATGTAAAGTCCGAACAAAAACGAGGTTAGCATGATTAGTAGCGTAGTAAATATAGCCCCAACAGAAAAGAATCTGGACTCGCGCCCTTCGCGGGTACCAAAATAATACAAAGTAGCCGTTGCCATATAAATCATAATAACGAAAAACAGATATTTCACAACACTGGCCCAAAACACACCACTCGATGCCACTTCGTAACCCCTGTTTTCGAGCGCATGCAGCACCCCTTGAACCACGTAAATTTGAATGTAGCCCAAAACCGCTATGGTTAAAATGAGCAAGAACGCCAAAATTAGTGCGATTCCCAAGGCAGAAAGATATTGCTTGAACACATTACGGCTTAACTGCTCGTGATAAGAATTTTCGAAACCTGAAAACACGGCGTTTACCCCATTGGCCATAAGCAATAACGACAGTACAAAAACTGACGACAACAGCCCTCCACGCTGCGATTGATCTATGTTTTCAAATATATTCTCAAAGAAAAAATCGGATGTTGTTGGAGGCAAAAACGACTCGAGGAATCTTAAGAATTCAATTTTAAAATCGTCAATAGGTACATACGGGATAATAATAAGTACGAACAACAAAAAAGGGAAAATAGCCGTGAAAAAACTGAAGGCAATAGCACTCGCCCTTGTGGTTAATGCCCCCCGAACAATGCCCGTTAAATAGAGTTCCAACAAATCGTAAAACGACAAACCTTCAAGACCGGGCAGTTTTAATTGTTTAAAAAACCGCACCACAACATTAACAACAGGAATTTTATCTAGTTTTTCTTCTAGGGGTTTTGCCATTCATTATTTGCTTTTACCAGTATAAGCAAAGTTATTAAAATTAACCTTGCTCTATAAAGCTTTTCAAAGCAATTTTTTGGATTACCACTTCCTTAAAGAAAACTACTTTACCGCCTTTAAGCTTAAATCCATGTTGTGTACCGAGTGCGTTAAAGCCCCGCATGAAATAAAGTTAACCCCGCATTCTGCGTAGTGGCGAATCGTGGCTTCGTTAATATTTCCAGACGATTCTGTTAGGCATTTATCGCCAATTATTTTTACGGCTTTTCGCGTGTCTTCGTAGTCAAAATTATCCAAAAGAATTCTGTAAACACCGTCATTCTGCAAGATTTCTTCAACTTCCGAAAGATTTCGCGCTTCAACCATAATCAATAGTTTTTTGCCCGTTTCATCCAGATATTGTTTGGTCATCTCAATAGCTTTGGTTATTCCGCCGGCAAAATCAATATGGTTGTCCTTTAGCATAATCATGTCGTACAATGCGAATCTGTGGTTTTCGCCGCCGCCTATTTTAACGGCCCATTTTTCCAACACACGAATACCGGGAGTCGTTTTTCGAGTATCTAAAATTTTGGTTTTGGTACCTTCAACCAAGTTTACAAACATTCTGGTTTTGGTGGCTATGGCACTCATGCGCTGCATGGCATTCAATACCGTGCGCTCAGCTTTTAAAATCGATTGAGACGGCCCTTCGATGTACATGACCACATCGCCGTAAGTGACTTCGGTGCCATCCTCAATTCGAACATCCAATTTTAAGTTCTTATCGACATAAGCAAACACTTTTTTAGCAAAATTAACACCCCCAATCACGCCTTTATCCTTCACTAAAATTTTTGCTTTTCCTCTGGCATTTTCAGGTATACAGGCCAGAGAACTGTGGTCGCCATCGCCAACGTCTTCCCTGATGGCATTGGCTATAATCCCTTTAACTTCGCTATCAAACTGTTCTTGTGTAATCATTATTTGTTGATTAGTTTTGAGCAAAAATAAGAAATTGATTCACTTAATTAAACTTAAATTTTATCAAATCTGTATTTTTTTCGTTATTTAGATGCGTTTTTCATAAACAGAAAGCAATAATATTGTTTTTATGACCATTAAACTTTTAGCCATTGGCAAAACAGACAGTAAGCCACTTAACTTACTGATAGACGAATACATAAAACGATTGGGGTTTTACGTAAAGTTCGATTTGGAGATTATACCCGATATAAAAAATGCCAAAAACCTTAGTGAACCCCAGCAAAAACAAAAAGAGGGCGAACTGATTTTAAGCAAGACCAAACCCACCGATGTATTGATTCTTTTGGACGAAAACGGCAAACAATTTAGTTCGGTAGGGTTTTCAAACTATTTGCAAAAACACATGAACTCGGGTATAAAACAATTGGTATTTGTTATTGGTGGTCCCTATGGCTTTTCGGACGAAGTATATCAAAAAGCAAATGGGAAAATATCATTGTCTAAAATGACATTTTCCCATCAAATGATCCGTTTGTTTTTTATCGAGCAGTTATACCGCGGGTTCACTATTTTACGTAACGAACCCTACCACCACCGCTAATACGTTTTGTAAACCTCTTTTCGCTTTTTAAGCTGTCGTTCTAAATCGCTTATAGTCTCACGAACGGCAACTTCATAATTATGTTCTTCGGAAGTGGCAAATATCCGCGGGCCGGGCAAACTCAATTCTATATTGCATATTTTACCGGCATCATGGTGGTTTTCATCTTTTTTAAAATGCACCGTTGCCCCTATTAAAAATTCATATCTGTTAAACAATTTTTCCAATTTTTCTTTCGTAAACGCCGAAAGCGTTTCACTTATATCTACATCTACGTATTGAATATTTACTGCCATAATAATCGAGTTTTTATTAATTGATTACTGTGGTAAGATACGAGTTTTTTATTCAATTGAAGATGACTAAAATCATAAAATTATCTGAAAAACGACACGGCCACATATTTGTATAATAAGATTATTAAGCCTTATTTTTGATGCCCTAAAACAACTAAAGATGAAAATTGTATTCGCCACCGGAAACCAAAATAAAGTCAAAGAAGTCCAAGCATTAATGCCTAGCCATATTACATTATTAAGTTTGAAGGATATTGATTGTAACGACGATATTCCCGAAACCCAAAATACCATTGAAGGCAATGCCATACAAAAGGCCGAATACATAAAAACACATTTTGGTTACGATTGTTTTGCCGACGATACCGGCTTGGAGGTTGAAGCCTTAAACGGTGCCCCGGGTGTATATTCTGCGCGATATGCCGGCGAGCAAAAAAATGCCGAAGACAATATGCAAAAAGTGCTTTCAGAACTAAAAGGCGAAAACAACCGAAGTGCACAATTCAAAACCGTAATTGCATTGTATTTAAATGGAAAGCTGCACACATTTACGGGCATTTGCAAAGGGGAAATCACAGAAAAGAAACACGGCGAAAAAGGCTTTGGATACGACCCTATTTTTAAGCCCGAAAACCATGAACAAACTTTTGCGGAAATGGAGCTCGGTTTAAAAAACAGCATTGGCCACCGCGGAAAGGCCGTAACACAATTGGTTGATTTTTTAACCCAACAATAAAGGTTGAATCATATTTTTATTTCTGTAAGTGTATCATCAATAAAATTAAAACCCCAGCCCGGTAAATCGTGTGGTTTTGCAAAACCATCTTGCACCACCATAGGGTTGTCTATTAACGGATCTACCCAATCGAACGATTCGGCGCCCACCCCATTCGAAATGGTGCACAACAACGGCACATCATAATCTTTATAATAGTGTGGTAAAACAGGTAGGTTAAAACTTTTGGCCAAAGCTGCACTTTCGCGCCAGGCCTCTACCCCACCAATTCTTAAAATATCGGGTTGCCAAATATCCAAAGCATTTCTTGTGGCCAACTCGCGCAAGGGCAACGTATCGAACTCTCGTTCGCCCATAGCCAATGAAATCCCGGTTTGGTTCTTTAAAATTTGGTAAGCCTGAAAGTTTTGATGGTTTACGGGTTCTTCAAACCAATGGATATTCAATTTTTTTGCCGCATCAGATAGCTTAATGGCCGACGGCAAATCCATACCCTGATTGGCATCCATCATAATGTCCACCTTATCACCTACCGCTTCGCGCACTAACCTTAAACGCTCAATATCCGTACTGATTTTTGGCGAGCCCACTTTTATTTTCACAGCCTTAAAGCCTCTTTCGGCATAATGGGTCACTTCTGTAATAAGCTCATCAATGGTGTACGAAATCCATCCGCCGCTACCGTAAATCGACACTTTTTCTTTGTGAACGCCCAACAATTTATGGATAGGCTGCCCCAAGGTTTTGCCCCAAGCATCCCACATCGCTATATTAACCGCTGCTTGTGCCCAACGCAACAAACCATTGTTTCCAAAGTATTCGGCCAAGCCTTCCAACTTATCGTAAACTAAACCCGTTTCGTTGGCTTTATAGCCTTTAATTACAGGAATAACATCTTTTAGTGCCCCAACAATGGCGTTTGGCGAATATTGAAACGACAATAAATACGACTCGCCCACAACACCGTTTTCCAGCTGAAGCCGCAACACCAGAAATGAAATTTCAGTAAGGGTATGCGTGGCATCCGAAATGGGCTTTTTCAGCACACTCGACGCTTTATAAATTTTTGCTTGCCTAATGGAAATATCGTCCTTCATCAAAAACGGTCTTTAAATATTATTACGTTGCACAATAATACAAATCTGAGAATAAAAATGTAATCTTTACACCGTAAAAAAAGCATTCATAAAACATTCAATCAAATAAAAACATTAGCGCATGTTGCCTGTTAATTATCTTTATGTTATTTTTAATTTATGATGACGAATATTGACATTGAAAAAGAAAATGCTGCGATTACCAAAGCCTACAAAGAGCTTTTAAAAGTTAGCTATACCACATTGACCGATGACGACAAAAAGCTAATTCGAAAAGCTTTTGAAGTAGCCATGGACGGCCATAAAGACCAGCGCCGAAAATCGGGCGAAGCTTATATTTTCCACCCATTGGCAGTCGCCAAAATTGTAGCACAGGAAATTGGTTTGGACGGTACCTCTATTGCTGCTGCCCTGCTCCACGATGTGGTTGAAGACAGCCCTGATTATACCATAAAGGACATTAAAAATCTGTTTGGGCAAACCGTAGCCACTATTGTTGACGGGCTTACTAAAATATCGTCATTAAGCAAGGAAAAAGACATGGACGTGTCTTTACAGGCCGAAAATTTCCGAAAAATGCTGCTCACCCTAAACGATGATGTTCGGGTAATCATTATTAAAATAGCCGACCGTTTGCACAATATGCAAACCATGGATTCCATGCGTACCGACAAACAGGAAAAAATAGCTTCGGAAACACTTTATATTTATGCGCCGTTGGCCCATAGAATTGGCCTGTACAACATTAAAACCGAACTGGAAGACCTCGGCTTAAAATACACCGAACCCGAAGTTTATCACGATATCCTCAGTAAAATAAAGGAAAGTAAAGCCGAGCAGGATGCCTATATCGAAAAGTTTAGTGCGGTGATCAAGAATTCCCTCGATAGAGAAAACCTTAGCTACACCATTAAAGGACGACCAAAATCCATCTTTTCCATCAGAAAAAAAATGGTGAACCAAGGCGTATCTTTTGACGAAGTTTACGATAAGTTCGCTATTAGAATTATATATAAATGTGATGCCGACCCCCAAAACGAAAAGTTTTTGGCCTGGAAAATCTATTCGATTGTTACCGATCATTTTAGACCCAACCCCATCCGTTTGCGCGATTGGATATCCTCACCAAAGTCAACAGGTTACGAAGCCTTGCACATTACCGTTATGGGCCCCAAAGGGCGATGGGTAGAAGTGCAGATTCGAAGTGAACGTATGAACGAAATTGCAGAAAAAGGCTATGCTGCACATTACAAATACAAGCAAGGAAACGAAAAAGAGGACAATCTGGAAAGCTGGATCAACAGGCTACAGGAAGCACTGGAAAACCCCGAAACCAATGCGGTAGATTTTGTTGAGCAATTCAAACTCAATTTATATTCAAAAGAAATATTCGTGTTCACCCCAGCGGGCGATTTAAAATCATTACCCAAAGGGGCCACGGCTCTCGATTTTGCTTTTCACATCCATACCGAAATTGGCATGAAAACCCGGGGCGCCAAAGTAAATAACAAACTGGTGCCATTAAGCCACGAATTAAAAAGCGGCGACCAAGTAGAAATTTTAACTGCCGATAACGCCAAACCCAACCCCAACTGGTTGGATTATGCCACAACGGCCCGATCGCGAAGCAAGATAAAATCGGCACTACGCGAAAACAAAAAACTAATTGGCGAGGACGGCAAGGAACTCTTGCGCAGAAAACTCAAGCAGTTAAAAATCACTTTAGACGAAGAATCCGTTAACGACATGGTACGGTTCTTCAAACTAAAAACCAGCCTCGATTTATTCTATCGGGTTGGCGTGGGCACAATAGACAACAACATGCTTAAAAGCTATGCCTCATCGAGAAGCAACGCTTTTATGAGTTTTATTAAAAACCGAATTTCCAAGAAAACGCCCATTAAAAAGGAAGAACTGGAAAAAGAGGAAATCACTTTAAAATACGATTCTTTAGTTTTCGGAAAAGAAGAAGAAACCTTAGATTTTAAACTGGCCAATTGCTGCAACCCCATTCCTGGCGACCCAGTTTTTGGATTTTTAACCGTTAACGAAGGCATAAAAGTCCACAAAAAAAACTGCCCAAATGCTGTGAGTCTGCAATCCAATTATGCCTATCGAATCATGCAGGCCAAATGGATCGATTCTACCCAACAGGAATTTTTAGTAAAAATAGTCCTTGCTGGTATCGACCACATCGGTCTGGTTAACGACATAACCAAAGTAGTTTCTGAAAACATGCACGTTAACATGAAAAGCATTAGCTTTGAAAGCCACGATGGTTTGTTTTCTGGAAAAATCAACGTGGTTGTAAAAAACAATACCATAATTAAAAAGCTTTTGGAAAAACTTAAAAAAATTAATGGTATAGATAAGGTTACTAGAGTGTAAAAAAAGTGTAAATTTGCCACGAAAATTATGGATGCTAAACCAGAAAACAAAAACCAAGAGATTGTAAAAAACGTTTTTACAACATTTCTAGAAGCCAACGGACACCGCAAAACGCCCGAGCGCTATGCCATACTTCAAGAAATTTACAACAACAACGAACATTTCGATATAGAATCGCTGTACCTCAACATGAAAAACAAGAAGTACAGGGTATCGCGTGCCACGCTTTACAACACCATTGAATTGCTCTTGGAATGCGGTTTAGTAAGAAAACACCAGTTTGGACAAAACCAAGCACACTACGAAAAATCGTATTTCGACAGGCAGCACGACCACGTAATACTAACCGATACCGGTGAGGTTATAGAGTTTTGCGACCCAAGAATTCAATCCATAAAAAAAACCATCGAAGAAGTTTTCGACATTAAAATTAACAACCATTCACTCTATTTCTACGGAAACAGAAATTCTCCCGATAGCCATCGGGAAAAATAACAAATTAACAAATTAAATACAATGGCAGTAGATTTACTACTAGGACTACAATGGGGAGACGAAGGCAAAGGAAAAATTGTTGACGTACTAACATCTAACTACAACATTATAGCCCGTTTTCAAGGTGGCCCAAATGCCGGGCACACTTTGGTTTTTAACGGAAAAAAACATGTATTGCACACCATTCCGTCTGGAATTTTTCATGACGATGCCACCAACCTTGTGGGCAACGGTGTTGTTATAGACCCTGTAATCTTTAAAGGGGAACTTGACAAACTGGAAGAGCAAAATGTAGATTACAGAAAATCATTGCTCATTTCGCGCAAAGCACACATTATTTTGCCAACACACCGCTTGTTGGATGCTGCCAGTGAAGCCTCAAAAGGCAAAGCTAAAATTGGATCGACACTAAAAGGTATTGGCCCAACTTATATGGACAAAACCGGAAGAAACGGCATTCGTGTAGGCGATTTGGAACTTAGCGATTGGAAAGAGCGCTACAGAAACTTGGCCGACAAGCACGAAAAAATGATTGCCTTTTACAACGTTGATATTGAATATGACTTAAAGGAATTGGAAACTGAATTCTTCAAAGCTATTGAAACGTTAAAATCCCTGACTTTTATTGATTCGGAAGAATACATTTACCAAGCACAAAAATCAAACAAAACCATTTTGGCCGAAGGTGCTCAAGGTTCTTTGTTGGATATCGACTTTGGAACCTATCCGTTTGTAACGTCGAGCAACACAACTGCCGCTGGTGCTTGTACCGGATTGGGAGTTGCTCCCAACCAAATAAAAGAAGTTTTCGGTATTTTTAAAGCCTATACTACCCGCGTGGGTTCTGGTCCGTTCCCAACTGAATTGTTTGACGAAGATGGTGCTACCATGGCTAAAGTTGGTCACGAATTTGGTGCTACCACTGGTCGCCCTCGTCGTTGCGGATGGTTGGATTTAGTTGCTTTAAAATATGCCTGCCAAGTTAATGGTGTTACTCAACTTATGATGATGAAGGCCGATGTACTTTCTGGCTTTAAAACCTTAAAAGTTTGCACAGAATACAAATATAAAGGTGAAACCATTTCGCATTTACCATACAATATTGAACCTGAAAACGTAGAACCTGTTTACACAGAATTTAACGGTTGGGCAGAAGATTTAACTGGCATGTCTGAAGCTTCAGAATTACCAAAAGCGCTTAACGATTACATTGCATTTTTGGAAAAAGAATTGGAAACACCAATCACTATTGTTTCAGTTGGTCCAGACAGAAAGCAGACTATTTTCAGAAAATAGAATCTTATACCGAATTTCATAAAAAAAGCTCCGAAGTTATTTTCGGAGCTTTTTGTTTTATTGAAAAGTTTAAAAATCGTTGTTTAAACCTTAATAGTGCAACCAATCGCTTTTGTTTCTTTTAGCGGCACATCTTTTCCTGCCAATAATGCATCAACGGCATCTTCAACATATTTGGTTGTTACCGCCGATTCATCTTTATAATTGTCGTCAATAGCCCCAATATACTTAACCACATTGCCGGCATCTGTTTTTTGTAACACAAAAATATGGGGCGTTTTTGTAGCTCCAAATTTTGGGTAAACGGTTTGCTCGGCATCAATCAAATAAGGAAAAGTAAAACCTTTACTTTCGGCTCGTTCTTTCATGGCATCCAGATCATCACCTGGTTTTACGGCAGTATTGTTGGGCATAATGGCTATAACAGGATAACCTTTATCCTCATATTTATTGTTCAATGCAATAATACGGTCTTCGTATTGCACCGCATAAGGGCAGGTATTGCAAGTAAACGTAACGATGAAGCCTTTAGCGTATTCATAATCGGCAAGTGACACCATGTTACCATCAATATTTTTCAAGGAGAAATCTTCGGCGACATCGCCAATTTTATAGCCTTCGCTAAGGGTAAAGGCACTAATTAGCACTAAAACAAGTGCTGCTGCAAGGACTTGGATGGACTTTTTCATAATTTTTAGTGGTTTAAAAATGGATTTAGTTTTTCTTTTAATTCTTCATAATTGAATGACTGTTCATAAAACTCGCGGGTATCGTTTTTGTAAATTACTGTGGCTGGAATCGAACCGGACCAATCGGCACTTATTTTAGGTATCCAACTGTTCATATCAGGATCATCGAGCGCCACAACTTTACTCTGTAATTTTTTTTCTTTTATAAAAGGTATTAGTTTCTTTTCGTACAAATGTGGAAAATCCAAACTCACCAATAACACCTCCACACCTTGATCTTTATACTCTGCATTTAGCTTTTCAAAGTAAGGCAATTCCTTTACGCACGGCGCACACCAAGTGGCCCAAAAGTTTATGACATGGATTTTACCATCCTTCTTTTTTAAATATTTTTCAAAATCAGAAAAGTCGTTAACTTCTAAATCCGAAACATTATCAACCTGTTTATTTTGGTTTTTTTCCAAGGCATCTATAGCCACTGTTTCCGGTTTTTTACCATTAAAGCAACCCCAAAAAAGCAACGTAGCGATGAACAATAATTTGATTTTCATTTATTTCAGTATATATAAAAATTATAATCTTCCGTTTAGCCTACTAAAATATTATTTCGGTGAGCATTGTAGCTCTCCTGTTTATAAAATTAATTAATACTTAAACGCATCGCTCCTTTTTAACAGTATTTTATGTTAAAATAAATACCTTATGAGTTAATATCATATAAATTATTTCAATACTTTTAAAGTCAACAGTCGCTGCATGAAAATAGAAGACATTCTTAAAACAAACAACAATCTGCCTCTACATAAAAAGGTAGTTGTAAATCTTTTGTTTACCTACGGCTTGGTAAATGGTAAACTAAACGAGATACTGAAACCCTATGACGTTTCCATACAGCAATTTAATGTGCTGCGCATCTTACGTGGGCAAAGCGGTTGCCCCGTAACTTTGGCCACCATTCAAGAGCGTATGATCAACAAAATGAGTAACACTACGCGTTTGGTCGATAAACTAATTAAAAAGGAGTATGTTACTAAAAGTAAAAACGAACACAACAAACGAAAAATTGACATCATTATAACCCAGCAAGGACTCGACTTCCTTAATAAAATTGATGGTTTAGTAGAAACTGCTGAACGGGAGTCTACCAAGCCACTAACACCCAACGAGCAGCACGAACTTATCCGCCTATTGGGTAAACTAAGGTAATGTAGTGCAAATTCCCATAAACTGGCTAAAGGCGGAACACTAAACAGGCTTTTATTCGAAAAAATCACTTAATATTTTGGGTAATAATTTTTTCATTTCTATATTTGAGCCATTAAATAATAAAACATGAAAACAGCTTTAAATACAACTTGGTGGTGGTGCTTTAGAAACTAACAATTCGTGAAGTAAAAACCTAGTATATTTAAAACTCAAAAATATAAAGAAGGCTTGTCAATTCACGACAAGCCTTTTTCTTTGTTCTGAAATTATTCAGAAAAAACAAACATTACATGAAAAAGTACAGTCTTTATACACACCACAAACGCATTTTAACAGACACCATTACCCCTGTAACGGTGTACTACAAAATACGCGACAAATACCCAAACAGCATCCTTTTGGAAAGTGGTGATTACCACCGCAACCATAAAAACTTTTCATACATCTGCTTTAACCCCATTGCATCAATAAAAGTGGAAAACGAAGTGATTTCGCAAACTTTTCCGGATGGAAGCACTAGCAGTTTAAACATTACCGACAATATCAATGTGGTGGACGAAATTTACAATTTCACCAAACGGTTTGATGTTAAAACCGAAGAAAGTTTCAAATTCATCAACAACGGCATTTTTGGCTACACTGCTTACGATGCCGTTCGCTATTTTGAAGATATTGAAATTGGGAAAAAAGACAATTCGGTTACCATTCCCGATGTATACTATGCGGTTTACAAAAACATCATAGCCATCAATCATTTTAAAAATGAGGCTTATATTTTTGCTCACTGCTACGAGGATAACGAAAATAACATTGATGAAATTGACAAACTCATTAACGTTCAAAATTTTGCTTCGTACAATTTCAGTACAAAGGGCGATATCGATTCTAATTTAACTGATGAAGAATTTAAACAAAACGTCGAACTGGCCAAAAAACACTGCCAACGTGGTGATGTGTTTCAGCTAGTGTTGTCCCGACGCTTTTCGCAAGAATTTGCCGGGGACGATTTTAACGTGTACCGTGCCCTACGAAGCATCAACCCTTCGCCCTATTTATTTTATTTTGATTATGGTGATTTTAAAATATTCGGCAGTTCGCCTGAGGCACAACTTATTGTTTCCGACGGTTTGGCTGAAATCCACCCTATTGCTGGAACCTTTAAACGCACGGGCGACGATGCTAAGGATGCCGTTTTGGCCGAGCAATTAAAAAACGACGACAAGGAAAATGCCGAGCACGTCATGTTGGTCGATCTGGCTCGAAATGACCTCAGCCGACACGGTAGCCAAGTGAATGTGGAAACCTATCGCGAAGTTCAGTTTTTCTCGCATGTTATCCATTTGGTGAGTAAGGTTACAGGACAAAAGCACGACACTACCTCTACCATGCAAGTGGTGGCCGATACTTTCCCTGCCGGAACACTAAGCGGCGCCCCAAAACACATGGCCATGCAACTTATTGAAAAATATGAAAAAACAAGCCGAGGCTATTATGGCGGTGCCATTGGATTTATGGATTTTGAAGGCAATTTTAACCACGCCATTATGATACGGACCTTTTTAAGTAAAGATTACAAACTGAATTGGCAAGCCGGCGCCGGAATGGTTTCTAAATCGAACCAAGAAAGCGAATTACAGGAAGTTTACAATAAATTGGGAGCGCTAACCAAAGCTATTAAAATAGCAGAAGATATTTAAAATGAAAAAAATACTAGTTATAGATAATTACGACAGTTTCACCTATAATCTTGTTCATTATTTAGAAGATTTAAACTGCGATGTTACCGTAGTAAGAAACGACAAACTGGCTTTGGAAGACGTTGAACCATTCAACAAAATAGTATTGTCGCCCGGTCCGGGCATCCCCGATGAAGCTGGATTGTTAAAAGCTATTATTGAAAAATACGCACCAACCAAAAGCATTTTGGGTGTATGTTTGGGCCAACAAGCCATTGGAGAAGTGTTTGGTGGCTCACTGGTGAACCTTGACGACGTGTACCACGGTGTGGCCACTCAAGTTGAAATTTGCGTGGACGACGAACCCATTTTTAACGGCTTGAACAAAAACATTGAAGTTGGCCGATACCACTCTTGGGTAGTGCATCCCGATTTACCCGAAAGTTTGGAAGCCACCTCGTTTGATGAAAACGGACAAGTGATGTCATTACGCCATAAGGTTTACGACGTAAAAGGGGTGCAGTACCACCCCGAATCGGTTTTAACACCAGACGGCAAAAAAATATTGGAAAATTGGGTGAATTCCCCAAACCCCAAAGGGGCTTAACGCAAATAGATTAAAAAAACAAATTCCCTCTCCGAGCCTGTGCTGAGCGCAGACGAATTAGAGAGGGCCAGGGAGAGGCATGAAAGATATACTAAACAGACTCATAAACCACGACACACTAACCACCGAGGAAGCTAAACAAGTTATCGTTAACATATCCAACGATATGTACAACCCCAGCCAAATTGCTTGTTTTCTTTCGGTATTTATGATGCGTAGCATTACCATTGAAGAACTCACCGGATTTAGAAATGCCCTGTTGGAGCTTTGCGTACCGATCAACCTTAGCGAATTTAACGCCATTGATATTGTAGGCACGGGAGGCGACGGAAAAAACACTTTTAACATTTCCACCCTATCGTCTTTTATTACGGCAGGTGCCGGTGTTAACGTATCGAAACATGGTAATTACGGCGTATCTTCCACATCGGGATCTTCAAACGTTATGGAAACTTTGGGGGTTAAATTTTCCAATGACGAAGACTTTTTAAAACGCTGTGTCGACCAAGCGGGCATTTGTATTTTACATGCACCACTATTCCACCCCGCCATGAAAAATGTGGCCCCGATTCGTAAAGAATTGGGAGTAAAAACCTTTTTCAACATGTTAGGGCCGATGGTAAATCCATCGTTCCCCAAAAACCAATTATTGGGTGTCTATAATTTGGAACTTTTACGTTTGTACAGTTTCATTTATCAAAATACAGATAAGAATTACAATATTGTTTATGCCTTAGATGGCTACGATGAAATTTCATTAACGGGAAAAGCAAAAATAGTATCCAATCATTCCGAAAAACTGTTTTCACCTGAAGATTTAGGTGTTGCTCCCGTAAAACAAGAAGCCATTTTTGGAGGCAACAGCATTGAAGAAGCTGCCAAAATATTTGTAGATATTATTAGCGGAAATGGCACCGAAGCACAAAACAACGTGGTGTGTGCCAATGCTGGTCTGGCTATTGCTACAGCCAAACAAATTACCCACAAAGAAGGTTTTGAATTGGCTAAAACATCCTTGCTTTCTGGTAAAGCCAAAACAAGTTTAGATAAATTGATTGAATTGAGTAAATAACGTCATTACGAGGAGAGAAACGACGTGGTAATATCATGATTAATGCATAGATTTCCACAACTTTTTTCAAAAGTTTCGCAATGACGATTCGAAAACAAAAATGAATATTTTAGACAAAATAGTAATAGACAAACGCAGTGAAGTAAATCTCAGAAAAGGTTTAATTCCGGTTTCACAACTTGAGCAATCTGTACTTTTCAATAGAGAAACGGTTTCATTGTCCAATAAATTACGGAATAGCAAATCGGGAATTATCGCCGAACATAAAAGGCGTTCACCATCTAAATCGGTAATCAACAACACCTTAAATGTTCAAGACGTGGCCAGTGGTTACGAAAATGCAGGGGTTTGCGGAATGTCTGTTTTAACCGATGGAAAGTATTTCGGCGGTTCGTTGGACGATTTATTGACCGCTCGCGCCAGCTGTAATTTACCACTTTTAAGAAAAGAATTCATCATTGACGAATACCAAATATTGGAAGCCAGAGCCTACGGGGCCGATGTTATTTTGTTAATTGCTGCTATTTTAACTCGCGATGAAATCAAACAATTTTCTGAACTTGCGAAAAGTTTAAATTTAGACGTGCTGTTGGAAGTTCACAACGAGGAAGAATTACATAAATCCATCATGCCAAGCCTCGATATGTTGGGTGTAAACAACAGAAACTTAAAAACTTTTGATGTTAGTTTAGAAACTAGTAAAAGCCTAAGTACATTAATTCCAAACGATTTTGTAAAAGTTTCTGAAAGTGGTATCAGTAACATTGAAGCTATAAAGGAATTACAGCCATTTGGCTACGAAGGGTTTTTAATTGGTGAAAATTTTATGAAAACGGACAATCCCGGGGCAAGTGCCACGGAATTTATTAAGAAATTAGAACAATAACTTCATTACGAGGAGGAACGACAACGTAATCTTTTTAACAGATTGCTTCACACTATGTTCGCAATGACAACAAACAATAAAAATGAGGCTTAAAATCTGCGGGATGAAATACCAAGACAATATCGAACAAGTTGCAGCTTTGCAACCCGATTATCTTGGGTTTATTTTTTACGAAAAATCCGCAAGATGCTTTGATAGTGAGACTATTCCCAACCTTCCAAACACCATAAAAAAAACAGGCGTTTTTGTAAATGCACCTTTAGAGTTTGTGGTGCATAAAATAAGTCAGCTGGGCCTACAAGCCGTTCAGTTGCATGGTGAAGAGTCTCCAGAATATTGTGACGCCTTACGTCATGCTGAACTTGTTTCAGCATCACATAAAAAGGATGAGAACCTGAAACAAGTTCAGGTTGACAAAAAAGTAAAATCTGTTATATCGAGCGCAGTCGAGATAATCAAAGTATTCTCTATTAAGGACGAATTCAATTTTGAGGTTTTAAAGCCTTTCGAAGACGTGGTCGATTATTTCCTTTTCGATACCAAAGGGAAACTGCCCGGTGGCAATGGTTACACTTTCAATTGGGACGTTTTAAAAGATTACCCCTCTACTAAACCGTTTTTTTTAAGCGGTGGTATTGGAGTTGATGAAATAGAAAAAATTAAAAAATTTAATCAAAGTGAAGCATCAAAATATTGCTATGCTTTAGATGTAAATAGTCAATTCGAAATAGAACCCGGATTGAAGCATATTGAATTATTAAAGGAATTTAAAGCTAGTTTGTCATTCCGTACTTGATGCGGAATCCATTATAAACCGAAACTAAAAATAAAAAGATTCCCGTCTTCACGGGAATGACAAATAAAAAAGAAACATAAAATTAGTTAAGAATAGAACAAAAACTCAAGTCCCTATTTCCGACCTATTCGGAATTATCAATCTGCAGAAATAATGAACGAAGGAATGAAGATGCAAAGCGAAGCTTTAAGCACGAAATTCCGAAAGCGAGTGTTCCGCAGGAATTTCACCAGATTGATTTGATTTTTTGGCTTGGTCTCTCCTGAGCGTAGTCGAAGGATTTTGTATCAAGACAAAATGAACATAAAAAGATTCCCTCCTTCGAGGGATAACAAAACAAATAATATGAATTACAACGTAAACGAAAAAGGCTATTACGGCGAATTTGGAGGGGCATTTATCCCAGAAATGCTATACCCCAATGTGGAAGAATTACGCCAAAAGTACTTAGAGGTGATGAACGAACCATCTTTCAAGGAAGAGTTCAACCAGCTCCTAAAAGACTACGTGGGGCGCCCATCGCCATTGTATTTTGCAAAACGGCTTTCGAAAAAATACAACACCAAAATTTATTTGAAGCGCGAAGACTTAAACCACACCGGAGCGCACAAAATAAACAATACCATTGGCCAAATTTTAATGGCCAAACGTTTGGGCAAAACCCGAATTATTGCCGAAACCGGTGCCGGTCAACACGGTGTGGCCACAGCAACGGTTTGTGCCCTCATGGGATTGGAATGTATCGTGTACATGGGTGAAATCGACATTGCTCGCCAAGCCCCCAACGTGGCACGAATGAAAATGCTTGGCGCTAAGGTCATGCCCGCAAAATCGGGTAGCCGGACTTTGAAAGATGCCACCAACGAAGCCATTCGCGATTGGATCAATAACCCCGTAAACACGCATTATATCATTGGTTCGGCCATTGGCCCACACCCTTATCCTGATATGGTAACGCGTTTTCAAGCCATTATTTCCGAAGAAATAAAATGGCAACTTAAGGAACACGAAGGGCGCGAAAATCCCGATTACGTTGTGGCCTGCATCGGTGGGGGAAGTAATGCTGCCGGAACCTACTATCATTACTTACACGAAGAAGATGTGAACATCATCGCTGTGGAAGCCGCGGGTCACGGTGTCGATTCTGGCGAGAGTGCCGCCACTTCGGTTTTAGGAAAAGAAGGCATCATCCACGGTTGCAAAACACTTTTGATGCAAACGCCCGACGGACAAATCACTGAGCCTTATTCCATTTCCGCTGGCTTGGATTACCCTGGTGTTGGCCCTATGCATGCCCATTTAGCAAAAACAGGTCGCGCGGAATTCATGTCCATTACCGATGATGAGGCCATGAATGCCGGATTGGAACTTTGTAAACTGGAAGGAATCATTCCAGCTATTGAAAGCTCGCATGCCTTAGCTATTTTCGAACAGAAAACCTTTAAGCCAGACGATGTTGTCGTGGTAAGTTTATCGGGGCGCGGCGATAAGGATTTACAGAATTATATTGAGTATTTCGACATATAATATTTGATTTTGCATTTCCGCGAAGGCGGAAATCTTTCGAAATTTATGGACATCCATTATGTTTACATATTAACAAATAAAAACCATACCGTTTTATATGTGGGGCGTTCCAAACAATTAAAACAACGGTTAAAACAGCACACTATAAACAGTAGCAGATCTTTTACTGGAAAATATAATGTAACCAAACTTGTTTATTTTGAAACAACAAAATATGTAAACAATTCTATAAAACGAAAAAGACAAATAAAAAAATGGAACAGAGACTGGAAAGTCAACCTTATTAATAGTTTAAACCCAGACTGGAAAGATCTCTCAGAATATATTTAATTCAAAATTAAAAAGATTCCCTCCTGCGAGGGAATGAAAAAACATTCATTTTCAATGAACAGAATAAACCAAAAATTAGCAGAAAACAAAAAGTTACTTTCTATATATTTCACAGCAGGTTATCCTAATTTAAACGATACCGTTTCCATCATTCAGGATTTGGAAAAAAACGGTGTGGACATGATTGAAATCGGCTTGCCATTTAGCGACCCACTAGCCGATGGCCCAACAATCCAAGAAAGTTCTACGGCGGCCTTAAAAAATGGCATGACCACCGAAACGCTTTTTAATCAGTTGAAAGACATCCGAAAAACGGTTGAAATCCCATTAATCATCATGGGTTATTTCAACCCGATGCTACAATATGGTGTGGAGGCATTTTGCAAGAAATGTGAGGAATTGGGCATTGACGGATTGATTATTCCAGATTTACCTGTTGATGTGTACCACGAAGAATACCAAGCTATTTTTGAAAAATACGGCTTGATCAATGTGTTTTTAATAACGCCACAAACTTCAGATGAACGCATCCGATATATCGATTCTATTTCCAATGGATTCATTTACATGGTGAGCAGCGCCAGTACAACGGGTGCCAAAACGGGTTTTGGCGACGAACAAACCCAATATTTTGAGCGCATTGCTAAAATGGATTTAAAAAACCCACAGGTTATCGGGTTTGGCATCAGTAATAACGAGACGTTTAACGCCGCAACCAAGTACGCCAAAGGTGCCATTATTGGTAGTGCTTTTGTTAAGCATTTAACCACTAACGGCAACAAGCAAATAGACCAATTTGTAAAATCGATATTGGGCTAAACTGAAAATAGAATGACACCTCCAGAAAGAATTATAATCATTGGTGCTGGTTTTGCCGGTTTAAGACTTGCGCAGGAATTGATAAACCATCCCAATTACGAAGTCTATCTTTTAGATAAACAAAACTACCATCAGTTCCAGCCACTGATGTACCAAGTGGCTTCGGCAAGATTGGAACCCGCCAGTATTTCTTTTCCGCTTCGTAAAGTTTTTCAAAAGGCAAAAAACGTCCGCATTCGGATTACCAAAGTTTCCAAAATAAATTTGGAAGAAAAATTTGTTAGCACCCCAATCGGCGATTTTACTTATGACCATTTAGTGATTTCCATAGGCTGTACCACCAAT
The DNA here is from genome assembly GCA_030430535.1 of Bacteroidia bacterium. Taxonomy (GTDB): domain Bacteria; phylum Bacteroidota; class Bacteroidia; order Flavobacteriales; family Flavobacteriaceae; genus Flavisericum. The sequence continues at coordinate 45,470 of JAUIKY010000022.1, forward strand.
TACTTCGGAAATAAAAACCTGAAGAAATTTGCCTACCCCATGAAAACCATTCCTGAAGCCATTCAATTGCGCAACAGGATTTTACAAACCTTTGAAGACGCTTTAAACACTACCAATCCCGAAAAACTTCAAGCTCTATTGAATTTTGTTATTGTGGGTGGAGGTCCAACAGGTGTTGAGTTAGCCGGAGCTTTGGCCGAAATGAAACGCAATATTTTGCCCAAGGATTACCCGGATAAGGATTTTTCGAAATTGACCATCTATCTTCTGGAAGGTACCGCAAACACCTTGAGCCCTATGAGTGATGGCTCTCAAAAAATGTCGAAGAAATATCTGGAAGATTTAGGGGTTATTGTTAAAACCAGCACTTTAGTGAGCGATTACGACGGCTATACGGTAACCCTAAACTCTGGCGAGACCATTAATTCAAAAAACGTGATTTGGGCCGCTGGGGTTACCGGAAACATCATTGAAGGTTTTCCAGAAAGCTGCATAACCAGAGGCAACAGACTTATTGTAGACCGGCACAGTCACGTGAATGGGCTGAACCAAGTTTATGCCCTTGGCGACATAGCCTATATGGAAACGCCCAACTACCCCACTGGCCATCCGCAGGTGGCAGGCGTGGCCCTTCAGCAAGCTTCGCTTTTGGCAAAAAATTTCAAAAATCTAAAAAAATCCAAATCCTTAAAAAACTTTGAATATGTTGATAAAGGTTCGATGGCTACTATTGGAAAACGAAAGGCTGTAGTAGATTTGCCCAAATTAAGTTTTCAAGGCCGGTTAGCTTGGTTTACCTGGATGTTTATCCACCTTATGCTTATTTTAAGTATTAAAAACAAACTGCTCATTTTCATGAATTGGATGATCAGTTATTTTAATAACGACAGTACATTAAGGATTATAATGAAACCTGTAGCCACACGGGTAAAAACTAAATAATTTGTTTTTGATATAATTCAAGAGCATCAAGTTCTTGTTTTCCATGGTTCTTTTAACAAAAATGCTTCTGGTTTTAAGATACTTTTAATAGAATTTTGATTCCTTTTTCCTATATTATTATTGAATCAAAAAAATAAAGAATATTATGGGAGTTATAAAAGATAAAAAGAAATTTAAAAGAACTAAAGAACAGAAAAATCCATTAAATCCGAGTGGTGATATCGATCAAGATAGAAACCAGTTTGATATTGATGAGAAAACAATAAAAAAACAACAAAACAAAAAATAAACACCATTTGTGTTTATTGACTAAAAAACAATAACCTATTCGGTAAACGAGTAGGTTATTTTATATTTACAGCTTTTTAAACGCAATAATATGTCCTTAAACATTGTTTTAGTTGAACCCGAAATACCCAACAACACCGGAAACATTGGTCGGTTGGCCTTGGCTTCAGGCTCAAACTTGCACCTTGTAAAACCTTTTGGTTTTGAAATAAACGATACCCGATTAAAACGTGCCGGATTGGATTATTGGCCGCATGTAAACATTACGTATTACGATAGTATCGACGATTTTTTCAGAATTAATGCCGATAAAAACATGGTGTTTCTTTCCAGCCACGGGACAAAGGACCACTGGGACATCCCTTTTGAAGACGATTTATTTTTAATCTTCGGAAAGGAATCGGTTGGGCTTCCAAAATCCATCACAGAAAAAAACACCGATAAATTATTTAAAATCCCGCTTTACAGTCCGCATATTAGAAGTCTCAATTTGGCCAATGCCGTGAGTATTGTAATTTATGAGGGACTAAAACACATATAAATTCTTTGCGCTGAATTTCAATCATTTGCAATTCAAGTAACACAATTTTCATGAATTCTTAGTACAATATTCCTTAACCTATTCGATGCTTCATCATATATTTGTTAACCAACTAAACCATTAAATATGATGAAAAAACAACTATTACTATTAGCTTTTATTAGCCTATTCTCCATTCATTTTAACCCAGCATTTGCCCAACCTAATTTCGATTTGGTTGGTTTTGCTACTGAAAATGGTGGTACTACTGGAGGGCAATCAGGATCTACCGTTACGGCCAGTAACTTTACCGAACTTAAAACCTACGCCGAAAGTGCCACACCTTATGTAATCATGGTAAACGGTACGATTGACAACGGCCCCGATGGCGGCCGCATAAGTATTGCTTCAAACAAATCCATTATTGGTACTGGCAATGACGCTTTTTTAAACGGTATCGGGCTCGAAATAAAAAACAATAACAACGTAATCATTCAAAATTTAAGAATATCTCTAATTGGTGTCACAACCAGAACAGACAAGGCTGGGGTGTATTCTTCTACCGGTGATAACGGTCAGCCTCAAATTTTGGTAAATGGTGGCGATTGCATTTCCATAAACGGAAATTCAACCAACATATGGATCGACCACTGCGAGATATTCTCAGAAGACCCCGATGTACAGACCAACAAAGATTTATACGACGGACTTATTGACATAAAAAATAATTCGGGTTTTATAACCATTTCTTGGTGTTACCTGCATGACCATCACAAAGGTGGTTTAGTGGGCGCAAGCGATAGCGATTTGTGGGAAGACAGAAAGATAACCATGCACCACAACCACTACAACAAAGTAAAACTGCGTGTACCCATGTATCGTGGTTCAACGGGGCACTTTTTCAACAACTATATTTTAGGAGCTCAAGACGCCACTGAAATTAGAGCCAATACCTGTGTGCGTGTTGAAAAAAACTATTACGAAGCGCTACACTATGCTATTTATACCCCGTCTGATTCGCCCGGACAAACCGAACGCATCGACAATATTATTGTAAGCCAAGCTTCACGTCCGTTTCCAGCCGATTGTGTGGCCGACATTCCTTATGATTATTCAGCAGTGCTTACCACAAACACCGCCGACGTAAAAACCATCGTACCGCAATATGCTGGTGTTGGAAAAATGGGCGACGATTGCAACGGTGATTATTTAGGTTCGGCGTACATTGACGACTGCGATACCTGTGTTGGTGGCAATACCGGATTGGTAGCTTGCGAACTGGATTGCAATGGCGATGCCAATGGCACAGCTGAAATAGATGGTTGCGGCGTATGTGCTGGCGGAAATACGGGTGTTACACCCTGCGATGACGATTGCTCTTGGGTAGAATACCAAGCCGAAGACGGCACCATGAGCTCCGGCAGTGTGGATTCCAATAACGAAGGATTTACCGGAACCGGGTTTGTTAACACAGACAATAACGCTGGCGAATGGTGGGAACGCACCGTTAACGTAACAACTACAGGCACCTATAACGTAAGGTTTAGATATGCCAATGGTAGCACCGACCGCCCTATGAGCGTAAGTGTAAACAGCACAGAGCAGATTAGCAACCTCAGCTTTCCGAATACGGGAACTTGGACCACTTGGGGTTATGCCCAATTTTCTTTAAACCTAAATGCAGGCAGTAATACGCTACGCTTTACTGCACTTGGTGGTTCTGGTGCAGCGAATTTAGACCGTATTGATGTGTGTTCAGGGGAAGCTTTATCGGTTTCAAAATCGGATTTAGAATCTTTGGTGCAACTTTACCCCAACCCTGTAAAAAACACTTTAACCGTAACACTTAAGGACAGTTTTGAAAACAATACTTCCATCCAATTGTATGACAGTCTGGGAAAATCTGTTTTAAGTGATTATCGAGTGGTTTCGGGACAAGCCGTATTACAACTTCAAAACCTGGATGCAGGATTGTATTTTGTAAAAGTTAGCAACGGCGAACAAACCATTGTGAAGCGTATTGCCAAACAATAAACACACTATTGAAACGAGGTATGGAAAGGATTTAAGAGCGTCGTCATTGTATCCTGAAAAACCTTTTAGGGTAAGCTGCCGAAAAAAAAGATGTGTGACTTTTATTTAAAAAAGTCTGTTTTTATTACTATAAAGCTGAAAGACAATAGAGTGTCATTCCGAACGAAGCATGAGGAGGAATCGTATAATTATGGGATTTCTCCTCGGTCGTTCCTCCCTCCTTCGAAATGACAACGCTCTCAATTCTATACTATTACCTAACATTGAAAACAGAAAAACACAGGCAAATTCCAGACCTCGTTTCTTCTATTTCCTGTTTTTAAGCATATTTAAATACATAGCTTCTACTTTGGTACGCGCCCAAGGCGTTCTACGTAAAAACTTTAAACTCGATGTCACTGAAGGGTTATTGGTAAAACACTTAATGTTTATGGTATAGCCCATGTATTCCCAACCGTAATGCGCCACCAGTTCGTTGATAATTTGTTCCAGTTTTACACCGTGCAGCGGATTATTGGGTTGCGATTCCATTTACCAGATTTTTGATTTTGTCGAGGTTGCCTAAAAAGTAATCAATTAACGTCATTGCGAGAAATTTTATTTCGAAGCAATCTTTTTATCAGCAACTTGATTTTTTGAGATTCCTTCACTTTGTTCGGAATGACGCCTTTTTAGACAGCCTTCTTTTCAATGTAAAAATCTACTCGAATTGACCGAGGACCGCCATTCTACGCTCAATCAGACTAATGCTAATTTCGTCTGTCGTTAGTGCGTTTTGGGCGTCTGGAATTACGGTTTCTTCCAGAGTTTCGGTTCGAATTCCGCGGTTTTCTATTATTTCTATTCCTGCCTTGTCCCGGTTTAATCGGTTCGGTAGAGGCATTGGGGTCAGGCTCAAAACCTTCCAGAATTTCAACTTCTATTTTTTCGCCAATCAGTTTTTCAATATCGCGTAAATAAGTGGTTTCATCGGCACTTACCAACGAAATGGCTTGTCCGTCGGCACCTGCCCTACCCGTTCTGCCTATGCGGTGTACGTAATCTTCGGGCACATTGGGCAATTCAAAATTAATAACGTGGGGCAACAACGGAATATCCAATCCGCGGGCCGCAATATCTGTAGCGACCAATACCCGAACGCTTCCATTTTTAAAACCCGCCAAAGCTTTGGTACGCGCCCCCTGACTTTTATTACCGTGGATGGCTGCCGCCGAAATACCAGCACTCACCATTTTTTTGCACAGTTTGTTGGCGCCGTGCTTGGTGCGGGTAAATACCAGCACTTGTTTCCAATTGCCATCGGAAATCAATTTAATAACCAATCTCGTTTTTAAGCCTTTGGCCACCCGATATACTTTTTGGCTAATGAGTTCCACAGTGGTATTTTCGGGCGTGGCTTCCACCTGCACGGGGTGGTTTAAAATGCCGTGCGCCAGTTTTTTAATCTCTTTTGAAAAAGTAGCCGAAAACATTAAATTCTGTCGTTTTGCAGGCATCAGGCTAATGGTGCGCTCAATGTCGCGTAAAAAACCCATATCGAGCATGCGGTCGGCTTCGTCCAACACAAAAATCTCTACCCGTTTTAACGATAGCAAGCCTTGGTTTTGCAAATCGAGCAAGCGCCCCGGTGTGGCTACCAAAATATCAACGCCTTTGCGTATTTGTGCTACCTGCGGTTTTTGGTTGACGCCGCCAAAAATAACCACGCTGCGTAAATTTAAAAAGGCGCTGTACTCCCTAACATTGGTATACACCTGTGCCGCCAACTCGCGGGTTGGCGTTAAAATTAGGGCGCGAATGGGGCGGTATTTTTCTTTTGGGTTTTCCGATAGTATATGTAGCAAGGGCAAGGTAAAACCAGCTGTTTTCCCGGTGCCGGTCTGTGCCGATGCCAATACATCCTTGCCCTGTAAAACGGGCGGAATGGCTTTTTGCTGAATGGGACTTGGGGTGGTGTATCCTTTTTGGTCCACCGCTTTTAATAAGGCTTGCGATAAGCCTAAAGATTGAAATGACATATAATTTGTTTGAAAGCCCATGGTGGGCGTTTTTGAGATGATGACTTACAAATTAAATATCACCCCCTTTTTTGTTAAGTGGCAAATGTACGGTTAATTTATACAGCACTGCGATTTATTTTAAACCTCTTGACTTTGTAAAAAATTTCAGCTACCTTCGCTTAACGACGGATATAAGTCATTTAGGAAACGACGCATATCCTTAAAGTTGGCATTAATATAAAATGACTGAAGATTTAACCAAAAGAATAACCCAGTTTTTAGAAATTGACACTAATTACGCAGTCATAATTAGTGGTGATTATGGAATTGGAAAAACTTTCTATTTTAAAAACAAACTATTCCCTTTAGTTAGAAACATTAATGTTCCAAATTCGGAAAACGAGGAAAAGTATAGACCTATTTTAATTTCCTTATTTGGAATAAAAAGTGTCGAAGAAATTCAGAAACAAATTTTTTTAGAATTGTTTCCTCTATTAAAAAACAAAGGAGTTAAAATTGCTTCAGATATTGGCAAATCTTTATTAAAAGTGTTTTCTGGCGTTGACATAGAACAATACGTTAATGATGCCGATACTTCTACATCAGATATAATAAATTACAACAAATTATTACTCTGTTTTGATGACATAGATAGGAAAAGTGATGATTTACAAATCAAAGAATTATTTGGTTTCATTAATAACTTGGTGGAAAACTCAAATACCAAAGTCATAATTATCGCAAATGAAGATGTATTAAGAAAAGAAGAATCAAATAATGATGACGACACATATTCTGTTATAAGAGAAAAAGTTATAGGCATATCTATAAAATTTAATACTGATGTAGTTTCAATTTACGACCAAATAATCAATTCAAAATACAAAGATTCTCTTCCTGTTTATTTTAATTATTTAAAGGAATATAATCAAAGTATTATTGCAAGAATTGAGCAGAATAACAAAAACATACGAAATCTAGTTTTCTTTTTAGAACACTATAAAATCATTTTCAACTCTTTAGATGAATACTTGAAAACAGATGATAATTTAAAACCTTTTAGAAAAGAAATCTTTGAATTGGTTTTGAATTTCACTTTACCAATTTCTATTGAGTACAAAATGGGTAGTCTAAAGCCCAAATATTTTAAAGACATTAAAGACTTGCACATTGGAGGTTTATTTGACTTATCCGCATTTTTAAGTGATGGACCATCAATGAAAATAAAGTCAAAAGAAGAAAAAGTTGAAACATACCAAGAGACTTACAAACGAAAATATCTTGACGACACTGTTCAAAGAAAGAAAGTCTTTTTCGAATCTATATTTAATTATATAACTGGTAGTTCTTCGTTTTCTATTGACAAATTAATCGAGGAATTAAAATCAATATTTGTTATAGAAGACAACAAAGTTCCAAAAAGAGAGAAGGTTTTGAATACCCTTTCATATTGGCAATGTATTGACCTAAATACAAATGAATATAGAAAACTCACTAATGAAATGCTAAAATTTGTTGACACAGGAGAGTATAAATTAGACCAATATCCAACGGTTTTCCATTATGCTACTAGATTCAACAATTTACTAAACTACAACCTAGAAAATCTGAAAAAGAAATTCAAAAGAGGAATTAAAAAAGGAACTTTTGAATACAAACCGAGTCTTCATTTTCATTTGCACATAAGCGCGAATACAGAATTTTATGAAGACCTCAAAGAGGTTGGGGAATATTGTATTCTAATAAATAAAGAAATCAAAGTAAAATCAGAAAAGGAAGAAGTTGAAAACCTTTTCGAACTATTTCAAAATAATTTTAAAGAGTTTCTGGAAAAGGTTAATGAGCCAAATACAGAATTAAGATATAAACCGATTTTTGCCAAATTCAATTTCAATAAGTTTTGGTCTACTTTGAAAAAAGCTAAAAATACTGAACTTATAGAATTTGGTTTTGATATGGCGAGACGTTATACTAAATATGTCTACCCTGAATTAAATCCGGAAAAACATTTTATAGAAAAATTAAAAGAAAAATTAGAATCGGAAATAAGTAAATCAAGAACAACTAAAATGGATAAAATTGCTTATGAATTTTTAGTTTCAAAAATAAATGAATCAATTAATAATTTTGAATAAATACTAATGCCAACAAAGATCTGAGTTAAAAAACAAGTCTATTTAGGATAATTTAGAGACATAATTTTCATCATAAGGTCTTCCAGATTTTGCTATTGCAAAAGCTTGTTTTAAGAGTTTGTTT
>JAUIKY010000023.1 GCA_030430535.1 Bacteroidia bacterium
CAAAATGGGAACGCCCTGCATTCGGCATTCAACATTTTTGAAGAAAAAAATACGAAAAGTAGCTGTTTTAGGTGGCTCGGGCAGTTTTGCCATTCAAGCCGCTAAAGCCTCTGGTGCTGAAGCTTTTCTGACGGCCGACCTGAAATACCACGACTTTTTTCAGGCTGAAAACCACATCCTACTTGCCGATATAGGCCATTATGAAAGCGAACAGTTCACAAAAAACCTTTTAGTAGCTTATCTTACAAAAAAAATTCCTAATTTTGCAATCATTTTATCAAAGACAAATACCAATCCTGTTAAGTATTTTTAAAGTATGGCTAAAAAGAAAGAAGCAACTGTTGAAGAGCGTTTAAGAGCTTTATACGATTTACAACTCATCGATTCGCGCATTGACGAAATTAGAAATGTTCGTGGAGAATTGCCGTTGGAAGTTCGCGATTTGGAAGATGAAGTAGCTGGATTAAACATAAGATTAGAAAAACTTGTTGCCAGTTTAGAGGTTATCGACAACGATATTGCAGGTAAAAAGAATTTAATTGAAGAATCTAAAGCTTTGATTAAAAAATACGGCGAGCAACAAAAAAATGTTAGAAACAACAGGGAATACAACTCTTTGACCAAAGAGGTAGAGTTCCAAGAGCTTGAAATTGAATTGGCCGAAAAGCACATTAGAGAGTTTAAGGCTCAAATTGAGCAGAAAAAAGAGGTTATTGCCGAAACCAAAGAGCGTTTAAAAGAGCGCGAAAACCACTTAAAGCACAAAAAAGGTGAGCTTAACGATATTTTGGCAGAAACCGAAAAAGAAGAGCAAGCGTTATTGAAAAAATCGGAAGAATACAAAGAACAAATCGAAGATCGTTTAGTGGCTGCCTACACCAGAATTAGAACCAACGTAAAGAATGGTTTGGCTGTAGTACCAGTTGAAAGAGGTGCTTCTGGAGGGTCGTTTTTCACGATTCCGCCACAGGTTCAGGTAGAGATTGCTTCTCGTAAAAAAGTCATTACCGATGAGCACAGTGGACGTATTTTAGTAGATCCTGTTTTAGCCGAAGAAGAAAAAGAAAAAATGGAAAAACTGTTCGCTAAAATAAGCTAAACCATCATTCTTTTAAAATATCAAAAGCCTTCAAAAATTAATTTTGAAGGCTTTTTTGTTTAAGGTTTTTAATTTTTGCTCGTCTATATAAAAAAACATTACATGAAAACCTTACTCCCACTATTAGCACTTACCCTATTTTTCAGTTGCCAAAACACGGCACAAACCCATAAAAAACAACAAGCCATTATTAATGCCCAACCCGTTGAAGCCCCCATAGAAAATGGTTTGGCCAGAGCCTATTTTGCCAGCGGCTGCTTTTGGTGCGTCGAGGCCATTTACGAGAGCGTAAAAGGTGTAAAGGAATCCATTTCGGGTTACTCGGGCGGGCATACCCAAAACCCTACTTACGAAGCCAGCAACACCGGAAGGACCGGCCACGCCGAAGCCGTTGAGATTATTTACGACCCCAAAGTGGTGAGTTTTGAAACACTGGTAGATGTCTATTTTGCCTCGCAAAACGTTACTCAGGTTAACGGACAAGGTAATGACAGAGGTTCGCAATACCGTTCCATTATTTTTTACCAGAACGACGAGCAAAAACAGATAATCTTAAAGAAAAAAGAAGCCTTGGCCAAAAAGCTTGATGCCAAAATTGCCGCCAAAGTATATCCCTTCCAAAAGTTTTGGGTGGCTGAAGATTACCACCAAGATTACGAAAAAAAACACCCCAATCACCCATATATCCAAAATGTGTCCATCCCTAGGTTAAATCGCTTTAAAGCCAAAATGCCAGAGGTTTTAAAAGAGAGCCACTAAATTACATTTCGCTTTTTGACTTTGTAGAAAATTTCGGTTATTTTCGTTAGTACGTAATTATTAATGTTGAAATAAACATAATGGGGCTAAACTTATTTTGTTTAGCCAACAGTTAGCCACAAGTTGAAGAAGTAAATGAACTACGAAATACCTAATTCATATAATTGGTTTTCAAAACTGAATTTAACACAATTCATTCCTTGGAATTTTGAAACGGAAATTAATCCGAATTCATCAATCAACGAACGATTCAAAATTGAGTGTGAACAGAATCGAGAAGTTCTGACCTTCGGACGAAGACAAGATATGGACACTTTTGTCGGATTTGAAATTGTGAACGGAAAAGTAACGGAGAAAATAATTGTCTTTCATCCTTCATTCGGAACAAATGTGAAAGGTTGGAATATTATCGAATCTGAACATTCGGATTTTTTTGAATTTATGCAAAAAAGAGTTTTGCCAGAAATGAAAGAATGGATTCCTGAAGATGACGTGAATGATTATATCGAAACTAATTAAATCTTTGTGAAAAATGTGTGAAAATTGTTTTGACAAAGAATATTATGGATTTCCATCTCAAGTTGAATTTGAAAAATTTGAAGAAATTTTAGACCAAAAATGTAGTTCTGGAAAAGTTCAAATACTGGAATCACAAAACGAAGAAGAAAGCGGATTAATGGACTTCAGAATGTATTATAAATGTAATACTTGTGATGAAAAATACGCAATGTCTATTCCTGATAATGCTTGGAGAGGTTATTTCTTAAATGAACAAAACGCAATTGAATATCATAATAAATTAAAAGAATCAGATAAAAAGAAAAAATATGGTTGTTTGATTATTTTAATTCTAACAACAACAATCGTAATTTATTCATTGATAAAATAAAACCAGTGGCTAACACCAGTAACCGTTGTGCACAATCTAACTAAATCGAACTAAAAATTAATGTTGAAATCTGATATTAAAGAAATGACTGAAACTCATCGTCTAAAATTAAAGATGTGGGACGTTTTTTGGCATTACTCACCAGCGATTTTTTTATTAACAGTTCCATTAATCAATTTATATTTTATAATCGAAGCTCGACTAACAAATAACGAAATTGTACTTGAGCGAATCATCGATGGACTTGGATTCGTATGGCTATTCTTATCACTCTCAATAATCGGGTTTATATACAAATACCAGACACTGAAATTTAAGGAAATAGACCAAAAAGTCGAAACCAAACATTTTAGAAATGCGATTGAGCTAACCGAAAAAGAATTGGACTGGCGAATTATCAGACACGAGGAAAATTATTTGTTTGCATACTCATGGAATACACTATGGAGTTGGGGTGAACAGATAACTATAATCAAGAAAGGGAATAAAGTACTGATAAACAGTATTTGTAAATTAAATCAACCATCTTTTTTTGGTGGAAATCAAAAAAATGTGGACACGTTTAAACGAAATTTAAAAGCCAGTGCACAAAAACGGGGATAGTTCATTGCGTCTGAATTTCCAATTAGAGTTCATTGCAATTTGCTATCTTCAGTTTAAAGTGGAAAACCCTAGCGGATTTTCCCGAAACGAAATCATACACAAAACTGTTACCACATATTTGAGAAATGACTAAAAAACAACGAAAAATATTTTATCCAACAATTTTCTTTCTTGGTACGATTTTAATGATTTTCCAAATAAAAATATATCGAAATACTATAATTGATTTGATAATTCCAATTGGAATTGTAATAGTAACCGGAATTATATCATTCATATTTGACTTTAAGAACTATAAACAAACTTATGAATATAGCGGAATTGAACTCTATCTATATTCGATTATGCATTACATAATTGGATTTGGATTTTTCGTTTGCTCAATCTTTATGCTAACTAATTATTATTTCGCTGATCAAAATGTAAAAACGGAATCTTATAAAATTATTGACAGAACATGGCTTCCTGAAAGAGTTGGAAAAACAGGTTCCAAAAAACAGCCTGTTTTCACTATAAACTATAAAGGAAAAAGAAAAGAATTAGTTTTCTATTCTCAATACTATAATAAAATGAATTCTTATAAAACTGTTGAATTTGACATTCGTAAAGGATTTTTTGGATTTGACATTTTAAAAAACAAGAAACTGAATTAAAACAATAACAGAATAAAAACTACTGGCAACAAAGGCAACCGTTGCACAAACCCATGATTTTGCAAATACAGAATTACCATCAAATGAAAAACCTCATCCTTTTAACACTCGTCCTTATCTTTTTTACAAACTGCAAACAAACCCCAAAAACCGAAGTTGAAAAAATAGATATTTCGGTAGCCGAAAAAATAGCCAAAGCACACGGTTACCAAAACTGGAAAAACGTAGCCGAGGTACAATTTACCTTCGCGGGCAAACGCCATTGGGTATGGCAACCCAAAACTAATCATGTGACTTTAAAAACAGAAACAGACACACTAAGCTACAACCGTAAGCAAATGGACAGCACCGCACTAAAAGCCGACCGTGCTTTTATTAACGACAAGTTTTGGTTGCTTATTCCGTTTCAATTGGTATGGGATAGCAGCGCCACCATTTCCGAACCTGAAAAAGCCACTGCTCCAATTGCAAATACGGTGCTCAATAAGATCACGATGACTTACCCCAACGAAGGGGGTTACACACCGGGCGATGCTTACGATATTTTTTATAACGATAACTTCATCATCAAAGAATGGATTTTTAGGCGCGGTAATCAAACCGAACCATCGCTCATCAACACCTTTGAAAACCTGCAAGATTTTAACGGCATCAAAATAGCTTTGGAACACAAAAAAGGGGAAGGCGATTGGAGCCTTGATTTTACTAATGTGTCCGTAGTTTTAGAGTAATTTTGAATTCATTTTTGTAAATAAAAACATCCAAACACCAATTATAGGCGTATATAAAGTATAGAAATTACTATTCCGCTCAGGCGTCTATATATATTAAAAGCGCTTCAATCAATGGTTGAAGCGCTTTTACATTTCTATGGATTTATCCTTTAAATTTTGTTTTTACATGACTGCCATCGCAATACGGTTTATTGCCCGAAGCGCCACACCTGCAAAATGCCGTGGTTTTACTTTTCATTTCAGCACTGCCATCCAAATCAATCACTTTTATTGTTCCGTGCACCAATAGTGGGCCATTGCTCAACACTTCCACTTTGGCTTCTTCAACAACCGTGCTTTCATCAACACTGGCATTCATATAGTAGCTCAAAGCACCCGAAGGACAACGCACCACCTGATTGATAATCTCATCGGTTTGGGCACCCCCGATGGTTATCCACGGCCGCATATCGGGCCTAAAAACCTTGGGCAGCCCTTTCACACAAATACCCGAATGTATGCAGGCCTCGGGATTCCAAACAATGGTTACCTCGCCGTTGGTATATTCCTTAGTTCCAGTCATAGTGGGTGTTTTTATTAAAGATACGAAAAAATCGGGACAATTTTCTTGTTTTCACCGTACCCATTTGTAAGTTTAGAATGCTTATTTTTGTTAGAAACCCAAAAAGAAAATACCTTGTTCCATTATAAAACGGGTCTTGATTTCGCCTTAGAACAAGACCAAAACGACAAACTGAGAGCTTACCGAAATCAATTCCACATTCCGAAAAACCAGGATGGAAGCGATTGTATTTATATGACGGGCAACTCGTTGGGACTTCAGCCTAAAAGTACCAAAGCCTATGTAAACCAAGAGCTTGACGATTGGGCTCAATTGGGTGTTGAAGGTCATTTTGAAGCAAAAAATCCGTGGTTGCCCTACCATGAGTTTTTAACCGAAAGCATGGCCAAAGTGGTGGGCGCCAAACCTATTGAAGTGGTGGTGATGAACACCCTTACCGCCAATCTCCATTTTATGATGGTATCCTTTTACCAACCCACCAAAACCCGTTATAAGATACTCATTGAAAGCGATGCGTTTCCTTCGGATAAATATGCGGTGGAATCACAATTACGCCACCATGGTTTTGATGATAAAGACGGACTAGTTCTATGGAAGCCCCGAAAAGGTGAAGAACTTTTGAATTATGAAGATTTAGAGACCATCCTCATGGAACAAGGCGAAGAAATCGCACTGATTATGGTTGGTGGGGTTAATTATTACACTGGGCAGTTTTTCGATTTAAAACGCATCACGCAATTGGGGCATCAGTACGGCTGCAAAGTAGGTTTTGACTGTGCCCACGGCGCTGGCAACGTACAACTCAATTTACACGATTCGGGTGCCGATTTCGCGGTTTGGTGCACTTATAAATATTTAAACTCGGGGCCGGGAAGTTTGGCAGGCTGTTTTGTGCACGAACGCCATGCCTATAACAAAAACCTCAACCGCTTTACGGGCTGGTGGAGCCACAACAAGCAAACCCGTTTTAATATGCGCAACGAGTTTGACCAACTTCCGGGTGCCGAAGGCTGGCAGCTCAGTAACCCCCCTATTTTATCGATGGCCGCCATTAAAGCCTCATTGGATATGTTTGCCGAGGTGGGCATGGAACAGCTCACCGAAAAGTCGAAAAAATTAACGGGCTATTTCGAATTTTTATTGAAACAATTGGGCGAAGATACCATTAGAATCATAACCCCCGAAAACCCAAACGAACGCGGTTGCCAATTATCTATTCAAGTTAAAGATGCCAATAAATCATTACACGATAAATTAACCCAAGCAGGAGTCATTAGCGATTGGCGCGAACCCGATGTGATTCGGTGTGCCCCCACGCCGTTTTATAATTCATTTGAAGACGTGTATCGTTTGGTTGAAAAGTTAAGGTCCATCCTAACCTTCCAAAAGGGAAGGAATTAATCATTCAATATTAAATGCAAAACAAAATAGACAACAGTAAGAAAGTCTTCCCCTTTGGGGAAGATTTAGATGGGGTCAGAAATGTACTCATTATCGGCGCCGGCCTTTGCGGCAGCCTGTTGGCATTGCGTTTAGGCCAACGTGGCTACAACGTTTCGGTTTACGAAAAACGTCCCGATTTACGAAAAGTAGACATTAGCTCTGGGCGCTCCATTAATTTGGCGTTTTCCAATCGCGGACAAAAAGCTATGAGGCTGGTTGGTTTGGAAGAAAAAGTAAAAGCACTCTGCATCCCCATGAATGGACGAATGATCCACGATACGCATGGTAACACCTTTCTTTCAAATTACAGCGGGCGTGAGTACGAATACATCAATTCCGTTTCCCGTGGCGGACTCAACGCTTTACTTTTAGATGAAGCCGAAAAACACGAAAACGTCAAGGTCTTTTTTAATAGTAAATGTTTGTCGGTCGATTTTGAAAACACCACCGCCCTATTTAAAGATTATAACACCAAAAAGCAATTTGTAGAGGACGCCGATGTTATTATCGCCGCCGATGGCGCTGGTTCGGCACTTCGAAAGAGTTATTATTTAGGCAAAAAATTCCTGTTCAGTTTTTCACAGGATTGGCTTACGCACGGATACAAGGAATTGGCCATCTTGCCCAATGAAAATAGCGATTATAAAACGTATAAAAATGCTTTGCATATTTGGCCCCGCGGTGATTTTATGCTCATTGCACTGCCCAATTTGGACGGCAGTTTTACCGTCACCCTCTTTTTAAGTTACGATGAGGGCGAATACAATTTCAACAACCTTACCTCTGAAAAGAAGGTACTGGAGTTTTTCAAAAAAGAATTCCCCGATGCCTTGGCCATTATGCCCAATCTTTTGGATGATTTTTTCAGCAACCCCACTTCGCCACTGGGCACCATAAAATGTTCGCCGTGGCATTATAAAGGCAACACGCTCTTAATGGGCGATGCGGCCCATGCTATCGTGCCGTTTTACGGACAAGGGATGAACGCCTCATTTGAAGATGTTACCGAATTCGATAAGGTTTTAGACCAAGGGCTAAATGATTGGGAAACAGTTTTTAAAACCTTTGAAAAAAACAGAAAAAAAGACACCGACGCTATTGCCGATTTAGCCATTGATAATTTCCACGAAATGAAAGACCACGTGGCCAACCCCATTTTTCAAGAAAAACGTAAACTGGAAATGGCTTTGGAAAAAGAGTTTCCTAATGAATATGCATCAAAATATTCCATGGTGACTTTTAATGAAAATATGGGCTATCGAGAAGCCATGATTACAGGCCGAGCACAAGACAAAGCGATTTTAAATTTATTGACCGATAATGAAATCGACCTAAATGGCGATTTAAAAACGAACCTAGAAAAAATAAAAAAAGAAACCGAAGCAATTTTAGAAGACGATAGAATTGCAGGATTGAAATAAGCCTGTCATTACGAGGAATGTAATGACGAAGTAATCTTTTTAATTGCAGTTTCAAATTGACAGATTGCTACTGCAAATTTTCATACTAAGCTAGAAAAAAAATGATTCGCAATAACCAAAACTACGAACCTATGGACAACAAAAACGTAACACCCCGAGGCGCTTACCCACATACCAAACGGGTGGGCGATTTTATATTCGTTTCAGGCACCAGTTCGAGGCGGCCAGACAACAGCATTGCCGGTGTTGAGATTATAGATAATATGGGCACGAAGCATCTCAACATTGAAGTGCAAACCCGCGAAGTATTAAAAAACATTGAAAAAAACCTTGCCAAAGAAGGCGCCACCTTAAAAGATGTGGTTGACGTCACCACTTTTTTGGTAAATATGAACGACTTTGCCGGATACAATAAAGCCTACGCCGAATTTTTTGATGCCGAAACCGGCCCTACACGAACCTCCGTAGCCGTTCACCAGTTGCCCCACCCCGATTTAGTGGTGGAAATTAAAGTTGTGGCTTATAAAAAATGAATATTCAAAACTACATAAACGGACAATTCACAGACCCTATTTCCAATGAATGGCTGGATAATTACTGCCCGTCTGACGGAGAAGTTTATGGCAAAATACCCAACTCCTCAATAGAAGATGTTGAGATAGCTTACCAAAGTGCCAAATCAGCCTTTGGGCTGTGGTCACAAACCACATTGGAAGAACGCAGTCGCATTCTCTTAAAAATTTCAGAATTAATTGAGGATAATTTACAGGAATTGGCAGAAGCCGAAAGCCAAGACAATGGTAAGCCCATTTCTTTGGCCAAGGCTGTCGATATTCCAAGAGCGGCCAGTAATTTTCGGTTTTTTGCACATGCCATTACACAATTTTTTAGCGAAAGCCACGAGTCCGTTGGGCAAAACGCCATGAATTATACGCTTAGGCAGCCCATTGGTGTGGTGGGGTGTATTTCGCCATGGAATTTACCTCTGTATTTATTCACTTGGAAAATAGCACCTGCCCTTGCAGCTGGAAATTGCGTGGTCGCCAAACCCAGCGAAGTCACGCCACTATCTGCCTATCTTTTGGGAGACATCTGTAATAAAGCCGGATTGCCCAAAGGGGTTTTAAATATTGTCCACGGCAGCGGAACAACCACAGGACAGGCCATTGTTGAACACCCGGGCATAAAAGCCATTAGCTTTACCGGCGGCACCAAAACGGGAGCTGAAATAGCCAAAATAGCAGCACCTATGTTCAAAAAACTGTCGTTGGAAATGGGTGGAAAAAACCCCAATATTATTTTTGCCGATTGCGATTATGACGATATGCTGAACACCACGGTAAAATCATCTTTTTCCAACCAAGGCCAGATTTGTTTATGCTGCAGTCGTATTTTTGTGGAAGCCTCTATTTACAATAAATTCAAAACCGATTTTATTGAAAAAGTAAAAGAACTTAAAGTAGGTCACCCTTCTGAAGACAGCACTCAAATTGGGGCATTGGTTTCAAAAGCCCATTTGAAAAAAGTTATGGGATACATTGAAATAGCCGAGAATGAGGGCGGGAAAATATTATGCGGAGGAAATAAAGTTACGGTTAAAAATTTTGAAAACGGCTATTATTTAGAACCGACGGTTATTGAGGTTACCAACAATGAATGCCGCATCAACCAAGACGAAGTTTTTGGCCCCGTGGTGACTATTATGCCATTTTATTCGGAAGATGAAGCCCTGAGTTTGGCAAACCAGACGAAATATGGCTTATCGGCTACCATTTGGACCAACAATTTAAAACGTACCATGCGAATGACTCAACAAATACAAGCTGGAATTATTTGGGTGAACACTTGGATGATGCGTGATTTACGTACCCCTTTTGGGGGAATAAAGGGCTCTGGAATGGGGCGCGAAGGTGGCTTTGAAGCGCTTCGTTTTTTTACGGAACAGAAAAATGTTTGTATAAAGTATTGACAACTTGTTGTCATGCTGAACTTGCATGTGCTGAATTTATTTCAGTATTTTCAGCTTCTCATAATTAAATAGAATATAAAGTTAATCAAATTCCTGCCGTAGCTTATCTTGAGCGATGGCCAAAACACAGGAACAATAAAATGATATGGATTTAAAAATAAACAACAAAAACGCCTTAGTTTGCGGAAGTACACAAGGCATCGGAAAAGCGACCGCTATTGCCCTTGCCAATGAAGGGGTTAATGTAACCTTGGTGGCTAGAGACAGGGAAAAACTAAAGGCTGTTTTAGATGAACTGCCACAACACAGAAACCACAGTTATATTGTGGCCGATTTTAACAACCCCAGAGAATTACAGGAACAAGTAATTAAGTTTATTGAAAAAAATCACGGCTTCCATATTCTTGTAAACAACACGGGAGGCCCGAGGAGTGGCGACATTTTAACCGCCAGTCTGGAAGAATTTGACAAAGCCTTTACTATGCACATAAAATGCAACCACGTGCTGGCACAAGCTACCATCCCGTTTATGAAACAAGAAGGTTTTGGCAGAATTATCAATATTATTTCTACTTCGGTGAAAGAGCCCATTCCGGGATTGGGTGTGAGTAATACCATTCGTGGTGCCGTTGGCAACTGGAGCAAAACCCTGGCCGGTGAGCTCGGGGCTTACGGTATTACCGTAAACAATATTCTTCCAGGTTTTACCGAAACCGAAAGATTAAATGATATTATAAAAATTAAAGCCAATAATGAAGACACTACTGTTGAGAGCATGACCGAAACCATGAAAAACTACACTCCGGCCAAGCGCTTTGCAAAACCTGAAGAAACTGCTAGTGCCGTAGCGTTTTTGGCCAGCGAAGCTGCAGCTTATATTAATGGCATTAACATTCCTGTTGATGGCGGGAGAACCAAATCACTATAACCTAACATTAACAACAAACGCTTTTTGTTTTATAGTTTTATACTTAATTTTATAAACGTAAACTGCGTGAGGGATTGCAGCTAGCTACCGTGTAGCGCGAAAAGCCCGACCCGATAGGGGCACGCCCAAAACATATAATTATGAGCAAACTGGTTTCCCCTTTGAATTTTAAGGATTGGATTGAAGAGCACAGGCACCTCCTAAAACCGCCGGTGGGCAACAAAGTAGTGTGGAAAGATGCCGATTTTATTGTGATGGTGGTTGGCGGCCCCAATAGCAGAAAGGACTATCACTACAATGAAACGCCCGAATTCTTTTATCAGGTGGAAGGCGATATTGTTTTAAAAATTATTGACAATGGCACGCCCAAAGATGTTCATATTAAAGAGGGCGATATATATTTGCTTCCGCCGAAAGTTCCGCACTCTCCGCAGCGCGGTGCCAATACTGTGGGTTTGGTTATTGAATACAAACGCCCTAAAGGCATGAAAGATGCCCTGGTTTGGTTTTGCGAACATTGCACTACCAAACTTTACGAGGAAGATTTTACACTTGAAAATATTGAAACCGATATGCCTAAAATTTTTGACCGTTATTATAGCGATACAGACAAACGCAGTTGCCCCAATTGCGGCGAGGTGATGCAACCACCAAAAAAGGTTCAGCTGGAGGAATAATGCCTGATTAATTTTTCCAAAAGGAATAAACAGCAACTATGACGAATAACGCTAAAAATCCTTCCCCTTCGGGGAAGTTGGAAGGGGCTCGAAAACTGCGCATAAACGGCCATTCGCACCTGCTTCCCTACCCCGAGGAAATACCCGAATACATGCAGGAAAAGGGAATTTTCTGGGTGGATAAAGACCGAAAATTTATGCTCCAAAAAGACTGGAGCCGTCCGGTTACCGATTCGAGTTTCTTTTTGCACGAAAAACTGGATTGGATGTCGCGTTACAACATAGACCATGCTGTGGTTTTAAACCTGTCGCAGCTTTACGGCAACGGTTTGCGGGTGGAGGAAATGAAAAAAGCGCTGCGGTTCCAAAACGATTTTAACGCCCGCATACAGCACGACCACCCGAGTAAATTTACCTGTGGATTCGTGGTGCACCCTGGTTTTGTGCGGAGTGCCTGTTGGGAGATTGAACGCTGTGTTGAAGAACATGGTATGCAATTATTGTGTTTGCCCACCCATTACATGGACACCATTGGTACTTGGCGCTGTATTTTTGATGAAGAGAACGAACCCATTTTCGAACTCGCCAACCATTATAACCTCGCCGTTGAAATTCACCCATACGATGGCGAAAAGTTCATAAAATTAGAAAATACAGCTTGGCGTTTCCACCTTATTTGGATGTTGGCCCAATGTGGTGACGCCTATCATTTTTTAACTTTGAACGGCTACCAAGAAAAATACCCGAATATGCGCACTTGCTTTGCGCATGGCGGACAGTTGGCACAAATAAACCTAGGAAGACGCATACAAGGCTTTGATGGTCGCCCTGATTTATTTGAAGGGAAACACCACCCCCGAAAAGCAGTTGGGCACAAAAACATCTTTTTCGACACGCTGGTTCACGATACTGGTGGTTTGGAATTATTGATTAAAAACCACGGCGCCAAACAAGTGCTTATGGGTCTGGACGACCCTTACCCTTTGGGCGAAATGGAAAGCACCAAACAATCGTCGTACCCCGGAAAAATTTTGGATTTAGCCAAAGAACGAAATATTATCACACAAGTTGAACACGATGCCATGTGGGAAGATAATGTGATACAGTGGCTGTGTGGCGATGATGAAACTGCAAAACAAAAATTAATTAAAAGAATATTGAACTGATGCATTTTATACCCGAAGATATTGACGAATACGTTTCCGACCACTCGGAAAACGAACCAGAGTTGTTGCAACAATTAAACCGTGAAACCAATCAAAAAATATTGCAACCCCGCATGCTTAGCGGACATTACCAAGGTCGGTTTTTAAGTTTGATTTCAAAATTAATCAACCCAAAAAATATTTTGGAAATTGGCACTTACACGGGCTACTCGGCGTTGTGTTTGGCCGAAGGCATGCAAAAGTATGGCACTTTAGACACCATTGACATCAACGAGGAATTATACGATTTTCAAAGAAAATATTTCGACCAATCGGGCTACGGAAAACAAATTGTACAGCATTTGGGGAATGCACTCGACATTATTCCGAAGTTAGACAAAACCTACGATTTGGTTTTTATTGATGCCGATAAAGAAAACTACTCCAATTATTTTGAAGTTATCATTGACAAGCTGAATACCGGCGGTGTTATTTTGTCTGACAATGTACTTTGGAGCGGAAAAGTGTTGGAAACAAGTTTTAAAAAAGACGACACCTCTACTCCGGCCCTTATTGAATACAACAAGCTTTTAAAAGACGACCCCAGAGTTGAAACCGTTATTTTGCCCATTCGCGATGGTTTGACCATTAGCCGGAAGGTTTAGCTTAAACCGAATTAGGCATAGTGTTGTTTGTTCCTTAAAAGGGTTTCAACTCCGCTAAACCTGACACTGCTTTTAACGAATATCCGTTATCTATCATAAAATAGTAATTTGCAAACGACATGAGATGTTGAATCGAGTTCAGCATGACGAAAAGCAGAGCTCAAGCCCTTTAAGACGCTTTTATCAGTTTCAGATTACCGCGCCTGCTATTTTGAATGTGGGTGCTAATCACTTGGAAAAATTCGTAATTATCAAAGGGTTTTATAACCACATCGTTATAACCAATGCTCTCGTACATTTGTTTGATTTCCTCAAGATCGGCAGCCGTTAAAGCAATAATAGGGATGGTTTTATTAAATTCACGAATGGCTTCAGTGGCTTCGTTTCCATTCATTATAGGCATATTGATGTCCATTAAAACCAAGTCGTATTTTTTTCGGCTTACGGCCTCAAAAGCTTCCTTTCCATTTTTAACGATGGTACAGGCATAACCCTGTTTTTCCAAAAGGTTCTTGGTAACCACTTGGTTAATTTTATTGTCTTCGGCCACTAAAATTTCATACTTTTCCTTGGGGCGTTCAATTTGATTGTTGGGTGCTTGCGGTTCCGTAGAAGATTTGCTCTTATCGATTTCAAACTCTACTTCAAAACTAAAGGTTGTACCCATACCTTCTTTACTTTTTAAATCTATTTTGCTGTTAAAAAGTGCAATTAAATTTTTGGTAATGGAAAGGCCTAGACCCGTACCTTGGTAGTTTATATTGCTATCTTTAAGCTGTGAAAAGGTCTCGAATATAGCATCGAATTTATCCTTTGGAATACCTATACCGTTATCTTCAATTTCAAACTTAAGGCCTACGCTAGCATCATCCAAACTGGTTAACCGTACCCGAAGATTAATGATGCCGTTGCTGGTAAATTTTATACTGTTGCCAATTAAATTGATTAAAATTTGCGACAGCCTAACATTATCACATAAAATACGTTCCGGCAAACGGTCGTCGATAGTGAGCTTTATCTTATTATTGGTCTCTACCAACCTGTAATCAAAGGAATTGGAAATATCCTCCAACATACTTTTTAAATCGACCGATACATTTTGAAGCTCCACTTTATTGGATTCCATTTTACCAACCTGTAAAATATCATTGATCAAGTTTAAGAGGTAGTCTCCCGAATGTTTTAGGGATTTTAAGTATTTGCGATCGCGGTTGTTCAAGTTACTGTTATCCAACAAAAGGGAGGCAATACCCACCACTCCATAAAGTGGCGTTCGCAGTTCGTGCGTTACATTTGAGATAAACTTGGTTTTTAACTCAGAGGTTTTTAACGCTTCATTTTTTGCCGCTTCAAGTTCGTTGTTTTTAATTTTAAGGGTTTGTGTCAGTTTTCTTTTTGAAGCATAGCCGATGTAAATGATTATTAAAAAGATGAGCAACATAACCGTAGCTATCATGATAATCACATTTATCTTTTTTACTTTGTTTGTTATTTCAAGCTGTTGCAGCCGCTCTAAATTGGCCAATGAGGCATTGTTTTTATATTCCTCAATTTGCAGTTTTGATTTTGTAATGGCGTCTTGCTTCTGTTCTCTCTGGTTTAGCAGCTCTTCTTTAACGGTATTATACTCCAATAAAGCAAGATAGGCCTCTGTACTTTTGCCCGATTTTGCCAAAGCAATAGACTGCTGCATGTACACATTGCTTAGTAGCTCTAAGTGGCCTTCCTTCTTACCTTCCAGCAAGCCAATGGCACTATTAAAATTAATTTGGGCATTGTTAAACAGCTCTTTACGGGCATAATACAAACCATTTACGTAGCTAAAATAAGCTTGTAAACGAGTTGATAAATTTTCACTTTTTAAATGTTCCTTAACGTACAACAGTCCCACTAAGGCTTGGTTCAAACTGTTCTTATCGATGTAGAGTTCGCATAGATTCAACCTGGTGCGCAATACCAATTCTTGAACTTTAGTTTTATCGGCCTCAACTGTGTCCCCTCCCATCAAAGCAAAGCTTAAGGCTTTTTCAAAATATGTTATGGCCTTAGCGTAATCCTTTTTAGCCTTATATATTTTGGCCAAGTTGTGATAGGTTTCTGCCATCAAAACCTTATCATCTGTTTGGTTAAGCGACTGTATGGCCAATAAATAGCTTTCTTCGGCTGTTTTGTAGTTTTCAACCAAACTGTAAATGTTCCCTATGTTGAAACTGGCTACCGCATAACCGTAATGGTCTTGAATGGAATCTGACAGCGACCTCGCCTTTACAAAGCCTTCATAAGACTTCACTAAATTGTTGTTATGATAGAACTGAATGGATGAAGCGTTGATATCATCAATATGCCTGATAATTTCGCGTTCCTCTTTACCAAAGGAAAGCATGGCAAAGGAAAGAAAACAGATGAGTAGGTTTGTTTTCATTTTTGTTAGTTTATAGATTTTGGGACTCCTAAAGTATTTTTTTTAAATACAAAGAAGACTATAATTTCGTTAAAATGCGTGAAGAATGTGACTAATAGATGAAATGCACATCGATGAAAAGACCAACGGTTAAAACTTTCGTTTAACCGAGCCGGTAAAATCTTCTAAATCGTCTTTAACTTGGTCGAGCTGTTTTTTCACATCTTTGGTAACGCTGGTATCGATACCGTTTTTTTCAGCGGTTTTGGTGATTTCGTACTTAATATCGTTGGTTGCATCCTTAAGGGTACGCATACCTTTACCCAGACCACGGGCAATTTCAGGAAGTTTGTCGGCACCAAAAACCATAATGGCAATAAATAGGATAAACGCTATTTCTGCACCGCTGATAAATAAAAATGTAGCTTGCTGTATCACAATGCAAATATACTAAGTAGTTTTGTGAGAATAAAAAAAAGTCGATTTTAAAAAAATCGACTTTTATGAATTACTAACCTTGTATTTTTTCCTTAAACTGATCGAAATCGTTTTGTTCTGTTTTTCTTGGCCAACTATTGTTTGAAGTATCAATATCGGCTGTTTCTTCATTCGGGTCAATTTCTATACTTGCTATTTCCTTATCTGAAGCAATGGCCTTGCTTACTTCATTATCATTCAATCTCCAGATTTGAGCTGGGTAAGTAACCTCTTTTGAAGTGCCATCGGTATAATTGTACTTTACAATAATGGGCATCACTAATCCGCCGGGTTTTTCAAAAGTTACATTGTAAAAGTATTTTGGTTCTTTAATACTTTTACGCTCCTCGGGCGAAAAGTTATCCATTATATAGTCTTGCAATGGTTTTGAATTTTCTAAAAGCGATTTCTTTTTCATGCTCGCCTTAAAATCTTCGCTGCCTTCCTCAACCAAATACACCAAAGGTTTTAACTGTTTTTTCTTGATACCCCTTTCTTCCATAATTTTTTTCATGTAAGCGTTAGGCTCATCAGACACATAGTATTTCTTAACATCCTTAACCCCAATATCAACCCAATCAGTGGTGTAAAACCAGCCTCTCCAATACCAATCCAAATCGAAGGCAGAGGCGTCTTCCATGGTTCTGAAGAAATCTTCGGGTGTTGGATGTTTAAACTTCCAACGGTTGGCGTATTCCTTAAAAGCATAGTCGAACAACTCGCGCCCCATTACGGTTTCCCTTAAAATATTTAAGGCTGTAGCTGGTTTTCCGTAGGCATTGTTTCCAAATTGATAGGTGTTTAACCCCTTGGTCATTATCGGGGCAATAAAATCTTGGTCGCCCCCCATGTAAGGTACAATCATTTTTGCAGGCCCACGATCGGAAGGAAAATGTTTGTCTTCTGGCGAAAGTGCTGCTGGATATTTTTCACCAAAATCCTGTTCGGCAACATACTGTACAAAAGTGTTCAATCCTTCGTCCATCCAAGTCCATTGGCGCTCATCGCTATTCACGATCATCGGGAAAAAGTTATGCCCTACTTCGTGAATAATTACGCCCATCATACCATATTTTACACGGTCGCTGTACGTACCATCTTCGTTTGGACGGCCATAGTTCCAGCAAATCATGGGGTACTCCATACCTTGTTGTTTGGCATGTACCGAAATGGCTTTGTGGTAAGGATAATCAAATGTCATTCTTGAATAAGACTCTAAAGTACTGGCCACCGCACGGGTGCTCCACTCTTCCCAAAGCGGGTTGCCCTCTTTAGGGTACATGGACACAGCCATGACATCTTTGTCGCCAATTTTAACAGCCATCATATCTAAAATGAATTTTCTTGAAGTCGCGAAACCAAAGTCACGAACATTTTCGGCCTTTAATTTCCAAGTTTTTGTTGCTTCAGAAAAGCCTTTTTCAGCAGCTTCGGCTTCATCTTGCGTTACAATCAAAACAGGTTTATCGAACGATTTTTTGGCCGCTTCATAGCGCTCCATCATTGTTTTTGTATACACCTCTTTTCGGTTGGTAAGCTCGCCCGTACCGTCAAGGATATGATCGGCAGGCACGGTAATATTTACCTCATAGTCCCCAAAGGGCAGTGCAAATTCATCACGCCCCCAAAACTGGCTATTTTGCCAGCCTTCAACATCGCTATACACCGCCATTCGTGGAAAAAATTGCGCAATAACATAAGCTCTGTTTCCGTCTTTTGGGAAATATTCATAGCCCGAACGCCCGCCTTCCATAACGTGGTCGTTGATGTTGTACCACCATTTTATGGAGAAGGTGAATTTATCACCAGTTTTCATTGGCTTTGGCAATTCCACTCGCATCATGGTTCTGTTTATCATGTGCTGCAACGGGTTTCCACTTTCATCCTTGACCTCCAAAATATTAAAACCTCGCTCTAATGGCTCTTGCATGTACTCTTTTGTAAATGCATTTGGAAACATGACCGGTGCCACCCCGCTTGTTTCAATTAAAGGCGATTTGGAATCTTTCGCTCTTTGATTCTGATCTAACTGCACCCATAAATATTTTAATTCGTCTGGTGAATTATTGGTATAGGTAATTGTTTCAAATCCGGATATTTTAGCATTTTTATCGTCCAGAACAATATCCATTTCATAATCTGCCTGCTGTTGATAGTAGGCTGGCCCCGGCGCACCTGAAGCCGACCTAAACATATTGGGCGTAGAAAACTCGTCATACAACTGTTTAAATTTATTGGTGTTGGTATGCCCCTTTTTAGCTGCCGATTGTTCTTGCGCATGTATGGCAAAAGACATTAATAGAAATGACAGACAGAAATAGGAAAACTTGTTCATATGTGAAATTTTATTGTTTTTAATGATGGCATGAACCTTAAAGACAGAAACAACAACACCCTTTAATGGCGTGTTTTTAAAATTGTTTTTAATCTAATCAGGTTCATTTAAAGTGTAAAACGTTATGAAAAAAAAGCTGTTTTAAGCGATTTCAATTAAAATATTCTTACAAAAAGTGGTTAAAATTAAAAAAATATTCAAATACGGAAATCGTATTTAATTAAATTTTAACACTGCCGTGTCCTTTTGTGGAATAAGAATGACACTTTTTTGATTGGAGTTTATTTTTGTTTTTACAATATTTTGCTGTTCCTCAATTAAATCGAAAAGTAATTTATTGGTTACCTCAAACGAATCGATACGTTCAACGCCCTCTATTTCTAGGTAACATTTTACAATATCGATATCACTTTCCTTCCCGATGTATGTAAAATTGGCTTTTGTTCCGTTTATTTTAATGGTCAATTTATCTTTTATGTAGCGCTCAACATATTCATCTATATTTTCTGTTTCTTCCTGCCCACCAAAAGTTAAATCTTCACGATATCGAGCCCGAAGAGCATTCTCAAAATCGTCAACAAATAGCCTTGAAATAATCTGGACTGATTTTTTATTGGCCACGTACTCAATCTGCGTTAGGCTTATATAATATTCGTGCACTGCCGAAAAAGAAAAAAAGGACAGCGTACACACAAGTAATAGTATTTTTACAAGTTTCATTCTTAAATATTTATGCTAATGTAGCGTTTTCAAAAAGTATTCCAAACAGCATTTATTTTTTGTTTGTGCTTAGGTTTTCATTATACTGCCTATACTTTTTCCTCAGAAAAATAAGAATTTCGAAATCGGTTTTGTTTTTACAGTATTTAATAAAATGCTCATCGTCTGCACAAAAATAGAAGAAGTCCATTTTTAAATCATCATCCAAAGGATTGGAAAGAAAAAAATCTTTAGCCAATCTAGATTTTACACGCTGCATCAAAGCTTCACGCTCTTCAAGTTCCACTCTGTTTTTAAGCATTTTGGTGCGGCCTGTTATCGCATTAATAATTGGCGTAAATGCTATGGAGCCACCAGCACCTCCCATTGAACTACCAAGTTTTGGGCTAAAACTGGACGCCTCACTTAGTCGCCGTTCGCTTTGGGTGGCCGGCTTTCCGGTATAACCTGGAATACCCACGTCGAAAAAATTAATGGGCGGTTTACCACCCATATTTTCAATATCAGACATTAAATTACCAGTTAACACCTTGCCTACAACCACTTCGTCCAGCTCGTTAATTTGCGCTTCCAAAAACACGAACAACACATTTTCTTTTATCATTTCATTTGAAACAACCACCTCTTTGGTTTGGTGTTGAATGGATGAAAACGATAACGTATCGTTCAATTTGGCCAAAATAGTAAAGCGGCCGTTTTTATCGGTAATGGTAAAAAGCTGCTGGGTTTTGTTTATAACGTGAATATTTTCAACATCGTCACCACCGGCCACCCTGCCCGACAACTCAACAGATTGACCGTAAAAAACAAAGGGCAGTACATTAAAAAGTATAAAGGTTAAAAGACGTTGCACACAAAATGGATTAAACCATAAAGAACGCTTTTCAAATCTTAAAAAAACGACAAAACACTTTTAATCTTTTGTTAAAGACACAACTTAAAACTAGCTTTTCGATTTTAAAAACGCTTTGCTTTTCTGGTTGAGCAATTCTAAAAACTCCATTTCACGGCCGTAATTGAGCAATGAAAAATCAAACCCATCGGATTGTACATACTGGATAAAATCTTCTACGCGATGTTCTGGAATGTTAAAATTATCGATCAGAAATTCGGCTCCGAAATAGTATTTTATGGATTCAATGGGCACTTCGGGCACCTTAACTTTTTTCTTTTCCGAAACTTTAGAGCGAAACAACGGCAACAACAATTGATCGACTACATTTACAACATTTAATCCGTTTACCACAGCAACGCCCTCGGTATTCATGGCCACATTCCGGACTTCTGTTTTGTAATCTTTTTCGAACTCAAACTCTCCGCTATTTTTCACACCAAAATACAAGGCGTCCAATTTGGGCTTAAAAGGCTTGGATCGTTCCATATCGGTATCCAAATTGCCCGTAAGCCCTTCGGTAAGTACCACAACCTCATCCAATTTATTAATCTCTTCTATTAAAAACAGTTTCATTTTTCTCGATTTCAAAATATCTTCATTGATTTTAAAACTGATGTTTTGATATTGCAGCGCGCTCACCTCAATAACATCGTTAAGAGCTACCTTTATGGTAAATTCTCCATTTTGGTCGGTCACCGTTCCCGTATTCGATGAAGCGTTAAACACAGTAATGCCCGTTAAATCGTTGTCTTCAACAATTATTTTTCCGGAAACGTCTACCCGAATGATGTTTTGAGATACTGCCGACGTAGAAATTAGAACCGCCAAAAAGAAGATAATTCTGTTCATGATTTTTATTTTCAAAATACCATTTTATTTTAATTTTGTAAAGAATAGGACTTCAAAATATGAACAAAACTTAAATTTTAACTAGTTTTAACTTTTTACAAGAATGCACAAAAAAACGATACACCCCAAATCCAAAAATTAATTTTGAAAATTTAATCCCATGAAAAAAATCATTATCGCAAGCACCTCAACCGTTCACAGCAGTGGTTATTTAGAATATATTTTAAGCGAACTGGAAACGTTTTTTACAAATACTAAAGAAATTATTTTTATCCCGTATGCCAGACCGGGCGGCATTTCGCATGATGATTATACCAAAATTGCTAAAGATGGTTTTTCAAAAATCAATAAAGCTGTTAAAGGCATCCATGAATTCAGCAATCCCGCTGAAGCCGTAAAAAACGCCCAAGGTATTTTTGTTGGAGGCGGAAACACCTTTGTTTTAACCCAGCAACTTTACAAAAATGAACTGATAGCCGCTT
This sequence comes from Bacteroidia bacterium, assembly GCA_030430535.1. Taxonomy (GTDB): domain Bacteria; phylum Bacteroidota; class Bacteroidia; order Flavobacteriales; family Flavobacteriaceae; genus Flavisericum. Next base: position 21,707 of record JAUIKY010000023.1, read on the forward strand.
TGAAAGAGGCGGCAACCAACGGCACACCTTACTTTGGCACCAGTGCTGGCAGCAATATTTGCGGGCTAACCATAAAAACCACCAACGATATGCCCATTGTGTACCCGCCTAGTTTTAACGCCTTAGGATTAGTGCCTTTTAACATCAACCCGCATTATTTGGACCCCGATACTTCCAGCACACATATGGGAGAAACCCGAGAAACCCGAATTAAGGAATTCCACGTATACAACACGCCACCCGTTATAGGTTTGCGTGAAGGCAGTTGGCTACAAGTAACAGGAAACAACATTGTTTTGAAGGGAAATCTGCAAGCCCGAATTTTTGAATACAACAAACTTGCATACGAAGTCGATGCCGAAACCGATTTAAGCGATTTAAAATAAGGGCGTGCCCCATAGGGTCGGGCTATCCGCTTCAAGTCCTCGCGCCCCACGCTTACCACCGTGGCCGCTGTGGGCTTTACGCTGCTATCCCTCACGCAATTCCCGGCCAAGTTCAAGGCTAAACATAACAAAAAAAGCCTCATCGTTTCTGATGAGGCTTTTGAGCGGGAGACCGGGTTCGAACCGGCGACATTCAGCTTGGAAGGCTGACGCTCTACCAACTGAGCTACTCCCGCAATAATTGGATGCAAATATATACAAACTCTTAATTATCTTGCAAGAAAAAAACGTAACTTTTTTTCGTAAAATACTAATTCGATGAATTTCAACATCAAACAAATCCCTCCCGAAGAAACCTACATCGTAAGGCACCCCATTTTAAGAGCCGGGCACCCCATTGAAAGCTGTGTTTTTGATGGCGATAATTTGGAAACCACTTTTCATATCGGTATTTTTTCAGAAGAAAAACTATTGGGTGTATGTTCCTTTTTCAATAATAATCATCCTTCTTTTTCCGAAAAAAAACAATACCAACTGCGCGGTATGGCTATTGTAGAATCCTACCAAAAACAAGGCTTGGGGCAATTACTTTTAAAACATGGCGAAAGCATTCTAAAAACAAAGCATGCCGATTTGGTTTGGTGCAATGCCCGAGAAACGGCAATACATTTCTACGCTAAAAATGAATTTCAAATTACGGGCAACCCCTTCAATATAGAAACGGTTGGAATACATTACGTAATGTACAAACCACTTTGAGCCGTTCTATTTTATTATTTTTATAATTGAAAATTTTGTAGCTTTAATACCTACATTTTCCATTGAAATATGAGAGGAGGAAATTTAAAATTCAGACTATTAATTGGCGCAGCTATTGCCCTATTTTTTATTTTTAAACGCTGCAGCCAACAGGAAGTAAACCCATATACTGGCCGTACCCAAACCATATCGATGTCGCCAGAAAATGAAATTGCTATTGGTTTGCAAAGCGCACCGCAAATGGCACAACAACATGGTGGTTTACATCCTAACAATCAATATCAGACCTTGGTTGATAACGTAGGCAATAAACTGGTAAACAGCAGTATTGCCAAAGAAACACCATACCAGTACGAATTCCATTTACTTAACGACCCCAACACCATCAACGCCTTTGCGCTTCCGGGCGGACAAATTTTCATCACCTACGCCCTATTTTCTCAATTGGAAAATGAAGACCAACTGGCTGGCGTTTTAGGCCATGAAATAGGTCATGTTTTGGGGCGCCATAGTGCCGAGCGCATTGCCGAAAGTGAATACTGGCAAGGCTTGACCACAGCAGGTGCCGTTGGCGCAGATATGGGTGGACTAGTTGGCAGTATTGGCCAAAACACATTATTGACAAACGGTAGGGACGATGAACTGGAAAGTGACGACCTTGGCGTTAAGTTTATGATAAAGGCAGGCTATAACCCGCAGGAAATGATTGGCGTGATGAAAATTTTAAAAGCCGCCGCCGGACCAAACCGTGTGCCCGAATTCCAAAGTACTCACCCCGATCCCGATAACCGTATTGAAAAAATACAGGAAGCTATCGAGAAATACAGAAAACAATAAGCCTAAAAAAAGCCCTGAAAAACAGGGCTTTTTAACGTGACTAACTCAAAATAATTATTAAATTATTTTTTCTTTTTGTCCTTTTCAAGGGCTTCTTTTATAATAGCTTCAGCATCTGTAGCGCCGTGCAGTTCTGCATATTTTAAAGCTGTTTTCCGCTTGTCGCACTTCGTCTTTAAATCGGCTCCGTGTGCAATTAAAAGTTTTAAAATTTCAGTGCGGTTAAATTTGGCCGCGTACATCACCGGGGTCATCCCGTTCGATTTGGCATTAACATCGGCACCGCGGGCAATGAGTTTTTGCACGGTTTCCAAATCGCCTTTGGCTATGGAAACACAAAACGAATTCACCTTAAAATAGGCTTCAACTTCATAAGTTTTTTCTAAATGGTTAGGGGTTGCATTTGCAAATGCCACAGATAGGCACAGCGCAACGGCTGGAATGATGATTGTTTTTTTCATGATGAAAGATTTTAATTTGATTAATTGATTTACGTTTTTTGATATATTAAAGAGACGACTTTATTTTATTACTGTTACACAAAAAACATTTTTTAACGTTTAATTAAGATAAAGTTAGCGGAACGTCCACTTTTTTAAAAAAATGCCAAACCCTTTTAAAATCAAAGCTTTTAAAAGCATTTTGCACCCTCTTTTTATCAAACTTCATTATCTTAGCGCCATCTTAAAATTTTAACAAAAAATGAATAAAAAAGTTATCTTAATGATTCTTGACGGTTGGGGAAACTCTCCAGACCCTAAAGTTTCTGCTATAGACCACGCCAATACACCTTTTATCGATTCACTTTACAAAAAATACCCGTTTGCCACATTACGAACGGATGGCGAACACGTTGGTCTGCCAAAAGGCCAAATGGGAAACAGCGAAGTAGGCCACATGAATTTGGGTGCTGGGCGGATTGTGTACCAAGATTTAGCAAAAATCAATTTAGCCATTGAAAAAGATACTTTAAGGGACGAAAAAGAGCTAATAGAAGCTTTAAAATACGCTTCAGAAAACAACAAAAACGTTCATTTTTTGGGGCTTTTAAGTGATGGTGGCGTACACGCTCACACCAGTCATCTAAAAGGTTTTATTGATGCGGCCAATAAAGCGGGCGTTAATTCATACGTGCATGCCTTTACCGATGGCCGAGATGTAGATCCTAAATCGGGCAAAGGTTACGTTGCTGATTTGGAAAATTATATATCAGACACCAATACCAAGCTAGCTACTGTTACAGGCCGTTATTACGCCATGGACAGAGATAAACGATGGGAGCGCGTAAAACTGGCCTACGATGCTGTTGTAAACGGAGAAGGCACCAAAACCCAAAATGCCACCGCATCCATTCAAGAAAACTATGATAACGATACCACCGACGAATTTATCAAACCACTTATTTTAACCGATGCCAACAACGAGCCCATCGCAAAAATTAAGGAAGATGACGTTGTAATATTCTACAATTTTAGAACCGACCGCGGTCGAGAGCTAACCGAAATGCTCAACCAAAAAGATTTTCCGGAATACGGAACTAAAAAACTGAACCTTTATTACGTAACCATTACCAATTACAGTGATGATTTTAAAGGAATTAAAGTCATTTTCAACAAAGACAACATCACTGAAACCATTGGTGAGGTGCTTTCAAAAGCAGGGAAAAAGCAAATCCGAATTGCCGAAACCGAAAAATATCCGCACGTTACGTTTTTCTTTTCCGGCGGACAAGAAACACCATTTGAAGGCGAGTCTCGTATCCTGAAAAATTCACCAAAAGTGGCCACTTACGATTTACAACCCGAAATGAGCGCCTACGAATTACGCGATGCCTTGGTTCCTGAATTGGAAAAAGGAGAAGCCGATTTTATATGCTTAAATTTCGCAAACGGCGATATGGTAGGACATACCGGAGTTATGGAAGCCGCTATCAAGGCTTGCGAAGCGGTTGATGCCTGCGCAAAAGACATCATTACCACCGGACTTGAAAATGGATACACCACTCTGCTTATTGCAGACCACGGCAACTGCGAAACCATGATCAATCCTGATGGTTCGCCCCACACCGCACACACTACCAACCCCGTTCCTGTAATATTAATCGACAACGACCTGAAGGAAATAAAAGACGGTATTTTGGGCGATGTGGCGCCAACCATATTAAAACTTATGAATGTTGAACAACCTGCTGCTATGACCCAACATCCATTGGTGTAAACTTAAAAGGTGTAACTTTGCAATAAATTAATGCCTTAAATCGAAATGAATTTTAACGACACACTCATTATTGCGGTCGATTTTGATGGAACCATTGTAAAAGATGCCTATCCCAAAATAGGAAAACCGATGCTGTTTGCTTTTGAAACTTTAAAAAAACTTCAAGAAGACGGGCATCGGCTTATTTTATGGACCTACCGAAGTGGCGACCATTTGGATGAAGCCGTTGAATTTTGCAAGGAGAATGGCATTGAGTTTTATGCGGTAAACAAAAGCTTTCCCGAAGAGGAATACACCAATGATATCAGCAGAAAGATAAACGCCGATTTATTTATTGACGACCGTAACATTGGTGGTTTCCCCGGTTGGGGCGAGGTGTACCATATGCTCACCGATGGTACGGCTCAACCTTTAAAAGAAAAAAAGAAAAGTTTTTTTGGCCTGTTCGGTTAAAATTCGGCTTAATAATTTCAAAAAAATGCATTTAACTTTTTGAGTATCTTTGCATTCCTATAATTTATATTTATGATTATTGTAAAAACAAGAGAAGAAATTGAATTGATGCGCGAAAGCGCCTTAATCGTATCGAAAACCTTGGGTGAATTGGCCAAAGAAATAAAACCTGGGGTAACCACTCTTGAACTCGATAAAATTGCAGAAACCTGCATTCGCGACCATGGTGCTATTCCTGGCTTTTTAGGGTTATACGACTTTCCGAACACGCTTTGTATGAGTCCGAATTCGCAAGTGGTACACGGTATTCCTAATAACGACCCTTTGGTTGAAGGCGATATTATTTCCATAGATTGCGGGGCTTTAAAAAATGGTTTTTATGGCGACCACGCTTACACCTTTCCCGTTGGCGAGATTGCTCCTGAAACCGAAAAACTGCTTCAAGTCACAAAAGAATCGCTTTATGTGGGCATTCGCGAATTCAAGGCCAATAACCGTGTTGGCGACGTGGGTTATGCCATCCAAAAATATTGTGAAGACCATGGCTACGGTGTGGTGCGTGAATTGGTGGGGCACGGCTTGGGAAGCAAAATGCACGAAGACCCCGAAATGCCCAACTACGGCAAACGCGGTCGCGGCAAAAAATTTGTTGAAGGTATGGTCGTGGCCATTGAACCTATGATTAACATGGGCACACAGCGCATACAGCAACATAGCGACGGTTGGACCATCACCACACGCGATGGCAAACCATCGGCCCATTTTGAACACGATGTAGCCCTTGTTGACGGCAAACCAGAGTTGCTTTCAACTTTTGCTTATATTTATGAAGCCTTGGGTATTGAAAGCAATGAAGAAGATGAATTTAGACAAATTGCGTTGGTTCTCTAGGTTAAATTTAGACACGAATTCCACTAATTTTCACAAATCAACTTGCTACAAAACCGGTTTCTAATAAAAACATATGACTTCATTAATTTACAAAGAAGAAGCCTATAAAATAATTGGGATTTGCATGGAGGTTCACAATCAGTTAGGGAAAGGGTTTAATGAGGTAGTTTATGCTGATGCTTTGGAAATCGAACTTATTGATAATAATATTAATTACTCTAGAGAGAAAAAATTCGACATTAATTACAAAGGCAATTTGCTTCCTCATAAATACATAGCAGATTTTATTATAGATGATAAAATTGTTTTGGAATTAAAGGCCATTGAATGTTTAAACTCCGCACATGTAAAGCAGACACTAAACTATTTGGCTGTTTCAAAGTTAAAACTCGGACTTCTGATAAACTTCGGAGAAGAAAGCCTAAAATATAAACGAATTGTTCTTTAGAGTGATTGGTGCTAATTTGTGAAATTCGTGTCAAAAAAACTATTCAAATTCATACTTAACCTTATCCCACGACCTTTATTGATTAGGTTAAGTTATATTGTTCGCCCCGTTTTAGCCTTTTTTCTTAAAGGAAACACGTACACCGACCCCATTGACGGCAAAAGTTTTAAAGCTTTTTTGCCCTACGGTTACGGCACACAACGCAACAACGTGCTGTCACCATCTACTTTGAGTTTGGAGCGTCACCGCCTGCTTTGGCTGTACTTAAAAAATGAAACCCATTTTTTTTCGGATGAATTAAAAGTTTTACACTTTGCCCCCGAACAATGTTTTTTAAAACGCTTCCGTAATCTTAATAATCTAGATTATACCACCACCGACTTGCTATCGCCCATTGCCGATGTGAAAGCTGATATTTGCAACTTGCCATTTGGTGATAACCAATTTGATGTGATTTTGTGCAACCACGTACTAGAACACATCCCCGATGATACAAGAGCCATGCAGGAATTATATCGGGTGATGAAACCCGGCGGATGGGGCATTTTTCAAATTCCGCAGGATTTAAACCGCGAAACTACTTTTGAAGACGATAGCATCACCGATAAAAAAGAACGTGCTAAAATTTTCGGTCAGTACGACCATGTTAGGGTATATGGCCGTGATTATTTTGAAAAACTACGTTCCATCGGGTTTAAAGTTGAAGAAGTTGATTATACCAAAACCCTTTCTGCAGAAGCGATTGAGCACTATTGTTTGGCAAAGGGAGAAATTATTCCTGTGGTCTATAAATAAACAAAATATGGAACAACAGATTTTCATAGCCACTGGTGCATTATTTGGCATGCTTGCCATAATTTTTGGTGCTTTTGGTGCACATGCATTAAAAAGAGTTTTAAACGATGACCAATTAAAAAGTTTTGAAACGGGAGTAAAATACCAAATGTACCATGCTATTGTATTGTTGATACTCGGTTTTAATCCTGAATTTTCTTCAACAACCATGTATTGGTGTTTTTCCTTAGGAATTATATTGTTTTCTTTTAGTATTTACGGACTCGTTTTGAGTGATGCAAAAGGTAAGAAATTGAAGCTTTTAGGTCCCATTACGCCTATTGGCGGTTTACTTTTTGTCGCTGGATGGGCTGCTATAGTATTTCAAGTTTTTTAAAAACTACTCAGGAAAACCGTTAAGGGACAAAGTTTCGAGCTCCTTTTTATCATTTTCAAAAATCAAAAACACTTTAAGTTCGGGGTGCGTTTGTAAAAAGGATTTCACTCGCTCCAATCCCATGCCTTTAAATGCCGTGGCATAGGCATCGGCCACCATACAGGTTTTGGCAATCACCGAAATGCTCAATAAATTGGTTTTACTGGGATACCCCGTTTGGGTATCGATAATATGGGCGTAACGGTTTCCGTTTTGGTCTACTTTAAACTTTCGGTAAGTCCCCGAAGTAGCCATCGCCGCATCCTTTAAATTAATGGCTTTTAAAATAGATTGCGAGCCATCAAAATGAGGTTGCTCCACCCCTACTTTCCAAGGCGTGTTTTTTTCAGCGTTAATACCTCCTACCCTAATTTCACCCCCTATTTCTACCAAATAGTTATTTATGTTTTTGCTTTCTAAAAAGTCGGACACCACATCCACCCCGTAGCCTTTGGCAATGGCATTAAAGTCAATAAAAGTGCCTTGGGGTTTTTCAATAGAATTACCGGTCAATTTTACTTTATCCAACCCTACAGAGCGCATTAAACTATCTATTTTCAAACTGTCGAGATTGGCTATTTTTCCCTCGGGGCCAAAATCCCAAGCATTGACTACGGCGCCGATAGTAGGATCGAACGCCCCTTGGGTTTGTTTGTAGATTTCTTTTGAAGTTTCAAAAACATTTATAAAATGGACATCTACTTTATTAACTTCATTTCTGTTAAGTTTTGAAATATCGGAATCTTTCAAATAAGTGGACATCGATTGGTTTATGACATGAAACAAACTATCAAATTGTTTTTGATAGTTGGCATCTGAATCATAAATAATGGAATAATTGGTTCCGAAAACAGGCCCTGAAAGTTTGCTGTTCTTTACTTCCGTTTTACAGGAAATCATTAAAACTAGCAGTAATGGAAATATTAAAATTCGTTTCATAATGAATCCAAGACTTTAATTCAAATGGGTTTCAATCACCTGAATACCATTGTATTCCATTAAATACTCTTCATTCATATAGATAGGTTCTTTTTCCCCCTCTAAACTGCCTATCCCCACACCGGCATATAATACTTTCGCATCTTTATCGCGGGCGTGCTTTTTAAAGGTTTCCATCCAAACCACATCGTAATTATTGGGGTTGTCGGGTAAAATCACAGCCCGAACGATTACGAAATAATACTGCTTGTTTTTGTCGATACACACGAATTGCGGGTGTTTTTTCAGTTGGCTGTTAACAGCTATAAACTCAAAGCCGCGTTGTTCCAAATCCTTGCCCACATGGTTCATGGCGAGGTTGTGTAATTCTTGTTTTGTAAGTGGTCTGCCCATCCTACAAAAATATAAAAATTAATAGGGTGATGACATTTTTAAAGTATTTCGATGTAAAAGTAGAATGAATCTTAAAAACCAAAAACATGAAAACTGTGCATTTACTATTGGCCTTATGGGGACTCTCATTTATTTCTTGTGGACAACAAAAAGAAAACAATTTCGCTAATTATGAAGACGCCCATTACAATGACGTTTACACCGAAAACCAACCTGATCAAAATAGAAAAAAACATAAAACCACAGACGCTATAAAAGGTTATCAAGTGATGAGCAAACAGTTTGGCATGCCTGTGGGCACAATGCCCATTCCCGACTCTTGGGAACGAAGCAACAACAAAAAGGAAAACATTCTTTTTGAGTCGCCAAACGGCACTAAAGTTTTCGGTGAGCAGTTTTTTTCATTTTATTTCTCTAACAACCAACAACAAATCTATTTTGCACAACAGGGTGGCAGCAGAGTAAAACCGCCGAAAAGCATCCAACAGATTATTGAAGAGGATATGAAACCTTTTTTAAAACAAAAAGGCATTAGTTATGTGGGGCAGTTTGCGCTACCCGAATTGGCTCAATTCGATAAACGTTTTGATAGTTACCTATTTAAATCGGTACCAGAAAACAAACAATTTCAATGCGTGGTTACCGAATGGGAAGATACAAATGGCAATAAATCTACCGGTATTATCCGTTATTTCATCAACCGCTACCCTACTTTGGGTGGCATGGACTGGGGCTATACATTAAATGCCATGAGCGCTCCGAAACAGGTTTACAACAAAGCTAAAAATCAGCTTATCCATTCATTAGTAAACTTTCAAATAAATCCGCAATGGGTTCAAGCAAGCAATCAGCATTATGCTCAACTTTCTGGACAAAGCGCCGCAGCACACCAGCAACGCATGGCTGCCATAAAAGCACAGGGTCAAGCCATTATAAACAACGGAAACACTTACAGTTCCATTATCGATAGCAACCACGAAAGTTGGAAACGCCGAAACGACATGAATGATGCCGGGCACGCCAAAACCGTTAACAGTGGTATTTGGGAACGCAGCACCATAACCAATCCCAATTCTGGGCAATCGTATCAAGTAGAAGGTCAATATGATTACTATTATGGCAATAATAGTGACGGTTATATTGGCACAGACAACGCTTTGTACAACCCCAATTTAGACCCCAATATGAACGACCAAAACTGGACGCAATACGATATTGAGGAATAATTTTAAAATCTCCTTGATGACATTTCTATTTAATTCCGATGTAACAATTACAACCCTAAAAACCAAAAAAAAATGAAACAGTCAAATCTATATGCTCTTTTAATGTTAGCCATCTTAGTGTTGTCGTGCAGTACAGACAACAATGAAGAAAACGCTAACAATCTGGCTAATTTTACACCACAAATAAACTGCAATGCCAACGTGGTTGGCCCCATTGCCGCCTATTGGGATTACGCCAATAGTGTTCCACCACCGTTAACCCAAGTCCCAATTCTTCAAAATACGGCCGGACAATTTATCCATAGTCAGCACCCTTATCTTGGTTTTCCTTTGCCACAGGGCTATCAAGGTTTCGAGGCTCAAGATCCCCAAACCGCTCCTTTGGGCGTAAATGTTATTAGAAACGATAATGCCGTGATTTGGCGGTATGTGCCGCTTTCCACTTTTCCCCAAAACTTTTCGCTTAATGATATTATAGCCCGCGAAATAAATGGCATGTTTGGATTTTATAATTTCAATGGAAATTTTGAAGTGCTGTGCACCCGTACCCCTACTCCCATATCAGAACTGGGCGTGAACCGTTTTTTTACAGCGCGTTTAATTCGCTTCGGAAACTTCACAGGATTAGTTTGGGTACACGTTGTGCAAGTTCAGGGTTTACCAACGCTTTCGGTAGCATCTTCAGTTTCAGCAGGCCCAACCAACGAATACAACAATTTAGTAATGGACACATTTTTACCGCTAAGCTTCCAGTTGTTGGTACGTGACCGAGAAACCCTTTCGGATAGAGACAACGACGGTACACCTGATATTTTTGACAGTGCGCCAGACGACCCTAAAGTGCAATAAAAAATGAAACAAAATCTATCATAGCCAATGAACGATACTATGCCCCATTTAATAGTTTTGTATTTGCTGTAATTTGAAATAATTGTATATTTCCTCTAGCTATTATTTCATGGGGAAAACACTATACTTATTAAGTCAGTCGCAGCTAATACGAGCCATAAAAACAAACGACACCAGCGTGTTAAAACAGTTTTATGTTGCCAACTACCCAAAGGTTGAAACCTTGATTTTAAAAAACAGCGGTACCATAGAGCACGCCAAAGACGTTTATCAAGAGGCTTTTATTTTGGTATGGACCAACGTTAAAAACGGAAAATTTGTTCCACAGAACGAAACCGCTTTACAAGGTTATCTGTACCAAATTGCAAAAAATAAATGGACGGATGTACTAAGATCCAAAAGCTTTAAAAATTCCAAATCGCTCGACAGTATTACATTAAGAGTAGTGAGGGATGAAGAAGAGGACAACGAACCCAAAAACACCAAACTGGAAATGACCATGGAAGCCTTTAAAAACTTAGGCCAACCCTGCAAACAACTTTTAACGACCTTTTATTTTGAAAAGAAGTCCTTGCGCGATATCGCTTCAGAATTAAACATTGAAGAAAGCACCGCTAGGAACAAAAAATACCGCTGCATGGAAAAATTGCGCACCATGGTTTTGGCCTCAAAAAACACATAAATTGAAAAATAAAAACAACGACATATCGCAAGAAATGCTTGAAGCCATTGAACGTTACATTAACGGTACTATGGACTTAAAAGAGCGCAAGGATTTTGACGATTATCTTAAAATAGATTCAGACTTCAGGATACAGGTTGAAGAGATTAAAACCATACTTTCTGGTATTGAAACCCAAGCTTTAAAAGAAGAACTGAATGTTTTTCATCAAGACATTGAAAACCAACAAAACAAGAAAGACAACTATAAAAAAATCCAGTTTTTAAAACTCAGCAAATGGGTGGCTGCCGCGGCCGTTGTTATTGCCATGGTTAGCATTTGGTTTTTTAGTTCCTCCCCCAGTCAAAAACTTTATGCTAAATATTTCACACCAGACCCCGGTTTGCCAACTACGATGAGCAGCACCAATAATTTCGATTTTTATGATGCCATGGTAAGTTACAAACATGGTGATTATAAAAAGGCTATCGAAAAGTGGACGGTATTACTCGAAACAAAACCACAAAACGACACTTTAAATTATTTTATTGGCATGGCCCATATGAACAGCAAAGATGTAAACCGTGCCATTCCGTTTTTAGAAAGAACCGTTCAATCGCAAGATTCGTTTCCTTTAATAAACGAGGCCAACCATTATTTGGGTTTGGCCTATTTAAAGGAAGGCAATATCGAACTGGCAAAAAAACACTTCAAACTATCCAAAACCGATTCCAGCAAAAAAATTATTCTTGAGTTAACGGATTAAAACTTTAACCACATGGGCAGGTTATTTCCATATTACAAACAAATTGTTTTTCTGGTTCTTTTCACTTTCACCTTAAAAACCCATGCCCAAAACGATTCCATTTCTGGCATCAAATACATTCAAAACCTCATTGAACACGATTCACTGGTCAAGGCCAAAAAAGAATTAAAATCGCAATTGGATGTTTACCGATCCGAAAAAAACACAGATAGTTTAATAAAGTATATTTTTTTGGTGGGCAGCTTAAAATTGGCCAACAACAATCATGACTTAGCAATAAAAAATGCCGAAGCCTTCGGAAAGGAACTCAAGGCTTATAATAGTCCTTATGTAAACAAGGAATTTTTACTCGAACTTGCTTGGATTTACGATGATGCTGGGCTTACACTAAAAGCCTATAACATCACCGAACAGGCTTTGAAAATTGCACAAAATATCAAAAACCCAAAAAAAGCTTCCCTAAGTGCCATACATCATAACTTAGGGTACTTGGCTTCAAATTTGGGCGATTACGCATTAGCCAAAAAACAATATGCTAAATCGATAAAAATCATGCTGAATTCAAAAAGCAAAGATTATTTATCGCTGCACCAAACTTATAATGCACTTGGAGGCATGATGTGGTATTCGGCAAAACTAGATAGTAGTCGATTTTATTTTGAAAAGGCTACAAAAATGCTCGATAGCTTGGAGCAAACACCCGATAACAAATATTATAGGAAAGCTTTGGTACAAATGAACATAGCCGTTATCAATCATGCTTTGGGGCACATTGAAGAAGCTATTGAATCTTCAAAACAAGTAATCCATAACTTTCAAAATTATTTAAATGTCTCTAATGATGAATCTGGTAAGCTTCGTACACTTAAGCATCAATTGGTAGCCATCGACAATTTAGGCTCCTTTTATCATTCCATTGGAGAGTTTGAAAGGGCCGACCAGTTGATCTCTTATTCTTATCAAAAAAAGTTAAAAACCCTGGCACCTGATGATAATAACTTAACCATTTCGCTTATCATTTCGGCGCAATCGAAAATTGGACTTAGGGATTTCAACGCCGCGAACAAATTAATAGACCAGGCACTCGAAAGGATTAAAAACAGCAAAAACACCATGTTTTTCTGGAAAGCCAGCGCGCTATCTACAAAAGCTTCCATTAGCCACGAATTAGGCGATAACGAAAGTGCCAAACAATTTTACGATGAAGCTTATACACTTTACAAAACATCGCTTGGAAAAAATGATTACACTCGCGATTTTCTTGATGAAATCATCAACATGTCTCAATTTTATGCAGACACCAACAATGCCAACAAAGCCATTCCTTTAGCAGAAGAAAGCTATAGATTTATAAAATCGAGCGACTTTAAAAATAGCATTCAGGAATTTCATCATATTGTCAATTTGAGTGAAGTACACTTTAAATTGGGGCAATACCAAAAAGCAGCAACCTACAGCAACGAGGCCATTGCTTTTCTCGACAAACCATATTTTACAGCCAATGGTTTTAAGGATTCGGTTCAGATTCAATACCGAAAACCCAAAGCATTTTTAATCAATGCAAAATCAAAATACCTTTTGAACAATACCCCTACTGAAAACGGCTTAAAAGCCCTTTTGGAAGATATCAATTCGGGGATTGCCATTTTAGAACAACAAAAATCTATTATCAAATCTTATGACGATTTAAGTTTACTCATTTCAGAAAATAATGAGCTCTTCAATTTTTCAAAGCAATTGCTTTTAGATTTGTTCAACATTACTAAAAATGAAACCTATTTAAACCAACTGCTCACCATCCATGAATCGAGCCTTTATAATCGCATTAGGTCACGCTTAAACTTCAAAAACAATCTGGCATTTGCCAACCTACCCAATTCTGTTTTGGAGCGCGAAAAAAACCTCCGCAAAGCCCTAAGCAGTTACATTGAAAACAACGATGGCAGCTTTAAACGTTTTTTTCAAGCCAACGCTAACTGGAATAGCTTTATGGACTCTTTGAAACAGAACCACCCCAAATATTACAAAATGCGCTATGCCAGTATTGAAGTACCATTGCACAACTTAAACCAGAACATACCAAGCAACGTTTCGGTGGTTCGTTATTTTTACATAGAAAAAAAATTGTTTGCTTTGGTTTTATCACAAAAAGATAAAAAGCTATTTCAGCTTGACGACACTAAAATTGCCAATGATATTGCCCAACTCTCGGAAAACGAATTGGATTTTGAAAAAACCTGCCTAAAACTACATCAGTTATACACCAAATTGTGGCAGCCATTGGAAGCCAGCATCACCACCGAAAATGTGATTATTATTCCAGATGGCGAGCTTTTCAACCTCAGTTTTGAAAGTTTAACTCCAACACCTGTAACTTCTTTAGATGAACTAGCGAAAAACTGCTTATTAAAAAAACACATTATTTCCTATAATTATAGCTTGCTACTGTTGGGCAAAAACAAGAATACTGTTGATTACCAAAACGATTTTATAGCCTTTGCCCCAGAATTTACCGAACACATGAAAAAGCAGTACAGCATTGGCATAACCGATTCGGTTTCGGTGGATAAAACCTACCTCACCCTTTTGCCCCAACCTTTTAGCGTCGATTTAGCCAAAGAATATTCCAGACTCTTTAATGGCACCTCTTTTATTAATGAAAACGCCTCCAAACAGGTTTTTAAAAATGAAGCCAACGAGCACAAAATTATACATATTGGTACGCACGCCGAATCGAACAACATCACTCCGGAGCTATCACGATTGATTTTTGCCAAGAACAATACGGATGAAGACAACTCGCTCTATACCTATGAAATTTACAACGAAAATCTAAATTCAAACCTAGCCATTTTAACCGCCTGCGAAACGGGAAAACCTACCTACCAAGCGGGTGAGGGCATGATATCGTTGGCGCACGCCTTTAATTATGCCGGAAGCGAAAGCATTTTAACCAGCCTTTGGAAAATTGATGAAAAATCTAGTACCGAAATCATCGAACTATTCTATCGAAACATAAAAAAGGGGATGGCAAAAGACAAAGCCTTACAGCAAGCCAAACTCAAGTACTTAACTAACGCCCATGGCCGGACCAGAGCGCCACAGTATTGGGCAGGTCTCGTACTTATTGGAGACGTTAGCCCCATTCATTTTACACCTTCTTCAAACGTTTTATATTGGGTTTTAGGAGGCATTACGCTAATCATTGTTGCTTTGCTTTTTCTTAAACGCTCGAGAAGAAAAGCCCATTCTGTTTAAAGACCTCAGTTTGAATAGCCGAAAAAGTTTCACTAAATTCCACATGCCTTTAACTTACTAACCAACAATTATTGGGACATGAAAACACACCCTTTATCTAAAAGATTCGGACTTTTGTTTGGGCCTTTTCTGTTTATTATCATACAATTTTTCACTCCCGAAATAATTTCTCCCCAAGCCAATTCAGTAATCGCTATAGCCTGTTGGATGATTTGTTGGTGGATTACCGAAGCCGTTTCCATTTCAGTAACTGCGCTTCTTCCTCTTTTTATTTTCCCGTTGTTTAAGGTGATGCCCATAGACGAGGTTGGCGCCAACTACGGCAGCCCCATTGTTTTTCTTTTCTTTGGCGGATTTGTTTTAGCCTTGGCACTCGAAAAAGTGAACCTGCACAAGCGCATTGCCTTGAATATCATAAAACGAACGGGCACTTCCCCCAATCGGGTTGTTTTAGGGTTTATGATTGCTACTGGATTTATGAGCATGTGGATAAGCAATACGGCCAGTACGGTGGTAATGCTACCCATAGCCATGTCGGTGATTAGATTGCTTATTGAAGATGCCGATGGGTTTACCAAAAATGATAAAAATTTTGCTCTTAGTGTGATGCTGGGCATTGCGTTTTCAGCCAACGCGGGAGGCATAGCCACCGTAATTGGCACACCACCCAATTCGGTATTGATCGGGTTATTGGAAAACGAATACAACATTGAAATATCCTTTGTAAAATGGATGGTTATGGGGCTACCGTTTTCCATAATTTTAATAGCCATTATCTATTGGGTACTGGTAAAATGGATGTTTCCTAATAAAAACATGGAATTTAAAGCTTCAAAGCAATTTATTGACACCGAACTAAAAAAACTGGGCAAAATATCGAAAAAAGAGCGGCACGTTTTAATCATTTTCGCGTGCATTGTATTTCTTTGGATTTTTAGAAGTTTGATAAATTCATTAATTCCTGCTTTAGCACTTTCCGATACCATTATCAGTGTTTTGGGGGCTATTGCTCTTTTCGCTATTCCTTTTAACTTAAAAACGGGCGATTTTGTATTGCAATGGATGGACACCGAAAAACTGGCTTGGGGTATTTTAATACTATTTGGCGGCGGTTTGGCGCTTGCCAATGGCATGTCGGCCACTGGTATTGTTGATGTAGTCGCAACGGCCATTTCAAATAGCAACATCAGTGTTTTGTTGATGGCCTCTGTTCTCATTTTTTTAATGCTCTTTATGACCGAACTAATGAGTAACGTGGCACTCACCGCTGTTTTAGCTCCTGTAGTGGCAGGTATTGCCTTAGGGTTGGATATCCCCATTCTACACCTTTTAATTCCCGTTACCATAGCCAGTAGCTGTGCTTTTATGCTCCCCATGGCCACACCGCCCAATGCCATTGTTTTTGCCAGTGGATATGTTAAAGTGAGCCAAATGGCAAGGGTTGGCATTGTTCTCAACATCATTTCAGTGCTTCTTTTAATAGCCATGTTTCAATTTGTTCTGCCCTTGATGTTTTAACAAAGGCAACAAAGTCGTTATTTTTTCATATCTTCGGAAGAAAGAGGTTATGGAAACCACCAAACGTTTTGATGCCGCCATTAAAAAGCTATACACGGCTTTTCATTCCAACACATTAAACCCAGAGTGTTGCAAACAATGTGCCGTTGGAAATATTTTGGACCTTACGGATAGCTGGAAACATCTTTCGGACCAACATGGTTCTACTAAATTGAATTATGTGGGGTTGGTGCACCAAAACTTCGGAAGAACCTTTAACGGTTATACCCCTAATGAACTTTTGAATATTGAAGCCACTTTTTTAAAAGCCTGTGGCTACCAACTTCCGCTTCACCATAACAACCGCAAACCCGAAAACCCAACGGACAAAAACATTCTTTTTGAAGGCTTGAGTGCCGTGGTTAACTTCCTATGCCAATTGGATGGCATTGCCAACGTGATGGATTATACCAAATTGTTTGAGTTTGAGCATAACCAGATGGCATTGTAAACCACAAACAATTGATAAAAACAAAAAGCCCAATACTGCAGTATTGGGCTTAATTTTATTTGTGGGATGCTGAATCAAGTTCAGCATGACAAAATTATATTAATGAAAATTATTGTCTATCCACCAAAGTCGTCGAATCTAATGTTCTCATCTGGGATACCAAAATCTTCTCCCATTTTCTGAACCGCTTTGTTCATTAATGGCGGTCCACAGAAATACAATTCAATATCCTCTGGAGCATCGTGTTTGCTTAGGTAGTTATCAATTACACAGTTGTGAATAAATCCAACGAACCCATCTCCTGGTGAATCAATATCTTCTTTTACCTTCCAGTTATCTTCTGGTAAAGGTTCAGAAAGTGCTAAGAAAAATCTAAAGTTAGGGAAATCTTTTTCCAATTGGTAAAAATGATCTAAGTAGAATAATTCTCGTTTAGAACGTCCACCGTACCAATACGTAACTTTTCTTCCTGTTTTTAAGGTTTTGAATAAGTGGTACAAATGCGAACGCATTGGCGCCATACCAGCACCACCACCAACGTAAAGCATTTCGGCTTCACTTTCGTTGATGAAGAATTCACCGTAAGGACCAGAAATAGTTACTTTATCACCCGGTTTTCTTGAGAAAATATAAGATGAGGCTATACCCGGATTTACGTCCATCCAACCGTTCTTAGCTCTGTCCCATGGCGGCGTTGCAATACGTACGTTAAGCATAATATCGCGACCTTCGGCTGGGTAAGAAGCCATAGAGTAGGCACGCTCTACAACTTCATCGTTTTTCATTACCAATGGCCAAAGACCAAACTTATCCCATTCTGCTTGAAACTTATCTGGAGTTTCGTGCTCTTCTGGATGTGCCGTAATGTCGATATCTGAATATTTAATCTCGCATTGTGGAATTTCAATTTGGATGTATCCACCTGCTTTGTAATTCATATCCTCTGGAATACGTACAACGAATTCCTTAATGAAAGACGCTACGTTGTAGTTACGCACTACTTCGGCCTCCCATTTTTTAATACCAAAGACTTCTTCAGGAATGGTAATTTCCATGTCTTGCTTTACCTTCACCTGACAAGCCAAACGGGCACCGTGCTGTAACTCTTTACGGGTAAAGTGTGGTGTCTCTGTTGGCAGGGCCTCACCACCTCCTTCAAGAACGTGGCACTCGCACTGAATACATGTTCCACCACCACCACAAGCCGATGGTAAGAATATTTTTTTGTTACCTAAGGTAGAAAGTAAACTGCCTCCAGACTCAACTTCTATTTCTTTTTCACCATTGATTTTAATCTTTACCGGACCTGATGGCGAAAGCTTTTGTTTTACGAACAATAGCAAGGCCACCAAAAGTAAGGTTACCGTTAAAAAGGCGGCTACGGTTGCTAAAATGGTTCCTAATGTACCTGCTGCTAATATCATATTACTCGTTTATTGTAGTGGTGTTTTCAGCTAATTTGTTCTCTTCTTTTTGCTCGGCCTGCTCTACTTTTGCAGTTTCGGTTTGTTCTTTTCCTTCGTCATCACCACCTGTTAACATACCACCAAAACTCATAAATCCTATCGCCATCAAACCGGTAATAATGAACGTAATTCCTAAACCTCTTAATGGAGCAGGAACGTTAGAGTAACGTATCTTTTCACGAATGGCTGCAATGGCCAAAATAGCCAAGAACCAACCGATACCTGAAGATATTCCGTAGTTGAACGCCAATCCTATGGAAGGAATTTCACGAGACTGCATAAATAACGAACCTCCTAAAATGGCACAGTTTACCGCGATAAGTGGCAAGAAAATACCTAAAGAGTTATAAAGCGATGGCGAGAATTTCTCTACCACGATTTCAACCAACTGTACCATGGTGGCGATAGTTGCAATAAACATGATAAACGATAGGAAACTTAAATCGTAATCGGCATATTCTGCACCCAACCATTTTAAAGCTCCAGGTTGTAATATGTATTGATCTAATAGCCAGTTTACAGGAACGGTTACTGCCAATACAAAGATTACGGCAGCACCAAGCCCAACGGCTGTACTTACTTTTTTAGATACGGCAAGGTAAGAACACATCCCCAAGAATGTGGCAAATACCATGTTATCTATAAAAATTGATTTGAAAAATAATTCTATATGTTCCATATTTCTTAAGTATTCAGTCCTCAGTATTCAGTCCTCAGTAACTGCTTACTGCGACTGCCAACTGCTTACTAATTTTAATGATCTTCGATTAAATCTTTGTTTTTACTACGCTGTACCCAAATAATGATACCCACAACGATTAATGCCATGGGCGACAACAACATGAATCCGTTGTTTTCATAACCAATAGCATACAATCCTGTTTTTTCAATAGGGTCTCCCAATACTTTAAATCCTAGTAAGGTTCCAGAACCCAATAGCTCTCTAAAGAAACCTACTATAATCAAGATTACAGCATAACCTAAAGCGTTACCAATACCATCCAAGAACGATTTCCAAGGGCCATTACCTAAAGCAAAAGCTTCAAAACGCCCCATGATGATACAGTTGGTGATAATCAAACCAATGAAAACCGAAAGTTCTTTACTTAACGAATAAGCGAAGGCTTTTAATACTTGGTCTACAATAATTACCAAGGCGGCAACAACCGTAAGCTGAACGATAATTCTAATTTTTGATGGGATAATGTTTCGGATTAAAGAGATAACCACGTTACCCACTCCCAATACGAACAATACAGATAACGACATTACAATGGAGGCTTTCAACTGCGCCGTAATAGCCAATGCCGAACAGATACCCAATACCTGGATGGTAATAGGGTTGTTGTCCGCTAACGGATCTGTAATTAATTTTGTGTCTTTTTTAGAAAGTAATCCCATACGATTAATTTTTTAAAGTTTTGAAATACGGCACGTACAACGACAAATCACTTTTTATCATTGCTGCCACACCATTTCCTGTAATTGTAGCTCCTGCAATAGCATCTACTTCGTTATCGGTTTTATCTTGGTTGGTTGGATCGGCATTACTTTTAGTGATTTCCACCCCTTTAAAGTTACCATTGCTATCCAACAAGTGCTCTCCAATAAAATCGTCCATAAAAAAACGCTCTTTAATGTTGGCTCCCAAACCAGGTGTTTCACCTTTGTGATCGAAGTAAGCCCCTTGAATCACCATGTTTTTGTCCATAGCGATGTATGCCCAAACAGCATCCCAAAGTCCTTTTCCACGAATTGGAGCGATGTAATAGGTTTGTCCGTCCTTTTCTCCTACAAACAAAGGCAAACGTCTTTCTTCTCCCGATTTAGCTTTTTCCTGTTCTTTCTTAACATCAATCAAAAATGCCTCGCTATCTTCTTTAACGTTAGTCCCTTCAGTAATCACCAATTGCTTTTGAATGTATTGGCTGAATAAATCGGGGGCTTTTGAAGCATCAACAAACTGCGCGCTGCTTTCGTCGTTTTCATTTACGCCCATAGCATACAAAATGTTCTGCTGGGTTTCAATTTCTCTGTTTTTATCGATTGAAGGCCTTAAAGACGCTGCAGTGAATGCTAATAATGCTCCAACTACCAATACCATGCCTATGGCAAATATTATAGTATATGCGTTACTATCTGTTTTATTACTCATTGTATTAAGCCGTTTTAACTTTTAAACGTTTCATTCTTTTCTTCACATTACCTTGTACCACGTAGTGATCGATGGTTGGTGCAAATACGTTCATCAATAAGATGGCCAACATCACACCTTCTGGGTAAGCCGGGTTGAACACACGGATAAGTATGGAAATAAAACCAACCAAAAATCCGTAAATCCATTTTCCTTTATTGGTTTGCGAAGCCGTTACCGGATCGGTAGCCATAAATACGGTACCAAAGGCAAACCCACCAATTAATAGATGGTGCCAAAATTCAGTACTCATCAATCCGTAAAACTTGCTGCTTTCGCTAATCCATCCACTGCTTACAACGGCATTGAAAATCAAGCCCATTACCAAAGCTCCGATTACAGATGACAACATGATTCTCCAACTTCCTATTTTAGTGAAAATCAAAAACAATCCACCTAAAAGAATCAATAAGGTTGATGTTTCTCCAACTGAACCGGGAATAAATCCGAAGAACATATCAGCAACAGAATAGCCAGCTGGATTGCCTTGTGCCAAACTACCTAAAATGGTTTCACCTGAAATAGCATCCAGATTGGCACCACCGGCAATTTCCTGAGCGCGATCTACAGCTCCGTGTACCCAAACTTTATCGCCCGACATCCAAGTTGGATAAGCAAAGAATAAAAAGGCACGGATGGTCAATGCAGGGTTAAGAATGTTCATTCCTGTTCCTCCAAAAACTTCTTTTCCAATCACAACACCAAAGGCAACGGCAACGGCCAACATCCAAAGTGGTAAATCTACAGGCACAATTAGGGGTACTAACATCCCTGTTACCAAGTAACCTTCTTCTACCTCGTGGCCTTTGATTACGGCGAATAAAAATTCAATGGCCAAACCAACACCGTAAGATACAATTACCAATGGCAATACTTTGATTAAACCGATGTAAAAAGCATCCCAAGACAAAAATTCTACTGGCGAACCAATAGCTGAATAATGTTGGTAACCAGCGTTGAACATACCAAAAATCAAGCAAGGTACCAAGGCCATAATTACGGTATTCATGGTACGCTTTAAATCGTCTGCTGCTTTAATGTGGGTACCACCGTGAGTGGTTTCATCAGGCAGGAATAAGAAAGTATGCAAGGCATTAAAAGCAGGAGCCATTTTTTTGTTCCTGAACTTTCTTTTTAAAATATGTAATCTCTTTTTAAGTTCCATTATCCTATCTCTTTAAGCATTAAATCTAAGCCTTCTCTTATTATTTTTTGATGTGGTTGTTTAGATACACAAACAAATTCCGTTAAGGCAAAATCCTCTGGCGCTACTTCGTACATACCCAAAGCTTCCATTTCGTCCAAATCTTTGTACATACAGGCTTTTAGGATTTGCAAAGGGTAAATATCCAACGGAAATACCTCTTCATAATTTCCAGTTACCACAAAGGCTCTGTGCTCACCATTGGTATTGGTATCCAACTCATATTTCTTGTTGGGGTTTAACCAAGAAAAGGTCATGGCTCTAGTGGTAGAAATTTTATTAAACACAGGCTTATTCCACCCAAACAGCTCATAATCGTCACCTTCTGGAATCACTGAAATCACATTGCTGTAATAGTCCAGAGCACCATCTGGCTTAATTTCTTTTCCAGACAACACATTTCCTGAAATAATACGGTCGTTTCCTCGTTTCTCAACGCCGTTATCGTAAATCATGGTTGATACTTCACTTCCGATAAGGGTTTTAAAATAACGTGGCTTTTTAACCGACGAACCTACCAAAGCAACAATACGCTCGGCATTGAATTTCCCGGTTAATAAAAGCTCCCCGATAATCACAAGGTCCTGCGGGCTTACCGTCCACACAACCTCACCTTTATTTACAGGGTCTATTTTATTGATTTGTGTCCCGACATTCCCCGATGGATGCGGCCCAGATACTTTGTGTAAAGTGATACCCGACAGTCCTGCCAATGGAGAATTGGCATTTTTACCAACCGAAACGTGTACTTTACCTTCAGTTAATTTTCCAAGTGCTGTAATCGCGGCTTGCAATTGGGCTTCCTTTCCTTGTAATGTAAAATCTAAATCGGCTGCCAATGGTGCACTGGCATACCCTGAAACAAAAATAGCTTTTGGCGATTTCTCCGGATTGGCAATGACGTCGTACGGACGCTGTTTTATAAACGGCCAACATCCCGATTTAAGTAAATGTGCCTTTAATTCTTCCGGCTTTGCGGCGTCTAAATTAAACGCTCCGAAATCCTCAAATTCCTGCGTTTTATCCGCTTGGATTTTAATGGCATCAATACGTCTTTTTGGCCCTCTAACAATCTCAATCACTTGTCCTGAAACTGGAGATGCAAATTTCACAGCCTCGTTACTTTTGTCGTAAAACAAAACGCCCCCAGCCTTAACTGAGGAACCTTCTTTTGCAACAAGTTTGGGTGTAACGCTATGAAAATCTTCTGGTCTTATGGTGCAGTAGTTGCTGATAATCGCCTGTTCTAAGGTTTTTTCAGCTTCACCTTTAAGTTTAATGTCCAGACCTTTTTTAATACGAATGTCGTTTGACATATTTATTTTTATTGAAATTAGTTGTCTAAAAATCGGTGCAAAAATACGAATTTCTTCAGTAAAAAAACGTAATGTTGTTTAGAGTTTGTTATTTGTATCCATTCTAAATAATCTGCTTTCAAAAAGGTACGGATTTTGCATATCTTTACATTTTTATCACACCATATCTCAATGAAACAAAACCTCTTCACTTCTATTTTTATCGTTGTTTTTTCCGTTTTCGGATTTGCCCAAATAGCAGAAACTCCGCCGCCAGACTACATAAAAACCATAAATTTTAAAGGCGACACCCCCGAAACCCAATTGCCCATTTTAAGGCTGGGCGAATATTTGGTTTTGGAGTTTGATGCGCTTAACGGTAATGAAGACGATTACTACTACAAAATAGAACACTTTAATTACGATTGGACACCCTCGGTTTTGATGCGCTCCGAATTTATGGATGGCTTCGACAACCAACGCATCCGTGATTACGAGAACTCGTACAACACCTACCAAATCTATTCGCATTACAAACTTACAATTCCGAATAGTTTCACAAAAGCACTCAAAGTATCGGGAAATTACCTGCTGTCCATTTATAACAGCAACAACGAATTGGTATTTTCGAGAAAATTTATGATTTATGAAGACAAAGCTTCCGTTGGGGTGAGCATAAAACGCTCTCGCGACATACAGTATATTGAAGAAAAGCAACGTGTGGACATTACCATAACGCCCAACAACATGCAACTGAACAACCCCAAACAAACCGTAAAGGCCGTTATTGTTCAGAACAACAATCTGCATAACGTCATTTCAAACCTAAAACCACAGTACACTATTGGCAACCAGCTGATTTACAAATACGACACCGAAACCAGTTTTTGGGGCGGAAACGAATATTTTTTCTTTGAAAACAAAGATGTTCGGGCAGCCAATACGGGCATTCAGTTTATCGACTTAAAAGACCTGTACCATAATTACTTGTACACTAATATTGTAAGAGCCAACCGACCGTACACTTACAACCCCGACATTAACGGAAACTATGTGATTTTAAACATTGATGCCGACAACCCCAGTATTGAGGCCGATTATGTTTGGGTGCATTTTTCGTTGGAAGCTAAAGACCATTTAATCGGGAAAAACATTCATGTTTACGGAAACTTCAACAACTACGTTATTGACGAGTCCACCCGATTGGTATTCGACGAAACCAATAACGTTTTCACCAAGCCCATTTTACTCAAACAAGGGTTTTACAACTATAAATATGTAGTAGCGAACAACGATGGCAGTATTGACGAAGGCCTTATTGGCGGAAACTTTTACCAAACCGAAAACAACTACAAAGTACTGGTTTACTACCGTGATTTGGGTGCCC
Source organism: Bacteroidia bacterium (assembly GCA_030430535.1). Taxonomy (GTDB): domain Bacteria; phylum Bacteroidota; class Bacteroidia; order Flavobacteriales; family Flavobacteriaceae; genus Flavisericum. The sequence continues at coordinate 46,554 of JAUIKY010000023.1, forward strand.
GTTACGACCAAATTATTGGATTGGGAGAAGGCAGCTCAGTTAATATCTCGAACTAATCGCGCATTTCAACTAATATTTTATCGGTATGCGTTAAAATTTAATGCCATCCACTTTATTTTAGTTATTTTAGCAGCGCAAAACGCTTTGTTTATCAATAGTTAACATGGTTCAACAAGTTACAAAAGGCATAAAAATTTCGGTGGAAACCCACTACGAAGGCTCATTTTATAAAAACTATAAAATACAGTACGCTTTTGGGTACACCATAACCATACATAACCAAAGCAAAGACACGGTACAACTCAATGCCCGCCACTGGGAAATTATGGATGCCCTTAACAATGTCGAAACCGTTTCGGGCGAAGGCGTTATTGGCAAAAAACCCGTATTGAAACCCGGCGAAACACATACTTACACCTCGGGCTGTTTGCTCACTTCGCCTTTTGGAGCGATGCAGGGCCATTACAGCATGGTTAATTTTACAACCACCAAAAAGTTTTTAGTAGCCATCCCTACGTTTAGATTGAGTGCGCCGTTTGCTATAAATTAATGGCATTTCGAAAAACAAATCAGTCTTCTTACAATTTAACAGATTACTTCGGTCACTTCTTCCCTCGTAATGACGCATCATTGATTTTTACTCTCATGCAAAAACTTACGTCATTGCGAAGAGCGAGCGATGAAGCAATCTGTTTATTGTAAAATTCTTATTCAAAAGATTCCCACGTCACTCTTAAAATCATTCCTCGGAATGACGCATCACTGCAAAAATGAGGAACGAATGACGTGGCAATCTTTTCATTAAACCCCACAACACCAATACGAAGATTCTTTCGCTTTGCTGAGAATGACAAAATCAGTCAACCTTTCGGTCAAACCGAAACACCTTTCCGTTTTGCTTCACATGAAAAAACTTGCAGTTGGAATAATGCACGAATTCAAATTCTGAATAGTAATCAAAACCATCGTCCTGCACCACAAACCTATCATACACATCAATATTTCCATGCGGTGAAATGCGTTTGAAATCGAATTCTGTGTCATGGCCGTTAACATGTAATTCGAACCACGCACCAGCTGCAATACCGGGCAGCCATTGGGCGTTTTCACTCAAGCCCTCAACAGGCTTAGGCTGTAAAGTTCCAATAAAATTAACCTTATGATCTTTCAACCGATCTAGAAAACACCGGATATTTTCACTTTTTTGTGAGCCTTTAAATTCTGAAATATTACCCGTTTCCGAAACCTCATAAACCTTGTTTTCGGTATCGGCTAACACCACATTTCCAACGGTACTGGGCGTAAACCATTTCGATTTTTCCAGCTTCCTCTTAATACTTTTATCGGTTACCGAAGCAATCAAACTATCGGTAACAAAGCGGGCGCAATTGCAGGCCTCTTTTATAAAAGCGGCATAACGAATAAAATGCTTGTTTTGCATGTTGGTGATATGCGTTCTCGCTTTTTGGTAATCGACCGCATGGCACACCGAAGCAATTAATTTTCCATCGCCGTGTGTGAGCTTTGGGTGCGTACCCAAAAAAGATACAATGTCATTTAAATTGGTAATTTTCCCACCTTCAATTTTGGCCATCAACGGAAAATCCAATTCGTTATCGGTGTCTTTTCCTCGAACACGTCCTGTAGGCTCAGGTGTGATGTATCGCCCAAAATCATGGTATTCCAAAATACCCGTTTTTTTGTTGACAAGCACCAGCGCCGCGTGCCCAGCCCTTAAATAATTCTTTTTACCAATGCCGAAGAAGCGCAAAAACGGCGAAAACCATTCTTTGGAAACCATAACAATGGTTTCTGGATAAGCCAAGGTTAAAATAATGCCGGTATTATTCATTTACAATTTGCGGTAAATTGAAGATTGTAGAAGACGAAGCATTATTTTGAAGACTTTCATAATGCATTTCTACCGTCTGGCCTATTTTTTCAACTTGGGTAATACTGGTCGTTTTCACAAAACCTCGGTTCATAATGACCCCATAATCGGCATTGCCATCGCCGGCTGTTTTATGAAACTGCAAAAGCGATTCGGCATTCAGTTGATGATCCAATTTAAAATCTCGGAACCACTTTAACCGTTCAGCTTTCATTTTTGGTGAATACAAAGTGGACGACGACCAAATATGGGCTTCCAAAGGCAATTGGGCAATATGCTTTTGGCTTCCGTCCCAAACCCATTCCATAAATTTTAAACCATTGTTCCATTCGGCAATCACCATGGTAAACGGCTCCACATCGGCTAAACTATAATCGCTTATGGTTTCATAAACAGCATCGGCAACCATAATATCTTTAGCTATCACCCCCCGACTCTTTCCATAACTGGATTTTCGCTCATGAAACTCAAAACCACCATTCAGCACACACACTACCCGTTGCTTTTCGCTTACGCCAATCCACGTGCCTCCAGCCGTTTTATCCTTTGGAAACAACAGTTTGGTATTGACGTGGTTGTAAAAATCGGGTTCTAGCGATATCCTATCGGGTGCTTCATCCCTATTGGTGGTCAAAACAAAGTCGTTGTTATTCTGCGGAACAATCGTAACGGTACACATAAAACCAATAGTCTTAAATCAGATAGCCAACTTACAAAAATTCTACAAATTTTAACGCCGATTTAGCAACTCACGCCCCGATTTATCATTTGAAAATTATTAGCTTTGTTAGACATTCACTGAATTTTTAACAACAAAAAACAGAAAATCATGGGAAAAGGCTTTTTTAATGTACCAATTGCCGTAAACGAACCTGTAAAATCTTATGCGCCCGGAACGCCAGAACGCTCTGCCGTTTTAGAGGCATACAAAACCATGTACAATAGCAAGGTAGATATTCCATTGTACATTAACGGGAAGTACGTTTCTACCGGCAATACCAAGCCTATTTCGCCGCCGCACGACCATCAACATATAGTTGGGAGCTACCATTTGGCCGAAAAGCAACATGTAGAAGACGCCATTGCCACGGCTTTGGAAGCCCGAAAAAAATGGAGCAAAATGCCATGGGAGCAACGTGCGGGCATCTTTTTAAAGGCTGCCGAACTGGTTGCCGGCCCTTACCGAGCTAGAATCAATGCCGCCACCATGATGGGGCAATCGAAAAACATACATCAAGCTGAAATCGATTCGGCTTGCGAATTGGTCGATTTTCTGCGCTTTAACGTGCAGTACATGACCGACATTTACATGGAACAGCCCGAAAGCACCAGCGATGCGTGGAACCGCGTGGAATACCGTCCGTTGGAAGGCTTCACATACGCGGTTACACCTTTTAACTTTACGGCTATTGCCGGAAACCTGCCCTCGTGCATGGCCTTGATGGGCAATGTGGTGGTTTGGAAACCCAGCGACAGCCAGGTGTACTCTGCCAAAGTGATTATGGATATTTTTGAAGAAGCCGGTGTACCACCAGGAGTGATCAACGTGGTGTTTGGCGACCCGGTAATGATCAGTAATACCGTATTGTCTAGTCCCGATTTCTCCGGATTGCACTTTACGGGCTCTACTTTCGTATTCAAGGAACTATGGAAACAAATAGGAAACAACATCCATAATTATAAAACTTACCCACGTATTGTGGGCGAAACCGGAGGAAAGGATTTTATCATTGCCCATAATTCGGCGGTACCGAAACAAGTTTCAACTGCCCTTTCGCGTGGCGCATTCGAATTCCAAGGCCAAAAGTGTAGCGCGGCCTCTCGTGCCTACATCCCGAAAAGCATTTGGGGCGATGTAAAAAAATATCTTTTGGAAGATATAAAATCCTTCAAAATGGGCTCTCCAGAAGATATGGATAACTTTATTACCGCCGTAATCCACGAAGGCTCCTTTGATAAGTTGGCCAAGTACATCGATGCGGCCAAAAACGATAGCGAGGTAGAAATTATTGCCGGCGGAAACTACGATAAAAGCAAAGGCTATTTTGTAGAGCCTACCGTAATCGTTACCCAAGACCCAAAATACACCACCATGTGCACCGAGCTATTCGGCCCAGTGTTGACCATTTATGTGTATGAAGACGACGCTTACGCGGAAACCTTAAAACTGGTGGATGAAACCAGCGAATATGGATTAACCGGGGCTATTTTGGCCACCGACCGTTACGCTATTACCGAGGCTACCGACGCCCTGCAAAACAGTGCCGGAAACTTTTACATTAACGATAAGTGTACCGGAGCGGTTGTAGGCCAACAACCGTTTGGAGGGGCTAGAGCATCGGGCACTAACGATAAAGCCGGTAGCGCACAAAACCTCATGCGTTGGGTATCGCCAAGATTGATCAAGGAAACCTTTGTAACCCCAACCGATTACCGTTATCCGTTTTTGGGAGAATAACTATTCCTTTTAACCCCGATAGCTATCGGGAAGGAATCTTTTATAACATTGAAAACAGGCTGCAAAATTTGCAGCCTGTTTTTTTAACTCTTTTTTTAAAATTGTAATATTTTTCAGTTATTTTAGTGAGCCGAAATATTAATCGGGATAAATATAATGGGGCTAAACGTATTGTGTTTAGCCGATTGTTACAGCACATATGTCCAAAAAAATAACCACAACTTTAATTCTACTAATTTCAATGGGACTTTTTAGCTTTCTCAAAAAAGATAAACCTCTAGAAAAATCATCCAACTCTACAATCCTTGGCATGGTGCTTTTATATGAAAACAAATCGCTCGATATGGCGAAGGTCATCTCAGAATTGGAAAATAAGTGGGGGTTGAGTGTAAAAAATGGGGAAGACAACACAAATGAAACTTCAATTGTGGAGATTGGAGATTACAGAATAGCAATAGCCGAAATTCCAGCTGCAATTCCCACGGACGAGGCAATTACCGCAGCAGAGTACAATTTGTTTTGGGAAAACGGCGCAGAAAAGGTTAAAAAACACAAAGGACATGTGATTGTTTCTATAATGAATGCTGGACAGAACGCTGTTGAAGAAAACATATTATTCAGCAAAATCACTAGTGCGATTTTAAACAATAGTAAATCAATCGGAATTTATATAGGAGCTAGGTCTCTGGCAATAGAGAAAGAATTTTATATTTCGCAAGTTGAAACTATGACTGAGGAGGACTTGCCATTATACATTTGGATTTATTTTGGCCTGAGACAGGAAAATAACAAACAATCAATTTACACTTACGGACTAAAGGACTTTGGAAAAAAAGAAATGGAAATACTAAATTCCGATTACGGACATAGAGAGTTAAGCGAAATGATGTTCAATTTATCACACTACGTTGTAGCTTATGATGTAAACCTAAAACATGAAGAAACTATAGGGCTTTCAGCGGAACAGAAATTAAAAATATCGGAATCAAAAGGAGTATTCTTAGACGGGAATACCCTAAAAATTGATTATTAAATACGTGCTGTAACATTGGCTATAATTCAGCTTTACCCTTGAACCAAAAACAAAATCCCTAACTTTAAAAACGGCCCGATTTCTTACTTGAAATTTTCTAGTCTAAAATTCCCAAGCCGAAATCATAGCCGGACCGTTGGCAACAAGCTAAAAATCACAACATGAAAGAATTTTTAAACCATCTAAAGTTTGTATTACAACCAGAAGTTGACAAAGTAATTAATCATGAATTCTTAAGAAGACTCAGTAATAAAGAGTTGGATAAAAATCAAGTTAAAAAGTTTGCTCTAGATTATAATTTTTATTGTCAATGTTTTCCTCAACTTTTAGGTTATGCAGCTGGAAAAATAAAAGAAGATAAAATAAGAATGCCTATAATAGAGAACTTATGGGAAGAACATGGTGAGGGTGATTTTCAAAAATCGCATAGACAATTATTTTTAAATTTCATGAAGTCTTTGGAAATAAGTGGTGAAGAAATTGAAAAATCAAAACCTACAAAAGCAACAAAAAAATATATTACTGAACTTTTATCTATTTGTGAAAATGGAGATGCTTTAGATGTGCTCGCTTTAGTTGGTCCTGGAACTGAATATTTTGCTTCAAAAGAATTTGAAGTTATTTATAAAGGTCTTCAAAATTATCATTTTTCTGATAATCTTGATTTAAGTTTTTGGTCAATTCATATTGAGGTTGATGACCATCACTATTCTGATATGTTAAAATCAATTGAACCATTATTAGTAACAGATTCAGATAAAAAAAGAGTTGAGCAAATTTCCCTAAAAACAATAGAGTTGGAAATTTTCTTTTGGGATGAAATGAATAAATATATCATATGAATAAAAAAGAACGTAATCTTGAAGCTGCTCTACGATTTTATGAAACAACAAGAGCTGGATTAGTATCTAGGGTAACATTAAGAGACAATTCTATTATGTTTTACATTGGAGGAATAGCTGCCTTAACAGGTGCTACAGTTCAATCAAACGATTTTGTTTTTTTAATGATTATACCTATTGTGTCTTTAGGGGTTGCAGGAATTGTGGCACATCATAACAAAATTGTTTTAGGGTATATTTTGTATCTAACACAAGAATTACAACCTACTTTCGATGAGTTAGAAATTAGTGCTGTACAATGGGATTTATCACATGCTGGAATAAACAATAAAAATGTTGGAATGAGATATTTAAGCGATGTCGCATATATAGCAATTCCTAGTATATTATCAATCCTGCTAAACCTTCAACTTAATTATTTAATACTAATAGCATCTTCTTTATGTGTTGTTTTTTCAATAATCATTTTGATAAGGTCATACCGATTTCATAAAGTAGTGGACAAAAAATTAATTGAAACAAAAAAATAAAATTGAACAAAAACCAGTTACCAACATAGTAACCGTTGCACAAGTCCATAATTTCGTAAAAACTTTAAACAGAAGCGCCCTTTTTAAGGGCGTTTGTTTTTATACCATCATTTTAACGGCTAAATTTTGGTTGGTTATATGGGCTTATAATG